>DASZAN010000024.1:0-78734 GCA_035945115.1 Allostellaceae bacterium
ACCGTGTGCCTCCCGGTGAAGCCAGTCGGAGAGCCGGATGCCGGAGATCGGCACGTCCGGTTCGATGAGCGGGGATGGGAAACGGGGCGCTGCCGAATGGCCCACGCTACCGCGCCCATCCTCGACTCTACCAAATGCGAAGTGACGCGGCTTCTTCAATACGTCTGGTTTTCACCGCGAAACAGACCTGGATCGAGCACGTTCGTACTTCGCAAAAGTGCCAGAAGCAGACGCCGGATTGCCCTTACGATCAATCATCGAACGGACTCTGATGATTTCACCAACGCGACCGCCGCCAAACACAGGCGCGGTGGATCGGAATTCTGGTTCTTTCTTCTGGTTATTTTCACAGCGGTCCGCTTGGTGCCTGGCAGATGACGTTGAGTAAGGCTTGGCGTTTTTCGTCCGTTACCACTTTTGTGGCGCGCCTCAGCGCAGGTAATAGTTCCGCAGGATCGTCGACTCGCTCACCATATCCACCGGCTGCGGTACTTACTTGCTCGAACGCCGGAAGGTCGTCAAGACGTATGAACGGCGGGTTGTTGCTCTTCGAGGTCCCGCCATCCGGGTACATCGCCAGAGTCGAACGTCTCACGGCGTTCCACATTCCGTTATTGAACACCACAACCAAGATCGGCAGTTCATGCACGCGTGCAGCATGGTGTCCGGCGACAGGATTAGCGAACAGATAGGCCCCATCGCCCAAGGTCGCGATGACCAAACGCCCGGGCTCGGCAAGCTTTGCGCCGAGCGCTGCTCCGAGACCCCAGCCAAGGCCCGAGGCCGAGCTCGACCCAAAGAAGCTGCCGGGCCGAGTAAAGCCGCAATGCTCCCGCAGGAGCGTGTATTCATTGACGACAATCGCGTCCTCGCCCTTGACCTGCTCGATGCAGTGGCTGACCCATGCAGGATGAACTGGTCGCGCGTTCCGCACCTCCTCGCGCAACCGCTGCCAGTCCGCGCGTTGTTCGGCGCGCATCGTCGCTATTCGCACACGACGCGCGGCAATCCGCACCTCCTCAGCACGCGGTGCGATGAGCGACGCAAGTTCCGTGAGAGCGTGGCTCGGTTCGGCGGTGATGGCTAGATCGCAGAGGAAGCCTCGGATCGGATAGTTACGGAACAATGGGTCGAGCCCGAGATGGATCACCTTGCTGCCGGCCCGGGGGTTGAGATGGCTTGGAATCCAGGGGACGTCAGACTCAAGGACCAATACGACGTCGGCGCCGGGGATCAACGGTGCCGGATTGAAACCCAGTTGCATCGGATGGTCGGCGGAAATCGCCAAGTACCGTGGTGAGAATTGCACAACCGGTATAGCAAAGCGCTCGGCAAGGTCGGCGAGCGCCGCGACTGAGCGGGTATCACGACCGCAGCTGGTCGTGATGATAACCGGATTCTCGGCCGCAGCGAGGAGCGAAGCGGCCTCGTCGAGAGCGGTGGCATCGGCGCGCGGTGACGCGGCTTCCACGCGGCGCGAGGGCTGTTCATAGTGGAACTCCCCGATCGGCGCGGCCAACACTTCGCGCGGCAATGTCAAATAGACGGGACCCCGAGGTTCGCTTCGGGCAATACTCAAGGCGCGATCCACGACGACCTCAACCTGCTCGGCATTGCGCAGCTCGTAATCCCATTTAACGATTTCGCGCAGCATCCCCGCCTGGTCGAACATCTCTTGTCCCCAGTGGATGTAAGCATCGCGGGCGCCGCGGAGACCTTCCTCGGTTAGCGGTGTTCGGCCGGCACTCAGGAGAATCGGTACATTCTCCCGCGCGGCATTGAGCGCGCCGCAGACGATGTTCGCGGTCCCCACGCTGACGTGCACCATGACGGCGGGCGTCCGCCCCGACACCATCGCGAAACCATGTGCCATCGATATGGCGAGGTTCTCGTGTGCGGCGATTATCGGCTTCGGCAAGGGAACGCCTCTCGCCTCCGCCTTGGCAAATCCCTCAACGATCGGCGCGAAATCCGTTCCCGCATTGGCGAAGAGGTATTCTACGCCGCGCTCGGCCAAGAGGGTCAAATAAGCCTCCGCCACGCTCTCAACGCGAACCGATTTCGTTCCCATTTTCAATTCCTTAGGATCTCACTCTGCAATGTGCTGTCTGGGGGTGGCCGACACTTGGTCGCGCTCTTTTGTTGCGGCCATCCGGCGATCTCGTCATCGTCAGCCATCTCTCATCCTCCCCCGGTAAGACTCCCGATTCCCGGGCAGTTCAAGCGAAATCAACGCCACTCAAGAAAAGCACAGTCGAGTCGGTTGATGGTTCGCGCACCGCCGGGTAGGCCCGGGTCTTCAACCACTACTCGTGTCCCGATACGACACCGCTGATAAGGTTCGCGCGATAGAGCAAGTCGGCGTCGACGTCGTTGCGCAGGCCGGCCGGCTCCATTGCGGCGCTCAGCGCTTCGAGAATCGTTTCCTGCTCGCGGCGCAATCGCTCTCCCTCGGCAACGCTCACCGCTTTGAAGCGGATCGAGTCTCCTGGTCGCCGACGTCCGACAACAGCGACATCGGCCGAGATTACAGTCGCGATTTTCGGGTAGCCCCCGGTGGTCTGATGATCGGCGAGGAGAAGAATGGCTTGACCCGATCCCGGCACCTGGATGGCGCCGGTCGCGATGCCGTCGGAAACGATGTTGTAGCCGTCGCGGTGGCGAAGTAGCGGCCCGTCGAGCCGCATTCCCATTCGATCAGCGCTCTTCGAGATGGTGAATTCGACCTGAAGCAGCGTTGCGATCGCTTCGTCGGTGAAGTGATCGTCTTGCGGGCCCAGCACGACTCGTATCACCTCATCTCGGCCGATCGCCGGCGGTTCACGCAACCGGAATTCCTCCTGTCTCTCCTCAATGTTCCTGCGCAATGTCAGGAGATCGCCGACGCGGAGAACGCGGCCCTCGAATCCGCCGAGTCCACCCCGCACGAAGGTCGAGCGGCTACCCAGGCAAGGTTCAACGGCGAAGCCGCCTTCGACTGTCAGGTAGCAACAAGCCACTCGGCCGAGCGGTCCGACCCGGAAGACCTGGCCTCGGCGTAATCGGAGGCTGCGCCAGCCCGGAATAGTCACGACCGTTTCGTCGATGAGTTGGAACGCCGCATCGCCGCCGGCGAGCGCCACATGAACACTGTCGGCCACGACCTCGAGCGTCGGACCTTGATGAAGGATCTCGAGCGCCGGCGCATTGTCGGAGTTGCCGAGAAGCCGGTTTGCCAAGCGAAAACTGACGGCGTCGAGCGCACCTGATACCGGCACGCCCATGGCCTGATACCCGTAGCGACCGAGATCCTGAACGGTCGTGTAGAGGCCCGGTGCCAGAACCTTGAGTGCAGGGATCAAGCCGGCGCCTCCTCGGGCCGAAGATTGCGGGCGCCCGAGGTTACCGCTTCTCTCAGCGCATCGAACTCGGGGCGTGGAACCGGCTCGAAGATCACGGCATCACCGGGCGCTAAAAGCGCCGGCGGGTTCCAGCGCGCATCGAAGATCCGAAACGGCGTTGTGCCGATCAGATGCCAGCCGCCAGGGCTTTCGAACGGATAAATCGCGGTTATCGTCGTGGCGATCGCGACGGAGCCGGGCGGTACGCGCACGCGAGGGTCAGAGCGTCGGGGCAGGACCAGAGGCGCGGGAAGGTCGCCCATATAGGGATAGCCAGGGAGAAATCCGACCATGTAGACGTGATAGGGCGCGGCGGAATGGAGCGCGACCACCTCGGCGGGCGTGCGGCCGGTCCGCTCGGCCACTTCCGCGAGGTCGGGCGCAAGCTCGTCGTCGTAGCAGACGGGAACCCGCCAGAGGCGAGGCTCGACATGCCTCGTCGCGCCTTTCAGCATCGGCTCGAGAGCCTTGCGAAGTTCGGCGCCCGACGTGCGGAGCGGGTCGTAATGGACCATGAGCGAGCGAAAGGTCGGAACGAGTTCGATCACTCCCGAGAGCCCGGCATCGCGCACGCGTGCTGCGAGCCCGAGCACCTCAGCGCTGACCTGCCGGTCGATGCGCTCGCCGAATTCGACGACAAGGGCCGTATCGCCGCTCGCCAAAAACCTTGTTGTCACAACCTTCTCGCACAAGGGACCACTCGCGCCACCCAGTCATCCGCGTGACATCGGGACCGTGGCAGATGATCTTGCCATTGTCCCGAACTTGCTACCATATTGAACCAGGAATTAGCCGGCAAAGTAGTGACGTCACAAGTAGTTGCGTGCGAGGGGTGCCGAACGATGGCCAAGCAGGTCAATCTGAATGCCGACATGGGCGAAGGGTTCGGCGCATACAAAATCGGCAACGACGATGCCCTGCTCGACATTATCGGGTCTGCGAGCATCGCCTGCGGATTTCATGCCGGCGATCCCAATGTCATGCACCACCTGGTCACCAAGGCCAAGGAGAAGGGGGTCAGTATCGGCTGCCATCCCGGCTTCAATGACATCTGGGGCTTCGGCCGACGGCGCATCGACATGAACGTGCGCGATCTCGAATACATGATCGCCTACCAGATCGGCGCGCTGCAGGGCATGGCCGCGTATGCCGGCGAAAGGGTGACGCACTTGAAGCCGCATGGCGCGCTCAACAACATGGCGGCCGAGGACATTGAGATCGGGCTGGCGATCGGCCGCGCGATCAAGGCGGTCGACCGCTCGATCGTCTACATCGCGCTCGCCGGCTCGCAGATGGAGGCGGCGGCGATGAAGCTGGACCTGCCGCTCGCGCGCGAGGGTTTCTGCGACCGCCTTTACGACGACGACGGAAATCTCACCTCGCGCAAGATCCCGGGTGCAGTGCTGCACGATCCCGAGGAGATCAAGAACCGCGTCGTCCACATGATCGTCAACGAAGAGATCGTCTCACGGCACGGCAAACATCTGAGGCGCAAGATCGACAGCCTATGCGTCCATGGCGACGAACCGAGCGCCGTCCTGGCGGCGCGCGCGGTAAAGGAGGGTTTGCAGGCCGCGGGCGTCGAGCTGCTTCCGCTGCCAAAGATGACGCTCGGCTGAGCCCGGGCCGCGCCGTCTCTCCCTCCCCAGTGCGCGGGGAGCGACGGCCGCGTCGTGCCTACCGCTTGAGCCGCGGGATGATTTCCTTGGCGATGACCTCGATCTGGTCCGTGCGGTACTGGTAGGGGACAAAGATGAGCTTCTGGACCCCGACGTCGAGATGGGCCTGGAGCTGGGCGACACACTCCTCGACCGTACCCATGATCGCCGAGTCCTTCGTCGACTCGCTCCACGCCGCATAATCCCATTCCTTCGTCAGCCACTCCGTCATCGGTCCCTCGACCGCGGCGCGCGACGGGCCCACCATGATCGGTAGCTGGTTGGCGTTGAGCAGAGTCTTCGGGTCCTTACCCGCCTCGGCTGCGAAGTCGCACACCTTCTTCCAGGATTTGGCGAAGCTCTCGGGCGTGTAGAAGTAGGTGAGCCAGCCGTCGCCAGCGACGCCGGCGCGCTTCAGCACGCGATCGACATATCCGCCGATCAAGATTGGCGGGCGCGGCTTGTGGTAGGGCTTTGGAAACATGACCGCGCCCTTCATCTGATGGGGCGGGTACTCGCCGACGACCAGATCCTCGGTCCAGAGGCGCGACATCACGCTCAGATTCTGATCCATGAGCGCGCCGCGCTTCTCGAAGGGCACGCCAACCGAATCGAACTCCCGCTTGTACCAGCCCGAGGCGAGGCCGAGCAGCAGCCGCCCTTGGCACAGCTGGTCCATGCTCGAGATCTGTTTGGCGAGAAGAAGCGGGTTGCGAAGCGGCAGGATGAGGACACCGGTGCCGAGCTTGATTCGGCTTGTGCGCGCGCCGACCGCAGTCAACAGCGAGAGTGAGTCGATGATCGGAAAGTGCGGGTCGACGCCGAGCAGAATGTGATCCCACACCCAGAGCGAATCAAACCCCAGCTCCTCCATCCGCACGCCGTACTCGACGAGCTCCGGCGCATCGGGCAATTGCGGGAAGGCGGTGAAGTTCCGCATCGCAATTCCGAACGTATTCGACAATCCAGCCATTGGGGGTCCTTCGAATGCACTGTGCAATCCGGCGGCCGTGCGCCCGTTACGCGATGTAGAGCTTGTCCGGATCGAGATGCCGCAATACCGAGAGTTCGCGCTCGCTCGGCGGTTCGGTCGTGCCCAGCTGCTCCGCAACGAGCAGGCGGAAACCGGTATTGTCCTGAACCTCCTCGAGCGTCACGCCGGGATGCAGCGCAAGGACTTTCATCCGCTTCTGCTGCTCGTCGAAGCCCATGACGGCGAGATCGGTGACGACGCGATACATCCCGCCGGCCGTCAACCCCGAGTCGCGCCGGCTGGTGCCGCCTTGAACCCAGCCAGGACTGGTGATGAAGTCGACTTTCTCAACGAAGCGGCGCTTCTCGTGCTTCATAGCGACGATCATCGGGATCAGGCTCGAGATGTCGTTGCCGCCGCCCGTGCCGGGCAGACGCGTTGTCGGATTGTCGGGATCGCCGATGAACGAGCTGTTGAGATTGCCGTACTGGTCGATCTGCGCTCCGCCCATGAAGCCGACATCGACATAGCCGCGCTGCAAGAGGAGGAGGACATCGGTGCTCCCCAGCACCATGTTCGCGCGCCGCGTACAGCGTTGCTCGTTGGTCGACGGCGGAAGTTGACCGGCTTCGACGAACGCCCCGATCGTGCCGCCCTCGAAGAGGATTGTAAGACCCGGGCCATGCAGGCGCTGCGCAAGAGTGGCCGCGAGGAGTGGGATGCCGACCCCTGCGAAGACGACTTGGCCGTCCTGCAGCAGCCGCCCCGCCATGACGGCGAGTAACTCGCTCGCGGTGTAGTCGCGCTGTTTCGGCCGAGTGAGGGTGCTAGTCGTCATAAATGCGTCTCCCGCGCCGCGCCGCGTCCAAGAGCTCGTCGAGTCCGATGAGGTCGAGATATTGGGTCCAGCTTTTCGGCCCATATAAATACCGGTCGAGATACTCCGCCATACCCTTGACCGGGTCCTTGCGGATGAGCTCGGCATACATGTCGAGGTGCTGGAAGAAGGGCTCGTAGACGCCGTAGCACTCGTGCGGTGCGCAACCGAACGGGACCTCGACCACGGCGTCGACAGTCATGAACGGGATCTTCGTCTGATCCGGCGCACGGCGGATCTGGTCGTTCGAGACGATCCGCTCTGTCGTGAGGATCACCCTATTGGCCGCCATGGCGAGATCGATATCCATGAACTGCAGCCCGTCTATCTGCGCATTGCCGTAAGCGTCGCAACGCTGGACGTGGACGAGCGCGACGTCCGGATTGAGCGCCGGCACCAGCACGAGTTTTTCGCCGGTGAAGGGGCACGCCATTTCCTTAATATCGCCAAGCCGCGTGATGACGTCCGATCCCATCATCGAGCGCATCGGCAGAAACGGCACGCCCATGGCGCCGGCGCGGAAGCGCATGCCGACCGCCATATGGCTCCACTCCTCGAAGCGCGCCTTCTTCGATTCGGTGTAGTGGCGCATGACCTTCGAGACGCCCCAGACGATGCCCTGGCTGAACCAGCTGGTCAGCACATGGTCTGAGGCACCGGAGCCGAAGAGCAACTCACCCTCGCTCGACATGATGCTGCGCGAGCACGAGAGGCGATTGCGTCCGGCTCGGATGAGAGCCCAGATCATCGCCATCGGTGTGCGCGAGAGCGTGCTGCCGCCGATGCCGATCTTGTCACCGTCTGACACGAGCCTTGCCGCCTCCTCGAGCGACATCACCTTCTCGCGCAAGCTACGGTCGCGTTCGGCCGTTCGTCGCCGCAGCTCCAGATAGGCGTCTGTCAAACCTGTCCCTCCCTTGCCAGGTCGATCGCTAACCCGGTCTGTTGAGACCGGTGCGCGTGTTGAACTCTGTGATCAGCCGATCCCATTGGGGGATGGCGGCGTGCAATCCGCGCCAGAACCGCTGATCACGGCGCCGATCGAACTCTGCGACCGGGACGCCCTGCTGCTCGACCCAGGTGTAATAGCCAAGATTGAAGATGCGGTTTCGCTCGAGGGTATCGAGCTCGATCGCATGGTCGTCGGCGAGGCCCGCCAAGTGTTGGCCAAAAACCTCGCCAGCATTGACGTCATCGAAGCCGTCGGGGTAGTGCGTCGCCGCGAATTTCTCCCGCTCGCTCCCATACATCGCCGCGCTGTCGGTCGCGATGGTGACGATCGCGTCGCCGGCGCCCATCCCCAGCCGCTGTGCCGACTTGATGGCGGCGAGAACGTTCGCGATTCCGGAGAGGCCGAGGCCGCTGAGCTGCGCGATGAGCGCCGGATCGAGCCGGCGGCGGCGAGCGAGATACGTTTTTCCGACATCGCTGTTGAACAAGAGATTGAGCGCGTCCGTCGAGCGATCCGATATTCCGACGACGACGTCGGTATTGGTGACGTTGTGGATGAACGGGATGTGCTTGTCGCCGATTCCCTGAATATTGTGTTCGCCGTAACCGTTGCAGAGCATCGTCGGGCATTCCAGTGCCTCGACCGCGACAATCTTGGCGCCGAGTTCGGATTTCAGATAGTCGCCGGCCCCGAGCGTTCCCGCAGAACCCGAAGCGGCGACGAAAGCGGCCAGACGCAGCGAAGTATCGCGATTTCGCGCATCGGCAAAGACGCTGCGGAGCGCGGGGCCGGTGCAGACGTAATGCGCCAGGTAATTACCGAACTCGGAGAACTGATTGAGGATGACGTTCGCCGGGTCGAGCGCCAGCTCGGCGCACTTGTCATAGATCTCCTTGACGTTGCTCTCGGTGCCGGGAGTGCGAACGATATCCTCCCGGTTCGCGACCCAGCGATTGAGCCAATCGAAGCGCTCGCGGCTCATGCCGGCGGGGAGCACGGCGACGCCGCGGCAGCCGAGGATGCGGGAAATCGCAATTCCGCCGCGGCAGTAATTGCCGGTCGAGGGCCACACGGCCCGGTGCCGGATGGGGTCGAACTGTCCAGTTACGATCCGCGGGACGAGGCAGCCGTAAGCCGCCAGGACCTTATGCGCTCCGATCATCGGGAAATGACAGCCGAGAGCGACAAGAATTCGTGCCTCGACACCCGTCAGGGCCGGTGGGAGATCGACGTACTCTGGGACTGCGCTGGGCCAGGGGTGCGCCCGATTATTGTGCCAGTGCACGCGAAAGAGGTTGGCAGGAACAGGTGCATCGGAATCGACACGTTCCAGCTCGGCTCTGATCGCGGCCGCTATTGTATTTGGTTCGGCAAGCTCCGCGAATGTCGGCAGCACGACACGGACTGCCTTCATGTGTTGCACGGCGCGATCATAGACCTCGCGATCGACGATCTCAGTCGCAGGTTCCGTCCACCTCATCGCCGATCCCGTCCTCGCACCCCAATGCGACCCTGCTTCCGAGCCGTAGGGCTAGACCCGTCCGGCCCGGCCAACAGGCGATTTCCCAGTCTGGCACCTTCGTGCGTATTTATGGTCTTATCATCTTCCCATTTTTGATACCAGTCGGCGAGACTGCCGAGCTACAACAAACTGGAGCCGTGGAAATCCAGGACTTTATTGAGGAATTGCCGGGTGCGCTCCTGCTTGGGCGCACTGAAGAACGTCTCGGGCAGACCCTCCTCGACGATGACGCCGGCGTCGATCAGGACTGCGCGGTCGGCTGCGAGCCGCGCGAAACCAATCTCGTGCGTCACCACCACCATGGTCATGCCAGCTTTGGAGAGATCGAGCATCACCTTGAGCACCTCGCTCACCATCTCGGGATCGAGCGCGGAAGTCGGTTCGTCGAATAGCATCACCTTGGGCTTGAGCGCGAGCGCGCGGGCGATCGCGATTCGTTGCTGCTGACCGCCGGAGAGCTGGTCGGGATAGGCGTTCTCCTTTTCCGACAAGCCGACGAGCGAAAGCAGCCGGCGCGCCTCGGCGATCGCGTCCGTCCGGCCGATCTTGAGCGCCTTGATCGGTGCCACCGTGATGTTCTCGAGCGCGGTCAGATGCGAGAACAGGTTGAACTGCTGGAACACCATGCCGAAGAAGCGGCGCTGCAAAGAAACGCGCGCATCCGATAGCTCGACCGTGCGCCCGTTCACATGCTCGTAGCCCATGAGCACGCCGTCGATCTTGACAAATCCCCGGTCCGGTTTCTCCAGCATATTAAGCGTGCGCAGGAAGGTGCTCTTGCCGCCGCCGCTCGGGCCGACCACAACCACCACCTCGCCCTTGGCTATCCGCATGGTGATGCCCTTGAGCACGTGCAGCGGCCCGAAATGCTTGTGAATATTCTCGGCCTCGAGCATCCAGCCGCCGTTCCCCATGCCAGCCTTGATCGAGTCACTGCGCGTCATGGGAGAGCAGCACCTGCTCGATCTCCGCGCGCGCGCCGTTCGGCGCCGGCGATGCGCCGCGAGCGGCGGCGGGCGCGTGGCTCCGCGAGAAATGCGCCTCCAATCGTTTCTGAATGAAGCCCCAGATCGTGGTCATGACGAGGTAGTAGAGCGCCGCGACGATGAAGATCTCCAGCACCTTGAACTGCACCTGAATCAGCACCTCGGTCCGGCGCAGCAGCTCCTCCATGGAGATGACGGAAGCGAGCGAGGTGGTTTTGAGCAGGCTGTTGAAGGTATTGCCGAGCGGCGGAATAATCACGCGCATCGCCTGCGGCAGGACGATAATTCGCATGGTCATGGCGTGCGTCATGCCGACCGAGCGCGCTGCATCGAACTGACCCTTCGCGACGGACAATATACCGGCCCGGATGATCTCCGCGAGATAAGCGCCCTCATTGAGCCCCAATCCCAGAAGGCAGGACTCGATCACGTTGAAGCGGATCCCCAGCTGCGGCAGCCCGGTGTAGATGATGATGAGCTGCACCAGCACGGGCGTGCCACGCATGAGCCAGATGTAGAACGCCGCGGGCTTGTTGAGGTAGGGCTTCGCAGACATCCGCATCAGCGCAGCGATCGTGCCGCAGACCAACCCGATCGCGAGACAAGCGAGCGACAATGCGAGCGTGACGCCTGCCCCCTTCAGCAGGTAGCCATTGTGCAGATAGTGCAGGAACGCGCCCCAATCCCACATTCGCCGCGCCCTCTCTCTTCTCCGACGTTAGGGTTTGTTCTCGCACTTCGGCGCCGGCAGGGGCCCAGTCACGACCTTGTAGGGACCCGGCAGCGTGCAGTGGTGATAGCTCGCGAACAGCTTGTCGAAGCTGCCATCCTGCTTCATGTCGTTGAGCACGCGCGCCACCGCCTCCGCGATGGCTGACTCCTTGAAGGCGAGTGCCTCGGCGTGTGGATCGAAGCCGCTGAAGGCGATCCGGAAGAAACTCTGGCCCTGCTTCAGGTAGTAGTAGGCCTGCTCCGTGCCGATAAAGGCGCCGTCGACCTGGCCTGCGGAAAGCGTCTGCAGCACCTCGGCGTAGGTCTTGAAGGCCTGGACGTCGATGCCAGGCTTGCCTGCGGCGATGAGCGCTTCGCTCACCGCCTTGGCGTCGTTGGCATCGACCGTGCCGAGCTCGACGGCGAATTTCTTACCCGAGAAATAGCTGAGGTCTTTGATCTCGTCCTTGTTGTCTGTGCGGACGACCGCCGCCAGCGTCGAGGCACCGTAAGGGATCATGAGCACCTGCGCGGCGCGCTCAGGCGTGTAGAACATGAAGGAGTCGATCATGTCGAACCTGCCGTCCTGCAGGCCCGGGATCATGGTCGCGAACTGCACGCTCTCGAACACCATCTTGAGGCAGAGCCGCTCGGCTATGGCGTTGCCGAGCTCGGGATCGAGCCCGATGATCTCGCCATCCTCGTTGACATACTGAATCGGCGCCACCGTCGGATTGATGGCGGCGACGAGGGTACCCTTCCGCATCAGCGGCGGATGCCCGATTTTGGGCTCGCAGGCGGCCTGCGCTATGCGCACCGAGAGCCCCAGCGCGACGATAGCGCTTGCCACGCTTGCGACTATCGAAATTGCTGTCCTGCTCATCTCAGTCCCTCCCCTCATGTTGCAATCTTCAAGGAACCGTCCCATGCTTTTCGAGCGCTATCGCGTCGAGCTGGGAAGGCCGATTATGCCCAAGATTCTTTCCGCCGCCGACATCGAGCAGTTCGAGCGCGATGGTTACACGCGCCCGGTCGGGGTGCTGACACCGGACGAGATCAAGCGCTACCGGGCGCGGCTCGAGAGCTTCGAGGCCCGCTATCCCGCGCATGTCAAGAAGCTCAAGAGCAAATCGCATCTGCTCTGCCCGTGGGTGCTGGAGATCGCAGAGCATCCGCGCATTCTCGACGTGTTCGAGGACCTGCTCGGACCCAACATCCTTTGCTGGAGCATGGCTTGGCGGATCAAGAAGCCAGACGGCGAGACCTTCGCCGGCTGGCATCAGGACACCGCCTATGGCGGGGTCAAACCGCTGCTCGCTTTTGGCGCGCTCGCCTTCTCGGAATGCGGCTCGCGCGAAGGATGCTTGCGCATCATCCCAGGGTCGCACAAATGGAACGTGCTGCCGCACGCCGACACGGAGAATCCCAAGAGCATCCTCGCGCGCGGCCAGTACATCACCGTCGATTTCGACAAGTCCCACATCGTCGACCTTGCGCTCCGGTCCGGCGAGATGGCGGTGATCAACAACGCAATCGTCCATTGCTCGGGCACGAACACCTCGACCGATCGGCGGATCATGCTGCTGGTCGAGATGATGCCGACCCACGCGTACCACGTGAACATGCGGGATTCGGCGATCCTGGTGCGCGGCGTTGACACACATCGCAACTTCGACACCGATCCGCGGCCGGACGCGGAGTTCTCGCCGACCGCTCAAGCCAATTGGAAGAGCGCGATCGATCGGCGCGCTAAGATCATCTTCGCGGGGAGCCAGCTGGCGCCCAGCGAAGCCTATGGCGGGACGCGGCCCGCGACCTGAGAGCCGGCTCCGTCCGCGCGGTATCGTCAACCGCTCCACGCGATCGTCGCGCGCACGTCCACCGCCAATGCGCCCTTCCCGCGCTCGCGCAGCACCAGCGGATTGATCTCGGCATCGCTGAGGCGTCGGCCGAGATCGGCGGCGAGCCAGCTCAGTCGCTCGACAACACCCGCGGCCGCCTCGAGATCTAGCGGCGGCTGTCCGCGAATCCCGTCGATCACTGGCGCGATCCGGAGCCGGCGCAGCAGCGCAATCGCCTGCTCGCGCGAGACCGGCGCCGGCGCGAGCTCGACGTCGCCTAGCAGCTCCACCAGAATGCCCCCGGAGCCCGCCAGCACGATTGGTCCGAATTGTGGATCGCGTCGGATGCCGACGATCAGCTCCGCCCCGCCGCGCGCCATCTCCTGCACCACGCATCCCACGAAGGCGCCGGTGTGTGTCTTCGCGAGCGAAGACGCAATCGCTTGCCATGCAGCGCGGAGTGCTCCCTCGTCGCGGAGATCGAGCTTCACCGCACCCACGTCGCTTTTGTGCACGAGATCGCGCGCAACCCCCTTTAACACGACGGGAAACCCGATCTCGCGCGCAGCCGCAACCGCGGCGTCGAGATCGTGCGCCATCTTCTCGCGGGCGACGGGAACACCATAGCCGCGCAGCAAGCTTGATATGTCCGCGCCATCCGCAGATGGAGGCAGCCCCGCGGGGCGAGTCTTCGGCGCGGCCGTAGTCTTTCGGGCGCGATGATACTCGATGAGATGTCCGATCACACGCAGCATGCCGTCGTCCGGCGCCTCGAAGACGGGCACGCCAAGCTCGCGGAGCGCCGCGCGCGGACGATCGGCCGCGGGGCCTGGGAGCACCGAGCACAGGATCGGCTTGCCGCTCGCCAGACCCTCCGCCGCGAGGAGTCGCGTGCGCGTCTCGAAGAAGGGCATCGAGCTCAAGGCCATGGCGATGACTGCCGCGTCGGGATCGCGCGCCAGCGCCTTCATCGCGGCACCGGCGATCTCCACGGACTCCGGCGGTTTGCGTCCGCCGAGGTCGACGGGATTGTCGGCTTGCGGCGGCAGGAGGACCTCGGAGAGTGCGGCCTTGGTCGTGGGGGAGAGCTGCGCGAGGCGCAGACCCGCCTCCGAGATGCGATCGGAGAGAATCCCGGTGCTGCCTCCCGAGCCCGAGATGGCGGCGATGCCGTCGCCCTGAAGCGTCGGCCAGCGCGCAAGCACGTCGGCGAGCCGAACCATCACGGTCGGATCGTTCACGAGGATCACGCCGTGCTCGCGACAGATCGCACGAAACACCTCGTAGGATCCCGCGAGGCTCGCCGTGTGCGAGCGCGCAGCCTTGACACCCGCAGGTGTCCGACCGGTCTTGAGCACGATCATCGGCTTGCCGGCAGCACGGCTCGCTGCCGCGCCCTGAACGAAGCGCGCGGGGTCGACGAAGCCCTCGACGTAGACGCAGATCACGCTCGTCGCGGGATCGCCGATCATGTATTCGATAAAATCGCAGAGCTCGAGATCGCATTGATTGCCAAGTGAGACGCAGGCACTGAAGCCGATGCCATCGCCGTAGGCGCGGTCGAACATCGAGACCATCAGCGCGCCGCTCTGGCTCACGAGGCCGATGTTACCGACCAGAAGCCGCTCTGCATCGAGGACCACCGACGAGCAGAGCGTGAGACGAAAGGCTGGATTGAGGAAGCCCATGCAGTTGGGCCCGATGATGCGCATACCGGACTTGCGGCCGAGCGCAGCGATCTCCGCCTGTCGCGCGGCACCTTCGTCGCTCGCTTCGGCGAAACCGGTGGTCATGATCACGCAGCAGCCGACGCCCGCCCCGGCGCATTGGGCGATACTGCCGACCAGCTCTGACGACGGCACCGCGAGGATCGTTACATCGACTTTGTCGGGGGACTGGCCGATCGTGGCATGGGCAGGATGACCGAAGACCTCGCTCCGACGCGGATTGATCGGCACGATTCGACCGCCGAACCGATGCTTGGTCAGGAAGTACATGATCCGGCCACCGAACTTGTCCCGGTTGTCCGACGCGCCGAATACCGCGACCGAGCGCGGATGGAGGATTTCCCTGATCGATAGCCGCGGCGGGGCGCGCTCCATCATCGCGATCCTCAGGTGAAGGCCGCGGTGCCGAAGAGCTCGCGCCCCACGATGAGGCGCTGAATACCGGAGGTGCCGTCGATCACCGTCAGCATCCGGCAATCGCGCCAGCACCGCTCGACGCCAGCTTCGCGCGCGAGACCCTGCGCACCCATGCAGTCCATCGCGGTATGGCAGACCTCGACGGCGGTCTCGGTCGCGAAGAACTTCGCCATTGCGACCTCACCCGGCACCCGGCGGCCGGCATCGAGCGAGCCCAGCGCGCGCAAGGCCAGGAGCCGCGCGGCCTCCAGCTTCGCCGTTGCCTCGGCAAGCGCCGACTGGATCGCCTGGAACTTCGCCAGCGGCCGGCCGAAGGCGTAGCGGTCTTTCGCATAGGCGATGGACTTGGCAAGCGCGCGTCGCGCGATCCCCACCGCCTGCATCGCCACGAAGGCGCGCGAGGCCTCGATGCCCCGGTTGAACTGCTCCGCGCCTAAGCCGGCCTCGCCGAGCAAATTCTCTTTCGGCACGCGCACGCCCCTGAACCGCAACTCCGCAAAGGAGACACCTTCCATGCCCACCGCTTCGAGCTCGCGGCTCTCCCAGGGCGATTGCCCGCGATCGAGCACCAGGCGGCTGGTCTTCGGCTTTCCGTCGGCGCCGTCGCCGCTCACCACCAGCAGCGTGATGAGATCGCTCACGCCACCAAGCTTGATCCATTTCTTGACGCCGTCCACGCGGAAGGTGCCGTCCTCCTCCATCGCCCTAGTCTTCAAGCCGCGGAGGTCGGAACCCGCTTGAGGCTCGGTAATCGCCGCGGTGGAGACCATCTCGCCCGAGAAGAGGCGCGGCAGCCAGCGCGCCTTCTGCTCGGGCGTGCCCAGATAGTTGATGGTCCGCGGCGGCACGATCTCGCCGAGGATCAGAGGGCCGTCCGCCAAAGACTCCAGCAGCAGCCCGTAGTCGACGTAGCTCATGCCGGCTCCGCCGATGTCCCGGGTGATGGTGCTGCCCAGGTAGCCGAGCGGCCTCAGCGCGCGGTAAATCCTGCGCCACTCGTCCGCGCTCAGCTTCTCGCCGCGCGGCAGCGCATCGGCGATCGGTGCCACTTCCTGAGCCACGGTTGCCCGCGCCCGCTCTTGCAGCTCAAGCTGCCACTTGCTCGGCTCGAAGTCCAACTCAGCACCCCTCGAAGCGCGGCTTCCGCTTCTCTTTGAAGGCGGCGAGCCCCTCGTTGTAGTCGTGCGATCCTTGAGTCTTCTCAGACCAATAGGTCTCAAGATGACGCGCGGCAACAACGCCATCCGCGTACTGGGCGTGGATCGCCTCCTTGATGGAGCGGAACACCAGCGGGGCGCCCGTGGCTACGCGCGCGGCGACGGCAGTGATCTCCGCCTCGAATTTCTCCTCCGGCACGACGCGGCTCACGAGCCCCAAGTCCTTCGCCGCGGCGGCGCCGATGTCCTCGCCGAGGATCAGCATATCGAGCGCGCGGTTGCGGCCGATGTAGTGGCATAGCCGCACCAAGCTCATGCCCCAGCTCGGCACGATGCCAATGTAGGCGTCGGCGGTGCGGAACTTGGCGGTGTCGGATGCGATCCGCACGTCGCAGGCCGCGGCGATGGCAAAGCCGCCACCAATGCACCAGCCGCGGATCCCGGCGATCACCGGCTTTGGAAAAGTCTCGATTCGGTCGACGAGCGCGCGACCCGCGTCGCGAAAAGCTGTCGAAGGATCGGGCTCGCCCTTGGGCTTCTCGTTGAGGTCGGCACCCGCACAAAAGGCGCGATTGCCCGAGCCCGTCAGCACGACAGCGCGTGTCTCATCGCGCTTCGCCAGCTCGTCAAGGGCTGTTAGGAGCTCGCCTAGTACCTTCGGCGAAACGGTGTTGAGCGGCGGTCGGTTGATCGTGATGATCGAAACGCGATCGGAATGATCGAGCCGGATGGTCTGGAACACGAGCTCCCTCTCCTCCGCGTCGGTCTGTTTCTACATCGAATAGCACCACCGGTCGCAGGCGGCGATTAAGGTGTCCTGCAGCCCGCCGGGGTTAATCTCCAGGTTACTAGTTGACTAGTTTTCCGTCCAGGTATTTGCTTCTGGGAAGCTCGCGCGGCGCGTGGCCGGACGACGCGTATTCTCAAAGGAGGGGCGACCAGCGCCATGAACGACATCTTTGCGCCGGAGCATTTCACCGCGGTGCGGCGGCCGCTCACCCAGGCCTCGACATTGCCGGGCTGGTGCTATGCCGACGGCGGTTGGTATGCGCGCGAAATCGAGGCGATCTTCCGCCGCGAATGGCTGTGCATTGGCCGCGTCGAACAGATCCCGCAGATCGGCGATTTCTACACCCGCACCCTTATCGAGCAGCCGCTGATCGTCGTGCGCGACACCCAGGGCGAGGTGCTCGTCCATTCTGCGGTGTGTCGTCATCGCGGCGCCATCGTCAGCCAAGGCGAGGGGCGTTGCCGCTCATTCGTCTGCCCCTATCACAGCTGGACCTACGCGCTCACGGGCGAGCTTGTCGGCACGCCCGGCAAGCCGCCGCCGATGGACGCCGCTGAGGGCTTCCGCAAGAGCGACTACGGGCTCACGCCGATCCGCGCTGAGGAGTGGGCAGGCTTCATTTTCATCACCTTCAACGAGGCGGCGCCGCCACTGCTCGAATGGCTCGGCGATCTGCCGGCCTTCCTCGCGAATTACGATGTCGCCCAGATGCAGTGGACTCATCAAGACGTCTATGAGGTGGACTGCAATTGGAAAGTTTGGCTCGAGAACGCGTTCGAGAATTATCACGCGCCGACCATCCACCGGAAGCACATGGACCCACACAATCCGCAGAATTGGTCGTTCGAGGCGGGACAGAGCGGACCGTGGGAAGCGATGCACAGCCGGCGCAGCATCGTCGCCTATTCCGGCCTGCCGCCGGTGGAAGGGCTTACGGAGAAGCAGGCCGCCGGCCTCTATCACATCTGGGTCAAGCCCAGCGTGCAGATCATCCTGACCTCGTCCTACATGAAGTTCCGCCAGTATTTCCCGGAAGGTGCCGGCAAGCTACGGCTTTACGAGAACTGGACATTCCCGAAGACAACAGTGGCGCGCACCGATTTCGGCGAAACCGTCGGCCCGGCCTATTACGACAAATACAGCGAGATCGTGCGCGAGGATCTGCAAATCAATCCCGTCGTACAGCGCGGCATGCGCTCAGGCGCCTTCCGCCCCGGCCGCTATTCGCCCGAAGAGTTCATCGTCCACCGCATCGCCAATTACGTCGTCGACCGCGTTGTGGGGCCGGAGGGCAGCCGGCGGAGCGGTGATCACAGCGTCATCCCGCAAGCCGCCGAATAGAGGCAAAGCGCGCAGCATGTCATCTGCTCCCCGGACCGCCTATTCCAAGAGCAACCCGTTCCGCGTGCACGTCGAGAACTCGCGTTCGCTCCAGCCGGTCTTCATCGTCTTTCCCGAGCAGTACCAGGCAGCGCTCAAGCGCCATTCCGATCTCGCGCCCATCGTCATGACGACGATGGGCTACGATCTCGAGAACTACCACGCCGCCATGCGCGATGCCGACGCGTTGATCAGCTATCGCTTTCCCAAGGAAGGCATGGCCGAGGCCGCGCCGCGGCTCAAATGGATCCAGGTGCTAGGCGCAGGCGTCGACTACCTGCTGCCGCTCGACTGGCTGCCACCTAGGGTAGCCCTCACGACCAACAGCGGCGCGCATGTGCCGAAGGCAGCACAATCAGCCCTGATGGCGCTCCTGATGCTGAACGCGCGCATCCCGTATCTCGTGACCAGCCAGCGCAAGCACGAATGGAACCGCGTCTTCACCGCGACGCTCGAGGGCAAGACGCTCCTGATCGTAGGCGCCGGGCGGATCGGCGGCGGAGCGGCCGAGCAGGCGAAGAAATTCGCCATGCGCGTGCTTGCCACGCGTCGCGGCGGCGCGCCGCAGCCGGGGGTCGATGAGATGCATCCGCCCGATGCGCTCCATGCGCTGCTGCCGCGCGCCGATTTCGTGCTCTTGAACCTCGCGCTCACTCCCGAGACAAAGTTCGTGATGGGACAGCGCGAGTTCTGGCTGATGAAGCGCGGCGCCGCCTTCATCAATATGTCGCGCGGCGGCCTCGTCGACCTCAACGCGCTCGCCTACTGCCTGCGCGAAGGTCGACTGAGCGGCGCAATGATCGACGTGACGCTGCCCGAGCCGCTGCCGGCGGATTCGCCGATCTGGGACGCGCCAAACCTTATCATCACGCCGCATGTGCTGTCCGATGACATCGAGCAATACGTGCCGCGCACGCTCGACATCTTCTTCGATAACGTGCGGCGTCACATCGAGGGTCGACCGCTGCACAACCTCGTTGATCTCGCGCGCGAGTATTGAGTGGCAACCGCCGACGCCCCAACATCGGCGAAGAACCTCGCCGCCGGCTGGCTCGCGTGCGCGATGGCGAATGGCGATCCCGCGCCGGCGCGCACCACCCGGCCATGAGCCAATCCGCCGACATGAGAGGGGCCGACGAAAAGGCAACGGTCACCGCCTATCGCGAGATCAAGAACCGCATTCTCGACCTGCGCTATCCCTCCGGCACCAAGCTCTCCGAGACGCGGATCGCCGCCGAGCTCGGTCTCGGCCGCTCGCCCATCCGCAGCGCGCTCGCTCGCCTCAAGGAAGAAGGCTGGGTGGCGATCACGCCGCAGAGCGGAACCTACGTAAAGGCGCTGACCGCCCGGGACATCGCGGATGTGCTGGAGCTCCGCCTCCTGCTCGAGGCGCACGTCGTCGAGCGCGCCACCTCGCGCATTTCCGAGCTCGAGCTCCAGGGCCTCAAACGGGCACTAGCGATGCTGGCGCCGCATATCATCGAGGGCCGGCTCGACGAATTCATCGAGCTTGACGACCAGATCCATTCCGCCATTTACCGGGCTGCCGACAACAACCTGATCGCCACGATCCTCTATCAGCTTCGCGAGAAGATCCGCTGGATCATGCCGACCAGCGCCGCAACGCGCGAGCGGCAGAAGCGGGCATTGCGCGAACTCGAAGCCATCGTCGAGGCGCTGCAATCGCGCGATGCCGCCGCCGCTGTCGCGCGCATGCGCGAGCACGTCCGCAATGCTGCAGCATTTGATGCTGAGGCGGAGGAATAGAACAGTCGCCGGCCTTCAGCAGCGGCCGCACCGCTATGTGCGTGAAAGAGGTATCCCATCGGCATGGGCGCGCAGGTGCAGCGGCGGTGGGCCGACGCGCGCTCGGGGCTTTGCTGGTGAGGTGACGTCTGACAACCCCCGCGACGTCCGAATTTGGCACAACTCGGAAGAAAGAGTTTCGTCGACTTAGGTCCGCTTGCCCACGGTTTGCGGACTCTTAGCGATCGACGAGTCACTTCTCAGAAGTGCCAATGCCGACGTCGGACTGGCCGTCTGTCGGGCGGCTGCTTGTCTCAACCCGCGTCTGTCTCTAAGGCTCGCGGCGGTTGGGGGCCGAGGGAACGCCGCGACGCATAACTGGGAGGGGAAGTTGGATCGTCTTGCGGGCAAGGTCGCTGTGATCACCGGCGCGGGCTCCGGCATCGGCCGGGCGTCGGCGCGCCTCTTCGTCGCGGAAGGCGCGAAGGTGGTGGTGGCGGACATCGACGAGGCGCTCGGTGATGCGAGCGCGAGCGAGGCGGGTGCCCGCTTCGTGCGCACCGACGTGACCGACGAAGCGAGCGTCGAGCGGATGGTGCGGCAAGCAAAGGACGCCTTCGGCCGTATCGACGTGCTGCTGAACTGCGCCGGCGGCTCGCTGCGCGAGGACAAGCCGGTCACCGAGGTCGATCTCAGGGTCTGGGACCACACCATCGGCCTCGACCTCAAAGGGCCGTTCCTTTGCTGCCGGCACGTCATCCCGGTGATGGTCGAGCAGGGCAAGGGCAGCGTAGTCAATTTCTCCTCGGTGGTGGCGCTGCGCGGCAACCACATCGCGCATGTCTACATCATGGCCAAGGGCGGGCTCATCGCCTTCACCCGCGCGCTGGCCGGCGCGTATTCGCCGAAGGGCGTCCGCGTCAACGCCGTCTGCCCCGGCGTGGTGCTGACGGAACGGGTCAAGAGCCGCTTCACCGACGGCAACCAGATCCGCTTCGGCGGCATCGACAACCTCGCCGAGCGCTATCCATTCGGTGTCGGCCAGCCGGAGGACATCGCCCATGTCGCGCTGTTCCTCGCCTCCGACGAATCACGCATGGTGAACGGCGCGGTGATCCCGGCCGAAGGCGGAATCTCCGCCTATTGAGGTCAGGCGCGTTCCGCACCGGCCAAAGAGCTGCTAGCCTTTGCTGCGATTGAGGCTCGTATGGAGGACCGCCGGATGAAGGCCCTCACCCCGGAGCAAATGCTCGCCTATCGCCATGAGGGCTTCCTCTCGCCGATCTCGGCGCTCTCGCCGCAGGAAGTCGCGACCTGTCTGGCCGGCCTCGCGCGGCTCGAACAGGCACTGGGCTCGCCGGTCGCGGAAGCCGATATCAAGTGGCGCTCCCACGGCTATTCCCATTCGCCCTGGCTCAACGCGCTTATCCGCCACCCGCGCATTCTCGACGCCGTGGAGGATCTGATCGGTCCCGACATCCTGGTGTGGACGAGTACCTTCTTCATCAAGGAGCCGCACTCGCCGACCTTCGCCGCCTGGCACCAGGACAGCACCTATTTCGGCCTGGAGCCGCAGGAGGAGGTCTGCGCGTGGGTCGCCTTGACCGATGCGACGCGGGAGGCCGGCTGCATGGAGCACCTCTCCAGCTGCGGCGCCCCGCGCCAGCTGCGCCACGCCCCGCTGCGCCTGGCGAACAGCATCAACCGCGCCGGCCAGACGATCATGGAACCGTTCGACCAATCGAATCCCGTAGCGCTGGCGCTGCCCGCCGGATCCTTCTCGCTCCATCATGAGCTCAGCGTGCACCGCTCCGCGCCGAACCGCGCCGCGCACCGGCGCATCGGCATCGGCTTGAACTACATCCCGCCCCATGTGCGGGTGAACGGGTCCGTCCGCCTCTGCGCCATGCTGGTGCGCGGCGAGGACAAATACGGGCATTTTGAGCTGATCGAGCCCCCGGCTGCCGAGCGCGATGCCGCCTCGCTGGCGGTTCATCAACGCGTCAGCGACCAGTACCGCAAGAACTACGACGAGCAGGTGCTGCGCCATGAGCAGAACTTCGCAATGTGAGCGAGTTCGCTCGTTTTCGCAAACCCGACGCGGACGTCTATGATCGATCCCTCATCGATGCACGCTGAACCGACCGCTCCTGATCGCGTGAGTACATGCGAGCGAGACGCTCGGTCGAGACACCGAGCCAATAAAGCAGATGGATCTTCGTCCAGCCCCAGAGGGCAGCAGGCCAAGCTCGGTTCCGGAAGCGCCGTGCGGACGTTACAAGGGGCGGGTCGTCGATGCGGCAAGTCGGTCCTGCGCGCTCCAGGCGCCGGACGAACTCGTAATCTTCCATGATGGGCATTGGCTTGATGCCGCCGATCGCGTCATAGACCCGCCGCCGCACGAAGATGTCACTGTCTCCATAATAGAGCGCGAAGCGCCGGATCCACGCATAGACCGCCGCCAGCCGCCGCGCAAAGGGTGTGTCGAGATCGAAAACGACGCGGAAATTGCCGCCGGGAATTGCCGGGTCGCGGCTGAGTGCCGCGGCAATGGCGCTGAGCCCGCCGACCGGAAAACCGCTGTCGGCGTGCAGGAACAGCAGGATCTCGCCGGTTGCGGCTGCCGCTCCCGCGCGAAGCCCGCCGCCGCGTCCGCGTTCGGCCAGGATCACCGATGCGCCCATCTGTTCGGCGATCACTGGCGTTCCGTCATTGCTGCCGCCATCGGCGACGATGATCTCCCTGAGCTCAGGCTCGCGGTCCAGCGCAATGAGGAGCTGCGGAAGCCTTTCTGCCTCGTTGAGCGCGGGAATCACGACGGAGATGCGGCCAGCGGCTCGGATGGTCGTGGGCATGCATGCGATAATCTGGTGTCGCCGCATGAAAAGGGTACAAGAGGTGCGCGGTCATACCCATGCCCACAGCATGTCAGGTGGTCCGCAATTGGCACGACTCGGAGGAAACGACGGCGAAGCGTGACGTCTGCTTAGCCGCGCTCACCGGACCCTGTGCGTCGACGGGGCTACTTCGCGCTGCAGCCACTCGTCGGCCTCCGGGCCGAGCGCATAGGGCGGTGACGCGAATCTGGATTGCTTCGCTGCGCTCGCATGACAGACGCCCGTTACGCGACCTTGGCGAGCTTGGTCAGGCAGTGTGGGTCGCGGTCCTCGGGGACCACGTGGCCGCAGTTCTTCATGTGGGTGCGCGACACTTCGCCGACGTAGATCGCGCCGGTCGAGTCCAGCGCGACCCCGTGCGGCGCGATGAACTTGCTCGGCGTGCCGGCACCCTCGAAGTCGCCGATGCGCGCCAAGAGCTCGCCCTTGTGGGTGACCACGCTGACCCGCGGTCCGATGCCGGGCAGCTTCTCGTTGACTTTGCCGGCCGGTCCGAGCTCGCCGATATAGCACACCGGCTTGAAGGCGTAGGGCATGCAAAGCCCGCACGGGCGGTGGATGTTGTTCCATTGCGCCTCGTAACGGCCCTTGCCGTCGAACACCTGAACGCGGTGGTTCTCGCGGTCGGCAACGTAGACCCAGCCGTCGGCGTCGGTGACGATGTTGTGCACGATGTTGAACTGGCCTGGCTTGGTGCCGGGCTCGCCCCACGAGAACAAGAGCTTGCCGTTGGGCGCGTACTTGTGCACGCGCGCGTTGCCGTAGCCGTCGGCGACGTAGATCTCCTGGTCGGGCGACAGTGCGGTGTGGGTGCAGCGGTTAAACGGATCGCCGCTGACAAAGGGCGCGGGCTCGCCGGGCACGCCGAGCTGGAGCAGTAGCTTGCCCTCGAGGCTGAGCTTGCGCACAGTGTGGTCGCCGTCATCGGTGCAGTAGACGGTGTCGTCCGGCCCGATGTGGACGCCGTGGGCGCGCACGAACAGGCCTTCGCCCCAGCTACGCAGGAAGTTGCCCTCGCGATCGAACACGATCATCGGATGGGCGCCGCGGTTGAACACGTAGACGCGGTCCTTGCGGTCGACGGCGATGCCGGCGACCTCGCCGTAGCGCCAGCCGTCGGGCAGCTTGCCCCAGCCCTCGACGATCTTGTAGCGGTAGTCGCCACTGCCCAGCACGTCCGACATGATCTCTCCCTTGATTCGGGGTCGCGAGGTCGGGGCATGCGCGCGGCGCACGTCCACCCCCAAGTCCCCGACCCGCGGCGATCGATATTAGACACGCGCCGCGGAACCGAACAATCGTTTGGCAGCACGCCGCGCCCCGCCCTTTGCGGCTCGACCGGATGCGAGATCGCCGGCTTCTGTAGTCCTACCAGCTGGTCGCACATTTCCGGCTCCCGATCGCGCCGGCGGTGTCGGATGTACGATTGCTGTTCCGAAGTGAAGCTCACCGCCCACGGGCGCAGCGGAAGACGCATGTCCGTTCAAAACGCGAAGAACTACACCATCACTCTCATGTCCGCGAAGTGGCAGATACTGTTGCAAAACTATTTTGGACTTCCGCGCGCGCAACATTGATTCGTCGCCGGGCTTCACATCGGAAGGAAGATTCAAAACGCTGTCCGCGGTGGAGCGAAAATTTCTCCGCCAATCCATCCGGCCGACTTTTGCAACACTATCGGCACGACTCGGAAGTAGCGGGATGTCCGACTTGAGTCCGCAATGCGCCACATAACGGACATAGCGAGCGGCCTCAAACTTAATAGCGGGAGGACGGCGCTACTTCTTCCGCTCCCCGCTCCACATGCCACGGTGTCTGTCACCTCAGGAGTAATCCTCCCAATTCTGCCGTTTGAATTTTGCCCAGGTGTGATGCCGACCTCCCGGGGCGCGCCCCGGGAGGTCGGGCGGCGCGGCGATTGCGGATGATCCCTTCAATTGGCGGGAGGGGCGCCCCAGCTTGGGAAGCTTGTGGTTATCTTGGACCTTCATCGACAGCGGCTAAGCGTCTCGGCGATCGCGCGGCAGATCGACCTCGACTGCAAGTGACTCCTGCTTTTGTGGCATTTTTGTAGGAGGAGCCCGGGTCCGACGTATAACTATTTGTTTCTAGTGGCGCCCCTACCGGATTCGAACCGGTGTTGCCGCCGTGAGAGGGCGGGAAAGGGTAGGGATCCGGGACCGAAGCGGCGGCAAGTAACGCTGGTTGCGCTCCCCCGATTTGAACCTACTCGCGGCGGCAGGGGTGCACGATACGGACGCGCTAGCACTTCTAACGCCGGTGCAGATCGGCTGCCTTTACGCCGGAATTCTATTGTTCCAGCTATATCGAGATGCGCAGAAGCCAGTGCCCAGTTTGGCTCGGGTCGGCCCACCACTTCTAGAATGTACATCGCAAATCCCGACTATCCCTTTCGGACGCTATTTGCCGCTCAGGGAGAGCGGCGTCGACGATTTGCGAACCGCGTTCATCCCCCCCAGGATGTCCGACGCTGCCGCGATCAATCGTCGGACCTCGTCTTCCGTCCCCACGGTGATGCGCAGATAGGGCGCCGTGCGCGGCTTGTTGAAATGCCGCACCAGCACCGCATGTTCGCGCAGGGCCGCCGCGAATTCGGATCCGCCCAGCGCCGGATGTCTGGCGAAGACGAAATTCGCGCTCGAAGGCAGAACGCCAAAGCCGAGCCTGACCAACTCACGCGTCATCGCTTCTCGTATCACAACCACCCTGGCGCAGCTCTCGCGGAAGTAGACTTCGTCACGAACCGAAGCCACGGCACCCGCCTGGGCGATGCGCCCGAGCGGATAGGAATTGAAGCTGTCTTTCACGCGACGCAGTGCCTCGATCAACCCCACCTCGCCGAGCGCATAGCCGACGCGTAGGCCGGCCAGGGCGCGCGACTTCGACATCGTCTGCACAATCAGAAGGTTCGGATGATCGGCGATCAGCGGAACCGCGCTCTCGCCGCCGAAATCAACATAGGCCTCATCGATCAGAACCGGGATGGCGGGATGATCTTCGAGCAGTCGCGCGATTTTTTCACGCGATAGCGCGACGCCGGTCGGCGCGTTGGGATTGGCGATCACGATCGACCCCGCCTCACGCCGATAGTCCTCGACCCGGACGCGCATCTCGCCGTCCAGCGGAACGGTCTCGCAGGCGAGGCCGAACAATTGCGCCCACACGGGAAAGAAGCTGTAAGTGACGTCCGGAAACAGCAGCGGCTTCGGCTGTTTCAGGAGCGCGACGAAAGCATGCGCGAGCACTTCGTCCGAACCATTGCCGACGAACACTTGTTCAAGCTTTACGCCGTGATGCGCGGCGAGCGCCTCGCGCAGCTCGGTCGCCTCGGGATCGGGATAGAGCCGCAGCGTGTCCGACGCCGCGGCTCGCATCGCTTCCAGCGCGAGAGGCGACGGACCGAAAGGGCTTTCATTGGTGTTGAGCTTCGCCAAATTGACGACGCCCGGTTGCTCGCCGGCTACATAGGGCGAAAGCTCGCGCGCGATCTGGCTCCAGAACGGGTTCATTTGCGGAGGTTACTCATGGGGGTGCTCTTGTGCCACCGATGTGATCAAGCATCCGTTGCTAGGGGTCAATATCGACAATTTATCGACGTTGTGGGGAATCGGGTACCGAAGCCACTTTTTGACATAGCTGTCGACGACAGACAGCCTTCTCGGCCATCGGCTTTCGATCGTACGATCACCCTGCGCCGCGACCGTACCCAGTGAGCCAAGAACCTCCGCTCCGCGATGAGAGCAGGCGCGCAGCACCTGCTGAGGGGGAGAGCATGGCGGATCAAACGGATGTAGAGTATTGGCGGGAGCGGGCGCACGAGGCGCGTATGCGCGCCATGGTGAGGCGGGACGTGGAAGGAAGACACGCCTTGCTGCACATTGCCGAGAACTACGACCGATTGGCCGAGGAATCGGCCGCCAATCCAAACGTTTCCGTTCCAGAAGTACTTTAGGCGCGATCGGTGCGAAGTCGACGGAAGGCGTATTGATCGAGGTTGGTTCAGCCACCGAGCTCGCGGCGCACTCGCAGCCGCTCAAGCACCATCTCGCCGGCTTTCCAGCCGCAATCCTGGCACTCGTATACGAGCTGCTGATTGCCGCGCCCAGTGCCTCGCTGGTCGCGCTCGATGGGCCGCAGATTCTTGCTGCGGCATTGAGGATTCGCGCACTCGTATGAGAACCGCTTACGCTTCACGCCCAGAGGCTCATCTGTCGTCGTCCGCGGGTGCGCCCACCATTTTCAAGAGCGTGGCGCCACGCTGAGGCCGCGGACCTTGTGGCGGTTGATGAGGCGCGCCACCAAGCCCGAGGCTTTCGCCTCTTCGACGAAGGATTGGAGAAAGGCCGGTGCAGTGGTATTCCCGCGCGGTGTTCCGATCGCTTGCTGCACAGACATGAACTTGCCGTCGATGAGGCGCGTGCCGCGGAGCTTTTCCAGGTCGGTGAGAAGCCGCGGCTTCAAGCCTGCGAGCGCATCGAGCTTGTCGCGCTCGAATTGCTGAAGGGCGCTGTCGAGCGTCTCGGTGCGGACCAGCGTCGCGTGCTTGATGTTGCGGTCGAGCCAGAGGCCGTAGGCGGTGCGCGCCGTCACCGCGATGCGGACGCCCGCCGCATCGACCGCCGCGATTGAGTTGAGCGGCGAGCCGGCGGGGACGAGATACGTGGCTTCGATCTCGCAATAGGCGGAAGTGAATGCGATCGCCTCGGCGCGCTGCGGCTCGGCGCCGATGAGGCCGATATCCCAAACCCCGCTCGCCGCCGCATCGGCGAGTTCGCCCGGCGTCTTGAAGGGGACATAGCGCACCGGCACGCCGAGCCGGCTCGCGACTTCGCGCGCCATGTCCGGTGCCACGCCTTCGGGGTCGCCCGCCGCGCTGCGGCCGGTCACCAACAGGAAGTTCGAGAGGTTGATCGCGGCGCGCAACACGCCGGTCGGCGCCAGTTCCGCACGAAGGGACGGTAATATCGGCACTGGCTCTCCTAGGATCGGGCGCTTGCTGGGGCTCGGCCTCTTGCCAGGACTTCCCCGCATCGGGCGCGCTATTTATAAAGGACTTGAGTGGCGGGACCGAACGGTACGGCTCGCGCGACGGCGTTGCAATCGGAGAATAGAGCATTTTAACGCTCAACAATTGTTCTGATGGCGCGGCGCCAGGTGGCCATGAAACCCGCTGACGTCGCTATCATCGGGGGCGGCGTCATCGGCAGCGCGATCGCTTACAACTTGCTGGCGATCGATCCCCTCGTTGCTGTTGTGGTGGTGGAGCGCGACCCGACCTACCGCACTGCATCCTCGGCGCTTTCACTGAGCTCGATCCGCCAACAATTCTCGGCTCCGGTCAACATCGCCATGTCCCGCTACGGGCTGGCGTTCCTCAAAGCGATCGATCGACACTTGTCCGTGGACGGGACGTCGCCGGCAGTGGGTTTGGTGGAGCGCGGCTATCTCTACCTGGCGTCGGAAGCCGGAAAGGTAGCGCTCGCGGCTAATCATGCGATTCAGCGCGAGCACGGCGTCGATGTCGCTTTGCTCGATCGGAACGCGCTCAAAAGACGTTTTCCCTGGCTCAAGACCAGCGATCTTGCCGCCGGCTCGTTCGGGCTTTCGGGTGAGGGCTGGTTCGATGGCTGGACGCTCCTTCAAGCATTTCGAGGCAAGGCACGATCGCTCGGCGCTCGTTTTGTCACCGGCGAGGTGGTTGGACTGGACCTGGCCGGCACGCGGGTCGAGGCGCTGCGGCTCGCCGATGGAACGCGCATCGCATGCGCGAATGCCGTAAACGCCGCCGGTCCTTGGGCGGGCGGCGTGGCGGCTATGGCCGGCATCGATCTGCCGGTTCATCCGGAAAAACACTGCGTCTTCGTCTTCGACTGCAAGGATCCCCCACCCGAATGCCCCCTCGTCATCGACGCGAGCGGCATCTACTTTCGCCCGGAAGGCCGATTTTTTCTCTGCGGCGGCGCGCCGGAGGAAAAGGCAAGTGGCGCCATCCCGCCACTCGAGGTCGACTACGCGCTCTTCGACGACGTGATCTGGCCTCGCCTCGGCGAGCGGGTTCCGGCCTTCGCCGCAATCAAGCTACAGAACGCTTGGGCCGGCTATTACGAAATGAACGTCTTCGATCAGAATGCGATTCTCGGCACCGCCCCCGAGGTGCCCAACTTCTATTTCGCCAACGGCTTCAGCGGCCACGGCATGCAGCAATCGCCGGCGGCAGGTCGCGGCATTGCCGAGCTCATCCTGCACGGCGCCTACCGCACACTCGACCTGAGCCCGCTCGGGTTCGAGCGGGTGAGGCGCAACGAGCCATTCTACGAGCGGAACGTCATCTGACGGCGTGCTGGCTCTGGCGCGGTCTTCCCCGAGAAGGCACACTGGGGCTGCTGCGGTCCGCGCTGGGGCGGAGGTGAAGCCCAAGAGGGCGCCAGCCGGAAACCCTTCCTTCCGAATGGAGGGCGCGCCCGCCGAGATAGCCGCCGGGGTAACGTCCGGCCCGCAGCAGCTCAGCTGATGCCCAACAGCGCCGGCAATTCGGCCAGGCTGCGGACCTCGTGGTCGGGCTTCCCAGGAAGGCGCTCGCGGCGCTGGCCGTAGCGGTTGCACCAGACCACGCGCATGCCATAGGCCGAGGCGGCATAGGCGTCCCAAGCGTTCGAGGATTGGAAAGCGATGGCGCCGGCGGCGACCGCGAAGCGATTGACCGCGAGCGCGTAGACCTTGGGGTGCGGCTTATAGACGCCGGCCTCCTCGACCGACAACACGGCATCGAGCAGGCCCTCGATCTTCGCGTTGCGTACCGCGGCCGCGAGCATCGAGGGAGAGCCATTCGAGAGAATGCCGACCCGCTTGCCGGCACGCTTCAAGCGCTCGAGCACGGCCGGCACCTCGGGAAAGACCTCGAGCTCGAGATAGAGCTGCATCAGCCGAGCGCGCGTGGCGTCGCTGGCGAGACCCAATGTTTCCAGCGCATAGTCGAGCGCGTCTCCCGTCACTTGCCAGAAATCCGCATGGCGCCCTTGAAGCGCGCGCAGCCAGGTGTATTGGAGCTGCTTGTCGCGCCAGAGCGTAGTGAGAGACGCCATCTTGTCAGCCGGGACATTGCCGCACCGCGACGCCGCCGAGGCGAAATCGAAGACGGTGCCATAGGCGTCGAAGACGCAAACCTCGACGCCAGAGAGCGATGCGGTCATGGCGATACTCCCTCTTGATCGTTACGGTCGTTTCATATCGATTGTTATAAAACAGTAAAGCGCGGCGACCCTCAAATCGTCGCGAGCGCCTGATCGAGATCGGCGATGAGATCATCCGGGTCCTCGAGCCCGATCGATAACCGCACGAGGCCGTCATCGATGCCGAGCGTGGCGCGTTCCTCCGGCTTGAAGCGATGATGGGTCGTGGTGGCGGGGTGGGTGATCAAGCTCTTGCTGTCGGCGAGGTTGTTCGAGATCAGGATGAGTCGGAGCGCATTCTGGAAGCGGAACGCGCCCGCCTTGCCGCCCACCACCGAGAGCGCCATCACCGTGCCGCCGCCGATCATTTGCCGCGCCGCGACCGCCTGTTGCGGATGGCTTTCGAGGCCGGGATAGAGCACGCGCGCCACGTTGCCGTGGCGCTCGAGGTGCCGCGCGATGTCGAGCGCCGATCGCGATTGCCGCTCGACCCGGAGATCGAGCGTCTCGATGCCCTTCAGCAGCAGCCAGGCGTTGAAGGGGCTCAAGGCGGGCCCGGTGTGCCGCAGGAACGGCATCAGGGTCTCGCGCACGAACGACTCCCGTCCGAGCACGGCGCCGCCGAGGCTGCGTCCCTGTCCGTCGATGTGCTTGGTCGCGGAATAGACGACCACATCGGCGCCCAGCGCCAACGGGCGCTGCAGCAATGGCGTCGCGAAGACATTGTCGACGATGAGGATGGCGCCGGCCGCGTGCGCCAGCGTCGCCACCTCGCGGAGATCGACGAGCTCCAGCGTCGGATTGGCCGGGCTTTCGCAAAAGACGGCTTTAGCCCCCGACGTCAGCGCTTTCTTCCATGCCTCGAGATCGCGCCCGTCGACCAACTCGGTGATGACGCCATAGCGCGGCAAGATCTGCGAGACGATGTAGTTGCTGGAATTGAAGAGGACGCGCGAGGCGACGACACGGTCGCCCGCCTTGACGAAAGAGGCGAGCGCGGCAAAGACGGCAGCCATGCCGCTCGCCGTGGCGCGGCAGGCTTCGGCGCCTTCGAGGAGGCGCAAGCGCTCTTCGAACATGGCGACCGTCGGATTGGCATAGCGCGAATAGACGAAGCGGGAGTCGTCATTGACGAAGGCCGCCTCCGCTTCCTCGGCGGTCTTGTACACATAGCCCGAACTCATGTAGACGGCTTCGCAGGTCTCCATGAATTCGCTGCGCAGATGGCCGGCGCGCGCCATGATCGTGCGCGGCTTGGCATCGCGGGGGAGCTCGCGGAACGGTAAGCGCATGCCTTCCTCCAAGGTCATCCCGGCGGCGGCCAACAAAAAAACCCGGCACCGCGAGGGCCAGGGTTCTTCGAACCTCCGACCTTTTAGCGGTTGGTTTTACGTGGCCGCAAGCCGGTCGGCTCAAATCACCACGGGACATGAGCGCGTACCGCGTCGGCGCGCCGATGTCAAGTCGGCAGAGAAACCGCCCGTGGGGATGGCAGGAGCCGCGGCGCTCCTGTAGCTTGCGCTCTTATCAAGGAAAAAGGAGGCGAGGGGAGTATGAGTATTTTCGAGCTCACGGGCAAAACCGCGGTCATCACGGGCTCATCGAAGGGTATCGGGCGAGCGATCGCCGAGCAGATGGCGCTTTTCGGCGCCAATGTCGTCGTCTCCAGCCGCAAGGGGCCGCTTTGCGAAGAGGTGGTAGCGGGCATCAAGAACGCCGGCGGCAAGGCGGTCGCCATCCCCGCGCACATCGGCGAGAAGGCGGCGCTGCAGAACCTAGTCGACAAATCGCGAGAAGCTTTCGGCCAGATCGACATTCTCGTCTGCAATGCCGCCGTCAATCCCTATTACGGGCCGCTCGCGGAGATCGGCGACGAGGCCTTCGACCGCATCATGGACAGCAACATCCGCAGCAACCTCTGGCTCTGTAATATGGTGATGCCGGAGATGGCGAAGCGGCGGGACGGCTCCGTCATCATCGTCTCGAGCATCGGCGGGCTCCGCGGCAGCGCGATGCTCGGCGCCTACGGCATCTCCAAGGCGGCCGACATGCAGCTCGCGCGCAGCCTCGCGGTTGAGTGGGGGCCGCACAATCTCCGCGTCAACGCCATCGCGCCGGGCTTGGTCAAGACCGATTTCGCTCGCGCGCTTTGGGAGAACAAGGAGCTTCTGGCGCAGACCCTGAAGCAGGCGCCGCTCGGCATGATCGGGGAGCCCGTCGACATCGCCGGCATGGCGGTGCTCCTCGCCTCACAAGCGGGTCGCTTCATCACCGGACAAACCTTCGTCATCGATGGCGGCGTCACCATCGCCGGACGAGGGTAGGGACGCATCGGAACGAAAAAGGCCGCCCGACCGGGCGGCCTCTTCGTTGCGAGAATTCGCCGCTCAGGTGAGCTCGAAGAGTCCCGCAGCCCCCATGCCGCCGCCGATGCACATGGTGACCACGGCATATTTGGCGCCGCGGCGCTTGCCTTCGATAAGCGCATGGCCGGTGAGGCGCGCACCGCTCATGCCGTAGGGGTGGCCGACCGAGATGGCGCCGCCGTCGATGTTGAATTTCTCGGGATCGATGCCGAGGCGGTTGCGGCAATAGAGCGCCTGCACGGCGAACGCCTCATTCAACTCCCAAATGTCGATGTCGCTCACCTTAAGGCCATGCCGCTGCAGCAGCTTCGGCACGGCGAAGACCGGGCCGATGCCCATCTCGTCGGGTTCGCACCCTGCAACCGTCATGCCGCGATAGATGCCGAGTGGCTTGAGGCCGCGCTTCTCGGCGAGCTTCCGTTCCATCACGACGCAAGCCGAGGCGCCGTCCGAAAGTTGGCTCGCATTGCCCGCCGTCACGTAGCCACCCTCGCGGACCGGCTTCAATGAGGCGAGGCCGTCGCGCGTCGTCTCCGGCCGATTGCCTTCGTCCTTGGTGAGCGTCACCTCTTCGGTCCAGGTCTTCGTGCCTTCCTTATCGGTCATCAGCTTGACGGTCTTCATCGGCACGATTTCCGCGTCGAAGCGTCCCGCCCTCTGCCCCGCCGCGGTGCGCTGCTGGCTCAGCAGCGCGAACTCGTCCTGTGCATCGCGCGTCACTTGATAGCGCTGCGCGACGATATCGGCCGTCTCGATCATCGGCATATAGATGGCGGGCTTGTGCTCGAGCAGCCAATCGTCGGTGACGCTTTGCTTGACCTTGCTGAACTGCACGAGGCTGATGGATTCGACGCCGCCGCCAACCGCGACATCGACGCCGTCCACCATGATGCGCTGCGCGGCGATGCTGATCGCCATGAGGCCGGAGCTGCAGAACCGGTTGATCGTCTCGCCCGGGACCGTCACGGGAAGGCCGGCGCGGATCACGGAATCGCGCGCGATATTGTGCCCTGTCGCGCCCTCGGGATTGGCGCAGCCGATAACCACGTCCTCGACTTCGCCAGGGTCGAGTTTGGCGCGGTCCACCGCGTGCTTGATGACGTGGCCGGTGATGGCGGCGCCATGGGTGTTGTTGAACGCGCCGCGCACCGCCTTGCCGATGGGCGTGCGTGCGGTCGAGACGATGACGGCTTCTCTCATGGGTCGTGTTTCCTCGCCAGGTGGGGCCGATGAATGTCCTTTACGGGTCGCGCCAGAGTTGCTTATGGCGATCGGCTGAGTCAAGGTGCGCTCCCCTCGCCGCCGATAGGAGCTTCGGCGGCGTTTTTTCGGACAGGGCCATCATGCGCCGTTTTGCCGACGTCGAGGAGCTCAAGCGTGCAGCGGGCGAGGTGCTGGGCGAGAGCGACTGGCTTGTCGTCAGCCAAGACATGATCGACCGCTTCGCCGAGGCGACGGGCGACTACCAATGGATTCACGTCGATCGCGAGAAGGCGCGGCGCTCGCCCTTCGGCACGACCATCGCGCATGGCTTCCTGACGCTCTCGCTCATTCCGCGTCTCCTCGATCAGGTCTATGCGGTCGATCGGGTCGCGGCGCGCCTTAACTACGGGTGCAACAAGGTTCGCTTCACGCAGCCCGTGCCGAGCGGCAGCCGCATTCGCGCGCGCATCAAGCTCGTCGAGGTCGAGGAGACGGCGAAAGGCGTGCGCATCACCTCCGAAGCGACGGTATTGGTTGAAGGAACGGAGCGGCCGGCCTGCATCGCCGAGCTGGTCGCCGTCGTCATTCCCGAGAGCGTGTGACGCGGGGGCAGTTCCCCGCTGGCAATCATTCCTCGCGCGACAACGCGCTTTCGTGCCAATGGCCAATGAGCCGTCGCGAGGCCCAGCTCAAGATCGCGAAGATCGCCACGCCGGTTCCGGCGAGCAGCAGCAGAGCCGCGAATTGGCGGGCAAATTCCAGGCGATACCCGGCTTCGAGAATGCGTGAGGCGAGGCCCGTGTCGGTTCCGCCGGTCCCGGCGACGAACTCCGCGACGACTGCGCCGATGAGCGCGAGCCCGCCGCTGATGCGCACGCCCGAGAGGAAATAGGGGAGCGCCGACGGGATCTGCAGGTGCCGCAGCATCTGCCAGCGCGAGGCGTCGTATAGGCGGAAAAGATCGACGAGATTGCGGTCGGCGCTCTTCAATCCGAGCGTCGTATTGGCAACGACGGGAAAGAAGGCGACAATCCAGGCGCAGACGAGCAGTGAAAGGAAGACGTCGTCCTTCAGCCAAATGATGATGAGCGGTGCGATGGCGACGATTGGCGTCACCTGGAGGACCACCGCATAAGGAAAGAGACTGATTTCGAGGAGCCGCGACTGGGCGAAGAGGACGGCGATCGCGCCGCCGACGATGACGGCTGCCGCGAGTGCCGCGACGGTGATGCGCAGCGTCACCGCGAGCGAAGCGAGGAGGCTCGGCCCGTCATGCCAGAGCGTCGCGCCGACGAGCAGTGGTCCCGGCAGCACATAGGGCGGAATTCCCTCGAGCCACACGATCGCCTGCCATCCCGCAATCACCAGCATGCCGACCAAGAGCGGCGCGACAATTCGGATCAGGCGTTCGGCACGCGCGGGCGTCACGGCGGCTGATCCAAGAGACCGGAGATGCGCCGACACTCGGCGGCGTATTCCGGCGAGGTGCGCAGATCGCGCAGCCTCGGATAGGGGAGATCGATCGCGCAATCGGCGACGATGCGGCCGGGCCGCGGCGTCATCACCACGAGGCGGTTGGAGAGGAATACCGCCTCGAAGACGCTATGGGTGACGAACACGACCGTGCACCGGCGCTCATGCCAGAGCGTCAGAAGATCCTCGTTGAGCCGGAAGCGGGTGAATTCGTCTAGCGCGGCGAAGGGCTCGTCGAGCAGCAGGAGCTCGGGATCGGTGACGAGAGCACGGGCAATGGAAACGCGCATGCGCATGCCGCCCGATAACTGGCGCGGATAAGCATCGGCGAAGCCGTCGAGCCCCACGGAATCGAGCGCCGCCGACACCCGCGGACCTGCGGAGCGCCGAGCTTCGCCCGCGAGCCGGAGCGGCAGATAGACGTTGCTCCATGCCGTCGCCCACGGCATCAAGGTCGGGTCCTGAAACACGAAACCCACCCGCCGCAAGAGATCGTCGCGATGGACGATGCGGCCCGAGGACGGCTCGATGAGCCCGGCGAGGATGCGCAACAACGTGCTCTTGCCGCATCCCGATGGACCGAGCAGGGTGAGGAAGTCACCTTTCGCCACGACGAGGTCGACGCCGGCGAGCGCTTCGACGCCATTCCGGAAGCTCTTGCCGATCCCGTGAAGCGCGATGACCGCTGCGTTTGCTTGCGCCGCCGCCATGGCTCAAAAGAAACCTACTTCTTCAGCGCCATACCGACGCGCTTATTCACGAACTGCGTCGTATAGGCTTGCTCGTAATCCAGGTCTTTGGGATAGAGGCCCTGCCCGGCCATGACATTCAAGAAATCGCGCCAGCGCCCGTCGCTCATGGCGCCGATCCCGCCCGTCTCCGCTTCGCCACTGTCGACGATGCCGCGATCTTTGATCTTGGCGCGGGCGTAAGCGAGGACATCGTCGGTCATCTCCGGGTTGTCCTGTTTGATGAGCGCATTGGCCGGAGACGGATCGCCGTAGAGATAACTATACCAGCCTTCGATGCTGGCATCGACGAAACGTTGCACGAGATCAGGCTTCTCCCCGACGAGCTTCCGCGATGTCTGGATGAGGGAGCCGTAGCTCGCATAACCGGCATCGGCGAGCAAAAACACCTTGGGCTCGACATGCTGCTTTTCGATGAGGAAGGGTTCGCTCGTCAAATAGCCCTGCTGCACCGCATTCTTGTCGACGAGGAACGGGGCGACATTGAAGGTGTAGGGACGGATCTGGTCGTCGCTGTAGCCGAACTTCGCTTTGAGAAAGAGCCACCAGCCCGCGCGCGTGTCCGTACTGATCATGATCGGCTTGCCTTTGAGCGCGGCGAGCGAGTCGTTGCCGACGCCGGCATGCGCGATCAGCACCGATGGGTCCTTTTGAAAGAGGGCGGCGACGGCCACCATCGGGATGTTCTCTTTGACATAGTTGAGCGATACGAAAGAATTGGGTGCCTCGTTGAAGTCGAGGCGGCCCGCAGCGAGAAGCTGGGCATGATTTACTTGCGGCCCCCCTTGACGCAGGGTCACGGCGAGGCCGTGCTTTTGATAAATCCCGGTGGCGATCGCTTGGTAATAGCCACCATGCTCGGCCTCGGCTTTCCAGTCCGTGCCAAACGTGACCTGGTCCGCGGCGCGCGCGAGTGGCACGGCGAGCATCGTCGCGCCCAGGAATAGGAATATGCGTCTTCGCATCCTCGGCCCCCTCGTGAGCGATCGCTGACCCGTTCTAGCGCAGCACCCGCCGCCGCGGCCAGCGCCCCACGGCATCCTCCACCTGGTCGTTGAGGCTTGCCGTTCCCGTCGCACGGCTCTACGTTGCCGCCCGACCTCAACCCGGAGCCGCGTGTCCATGGGATTGCGCCGGCTGAAACGAAGCGCCTTTGCCGGCTGGCTCGCCGTCATCGCGCTCTCGATTCAGGCGCTCATCCCGGCGCTTCTTGCGGCGGAGATTAGCGTCGCCGACACCGGGTCGGGCGGACCCTTCACCCTCTGCGCCTATGGCCACCTTCATGTGGCGACGCATCACCATGAGGGGTCCGGAGCGCCGCATGATTCGCATGAGGGCGACAATGATGAGGGCGAGGGGGGTGCCCTCTGCCCGATTTGTGTTGCGCTCTTGGCGAGCCCGGTCTTTACCGCGGCGCCAGCGGTTTTCCTCCCGCTGCCTGCCGCCCGGCCGGCCGAGGTCGTTGCCGCTTCCGACGCCTCGTTCGTCGTCGCTTCCTTCCAAGCGTCCTATCGCTCCCGCGCCCCGCCTGAAGGCTGATCCCTCGCGATTCTACGCGTGACCGGACGGCTTTTTGGCCGTCTGGCGCTTCGCCTTTTCATTCGGGGAGCTCAATCATGAACCGCGTAATTTCCGGCATTGCCGCAGCGGCCGCAGCGGTGGTGCCGTGCGCCGACGTCATGGCTCATGGCTTTGCCGGCGATCGTTTCTTTCCCGCTACCATCCTCACCGACGACCCCTTCGTTGCCGACGAGGCGTCGCTGCCGACGCTCACGCGCGCACCGACGGCGGCCGACGGCACGCAGGAATACGATGTCGAGTTCGATCTCTCGAAACGCATTCTGCCGGATTTGGGCGTCACCTTCGCCGACCAGTGGAAGTACGTGCAGCCGCCCGGCGCGCCGCGGATCACCGGTTTCGATGCGCTGCGCACGGGGCTGCAGTATCAGCTCTTCATCAATCCGCGTCACGAGGCAATGGCCTTGGTCGGCCTCAGCGCGACCTGGGCGCATACCGGGCGCGTCCAGGCGCTGGCCTCGCCTGATTTCACGACGCTCACACCAACCTTCGATTGGGGCAAAGGCTTCGGCGACCTCCCCGACTCTCTTCCCTATCTTCGGCCGTTCGCGATCACCGGCAATCTCAGTGTAGATTTTCCGACCAAGGTCGAAAGCAACGGCGCGCCCAATTCCAACAACCTCAACTACGGCTTTGCCATCGAGTACAGCCTCGAATATCTGCAGCACCACGTCCTCGATGTCGGCATTGGCCAGCCCTTTGATCACCTTATTCCCTTGGTCGAGGTGGCGCTGACGACGCCACTCAATCGCGGTCTCGGCGGCAACACCACCGGCACGGTCCAGCCGGGCTTCATCTGGTCCGGACAGTACTACCAGATCGGCGCCGAGATGATCCTGCCGATCAACAGCCTGAGCGGGCACGGCATCGGCGGCGTCGCGCAGTTCCACGTCTACCTCGACGATCTCTTCCCGAGAAGCATCGGGAAGCCACTATTCGGGTATTGAGCCATGCGCAAACTCTTCCTGATCTCAGCATTCGCGGCATTGGCGACGTCGCTCGCGCACGCGCACGCCTTTCTCGATCACGCAACCCCCGCGGTCGGGCGTACCGTCCCCACACCGCCCCCGGCCGTAACCATCTGGTTCACGCAGGAGCTCGAGCCGGCCTTCAGCTCGATCGAGGTGCAGGACCAATCGGGTGGGCGTGTCGACGCCGGCGACGCGCAAGTCGATCCAAAGGATGCGACCATCCTCCGCGTCTCGCTGAAGCCGCTGCCGCCCGGCAAGTACAGGGTGTTCTGGCGCGTCGTCTCAGTCGATACCCACCCCACCGAAGGAACCTTCACCTTCACGGTCGGAAGTTGATGGTCGCGATGCTTCTCACCGTATTACGCGCCCTGCACTACGGCGCGATGGTATCGCTCGTTGGGACCTTGTTGTTCGAGCTCTGCGTTGCCAGCCCGACATTGCGTCGGCTCGACGACGGCCGCACGCTCGGCTTCTGGCGGTGGTGCCGCCGGCTGACCTTGGCGAGCGCTGTTCTGGGCATCCTCTCGGGGCTGGTGTGGCTTTTCTTCGAAGCGAGCGCGATGAGTGGCAAGTCTATGGCGCTCGTGGTCGAGCAAGGCATCGTCCCCGTGGTGCTGAGCCGGACGCGGTTCGGTCACGACTGGCTGATCCGGGGAATCCTGGCCATGCCGCTCATTGCCTGTCTTGTCGCTCGCTGGAGATGGGCGGCTTCGTCGAAGGTACTTGCGGGGACGGCGCTGACGCTCGCGGCGGCCGAACTCGTCGCCATCGCCGGAGCCGGTCACGCTGCAGCCGGGACGGGGTGGGCGGGAACTCTGCAGCTTCTCGCGGACGGCGTCCATTTGCTGGCAGCGGGTGCCTGGATCGGCGGTTTGCTGCCCTTCGCGTGGCTCTTTGCAACTGTGCGGCGCGCCGGCGGTCCACTCGCCGCCGACATCGCCTATGACAGCGCTACTCGGTTTTCGCGCATCGGTCTTCTCGCGGTGGCGACGCTGGTCATGACGGGTTCGGTCAATTCCATCTTCCTCGTCGGCAGCGTTCCTGCCCTGTTGGGAACGGACTATGGCCATCTCCTTCTCGTGAAGCTGGCGCTTTTTCTGACCATGGTCGTGTTTGCCGCGATCAATCGACAGTGGTTGGTACCGCAATTGGCGCGCAGCGGCGCGTCCTCCCTCGGCGCGCAGCGGAATCTCGTGGCTCAGATCGAGCGGAACGCGCTGATCGAAGCTGGGCTCGGCCTCTTGGTGCTGGTGCTCGTGGGCGCGCTCGGCACGACACCGCCGGCCTTGCATGCAGCCGCAATGGCCGTTGCCGTTCCGGGTAAGTCTGGCCACACTGGCGGCCGACCCGGCGGCACGCGCCGAAGCTCTCGCCGCCGGCGTCTTCGCGTTCGCGGGCATCGGTCTTTTCCTCTACGGTCTGAAGCGCGTGCATCAGCGTACGCTGCAGGTTCTCCTCGGCCTCTTCCTCGCGCTTGCCGTCGGCTGGTTGCCCGTTCGCTTCATGATTGTTCCGGCTTATCCAACGACGTTCTTTCGTTCGAACGTGCCTTTCTCGGCATCGTCGATCGCGCATGGCAGCGCGATCTATGCCGAACATTGCGCCCCCTGCCATGGTGTTTCCGGCAGGGGAGATGGCCCGCTCGCGGCTGGCACGCCGGTGCGACCTGCGGATCTCACGGCGGCGCACATTTTCGAGCATAGCGACGGTGATCTTTTCTGGTGGATCAGCAACGGGGTTTCGGCGGGCGGAATGCCGGGTTTTGCGCCTCAGCTTGACGAGCGAGAGCGCTGGGACGTCATCAATTTCATCCATGCCCGCGCCAGCGCCCGCCAAGCGGCGCTCGGATCGGCCGTGACATCCGCGCCGGCGCCGCTCGCGCCCGACTTTTCCTTCACTCGCAATCGGATCGATGAGACGCTTCGGCCCGCTCGAGAGCAGGGGCCGGTATTGCTTGTCTTCTACCGGCTCCCCGGCTCACGACCACGGCTTGACGAGCTTGCGGCAGCCGAGCGCGCGCTTGCAGCGTCAGGACTCTATTTAGCGGCTCTCGACGACGATCGCGCCGGTCAAGACGTCGGTTCGAGCGGCGATCAACCCGACGTCGCCGTCGATGCCGACAAAGACGCAGCCGTGGCGTACGCGCTCTTCGCCGACTCGAGCCGGTTCGACCACTGCGAGTTCCTGATCGATCGTGCCGGCTTCCTTCGTGCCCGCTGGTGCGCGGATTTACCGGGCGGGCTTGCCGATGCGCGCTCGCTCGCCGCCGCTGCCGAACAGGTCGCCGCCTTGCCGCTGGAAGCGCCGGTGCATCCCCATGCGCATGGTGGCACAAACTAGCCCACGCCATCCGGGTAAGGGATGGTTAACGCCTCATCAATATGCTGTCGGGCCGCATGCTCTCGCCATTTCGCACCCTTGGCTGACAAATGCCTTCACCGACCCCACCGCGGGAGATGCGGCTCACCATGCGGATTCTCGGCCATTGGCGCGAGATCTGTGGCGACCGCGAATTTCCCATGCGCTCGGAGATCACGGCGGAGCGGCTGGGGGCGGACTGGTCCCACTGTCTGCTGATCGCCGTCGACGCGGAGCCGGAGCGATCGAGTTTCTTATACGTGGGTCCGTCGCTGATGGTGCCGGACAGCCCCTCGCTCGTCGGCTCGCCGGTCGCGGCCTGCTCGCGGGAGAATATCCTTGGGCTCGCGACTGCTTATCTCGGCACCGTTCTCCAGCGGCGCGTTCCCGTCAGCATGAGCGGTGCCGGCGCTCATCTCGGCGCACCCATCCTCTATCGCAGCATCCTGCTGCCGCTCTCGAGTGATGGGCACCAAATCGACGGCCTGCTCGGTGCCGCCAACTTCCGTTACGTGCGCACCAGTGAAGAAGAGGATTCGGGCTAGGACAGAGCTTCGAAAGCCATGCCGAGCTACGAGATTCGCAAGTATACCGGCGGCCGTTGGATGCTCGACAGCATCTTCGACGACAAGGATGACGCCGTCGACGAAGCGAAGTCGCTGATGGAGCGGAGTCGCGGCCTCACGGCGATTCGCGTGGTGGCCGTCGCCAACGACGAGACCGGATTCAAGGAGTGGACCGTCTATAAGCAGTCGATCGTCGATGGCGAGAACGAGCAGGCAAATCAGCGCGCGTCGCAAGTGCGGCGCGAGGTCGAGGCGGCGCGGGCGCAGCGGAAGATCGATGCCCCGCCGAAAGCGAAGGCTGTTCCGAAGAAAAGACAGCGTTCGCCATGGCCCTCCTATGCCGGAATCGCCGCCCGCATACTCTTCGTGATCGCGGTCGGCGCGGGGGCACTCATTCTTCTTCATCGCCAGTTCCTCTGATCGGAGCGGCGCGCCCTGCGCCGACTCAGCTTTTCACAGCCGTCTCGCGTGCGCCGCGCCGGTCGGCTATATCAATTGCGTGCCAAGGAGAAGCGAGCCCGAAGGGGGAGATCATGCGCGGCTTGATGATGGACCGACCTCTGCTCATCGGTCCGCTTATCCGTTATGCCGCCGAATACCACGGCGACACCGAGATCGTCAGCCGCAGCGTCGAAGGCCCGATCGAGCGCTACACTTACGTCGAGGCGGAACGGCGCGCGAAGCGCCTCGCGAAGGCGCTGAAGCGGCTTGGCGTCGCGTTTGGCGATCGCGTGGCGACGATCGCCTGGAACAGTCACCGCCACTTCGAGCTTTATTTCGCCATCTCCGGCATGGGCGCGATCTGCCACACCATCAACCCGCGCCTTTTCGCCGATCAGCTCCGCTACATCGTCAATCACGCCGAAGACAAAGTGGTTTTTCTCGATCTCACCTTCGTGCCGTTGGTCGAGAAGATGGCGGCAGAGTGGGCGCCCGTGCGGCACTACGTGATCATGACCGATCGTGCCCACATGCCGCAGACGAGCCTCGACAACGCTCTCTGCTATGAGGAGATTGTTGCCGCGGAAACTCCCGAGTTCAGTTGGCCTGAGTTCGACGAGAACACGGCGTCATCGCTCTGCTACACCTCGGGCACGACGGGAAATCCGAAGGGTGCGCTTTATACGCATCGCTCGACGTTGCTGCATAGCTTTGCCGTCTGCTCGGCCAACGCGGTGGCGATCTCGATGCGGGATTCGATTTGCCCGATCGTGCCGATGTTCCATGTCAACGCCTGGGGCATCCCCTATGCCGCGGCAATGTCGGGGGCGAAGCTGGTCTTTCCCGGACCAAAGCTCGATGGTGCCAGTCTTCATGAGCTCTTCATGAGCGAAAAGGTGACGCTCTCGCTGGGCGTTCCCACCGTGTGGCTAGGATTGCTGCAGTATCTCGAGCAGACCGGCAAGAGGCTCGACGGGCTCAACCGTGTGACCGTCGGTGGTTCGGCGGCGCCGCGCGCCATCATCGAGGCATTCGAGGAAAAGTATGGCGTTCAATGCATTCACGGTTGGGGCATGACCGAGATGAGCCCGGTTGGCACGCTTGCGCTTCCCAAGAGAAAAATGCTGAGCCGGTCAAAGGACGAGCAATACGCGATCAAGACCAAGCAGGGTCTGCCGCTCTTCGGGGTCGATCTCAAGGTGGTCGATTGGGACGGCAAGCTGCAGCCCCATGACGGCGTCTCGAGTGGCGAGTTGTGCGTGCGCGGGCCGTGGATCGTCGGCGCCTATTACAATGACGAGGACGCGACCGCCGCCGCCTTCGATAGGGAGGGCTGGTTCCGTACCGGCGACGTTTCGACGATCGATGCCGAGGGCTACATGACGATCGTCGATCGTGCGAAGGACGTGATCAAGTCAGGCGGCGAATGGATCAGTTCGATCGATGTCGAGAATGCGGCGATGGGGCACCCCGAGGTGGCGGAAGCGGCGGTAATCGGCCTGCCACATCCGAAGTGGGCCGAGCGTCCGCTGCTGATCGTCGTGCCGAAACAAGGTCGCGCGCCCGGCAAAGATGTGATCCTGGCGTTTCTTAGCGACAAGCTCGCCCGCTGGCAGCTACCCGACGATGTCGCCTTCGTGACGGAGCTGCCCCATGGCGCCACCGGCAAGGTGCTGAAGACACGGTTGCGCGAGCAATTCGCCGATTATCGCTTGCCGACCGCTTAGGCGGAGGAGGGGCCATGGGACGGCTCGAAGGAAAGGCGGCTTTCATCACCGGCGGCGCATCGGGGCTGGGCCGGGCTATGGCGCTCGCCTTCGCCGCCGAAGGCGCCAAGGTCGCGATCGCCGATATCGATGGTACGCGCGGTCGCCAGGTCGTCGAGGCGATCGGCAAGAATGGCCTCTTTCTCGCGCATGACGTGACGAGCGAGGAGCAGTGGATCGCGAACCTCGGAGAAGCGGTCCGTGTCTTCGCTCGTCTCGATACGCTCGTCAACAACGCCGGCATCGGCGTTCGCGGCAATGTCGAGACCACCTCGCTCGCCGATTGGCGGCGCGTCAATGCCGTCAATCTCGACGGGCCGTTTCTCGGCTGCAAGCACGCCATTCCGCTGATCGCCAAAGCGGGCGGCGGTGCAATCATTAACATCTCGTCGGTGGCGGGCCTCATCGGAGCGCGCGACAGCGCCGCCTATTGCGCGAGCAAGGGAGGCGTCAGGCTGCTCACCAAATCAGTAGCGCTCCACTGCGCCCATCGCCGCAACGGCGTTCGCTGCAACTCGATCCATCCGGTCTACACCGACACGCCGATGGTCGAGCAGATGCTTGCCGAATCCCGCCAGCCGGAGAAGATGCTGGAGGCGATGAAGGCGATGATTCCGTTGGGCCGGCTCGGCACGCCCGAGGAACTCGCGGCCATGGCGGTCTATCTCGCATCCGACGAGGCGCGCTTCGTCACCGGCGCCGAGTTCGTCTTCGACGGCGGCTATACCGCCAACTGATCAGTCGCCCGGGGCCGCTTCGGCGACGCGACGCGACTGATCACTGTCGTACACCTCGATCCGCACCTGGGCCACGCCGGCCTTCGCCATGCCCAGCTGCAGGGCGGCGCTGTGGGATATGTCGATGATCCGCCCGCGGGCGAACGGGCCGCGATCGTTGATGCGGACCAGCGCGGTCCGGTTGTTGGCGAGGTTGGTGACGCGCACCACCGTGTCGAGCGGAAGCGAGCGGTGGGCCGCCGTAAGCTCCTTCATGTCGAAGTGCTCGCCGCTCGCGGTGTGGCGGCGATGAAAGCGGCCGCCATACCAGGAGGCGAGGCCCTCTTGCGCGAAGCTCGCGACCTCCCTGGCCGGCAGATGCGGCTCGAGAGGCACCGCCCGGACGAGTGGCGGCAGCTCAGCGGCGGCAGTGGGGATCGGCGTCTGCGGCGGCGGCGGTGCGGCACAGGCGGCGAGCCCAGCCAGCAGTGCCAGCGTGCCGACAGTGGATCGAAGCCGCCGCCTCCCCCGCCGAGGCTTACGGATCCATGTCATGCGCCCATACTGTAGCGCCTGACGTTGCGGATGTGCTAACGCTCAAATCACAAATCTTGTCCGTTATTCCGGCCGTTTCAGCGAGGCGGCGTAGCCGCACGAGCTCTCGGCGCCAAAGCTGTCGGCGCTCGCGGTAGAAGGCGAGATCCGCCACGAGTTGCGCGTAGAAGCTGCCGTCGCGGCGACGCTGTCGGATCGTGGCGATCTGGCCGCGAATCAACGAGGTGAAGAAGCAAACCTGCGCTTCAGCAACGAGACGGAGCGGCAGAAGCGAATGGCCGAGCAACGTCGACCGGCGCAGGAGTTCGGGAATGGGACCATCGAAGCGTCGCTCCAACTCCGACAATGCAGCAAGACAGTGTGCTCCGCCGACGGCCATCCTCTCCTCCCGAAGCATCCCGGGAGGATATACGCATTTTGCGTTTCGCCGTCAAGGCGCGGGCGCTACAGCCAGCGCCACTGGCCGATGACGCGCCCTTGGATGTACGCTTCCTCGAGCGTGCGCTCATAAGGATCGTACTTGGCGTTGTCGGAGGTGATCTTGACGCGTGGCGGCTCGCTATGCGGCAGAATTTGTACGCGCTTGATGACGAGGCCGAGCCCATCCCAGACGACGAAAACGCCGGGTGGGCTGGGCTTGCGGTCGCCGGTATCGACGAGAACGCGCTGGCCGGGCTGGAGCGTCGGCTCCATGCTGTCGCCCATCACGGTAATGAAGCGCAGCTCGGCCGCGGGCGCGGTGCTGTAACCGCGGACGATGCCCGAGGGCACCTGCCATTCGGCAACGACCCTCTCGTGCTCGCCGGTGAGGCCGGCGAGCGAGCCAGCACCGGCGCGTACATCCAATTCGTCGATCTGGAGCATCGCCCCGTCAGCGTCACGTCGCCCCACCACCGGCGCCAGCGGCCGATCGCCGCCGGCGCTGACGCCGGCAAGCGCATAAAGCTCGGCCGGTTCGACGCCGCCGGGCGCGAAAATCGGCACCAGCTTCTGAATGAGATCGAGCGGCAGATAGGCCTTCTTGAACCGGTCTTCGTAGTGCTGATAGCTCGAGCCATGTTCCATGCCCAAGGCCTGTGCGACTTCGCGAATCGAGAGCCCGGCGCGCGAGCGCAGAACTTTCAGTTGGCGGGCGGCAGCAGAGACGACCATCGGCGCAGTCTGTACGCGAAGCGAATACGCCGCCATACGCTTTTTCCCTTGACAACTGACCGGATATAGCGTACAGAAATCTCCACGCTGAGGTTGATGCGCTTCCGGCGTCTCGCTCGCTCCCGCTTCTTCAAGGACTTTCAATGCAATCAACATGGCCGCCGCGCCCTCAATCGTTGTTGTCCCGCCATGAGAACACAACAGGAACATTCGCGCAAGGCCCTGAATCGGAGCATGCCAGGACAAACAGTACCGGACAGCGTGCAATATGTGCCTTTGTCGCGCGTGATTGGCGCTATGGCGAGGGAGATCCTTTCTGTGGTGAGCCCGCGGTCAAGGGCTCGGCTTATTGCGTCCGCCACCAGCGCTTGTGCCAGATCGCGCCAGGCTCCGAGACCGCGGCCGACGCTTCGCGCACGCTGGCAAAGGTCGCCGACACCGCGCCACCACCGCCGCCCGAGCTTAGGCATCTCGAGGCGCTGCCCGTCGCCGAGCGCGAGATCGATGGCGACGTCGCGAACGAGCTCAGCCGCGCGCTCGATCTCGACGCGGCGATCGCCGATGCCGCGTGCCGTGAGGGCGAGCCATGAATGCCGCCCGAAGGCTCAAGAAGAAGCGCATGGCCGCCGCGCGCTATGACGTGGTGCCGACGCCGGAGCGCCAGGCGCGCGGCGATGTCGAGCGGCCCGCCCAAAGCATCGCCGACGAGGAGGGACGTCCGGCGCGCCCCTTCCGCGCCGTCGACACGCTGGGCGCCATGCTGCGGCGTGGCACGATCTCGTCTGCCATGCATCAGGCCGGCGAGGATTTCCGCGTGCTCTTCCATCGCGGCAGTCTCGAGCCGCTGGCACGCGTTCCACACACGGCGACACACGATCACGCGATCAGCCTGCGCCAAGGCGAGGCGCGGAAGAAGGTCTGGGAGGCGCTCGCGCTTCTGGGTGGTATCGCCTCGCCGGCGGGAAGCTGCGTCTGGCACGTCGTCGGCTGCGAATGGAGTCTCCGCGAATGGGCGCTGCGCGAACGCTGGGGCGGGAGGCCGCTCGCGCAGGAAACCGCCGCCGGCATCCTCATCGGCGCCCTCGGCGCGCTCCAAGCGCATTTCGGGCTTTGAGTTAGGACGCCTGAACTGCCCGGCAGTCCTCATACTTGTAGATCCGATTTGGCTTTTCGATAGACCGTTGGGTGGAGTCGAACATTGCTTACGTACGATCAGCTCTTGAGAGAATGGCATCAGAGGCCCGCCGGCCGGACCTTCAGCTCAATGTCATTTGCCGGCGACGATTTGGTTCTGGGTGCCGGAACCTGTCTAGCCCAGCTCAGGAGGGGCGCGCCCAGTATCGACGGGCAGGAAGGAAGAATCCTCACGCTTCTATCTGTCGCGTATTGGCGGCCGATCCCAACGCAGGTGCTCAAACTGATCAGAGCGGCCGTTCGCGCGTATGGCCGCGGCGAGAAGGTATTGGCCAGCATCCATCTTGCACATGCCGGGCTCCCGACGATCGAGCGCACAAATGCTGATCGAGAATTCTGCCGTCTCTTTTTAGCAGGTCGCTTGCTTTCTGCGGGCGTCACACCGCTCCGGCTCCTCGATGGACTCGGCATCAATACAGCGCCGATCCGCCTCCTTAAAGCTAGTCCGGACGATCCGAACCATCCCGGCTGGCCTACTGGGACTCCAGGCGGACGAGGTGGAAAATTTCGTCCGCGGAATGGAGGTGGGGACGCATTCGGTGTACCGGGGCCCGCTCCTGTCGCTGATTTCAGCGGCGGCTTCCATGACGTAGTCGTCAAGGCATGGGTAGACTATTTTCGGAAGCATGGAATTCCGGTGGTGACCAAGCCGGGACTTCGGTTGATCGGTGCCAATGATTCGATCATTGGGTTCCCCGATATGATGGTGAAGCTGCCGGGAACACTGGGACTGACCGTCATCGAGGTGAAGACCGGAGGCGATCCGCCGCCAACGCCAAATCAAGCAGCATATATTCCCGTGCTCCAGATTGGCGGCCATATCTATTCGACCGATTCCAGCATCACCAATTTGGGGCTTGTGCCCGGCGTCCCATTCCCGCCATTGCCTGTCGTGATCCTCTATGCGCCAGGACCGAACCAGCCTTACGAGTCTTGGGAACTTCCTCCACCCCAATTCGAGCCTTGAATGAAGCGTTCACAGCGATATCCTTGTTACCGGAATAAACTGAGCGCCAAGGCCATGTCTGACGATTCGAGCAAATCCTTCGCCGTTGCCCCTGGCGAAACAATGTTATTCATGACGAAAATGATCCGTGGCGGAATCGTATTCAGTCGCGATCTTGCCCAGAAACTCGCTGAGGTTCTCTGCGAGGCGCACTACGGCGAGCGGCAACTCGCGCGTCAAAAGCCTTTGTCCGTTACCGACAAGGACACCTATTGGCGTGTTGAAGGGAACTGGAACAGGGATGGCAAGCTGGATGGGCCCGGCGCGTTCTTCGTTTCAATCGACAAATATGATGGGCGCGTGACCGATTTCGGACAGTTGTACCCGTATCGCGCGCATCCCTCTGTTGTCCCGATAATCAAGCAGCATCTGAAGACGAAGGAGTCGGATCAGGACAAGTGAGCTGTCGGACCTAAAGCGCGGGCCGCCGGCCAGTGTTTATCAGATTAACTGGTGTTCTCGGGCGGTCCGTTCGCGCTACTGTGGCTTGGGAAACGGGAGCGCGCCGATGAGTGTCGATATCGATTTGCTCAAAACCATGACCCGCCCGAAGGGATTGCCGTTTCGCATCGGCAAGATCGGCCATGTCGTGCTTAATGTCGGCGATCTCGCGCGGTCCGTGCGGTTTTATACGGAGGTGCTGGGCTTCGCGGTCTCCGACGTTTATGGCGACGACATGATGCCGGGCGGCATGGTGTTCATGCGCTGCAACGCGGATCACCATGGCGTGGCGCTGGTCGGCGGCCTCAAGACTAAGCCGAGCGACTCAGACCTTCATCATTTCGCGTTCGAGGTCGGCACGCTCGATGAAGTCCTGCGCGCGCGCGAGCATTTGCGCCGCCACGATGTGCCCGTCGATTTCGAGGGGCGGCGCCGCGCCGGCTGCCAGATCGCCGTCGAGTTCCGCGATCCCGACGGGCATCGTCTCGAGATTTATTGGGGCGTCGATCAGATCGGCAGCGAGGGAAGAGCGCGGCCGCGGGCGGAGTGGAAGGGCGCGAAGAGTCTCGAGGCGGCGATCGCCGATCCCGTGCCCGGCCAGGACACGACGGTGCTGGACCCGTCGCTCTTGAAGAGGTGAGTCGAGCTAGCGCGGAATTCGATCAGATCAGCTGGGCGCTCCCTTATCCGCGTCATCGCGAGCGCAGCGAAGCGATCCAGAAAGCAGGCGACCTGCTGCGACCCTGGATTGCGTCGTCGCTTCGCTCCTCGCAAAGACGGCTTTCAAGCGATGATTCAATCTGTTCGAATACCGATCTACGGGAGGCCGGGTCCCTCGCCGGTCGCGGCAATGTTGAGCGCTGCGGCAAGCGTGCGGGCCTGAGTGGGCGAGAGCCCGCAGACGACAGGCTGCGAGCGCAAGCGATTGAACACCATCCAGCGCCGGCTGGTGAGCTGATGGGGAAGGGCGATATAGCTCGCGCGCATGACCGTGGATATAGTCCGTTGTCTTGGCCAAGGCAAGTAGAGCCGAGATGTCGAGGAATAATCGTTAACTACTGGCGCGCGATGAAATAGGCGAGGGCGGTGATTTCCTCATCGCTCACCGGCTGCAAGACCTCGGCCATGCTGGCGTCATAGCCGCGGCGCGCGTTGCTCTTGTACTCGCGCATCGTCTTCAGGAGGTAATCCTCGCGCTGCGCCGCAATGCGCGGCACGTTCTCTTGGCCGGCAAAGTCGGGGCGATGGCACACATTGCAGCGGTGGCGCTCGGCAAGCGCTTTTCCGGCGGCGAGGCGCTGCGGATCGGTGGACTGTTCCGCCGGTCGCGGCGCCGGTAGCCTCGCGATGGCGTCCGCCATGTCCTGGAGCTCGGCGTCGCTGAGGCCGTGCGTCGCTTCGTTCATGACGTCGAAGACGCGCTGCTTCTCGCGGAAGAGATAGATCTGAATGAGCGTATAGGGCGCGTTCTGCGCGCCGAGCGATGGCACCTCCGGGGTTTCCGATTGGCCCTTCTCGCCGTGGCAGGCGAGGCAGACCGTAAGCTTCTCGGCCGCCGTTTCGGCGCGCGCCGAGAGGGAGAGGGAGCCGGCGGCGAGGGCCAGCGCGAGAATGGTGGCAAGGCGCATGGGGATGGAGAGAGGCCGGGCGCCGCGGCGCCCGGCCCTTGCTGGTCAGCGGCTCGATACTTTCGGCGAATAGCTCACGCGATAGACGGCGCCGTTGTAGTCGTCGGAAACGAGCAGCGATCCGTCCTTCATGATCTCCATGTCGACGGGACGGCCGACGTAATTGTTGTTCTCGATGAAGCCGGTGATGAAAGGCTTCACCGACTTGATGCTGCCGTCCTTGTTGAGCGTCGCGACGACGATGTCGCCGCCGATCTTCTTGGTCTTGTTCCAGGAGCCGTGGCGCGCGATGAGGATCGCGTTCCGGTATTCGCTCGGGAACATGTGGCCGGTATAGAAGCGCATGCCGAGCGGGGCGCTGTGCGGACCCAACAGCGCCACCGGCTGCGTGAACTCTTCGACGCAATTGTGGCCCCAGCCGAATTCCTGGTCAGGCAAATTGCCCTGATGGCAATAGGGGAAGCCGAAATTGTCCTTGCCGGGATGGGCAAGCCGATTGAGCTTGTCTTGCGGCGATTCCTCAGACAGCCAGTCGCGCTGGTTCTCGGTGAAATAGAGCTGCTTCAAAGTCGGATGCCAGTCCATGCCGACGACTTGGCGGATGCCGCGCGCCACCACCTGCGGATCGCTGCCATCGAGGTTGATGCTGCGCAGCTGCGCATGGGTTGCGGGCGGCATGCAGATGTTGCAGGGCGCGCCGATGTTGAAATAGAGCCGGTTGTCGGGACCGACGGTCAGATACTTCCAACCATGCGGCTCGTCCTTGGGCAGGTCGTTGTAGATCACCTGCGGCTTCGGCGGATTGTCGAGATGGTCCTCGATACCCTCGATCTTCGAGATCTGCGAGAGCTCGGCGAGGTAGAGCGTACCCTTGTGGAGCGCGATGCCGTTCGGGCGCAGCAAGCCCGAGAAGAGCGTCTTCACCTCGTGCTTGCCGTCCTTGTTGGTGACGGCGTAGATGTGGTCGAGGAGACGCGTGCTGACGAAGAGCGTGCCCTTGTCGCTCAAGCGCAGCGAGCGCGCATTCGCCATGCCGCTGGCATAGACCTCGATCTTGAAATCCTTGGGCAGCTTGAGCTTCGCCAGCGGCAACTTATCGACCGCCGCGGGAATGGGCGGCGGCGCCACCGGCTTCAGGGCCTGCGCAGCGTCGTTCTTTGGAGCATCCTGAAGGGCCGAATTGGTGGTCGGCGACGGCAAGGGCGCCGGAGCGTTCGATTGCTGGGCGGCGGCGGGTGCCGACAGCAACGCGACGGCCGCCGCTGCCAACAATAACGAGCGGCCCGATGAAAGGCGAACATTCATGATGGCGTCTCCCCTTGTGTACGGCCGGTTCGCCCGGCTCAGTCGTCGGCCATGCTACAACACGGCAACGGCGGGTCCAATGCCTTCATGGCGCGCGCCGATTGCACCGATGCTCTCATGACAAAGCGCAAAAAGCCGCGACTGACGCCGAAGCAGCGCCGCTTCGTCATCGAATACCTCATCGACATGAATGCGACGCAGGCGGCCCTTCGTGCCGGCTACTCGAAGAAAAACCCAAAGCCCATTGCCTGGGAGCTCTTGCACAAGCGGCCGGCGGTCGCCGAAGCGATCAGCAAAGAGCTGGCCGCGCGCGAGAAGCGCATCCTCATCTCCGGCGACCGCGTGTTGCAGCAACTCGCCCGCATCGCCTTCGCCGACGTTCGCGAGCTCGCGCAGGCGGGAGATGACGGCGTGGACGTGACGTCGCTCAAGACCTTGAGCGACGATCTCGCCGCGGCCATCGTCGAGCTTTCCGTGAACGGGAAAACGGTGCGGCTCAAACTCAGCCGCATCGAGGCGCTCAAAGCGCTCGCCCGCCATCTCGGCCTTTTCGACAAGAAGCCGAACCAGGAGGAGCCCGCGAGCCAACACGACGAGGACCGTCTTCCCGCCCGCGAGATTCTCCGCCGCAAGCTGGCGCAGCTCGCGGGCGAAGAGGTGCCAGAGGACTAGAGGGCGCCCAATCGCCATGTTCGCATTTTGTTCTTGACAAATCCGGATTGATCTGATAGAAGAAGGGCACACTTGAAGAGGTCCTGGCGGAGGCAGCTCCGGCCGGGTTTTTTGTTGCCCGGAGGTGCTTGTGAGCGACGACGCGCCGCAAGTGATCTCCGAGGCAGAGCGCATTGCACATATCGAGCTGCGCTGGCGCGACGCGGCGCTTGGCGCGCTCGATGAGGATGCGAGCGAGGCGCTCCTCGTCGATTGGCAATTCTGGGCGCGGCCCAATCAGCTGCCGCCGCCGGGCGACTGGCGCATCTGGCTGCTGCTCGCCGGCCGCGGCTTCGGCAAGACGCGGAGCGGCGCCGAATGGGTGAGGCACCAGGTCGAACAGAAGAACGTGCGCCGCATCGCGCTGGTGGCGCCGACGGCGGCGTCGGCGCGCGATGTCATGATCGAGGGCGAGAGCGGTCTTCTCGCCATCTCGCCCCTGGACATGCGACCTCGCTATGAGCCGTCGAAACGGCGGCTCACCTGGAAGAACGGCGCTATTGCCACGGCCTTCTCCGCGGAAGAACCCGATCGCCTACGCGGACCGCAGCACGACGCCGCCTGGTGCGACGAACTCGCCGCCTGGCCCTACGCCGAGGCCTGGGACATGCTGATGCTGGGCTTGCGCCTCGGCCGCGATCCCCGCTGCGTCGTGACCACCACGCCGAAGCCGGTGCCGCTCATCCGCCGGCTGCTCGAGGACAAGCGCGTCGCGCTGACGCGCGGCTCCACTTACGAGAACGCCCACAACTTGGCGCCGGCCTTTCTCGATCAGATCGTCCGCCGCTACGAAGGAACGCGGCTCGGCCGCCAGGAGCTCGAGGCGGCGCTGCTCGAGGACGTGCCGGGCGCGTTGTGGACGCGCGCGGTGATCGAGCGCTCTCGCATCTCTGCCGCACCGACGCTGCGTCGCGTCGTCGTCGCCATCGATCCCGCGACGAGCACGGGCGAAGGGGCGGACGAGACCGGCATCGTCGTGGCTGGGCTCGGCGTCGACGGGCACGGTTATGTACTTGATGATCTCTCCGGACGGTACGCGCCGCATGAATGGGCGCGGCGTGCCATCGGTGCCTATCACGCGCGCAAGGCCGACCGTGTCGTCGCCGAGGTGAACAATGGCGGCGACATGGTCGAGGCGACGCTGCGCATGGTCGATCCGGCGGCGAGCTATCGCGCCGTCCATGCGAGCCGCGGCAAAGCGGTGCGCGCCGAGCCTGTGGCCGCGCTCTATGAGCAAGGCCGCGTGTGCCATGTCGGTGCTTTTCCCGTGCTCGAGGATCAGATGTGCGCGATGACGCCCGATCTCGACCGTGGCGCCAGCGGGTCGCCGGATCGCTGCGACGCGCTCGTCTGGGCGCTCACAGATCTAATGGTGACGCCCGCCGAGACTGGGCTCCTCGACTACTACCGCGCGCTCTACGACGCGCGTCGCTGACAAACCACTCGTCTCACCCGCATCGAAGGAGGGCACCCGTCATGACGGGCACCGTACGCTTATTGTCGCCGGCCAAAACCATCATTTTGGGCATGGCCGGCCTGGTCACGACGCTCGCCTTTAAGCTCGGCGTCCACGGCGCGTGATACGGCAAACAAAAACAAGGGGCCGCTCACTATTGAGCGGCCCCCGGTTTCGTCGGTGGTTGCAAAGCTGCCGATCGCGCACGGCGCAGACCGGAGCAAGGCAATTCTACGAGTCTCCGGCGAAAAATGCCACGCGAAATGACGTGACCTCGTCTCGTCGCGGTCATCGGTCACCCTCAGTGCCGCGCGGAGCCGCATTCTGGCGCGCCGCAGGCATGTCGGTAACCGAATAAGGCGAAGCCAGGAAAGTACGAGCTGACGCGGCTTTCTCCGCGCGAGTGCGGGCTCCCGTCGCTCACGCGATTCCCAAGTATACGCGGTGCTCTTCGTCCACCCGCGACTTCATTGCCACAGCATTGGGCGAGTGCCGATCGCGCGTCATCGGCGCGGACGAGAGCTCGCCCCGCCCGAGTCGGCTCATCCCGAGCCTACCCGCCCGCCGCTGCGGGCTTTTCTCATGGAGTGGTCATGCTCAAATACCTTGTCGATCGCGCGCGCGAACCGTCGAGCTATGCCGGCATCGCGGCGCTTCTCTCCGCCGCCGGCATTCCCTACAGCGCCGATCTCTTCAATGCCGCGGTTGCGGCGGCGGTGGCGCTCGCCGGCGTCGCGTCCATTCTTCTGCCGGAGAGCGCGGGAGGCGGCAAATGAAGCGACCGCTTGTCATCGCCGCGCTGTTTCTGCTCTCCGCCTGCACGGGCGGGCAGATCGATCCCGCGAAGGTCGCCGGCGCCGAGCAGCGCGCCGATGCCGCCGTGCAAGCCGCCGATCCTGTGATCGACGCCGCCTGCAAGGCGGTCGCCAATCTCGATGCGGGTTTCCGCGGCATTGCCGCCGCCGGCACGGTCGATGCCAAAGGCATCGCCTATGAGAAGACCATCATGCAGGTTCACGACGAGCTCTGTGGCGGCGCCGCGCCCGCCAATGTCGCCGACGCCTTGGCAAGGCTTTGGTATGCCGCCTCAGCGATCGTGGGTCTGACGCCGGCCGCCACCAACAAGACCTGACACCAAACGCCGCCGTCGTGGCGGCAGGCGCATCTCGGAGAAGATTTCGCCGCCTCCCGTTCAGGGGGGCGGCTTTTTTTCGTTTTGCCTTGCCGCGAAAATCTATGTCGGCGGCCCGACGCGGAAGACCGGCCGGCGCCGGAATTGCACTCATCGTGCCGCCAGAACTTGCTCAGCGCGTGATCGCCGCGAATCTTGTGTTTCGCGCGTTGTCGGATGTTAGATCGGATGTGCGCGCGGGCGCGCTGGGCTATCTTATTGAGAAGATTGGTCGGAGTGAGAGGATTTGAACCTCCGGCCCCTGCCTCCCGAAAGCAGTGCTCTACCAGGCTGAGCTACACTCCGGCCGTCTGCGGATATACCGCCTCAGGCGCGGCGCCGCAACCCGCAACTCAATGGCCGCGCGCCAGGCAGAAGTCGATCGCCTCGTCGAGAGCGCGCTTTTCCGGGCCCTCGCGGAACGCTGCCAACGCCCGGCGCGCCGCCCCGCCATAATGCCGAGCGCGCTCCAGCGTTGCCGCCAGGGTGCCGTGCCGCGTCATCAGCTCGATCGCGTGATCGAGATCGCCTTCCCTCTGCTCGAGGTCTTCGAGCGTCCGTCGCCAGAAGCTTCGCTCCGCCTCGCTTGCATGGCGCAGCGCCAGCACCACCGGCAGCGTGATCTTTCCTTCACGAAAATCATCGCCCACGGTCTTGCCAAGCTCGGCCTGCTCGGCGGAGTAGTCGAGCATGTCGTCGACCAGCTGAAAGGCGATACCGAGCGAACGTCCGTAGGCTTCGAGCGCCTGCTCCTCGGCGGACGGCCGGTCGGAGAGCACGGCACCGATCCGGCTCGCTGCGGCGAAGAGCTGCGCCGTCTTCGCCTGGATGACGGCGAGGTAGGACTCCTCCGTTGTCTCGGTGTCGTTCGAGGTGACGAGCTGCAGCACTTCGCCTTCGGCGATCACCGCCGATGCGCTCGAGAGAATGTCGAGCACCTTGAGCGAGCCGTCCTCCACCATCAGCTGGAAGGCGCGGCTGAAGAGGAAATCGCCGACCAGCACCGATGACTTGTTGCCCCAGACCGCGTTCGCGGTGGCAAGGCCGCGCCGCAAGTCGCTGGCATCGACCACATCGTCGTGGAGCAGCGTCGCCGTGTGGATGAACTCGACGGCGGCGGCGAGCGCGATGTGGCGATCGCCGCGATAGCCGCACATGCGCGCGGTGGCCAAGGTGAGCATCGGTCGCAGGCGCTTGCCGCCGGCGGCAATGATATGGCCCGCGAGCTGCGGGATGAGCGCTACCGGGCTCTGCATCCGCTTGAGGATGAGCGCGTTCACCCGATCGAGATCGGTTTTGAGGAGTGCGGTGAGCCGATCGAGCGTGGCCGGACCCTTGGCATCGCCGCCTCGCGCACTTGCCAACAGCGCCACGAAAACGTCCCTTTCCTCGCCCCTGCCGCTGATCGCCGCTCGCTTGACGCGACGACAAGCAAGGGCGAGCATAGAATGGTTATAGAAGGGGTCAAGCCCGAGCGGCCGTTCGCGGTATCGCGCATGGGCGCATTATGAAAGAGCTTCTGCGCACCAACGATCCGGTACGGCTGTCCTGGCTCCAGGCCCTGCTCGCCGGTTCCGGCATCGAGGCGATCATCCTCGACACGCACACCAGCATCATCGAAGGCAGCATCGGCGCCATTCCGCGGCGGCTCATGGTCCATGAAGAGGATCACCGCCGCGCGGCGGCCGTGCTCGCGGCGGCCGGAGAGCTCGGTTGACTGCCGAGGATCCGGGCGAGATCGCGATCAGCGAGGACGCTCTCCTGGGCGGCGGGATCAGGTTGCGCCAACCGCGCGCCGGCTATCGCGCCGCCATCGATCCGGTGTTCTTGGCGGCGGCGGTGCCGGCGGAAGCGGCTGAGACGGTGCTCGATGCGGGGTGCGGCGTGGGCGCCGCCAGCCTTTGCCTCGCCAAGCGCGTGTCCGAATGCCGGATCACCGGCATCGAGGCGCAGCGCGATTTGGTTCGGCTGGCGAACGAGAATGCGGCGCTGAACGGCTTCGCGGACCGCATCGTCATCATGGCCGGCGACATTCTCAGACCGCCGCCACGGCTTGAGCCCGGTAGTTTCAGCCATGTCATGGCAAACCCACCCTATCTCGCGGCTGACGCCGGGACACCGTCGCACGATGCGGGAAAGGCGGCCGCCACGCTCGAAGGCGAGGCAGACCTCGCCGCGTGGCTGCGCTTTGCGCTGTCGGCAGTCCGACCCAAGGGGACTGTCACTTTCATTTATCGCGCCGATCGGATGGAGCAGCTCTTGGCGCAGCTCTCGCAGCGCGCGGGCGAGATCGTCGTCTTTCCCCTGTGGCCAGGCGAGAACAAACCGGCGAAGCGAATCATTGTCCGCGCGCGGAAGGGCGTGGCGACGCCCACCCGTCTCACCCCGGGCCTCGTCCTCCATGAGGCGGACGGCCGATACACGGCCGCGGCGGATGCGATCCTCCGGCAGGGTGCGGCCCTCACGTTTTAGCGCCATGGTGCACATGCGAGCCTACTTGCGTTCGCGCCGGCCTCGGGCCCATCTTCCTCTGCGATGAGCCTCAGGGACGACCTTCTCCAGCTCGTGCCGATCGAGCGGGTGCGCAATCCGCCGCCGCAGGTGGCGGTGCTGCGTTTCGACGGGCTCATTGGCATGCGCGGCCCACGCGCCCTGTCGCTCCGCCGCTTCGCGGCCGCGATCGAGCGCGCCTTCCATTTGCGCCACCTCAAGGCGGTGGCACTCACCATCAACTCGCCCGGCGGCTCGCCGGCGCAATCATCGCTGCTCTACCGGCGAATCCGCCAGCTCGCGGACGAGAAAAGCATCCCCGTCATCGCCTTCGCCGAGGATGTGGCTGCCTCGGGCGGCTACTGGCTGGCACTCGCGGCCGACGAAATCTTCGCCGACGAGACCTCGCTGCTTGGGTCTATCGGCGTCATCAGCGCTACCTTCGGCTTCGCCGAGGCCTTGCGCAAATTCGGCATTCAGCGTCGCCTTTACACGGCCGGTGAGAACAAGTCTCTGCTCGATCCCTTCCTCACCGAAGACCCGAAGGGTGTCGAGCGGCTGCTCGCGCTCCAGCAGGACATGCATGAAAGCTTCAAGGAGCTGGTTCGCCGCCGCCGCAATGTGAAGCTCCGCGGCGAGGAAAGCGTGCTCTTCAGCGGCGAGGTCTTCACCGGGCGGCGCGCGTTAGAGCTCGGCTTGATCGACGGGGTCGGCGATCTCCGCGGTGTCATGCGGCAACGCTTCGGCGAGGAGGTGAGGCTCCGGCTGATCGAGCCCGAGCGGCGGCGCCTCGCCATTCTTTCCTTCTTCGGTATTCCGCGCCGTCCCGATACGGCGGACGTCTTCGGCGATCTGCTGGCCCGGCTCGAGGAGCGGCTGATTTGGGCGCGGCTCGGGCTATGAGCGCGACCCTCGCTTACCTGCGGATCTGAGCTCGTGTTGGGCTTCTCTCTCACCAAGTTGGTGCTTTTGGCGGTCGTCATCGCGGCACTTTGGCTCGGCTTTCGCTACATGAGCCGGGTCGACGCGATCCGGCGAAGCCTGCGCGGAGAGCTGAGCCGTCGCCGGGCATCGGGTGCGACGCCGGCGAAGGACGTCGAGGACCTCGTCAAGTGCGCGCGCTGCGGCGCCTATGTTGCGGCCCGCAACGCCAGCGCTTGCGGTCGCCCCGACTGCCCCTGGGGTCGCTGAGACGCGCCACACCGGTTCGTTACGGTCATCGCTTCCTTGACCCGCGGAGTGTCCCCACTTATGGTGCGGCGCACCAGGACCTCGATTTCCGGACATCCGGATGGCGGCAGCGCGCGTGACGAGCGGACGCAGCTTTCAGGAACTCATACTGAAGCTGCAAAGCTACTGGGCCGCCCGAGGGTGCGTCATCCTTCAGCCTTATGACGTCGAAATGGGTGCCGGCACCTTCCATCCGGCGACCACGCTTCGCGCGCTGGGCCCCACGCCGTGGCGGGCGGCCTATGTGCAGCCGTCGCGCCGTCCGACCGACGGGCGCTACGGCGAAAATCCCATGCGCCTTCAGCACTATTACCAGTTCCAGGTGATTTTGAAGCCGGCGCCGGCCGATAGCCAACAGCTCTATCTCGATAGCCTTCTCGCGCTCGGCATTGATCCCACACGCCACGACATCCGGTTTGTCGAGGACGACTGGGAAAGTCCCACCCTCGGCGCCTGGGGGCTCGGCTGGGAGGTTCGGCTCGATGGGATGGAGGTCTCGCAATTCACCTATTTTCAGCAGGTGGGCGGCCTCGAATGCGATCCGGTCTCGACAGAGCTCACCTATGGGCTCGAGCGCCTGGCGATGTATGTCCAGGGCGTGGAGAACGTCTATGAGCTCGATTACAACGGCGCCGGGATGACGTATGGCGACGTGTTCAAGCGCGCCGAGTTCGAATTCTCTGCCTACAATTTCGAGTACGCCGATACCGAGCTCTTGTTCCGGCACTTTCTCGACGCCGAGAAAGAGTGCCGGGCGCTGCTCGCGCGGGGCCTGCCGCTCCCCGCTTATGACCAGTGCGTCAAGGCGAGCCACACCTTCAATCTGCTCGATGCGCGCGGCGTCATTTCCGTGACCGAGCGCGCCGCGTATATCGGCCGCGTGCGTGCCCTTGCCAAAGGCTGCTGCGAGAGTTGGCTCGCGGAACAAAGCGCCGCCTGAACCGTGGCCCAACTTCTCTTCGAATTGCTCACGGAAGAGATCCCCGCTCGCATGCAGGCGCAGGCGGCGGAAAACCTTCGTCGCCTCGCTCAGGAGAAGCTGAGCGCGGCGGGCGTTCTGCCGAGCAGCCTCGAGAGCTTTGTTACGCCGCGGCGCCTGACGTTGGTGGCGGATGGGCTTCCGGAGAGACAGCTCGATGTCGAGGAAGAGCGGCGTGGGCCGCGCGTCGGCGCTCCAGCCGCGGCGATCGACGGTTTTCTCAAATCCGCCGGACTCGCCTCGATCGAGGATTGCGAGCAGCGCGACACCGGCAAGGGTGTCTTCTATTTCGCGATCATCCGTCGCGCCGGGCGAGCCACCATCGACGTGTTGCCGCCGATCTTGGCGTCCCTTGTCCACGATCTGCCGTGGCCAAAATCGATGCGGTTTCCGGCCGCACGATTCCGTTGGGTACGTCCGCTGAGTAGTGTGGTCTGCCTCTTTGATGGAAAGGTCGTGCCGCTCGAGCTCGATGAGGTGTCGGTATCGAACGTCACGCGAGGGCACCGCTTTCTCGCGCCAGACAGTTTTGTCGTTCGCGATTTCGCCGACTACCGAGACAAGCTGCGAAAAGCGCGCGTCATGCTGCGGCGCGAGGATCGCGCACAAGCGATTTCGCTCGCACTCTATGAAAAGGCCGCGGAGGCGCAGCTGACCGTCAAGGATGATCTGGCCCTGCTCGAGGAGGTGGCGGGCCTCGTGGAATGGCCCGTCGTGCTCATGGGTGGGATCGATGCCGCGTTTCTCGACCTCCCCGCGGAGGTTCTCACCACCTCGATGCGCACGAACCAGCAGTACTTCACGTGCCTCGATCGCGATGGCAGGCTCGCGCCCCGCTTTCTCTTCGTTGCCGACATGATCGCCGCGGATGGCGGCGTAGCTATCGTCGCTGGCAACGAGCGCGTGCTGCGCGCGCGCCTCGCGGATGCGCGTTTTTTCTGGGAGCAGGATCGCAAGACTCCGCTGGTGGCGCGCGTGCCGAAGCTCGCGGAGCGCATCTTCCACGCCAAGCTCGGCAGCATGCTCGACAAGGTAGGTCGGGTCGAGCGGCTTGGTCCCATTCTGGCGCGTCACGTTGCCGGCGCCGAGCCCGCGCGCGTGGTGCGGGCGGCTTCGCTGGCGAAAGCCGACCTCTCGAGCGGCATGGTCGGCGAGTTCCCGGAGCTCCAGGGCATCATGGGCCGCTACTATGCGCGCGACGATGGCGAATCCGCCGATGTGGCCGAAGCGATCGCTGATCACTACGCACCGCTCGGGCCCCACGATCGATGCCCGACCGCGCCGACGAGCGTCGCTCTCGCACTTGCCGACAAGATCGACACGCTCGTCACCTTCTTCGCCATCGGCGAGAAACCGAGCGGATCGAAAGACCCCTTCGCGCTCCGCCGTGCCGCGCTCGGCGTCATTCGCCTCGTGCTTGAAAACAAGCTGCGGCTGCCGCTCGCCGCGGTTTTCCGCGAAGCTTTCGCCATCGCCCGAGAGGTGGAAAAAGAAGCTCTCACGCGCGACCCGTCGCCTGACCTCCTCGACTTTTTCGCCGACCGCCTCAAAGCACATCTCCGCGAGCGGGGTGTGCGGCACGACCTGATCGCGGCGATCTTTGCGCCGGGTGGCGAGGACGATCTCGTTCGCCTCCTGGCGCGGGTTGACGCGTTGGGCGAATTCCTCGGCAGCGACGACGGCGCCAACCTTCTCGTGGCCTATCGCCGGGCGGCGAACATTGTGCGCATCGAGGAGAAGAAGGACGCCACGATCTATCCCGGCGAGCCCGATCCCAAGCTTCTGGTCGAAGCGGCCGAGATGGCGCTTGCCGCCCAGCTCGACAAGTCTGCGGCCGCGAGCCTCGATGCCTTGCGCCGAGAACGGTTCACCGAAGCGATGGCGGCGCTAGCCGTTTTGCGCGCGCCGGTTGATGAATTTTTTGCCGTGGTAACCGTTAATTGCGAGGATAGTCAACTGCGGGCCAATCGGCTGCGGCTTCTCGCGCAAATCAGCGACACGCTGAACCGCGTCGCCGATTTTTCGCAGATCGAAGGGTAGGTGCGTGATGGCGAAATGGGTCTACGGCTTTGGCCCGAGCGGTGCCGAGGGCCGCGCCGAGATGAAGAATTTGCTGGGCGGGAAGGGTGCGAACCTTGCCGAAATGAGCAATCTCAGCCTTCCCGTTCCGCCCGGCTTCACCATTACGACCGAAGTCTGTACGCACTTTTATCAACACGACAAGACCTATCCCAAGGAATTGCGGGAACAGGTGGGCGCGTCGCTGCGCCGCGTGGAAGAGCAGATCGCCGCCAAGTTCGGCGATCCCGCCAACCCGCTGCTCGTCTCCGTCCGGTCGGGCGCGCGCGCATCGATGCCGGGAATGATGGACACGGTGCTCAATTTGGGCCTCAACGATGCGACGGCCGAAGGACTGGCCCGGCGCAGCGGCGATGAGCGCTTCGCCTATGACAGCTACCGGCGCTTCATCCAGATGTACGGGCAGGTCGTCCTTGGCGTCGACCATCATCATTTCGAGGACCTGCTCGAGAACACCAAGCTCGATCTCGGCCTGACCCTCGATACCGAGCTCACCGCAGATGATTGGCGCGAGGTCGTCGACGGCTTCAAGGACGTGGTGAAGCGCGAGCTCGGCAAGCCCTTTCCGCAAGACCCGGAGGAGCAGCTCTGGGGTGCCATCGGCGCCGTGTTCGGCTCGTGGATGAATCAGCGCGCCATCACCTATCGCCGGCTCCACGACATCCCCGCCGATTGGGGGACGGCGGTCAATGTGCAGGCGATGGTCTTCGGCAATATGGGCGAGGATTGCGCCACAGGCGTCGCCTTCACGCGCAATCCCTCGACCGGCGCCAACGAATTCTATGGCGAATACCTCGTCAATGCGCAGGGTGAGGACGTGGTTGCCGGCATCCGCACGCCACAGCATTTGACCATTGCCGGCAAGGAGGTAAACAAATCGCGCCTGCCGGCGATGGAAGAGGTGATGCCCGACGTTTTCAGCGAGCTGCAGAAGGTGCGGCAGAAGCTCGAAGCGCACTACCGCGACATGCAGGACATCGAATTCACGGTGCAGCAGCGCAAGCTCTTCATGCTGCAAACCCGAACCGGCAAGCGCACCGCGCCCGCGGCGCTCAAGATCGCCGTGGACATGGCGCAGTCCCGATTGATCAGCAAGGAGGAGGCGATTCGGCGGATCGAGCCCGCCTCGCTCGATCAGCTGCTGCATCCGACACTCGATCCAAAGGCGCCGAAGACGGTGCTGACGCGGGGCTTGCCGGCCTCGCCCGGCGCCGCGTCGGGCGTCGTCGTCTTCTCGGCTGACGAGGCGGAGGCGAGGGCCGGAAAGGGCGAGGCGGTCGTTCTCGTGCGCGTCGAAACCAGCCCCGAGGACATTCACGGCATGCACGCCGCGAAGGGCATTCTCACGGCCCGCGGCGGCATGACGAGCCACGCGGCGGTGGTGGCGCGCGGCATGGGGCGAGCGTGCGTCGCTGGCGCGGGCGAGCTCAGAATCGATTACCGCGCCGGCACCATGAGCGTGCGCGATCGCACGGTGAAAGTCGGTGACGTGATCACGATCAACGGCTCAACCGGCGAAGTCATGCTTGGCTCGGTGGCAATGGTGCAGCCGGGTCTTTCCGGCGATTTCGCGACGCTCATGGGATGGGCGGACGAAGTGCGCACGATGGGCGTACGCGCCAACGCCGACACGCCTGCCGACGCCAAGATCGCGCGCCGCTTCGGCGCCGAAGGTATCGGGCTTTGCCGTACCGAGCATATGTTCTTCGACGAGCACCGCATCGTCGCCGTACGCGAGATGATCCTCGCCGATGACCCGGAGGGACGGCGCAAGGCGCTTGCCAAGATTCTGCCGATGCAGCGCCTGGACTTCATCGAGATCTTCCGGATCATGAAGGGCCTGCCGGTCACGATCCGCCTGCTCGATCCGCCGCTCCACGAATTCCTGCCAAAGACCGATGAAGAAATGCAGGAGTTAGTCGGGGCGACGGGTAAGGATCTGGCGGCCATCCGCCATCGCACGCAGGCGCTTCATGAAGCAAATCCGATGCTCGGCCATCGCGGCTGTCGCCTCGCTATCACGGGTCCGGAAATCTACGACATGCAGACGCGCGCGATCTTCGAAGCGGCCGCTGCCGTCACCTCCGAGACCGGCGAGAAGATCGAGCCGGAAATCATGATCCCGCTCGTCGCCACGAAGAAAGAGCTCGATATCCTGAAACAGCGCATCGATCGGATCGGGGACGAGGTGATGAAGGAGACGGGCGTCACCGTCCGTTATCTCGTCGGCACGATGATCGAGCTGCCGCGCGCGGTGTTGCGGGCCGGCGAAATCGCCGAGACGGCGGAATTTTTCAGTTTCGGCACCAACGACCTCACGCAAACTTGCTTCGGCTTGTCGCGCGACGATGCCGGGAGCTTCCTTGGCGCCTATCAGAAGGCGGGGATTCTCGAGCATGATCCGTTTGTCACCATCGACCGCGACGGCGTGGGCGAGCTCATGCGCATCGGTGCCGAGCGGGGCCGGACGACTCGGAAAAACCTCAAGCTCGGCATCTGCGGCGAGCACGGCGGCGATCCCGCCTCGGTGCGCTTTTGTCAGGAAATCGGGCTCGACTACGTGTCCTGCTCGCCCTTCCGCGTGCCCATCGCGCGGCTCGCGGCGGCACAAGCGGCGCTCGCCAATCAGCCGATCGAGACCACGGCTTGAAGGCGGCGGGTGCCGCCCCGCTCGCGTCCCTTGCCGCCGGCGGCAAGATCGCGCTTGCCGCAGCATTGGCGGCGCTCGAACACTCGCCTGACGATGCGGGCATCCTGGCGCTCCTCGATGCCGCCTACGCCACGCCGCGCGCCCAGGTGGTGGGCGTGACCGGACCGCCCGGCGTCGGCAAATCGACGCTGTCTAGTGCCCTCATCGCGCTCTGGCGGAGCGGCGGGAAGTCGGTCGGTGTCATCGCCGTCGATCCCTCCTCGCGCATCTCGGGCGGCGCGCTCCTCGGCGATCGCACGCGGATTCGGACCGATCCCGCCGATGGTGGGGTCTTCGTGCGTTCGATGGCGGCGCGCGACAAGCTCGGCGGCTTGGCGTCGCTGAGCATTTCGGCAATGGTGCTGATGCGCGCGCTCTTCGATGTCGTCCTGGTCGAGACGGTGGGCGTGGGCCAATCGGAGACGGACGTCGCCGGCGCGGCCGATACCATCCTCCTCTGTGTCCAGCCCGGATCGGGTGATAGCTTGCAATTCATGAAGGCGGGCATTGTCGAGATTCCCCACATCATCGCCGTGACCAAAGGCGACCTTGGCGCGATCGCCGATCAAGCGCGACGCGAAGCGGTGGCGGTCCTGAGTCATGGCGATCGCGGCGGCGGCGAGTGGCTTGTCCCCGTGCTCATGGTATCGGCGCTGCGCCAAGAAGGCACCGCCGATCTTCTTGCAGCGATCGACGCGCATTGGCGCTGGCTCGCCGAGGCCGATCGATTAAGCTCGCTTCGCCGCGCGCAAGCGGCACGTTGGCTCACGGAGAGCGTGCGCGAGCGCTTCGGCCGCGCCGGCCTGATGCGCGCCGGCGAGATCACGATTGCTTCGGGAGAGTCGCCCTTCGGCGCGATGGAGCGGCTCACCAAATCATTGCGGGCTCAGAGCGTTGCCGCGCCGATACGCGAGTGAGAGAGGAGGCCGATGGGCGTCATCTACGTGGCGCGGAGCGCCAAATTCAGCAAGTGGGCGTCCGATGTCGGCCTTGGCAAACACGTGTTCAAGGTCGGCTTGGTCGATGGCGATCCCAAGGGCGTCGTCGAGAGGGGCTGGGCCTCCGAATCCGACTGGACGCTGGTGAAGAAGCGTGAGGTCGAGGCGCTCACCGAGGAAGAAGCGCTCGTGCGCCTCGCGCGCAAGGAAAAGACCATCGATCCTGCCCATTATCCGCGCCTGCGCGGCGCCACCGGAATTTTCAAAGTCTCGCCCGAGCATGTCGAGAACCACATTCTCATCGGGCGCGTGATGGCAGGCGAATCGGAACGCGTCGAGCTCAAGCTCAAGCCCGGCGACTTCGCCGAGTACCTCATTCAGAACGCGCTGCGCTGACCCTCAGAAGCTCGCCCAGTCAGGCTTGCGCGGCCGCAATCGGGTCTCGCCGGCGATCAGGGGCTCACCGGTCGAGAGGGACTCATCGAGCGCCTCGAGGCGCAACAGCGCGATACCTATCCCATCTCGTCCGGACCGCATTTCGCCGGCGTCGCGCGTGCCCAGCATGACGGGTGAGCCCGGCGCCGGCATGGCGCCCTCGATAGCGACCGGCACCAAGCGCTTCTTGATCAATCCGCGATATTTCGTGCGGGCGGTCAGCTCCTGGCCGACATAGCAGCCCTTTTGCCAATCGACGCCGTTCAATTCATCAAATCCGGCTTCGAGGAGGATCGCCTTGTCGACCGCCAAGTCGCGGCTACCGTCGGGTACTCCCAGCGACAACCGCAGCCGGTCGTAAGCAGTCGAGTCGCTTTTGCTGAAGGCCGTGATCGACAAGGGCTCGCCACGGGGTAGCATCAGTCGCGCGCCCAGCGCGGCGAGCCGCGGGTCGACATAGAGAGCGCCATTGCCGAGCCGCTTGGCGGCGCCGGGCTGAGGCGGCAATCCGCAGGCCGAGAGCGCGTCATCCCCGAAGAGCGCGGCGACAACGAATTGCTCGCTCGCATCGACGATCTCGACGGTGGCGCGCAGCTTGTAGAGCAGCAGCCGGCGCTTCAGGTCGTTGAGGCGCGCGGCTTCCGCATCGAGGAAAAGCGCGCCGCCGATTTCGACGATGAAGAAGTCGTGGAGATACTTCCCTTGCGCGCTGAGGAGCGCGGCATAGATGGCCCGGTCGGGACCGACTTTGTTGATGTCATTGGATACCAAGCCTTGGAGGAAGGCGCCACGATCTTTGCCGGCGATGCGCAGGACGCCGCGATCCGCGAGCTCGGCATAGGCTCGCGCCTCTTCTCCGATGGATTGCGCCGCGTCCGCCATGGCGCGCTAGAATTAGTAACCATCCTCCAGCTTGGCAAGGCGTGGCGCGATGCTTATAAACCGCGGCAAGGCGGGCGAGGTCTTCGGCTGAAAAGTTCCGATCGGATGCAACTTTTCCCCATGTTGCGGCGCTCCACCGCCGCTCGCTGTCGCCGCGGCGGTCGGCGGTGCGGCTGCGGATCGGGTACGTAGTCGTGGACATCCTTTTCGTGACGGCGACGCGCATCGGTGACGCCGTGCTGTCGACGGGGTTGCTGAGCCATTTGATCGAGCGGCACGCGCCCCAATCGCTGACCGTCGTCGCAGGACCGGCCGCGGCGCCGCTCTTCACGGCCGTACCGCGACTTGCGCGCCTTATTAGCCTCGAGAAGCGCCGCGGTTCCCTGCACTGGCTCGAGCTCTATCGCGCCGTGGCGCGGCGGCGCTGGGACATGGTAGTCGACCTGCGCGGCTCGGCGCTCGCCTACCTCCTTCGCGCGCGCAGCCGTCACGTGATGGCGAAGGGAGACCCTGGCGAGCATCGCGTTCGCCAGCTGGCGCGCCTCTTCGCCCTCGATCCACCGCCATCCCCGCGGCTTTGGCTTGCCCCGCACCACGAGGATTTGGCTGCGCGCCTCCTGCCCGAGAGCGGGCCGGTCCTGGCGATCGGGCCCGCCGCCAATTGGCGCGGCAAGGAGTGGCGGGGCGAGCGTTTTGCCGAACTGGCGCGTCGGCTGACCGCGACAGGTCCGCTTGCCGACGCGCGCGTGGCGGTTTTGGCGGCGGCCCATGAGCGGCCGCAATGCACGCCCGTGCTCGATGCGTTGCCGCCGGATCGCCGCGTGGACCTCGTCGGCCGCACCGACCTTCTCACGGCGGCGGCGGTGCTGAAGCGCTGCGCTCTCTTCGTCGGCAACGACACGGGACTTATGCATATCGCGGCGGCGATGAAGACACCGACGCTCGGTCTCTTCGGGCCGAGCCGACCCGAGCAATATGCGCCGTGGGGTCCGCATGCCGCCGTGGTCCAGACGGCGACCTCTTACGAAGCGATTGTCAGCACCCCGGGCTATGATCACCGAACCACCGACACGCAGATGGATTCGCTGAGCGTGGATGCGGTTGAAGCGGCGGCGCGTCGCCTGTGGTCGCGGGTTGCGTCGGCCGAGACGGTCGTATGAAGCTGCTCCAGGCAATGGCTGGATCGAGGCACGGCGGCGCCGAGGCTTTTTTCGTGCGTCTTGCGGTCGCGCTACAGCGCGCCGGACTGGAGCAGCGCCTCCTCGTGCGACACGAGCACGAGCGCTCGGCGGCGCTTCGCCGGGCCGGCATCGAGTTCTTGGAGCTGCCCTTCGGCGGGTGGCTCGATCTTGTGACGCGCTATCGGTTTCGCGAATCGATCGCCAGCTATCGTCCGCAGGTGGTGCTGACCTGGATGAACCGCGCCACCGCGCTTTGCCCCAAGGGCCACTTCGTGCATGTTGCGCGGCTCGGCGGCTACTACGATTTAAAATACTATCGCGGTTGCGATTATCTCGTTTGCAACACGCAAGACATCGTCGAGTACGTCGTCGGCAAGGGGTGGCCGCGCGACCGCGCCATCCACCTGCCGAATTTCGCCGTACAGGAGAAAGCATCGCCCGTGCCGCGCGCAGCCTTCACCACGCCTGAGGATGCACCGCTCGCGCTCGCCCTCGGCCGATTGCATGAGAACAAGGGTTTCGATGTGCTGCTCGAGGCGCTGGCTCAGGTCCCCGGGCTGTATCTCTGGCTCGCCGGGGACGGGCCGTTGCGCATTGAGCTCGAGCGGCGCGCCAAAGATCTGGGCGTTGCCTCGCGGCTGCAGCTTCTCGGGTGGCGGACGGACACGGCGGCATTGCTAGCCGCCGCCGACTTCCTCGTCTGTCCGTCGCGGCACGAGCCGCTCGGCAATGTCGTGCTCGAAGCATGGGCGGCCGGCGTGCCCGTCTTGGCGACCGCGAGCGAGGGGCCGCGCGCGTTGATCGCAGCGGAGCAAACGGGGCTTCTCGTCCCCGTCGGTGACAGCGACGCGCTCGCCGCGGCGATGCGGCGGCTTGCGGCGGACCGGGCCTTGCGCTTGCGTCTTTCTGAATCAGGGAATACCGCGTTCGAAGACCAATTCAGCGAAGCCAAAGTCGTTCCGCTCTATCGCGACTTCCTCGAACGCGTGACTCACTGATGTGCGGCATCGCCGGAATCATGACCGCGGACGGCGCGGCGCCGTCCCCAATCTCGCTCGAGGTGATGCAGGCAGCGCTTGCTCATCGGGGTCCCGACGGCAGCGGGCACTATCGCGGGCACGATGTGGCGATGGTGCAGACGCGGCTTGCGATCATCGATCTCGCCACCGGCGATCAGCCGCTGTTCGAACCGGGCGGAGCGGCGCTCGTCGCGAACGGCGAAATCTACAACTATATCGAGCTCCGGGCGCAACTCGCCGGAACCGTCTTCTCGACCAGTTCGGATTGCGAGCCGCCGCTCCATCTATATCGCCGCCACGGACTCGACTTTACTGAGCACCTGCGGGGTATGTACGCAATCGCATTGCACGATCCCGCAGTGGGGCGCCTGGTGCTGGCCCGCGACCCCTTCGGCATCAAGCCGCTCTATTACGTGGAGACCCCGACGCGTTTCGCGTTTGCATCGGAACCGCAGGCATTGATTGCGGCGGGCCTCGTGCCCGCGCAGCTCGTGCGGCAAGTGCGCAACGAGCTCCTGCAGCTGCAGTTTACGACCGGACGCGAGACCATCTTTGCCGGTATTCACCGGCTTCTGCCGGGCGAGACCGTCGTCGTCGCGCGCGGCCGCATTGTCGAACGGCGCCGGCGCGATGCGTTGCCGCTCGCTCCGCCCGAGCCGCGCGAGGAAGCCGACGCCGTGGGGCAATTCGATCGTGTCTTCGCGGGATCGGTGCTGATCCATCAGCGCTCGGATGTAGCCTATGGGATGTTCCTTTCGGGCGGAATCGATTCATCGGCCGTATTGGCGATGATGGCGCGGTTGAACGAGCAGCCGGTCAAGGCCTTCACTGCCGGATTCAGCACAGGTCTCGTTCATGACGAGCGCGAGCATGCGCGCACCGTCGCGCGTACGCTTGGTGCCGAGCATATCGAGGTCGAGTTCCGCGAAGCAGATTTTTGGCGCCTCTTGCCGGAGATCGCCCACGCCATGGATGATCCGGCGGCCGATTACGCGCTCCTGCCGACATTCAAGCTCGCCGCCGCCGCGCGCTCGGCGGGCCTGAAGGTGATTTTATCGGGGGAAGGAGGGGATGAGCTCTTCGCTGGGTACGGCCGCTACCGCAGCGTGGCACGCCCCTGGTGGCTCGGCGGCAAGCTGCTCCGCGCGCGGGGCAATTTCGACAAGCTCGGCATCTTGCGCGGCAATCTCGCAGGCTGGCGCGACGGCATTGCCGCCGCCGAGTTGCGCGCGGCCTCCGGCGGTCGCACCCGCCTCCAGGCCGCGCAGGTGACGGATTGTTCCGACTGGCTTCCCAATGACCTCTTGAGCAAGCTTGATCGCTGTCTCATGGCGCATGGCGTCGAGGGTCGGACGCCGTTCCTCGATCCCGCGGTCGCGGCCTTCGCCTTCCGCCTGCCCGACGAGTTGAAAGTGCGCGGCGGTCTCGGCAAGTGGGTGCTGCGCCGTTGGCTCGCCGAGCACGTTCCCGCGGCGAAGCCCTTGGCGAAGAAGCGCGGCTTCACTGTGCCGGTGAGCGATTGGATCGAGCGCCGCGGCGCGCAGCTGGGTCCGCTTGTGGCGCGCCAGGCGGGCATTCGCGAGATCTGCCTGCCGAACACAGTCGAGGCGCTCTTCCGCGACGCGCATCGCCGGCATGCCGGGTTTGCCGCCTGGACTCTGCTCTTCTACGCCCTCTGGCACCTCCAGCACATCGAGCGGCGCCAAGCCGGACCCGACGTCTTCGCCACGCTGGGGGCGAGCGCTTAGTCTCGGCGGTCAAAGAGTCTCACCCGATCGGCGTGGCGCTATCTGCGACGCTCCAGGCGATCGTCTCACCGCCGAGAAAGGGGCGGAGTGTCGCGGTGCCGGCGACGATTTCCGATGGCGCCGTCCATGGCTCGGGCCGGATCGTGATTCGCTCCTCGTTGAGGGGGAGCCCGTAAAAGCGCGGTCCATTGAGCGAGGCGAAGGCCTCGAAGCGGTCGAGCGCCGCCTCCTCGGCGAAGACTCCTGCATAGACCTCGAACGCCACGAGGGCCGAGAAGATGCCGGCACATCCGCAATCGCGCTCCTTGTCGGCAACAGGATGCGGCGCGGTGTCGGTGCCGAGGAAGAATTTGGCATTGCCGGACGTCGCGGCGCGGCGCAGCGCTAGGCGATGCGGCTCGCGCTTGGCGACGGGCAGACAATACATGTGCGGTCGCAGACCGCCCTCGAACAACGCATTGCGATTGATGACGAGATGGTGGGCGGTGATCGTCGCGGCGACATTGGCGTCGGCGCTTTGGACGAACGCCACCGCTTCCTTTGTCGTGATGTGTTCGAGGACCACCTTGAGCTGCGGCAGCCGTCGAATGAGCGGCGCCAAAACCCGCTCGATGAAAACGGCTTCGCGATCGAAGACATCGACGGCCGGGTCCGTCACCTCGCCATGAACGAGAAGCGGCATCCCGACCTCTGCCATGCGCTCGAAAACGGGATTGAGCTTCGCCACGTCGGTCACACCGGCCGCGGAATTGGTCGTTGCCTTGGCGGGGTAGAGTTTGGCGGCGGTGAAGACGCCCTCGCGGTGACCACGTGCAAGCTCGACGGCGTCTGTGTCGTCGGTCAGATAAGCCGCCATCAAGGGGACGAAGCTGGAACCGGCGGGCAGCGCCGCAATGATGCGCTCGCGGTAGCCGATGGCGGCGGCGGCCGTGGTGATCGGCGGCACCAGGTTGGGCATCACGATGGCGCGCGCGAATCGGCGCGCCGTGTAGGGGAGAACCGTGCGCAACAACGCGCCGTCGCGAAGATGGACGTGCCAGTCGTCGGGGCGGCGGAGGGTAAGCGATTTCGGGGTCACGATGCGAAGGCTCGTCCGGTCGTTGTGGGGGGAATGGCGGGGTTAAGCAAGGGAATTCAAATTGTCTCCTTGAGCGCCGTCCGGTGACGTTGTCGGGGACGCTTGCTATATCTAACCGGAAACCTCGACCGGGAGGGACGGAGATGACCGCCTGTATCGTGGGCTGGGCCCATTCGCGCTTCGGCAAGCTAGAGGACGACCTCGAAACGCTCATCGTGAAGGTGGCGAGCGACGCCGTCGCCAATGCCGGGCTCGAGCCCGAGGACATCGATGAGATTTTCATCGGCACGATGAATGCCGGCTTCCAGCGGCAGGAATTTCCGGCATCGCTGGTCTTGCAGGCACATCCGGCATTCCGCTTCAAGCCTGCGACCCATGTGGAGAACGCCTGTGCGACCGGCTCCGCCGCGATCCATCAGGGCCTCAACGCGATTGCCGCTCGCCGCGCCCGCACGGCGCTCGTGGTGGGTGTCGAAAAGATGACCGAGGTCACCGGTCCGCAAGTCGGAGAGATCCTGATCAAGGCCTCGTACATCAAGGAGGAAGGGACGACCGAGGGCGGTTTTGCCGGCATTTTCGGGCGCATTGCGCAGATGTATTTCCAGCGCTACGGCGACAAGTCGGATGCGCTCGCCCGGATCGCCGCCAAGAACCACAAGAACGGCGCAGCCAATCCCTTGGCGCAGCTTCAGAAGGATCTCGGCTACGAGTTCTGCCGCACCGTCTCCGACAAGAATCCGCTCGTCGCCGGCCCCCTGCGCCGTACTGATTGCTCGCTCGTTTCTGACGGCGCCGCCGCGGTCGTACTGACCGATGTGGAGACGGCGCTCGCTTGCGACAAGGCAATCGTCTTCCGCGCCGCCGAGCAGGTGAACGATTTTCTACCGATGAGCAAGCGCGACATCGTCGCGTTCGAGGGGCCGGAACTTGCCTTCAGGCGCGCCTTGGCGCGGGCCGGCGTCGGTCTCGAAGACCTGAGCTTTGCCGAGGTGCATGACTGCTTCACCATCGCAGAGCTCATCATCTACGAGGCGATCGGATTGACGCCCAAGGGCCAGGGCGAACGCGCCATTCTCGAAGGCTGGACCGAGAAGACGGGCAAGCTCCCGATCAATCCGTCGGGCGGACTCAAATCGAAGGGTCACCCGGTCGGCGCCACCGGTGTCTCGATGCACGCGCTGGCGGCCATGCAGCTCACCGGCACTGCCGGCGGCATCCAGGTGCCTAACGCGGAACTTGCCGGCATTTTCAATATGGGCGGAGCCGCCGTCGCCAACTATGCAAGCGTCCTCGAGCGGCTGCGCTGAGGGGAGGGCGCCATGGCCGAGTTCCGGGGCCTGATGCTTCGCGAGGCAGCTGGCAAGATTGCCGCCTCGATCGAACAAGTGGCCGATGGCGCATTGCCGCCCGGCGACGTCACAGTCAGGGTTGCCTATTCAACCCTCAACTATAAGGACGGCCTCATCCTCAATGGGCTCGGGCGCCTGGTGCGCCAATACCCGCATGTGCCTGGCATCGATTTCGCCGGCACGGTCGAACATTCCGAAAGCGCCGAGTTTCGCCCCGGCGATCAGGTCATCCTCACGGGCTGGCGCGTCGGCGAGTCGCAGTGGGGTGGTTACGCAGAGAAGGCGCGTGTCAAAGCGGCATATCTCGTGAAATTGCCGGATGGGCTCACCGCCAAGCGGGCCATGGCCATCGGGACAGCCGGCTTTACCGCGATGCTGGCGATCATGGCGCTCGAAGAGCATGGCCTCTCCCCGACGCGAGGCGAGGTGCTCGTCACTGGCGCCGCTGGCGGCGTCGGCAGCATCGCCATCAGCGTTCTGGCGAAGCTTGGCTATGCGGTTGCTGCCTCGACCGGTCGGCCGGAGCAAGGCGACTTTCTCCGCCGCCTGGGCGCAAAATCAATCGTCGAGCGGGCGACGCTTGCGAAGCCGCCGGCGCGTCCGCTCGATAGCGAGCGTTGGGCAGGCGCCGTCGACGCGGTCGGCAGCACCACCCTTGCCACCATCCTGACGCAGCTCAAATATGGCGGGAGCGTCGCCGCTTGTGGGCTCGCCAGCGGCAATGATTTGCCGGCGAGCGTCGTCCCCTTCCTGCTGCGCGGCGTGAACCTGCTTGGCATCGATTCCGTGATGTGCCCGCAAGAACGGCGCCACCCCGCGTGGGCGCGGCTCGTCAGGGATTTGCCCATGGAGCGGCTCGACGAGCTCACCACGACGGTATCGCTGGATGCGCTGCCGCGGCTCGGGCAGGAGATTTTGAAAGGCGCGATCCGTGGCCGGATCGTCGTCGATGTGAACGCCTGACCATCCAATCCCGTGCGGTTGCTTTCTCTTAACCCTATTCCCTTAGGCTGAGAGCGTTCGCGTCCACATCGAGCGGGGGGCGAGGCGCCGTGCCACTTAATTTTTTGAATCTCTAAGTGAATGCAAAAGGATATAGAATTTTCCTAATCTAATGATATAGTGCGGCCGCTTTTGGGGGCGCTCGACCTTTCCCGAGGGATGTGGAATGGCAGAGACGCAGGTGACGAGATGGGCTCGAGGGTGACTGGCCGCCGGCAGCTGCTGCGCGGAATCCTCGGTGCCGGAGCAAGTTATGTTTTTCTCGGCGGGGCCCGGACGGCCGTCGCCGAGACTTGGGCCGCGAAGAGCGGCGCGAAAACTCACTTGGTGGTGCTCGACCCCGGCCATGGCGGGATTGATCCCGGCGCGATCGGCTTCAGCGGGGCTTATGAGAAGGACATCGCGCTGGCGACCGCGCGCGAGCTCGCGCGGTTGCTCGAGGCAAGCAAGCGCTACCGCGTACAGCTCACGCGCGACGACGACGAGTTCGTGGCACTCCAGGACCGGGTCGCGCATGCCCACTCAGCGGGTGCCGAGCTCTTCCTGTCGATCCACGCCGATGCATTGCCGAATGCCGGGACGCGGGGCGCCTCGGTTTTTACCCTGTCGGAGCGAGCGTCGGACCGTGAGGCAGCCGAATTGGCTGCCCGCGAGAACAAGGCCGACCTCATTGCCGGCATCGACCTCTCCCGACACGAGCCGGTGGTCAGCGAGATTCTCCTCGATTTGGCGCGTCGGCAGACCAATAACCTCTCCATTCGCCTGGCACGAGACTTGGTTCTTGAGCTTGGGCGCGACGTGAAGCTTCTCAACAATACCCACAGATCCGCCGGTTTTGCCGTGCTGAAAGCACCCGACGTCCCCTCGGCCCTGGTCGAGCTCGGTTGTCTCAGCAACAAGGACGAAGACCGCCTCCTGCAGCAGCCTGCCTACCAGCGCCGCCTCGCGGGCGGCCTTGCGCGGTCTATCAACGACTATTTCGACTTTATCGGGCGGGCCTGAGGCACGCTCGCATTCCGCCTTCGGGCGATGAAAAAAATCGAGTTCGGCAAAAAATCTTCACCATGTTAACCATTTGTTGAGAAACTCAGGCCTATTCTTTTCATGCGGTGCGAGGCCGGTCCTCCGGTGCGCATTGCAAGTCCTTCGGGCTTTTCCTCCCTGAACTTGGGCCGCATTTCGATGCGGCCCTTTTTCTTTTCCGGATCGGCGCCGGTGGCGCGCCGTCCTGTATTGGGCGACTTAGCGGCTAGTCTAGACCGAAACGGGCCGTCGCACCCGGCGGTTTTTCCTCCAAGCAGCGTCCCTGGGGACGCCTCGCTGTACAAGGAGGGCAGCACCGGCGGCTCAACGAGCACGAGCCCCGGCGCCAGCAGTACCACCGGAACTAGCGGCGCGATGAAGAACAGCCGCACGGATTGCGGTCCGGGCAGCGCCACGGCGATGAAGGGCCCGTCGGGGTCGACGAGTCCACCACTGGCTCAGGCTCGACTGGCCCGAGCGCCAGCGGCTCGTCGACGAGCCCGAGCGCGAATTCCAGCGGCAGCCACACCAGCGGCTCGCACACCGCGATGAACGATTGCGCCCGGCGGTTCCACGTCGGGGAGCAGCTCGCCAAGCTCCAGCAGCAGCGGCGCCAGCGGGATCAAGAAGTAACTCGACCCTTTCGCGAACAAGTCGAGGGAGCCCCGCCCATCGTGCGAGGCTCTTTCTTTGGCGTGCTATCATCAGAACGGATTGCCAGGGGCAACGATGATGGCACGGTTCGCATTCGTCCTCCTCACCAGCACGCTGGTTGGCGGATGCAGTCTCGTCACCATCGCCGACCGTTACGGCAACGAGTACGGCGGCTGGTACAATCACGGCGCCAGCTTTGCCTGGCAGCGCGACCTCTGCGAAAGCGAGATGGAAAAACAGAGCGTTCCGGCACCGGCGCGCAAACTCGCGATGCGCTGCTGCATGCGGGATCACGGCGTGCCGGTCGCTCCGCTGCCGCGATGCGAGGCATCGAGGGACGGCTGAGCTCGATCGGAATGGTGCTGCCGGAAAGGATTGAACTTTCGACCTCTCCCTTACCAAGGGAGTGCTCTACCACTGAGCTACGGCAGCAAGCCCATATAATTCCTTGCTTTTCTCAACGACCCGACTCTAGATTTTAATGGCATGTGAGGATTTTTGTGAGGAGCGGGTCGCGTGACAGTGTACAAACGTGAGGGGTCTCCCAACTGGTTGATCGAATTCCAATACCTTGGCCACCACGTGCGCCGCTCGGCCGGCACTTCGTTGAAGTCAGAGGCGAAGGCGCTCGAACAGAAGTGGCGCCAGGAGATATATGATCGGGTGAAGCTTGGCAAGGCGCCGACGATCACCCTCGGCGAGGCGGCCGCCAGATACTACGAAACGACATTGAAGCCTGGAGGCAAGCCCGCGACACTGGTGCGCGACCTCGGGTACCTCAAGCAAATCAAGGACGCCTTCGGGGCTGATCGCCGGCTCAGCGACATTAGCCAGGGCGAAGTCGCGAAGTGGCGAGATGAGCTGGTGACCAAACGGCGCCTCGCGCCAGCGTCGGCGAACCGGATGTACGCCGTACTGCGGGCGATCGTGAACAAAGCGCGCGATGAATGGCAGGTCGAGGCGCCGAGCTGGACGCTTCGGCAATTGGCGACCGACAATACGCGGGTCCGCTACCTCAACGACATCGAAGAGACAAAGTTGCTGCTGGCGTTACCGCCGCATGTCCGCGACTTCATCACAATTGCGATGGACAGTGGTGGCCGTAAGAGCGAGCTTGCGGCGTTGACCTGGGACAAGATCGAATGGGGCAAGGAGCGGGCCATCTTACTGCTCCCGGCATCGGATACGAAGAGCGGCAAGGCACGCCGTGTCCCGCTGACCAAGCGGTCGACAGAGATTCTGAAGCGGCTTCGTCTGGATCATCCCAATGCCGCACGGGTATTTCTTTATGAGCGAGCCAGGGAGACAAGGGATCTGGGCAACGTCCGAAAGCCATTTGAGACCGCGTGTAAACGAGCAGGGATCGTCGACTTCCATATCCACGATTGCCGGCACCACTTCGCTTCCCGTCTCGCGCAGCGTGGTGCCACTCTCCAGGCGATCAAGGAACTGATGGGGCACGCCTCAATCGAAATGACGTTGCGCTATGCCCACCTATGTCGGTCTAACCTTGATCGTGCCGTCGCGCTGCTCGACTAATTCTGCCTTTTGGCGACGCAACCAAGTCTCGAAATCGAACGCGGTATCGATCGTCGGCGCGGGCGTGGCTTTCCGGCGAGAAAGGGGCAAAGGAGACACCGGAAATCAGAAGGTCACAATCGCCTTCATTTACGCTCCAGCGCGCTTTTGTGCGCTTGCTGTGTGAAACAGGAGCAAATCGGGACAGCAGTCGGTCGATGCTCGGCGTCGATCGCCGGCGAAGAGAGCTGCGTTGTGGAAGCCCACTAACTCCAAAGCCGGCGTTCGTGTCCCAGATAATTACCCAGCCCCAGTCGTTGGAAACACTTCCGAAGGCATGAGCGCAACGTTGGTGCGCCGCTCGCCTCGATCGAAGCTGCCTAAGCGCCCCGCGACACGCCGAAGGTAAAGGAGCTGCCAAGATTGGAGGCAATGACACCTGCGGGACGAAAACAGCCCAGCTGCCGCCGCTAGGACGACGCTATTGCCTGAACTATCATTCATTGCATGGCCGTGCAAACGGGCAAGTCTGGCAGCGCCGAGGGGCAGCGAGGCTCTGATTGAGGCAGGTTGCCCTGCAGTCGCACTCGTCGGCGAAATCCCGAATCAGGGCGGCGTCCTTGGACCGCAGCGTGTTGGCTATACGGCGGGCGGTTTCACCGCGTCTCGCCCATCGACTTGCAAGAGGCATATGGTTCTCCGCGATCAAAGAGTCGCTCGCGCGGCGTTAGAGGCTGGACTCTTACAGGCGCGGCTTCAGATGGCGCATTGATCTACCGCAAATATGGTAAACGGTTGCTCTGACTAGGGCAGGAACATCGCGGCAATGGAAGGCCGCGAGATGCTTGCGCGCCCGCGAGATGCTTGCGCGTACACGCCCCATCCGCGTTACAGACCTCGCCGCGCGTTGAGGAGGAGACCGACTTAAGCCCGCCATGCGCGGAGCTCTTCCTAGGACGACGCCTTCTTGCTGCTCGAATCGCGTTCGATCTGTTCGGCTCGCTCCGCAAGTTTGAGCGCGCGCGAGGCCAACCCTCTCTTGACTTCTGTGTTCTCTTCCTTCCGGGCCGCTTCGCGTGAGCGACGGCTTTCCTCTCGAAGTTCGGCTGGCGTCGGATCAACCATTGCACTTGTCTCTCGGCTGTAAGCTTCATTCAGCGTCGGCGAGCGGTCAAGGATGACGTGGATCAACGACCCGAAGAGGCTAGGCCGTCATTGTGCTGTCATGGGGTTGGATGTTTCATTTTTGCGACAGCGCGCGGCTAGGTATCGCCGACTAGCCGCTGAAGCTGTCGACCCCGATGTCTCGGACAGCTATCGGCTCCTAGCCGAGATAGACGAACAGGAAGCCGAACGGATTGAAGAACAGGCGCGGTGCTATCCGCCGCTCAAAGCTCAAAAGTAAGCGGCACTGAAAATTAGCTTGTGAC
>DASZAN010000025.1:0-63544 GCA_035945115.1 Allostellaceae bacterium
TGTGCTGTCGCTGACGGTGGTGCTGGCGGATGGTCGCGTCATCCGCACGGCGCGGCGGGCGCGGAAATCCTCGGCCGGTTACGACCTGACGCGGCTCTTTGTCGGCTCGGAAGGCACGCTCGGCGTGATCACCGAGGTGACGCTCCGCCTCTACGGCATTCCCGAGGCGATCCTCGCCGCGGTGTGTCCTTTTCCCTCGATCGAAGCGGCGGTCGACACGGTCGTCGCCACCATCCAGGCGGGCGTGCCGGTGGCGCGTATGGAGCTTCTCGATTCCGGGCAGATGGAGGCGGTGAACGCGTACGCGAAGCTCGACTATGTCGTAGCGCCGACGCTCTTCTTCGAATTCCACGGCTCGCCGCGCGGCGTCGAGGAGCAGGTGGCGCAGGTGAAAGAGTTCGCCGGCGAGCATGGTGGCACCGCCTTCCGCTGGACCACGACGCCGGAAGAGCGCTCGAAGCTTTGGCAGGCACGTCACGACGCCTATTACGCCGCGCTGGCGCAACGTCCGGGCTCGAAGGGCTGGGCCACCGATGTCTGCGTGCCGATCTCGCGGCTTGCCGAATGCATCGCCGAGACGAAGCGCGACCTCAAGCAATGTTCAGTGCCGGTGGCGCTCGTCGGCCATGTCGGCGACGGCAATTTCCATCTCGCTTTCCTGCTCGATCCGAACAAGCCCGAGGAGTACGCCGAAGCCTCGCGCATCAATGATCGCATGGTGGAGCGTGCCATCGCCATGGACGGCACCTGCACCGGCGAGCATGGCGTGGGCTACGGCAAAATGGACTTCCTCGTCGCCGAGCATGGTGAGGCGGTCGCGGTGATGCGCACGCTGAAGCGCGCGCTCGATCCCGACAACATCATGAATCCCGGAAAGATCGTCCGCGTCTAGCGGCCGTTCGCGCGTTCGGGATAGCGGATCGAGCGAATCTCGAGCTCGAGCTCGCCCGCGGGCCGGCGCCACTGCACGACGTCGCCCACTTCGGCGCCGATGAGCGCGCGGGCGAGGGGAGAAACCCAACTCACCTTGCCGCGCTCGGCATCGGCCTCGTCCTCGCCGACGATCGCGAAGCGATGACTTTGGCCGTTGGCGTCGGTCACCTCGACCACGGCGCCGAACGCCACCTCGTCCGTGGGCTGCTGCGCCGGATCGACGAGAATGGCGCGCTCGATACGCCCTTCGAGATAGCGGATGTCACGCTGGAGATGCGCGATGCGTAGATCCTTGGCCGGGTCGCTCGGCGCGTCGGTCAGTTTTCGCAGCTCGTCCTGCGCGGCGTTCAGACGCTTTTCCAGCGCGCTCAAGCCGCTTTTGGTGACATAGTTGGGGTGCGGGCTTTGCGGCAGGTCGGGAAGGACATCGGCGGCCGTCTCGGTGTTGCTCTCACTCACGAAGGCTCGGCTCATTTCCGTTCTCCCTGACGCAAGGCGCCCGCCGCGCTCGCCTGACGAACGCGACCGGCGCTGGAAAGGCAACAATCGTGACGGCGCGGGGTTCCCCACCACGAGGAGACGAGATGGGCTACGACCGACGCATCGAGGCCATCCGGGACGATATCACCGCGCTCGACGCGGATGCGATCGTCAACGCAGCCAATCCCTCGCTGTTGGGCGGCGGCGGTGTTGACGGCGCGATCCACCGTGCCGCCGGTCCCGGCTTGCTTACGGAGTGCCGCACGCTTGGCGGCTGTACCACGGGCGAGGCCAAGATCACGCGCGGTCACCGATTGCGGGCGCGCCATGTCATCCACACGGTGGGTCCGGTCTGGCGCGGCGGCAATGCGGGCGAGGCGAGGCTGCTCGCCCGTTGCTATGCCGCCTGCCTGAGCCTCGCGATGACGCACAACCTCCGTTCGGTCGCGTTTCCCGCGATCTCCACCGGGGTTTACGGTTTCCCGCGAGAGCTCGCCGCCGAGATTGCCATCGACGAGACGCATCGGTTCCTCCAAGACGACGCATTGCTCGAACGGGTCATTTTCGTCGCCTTCGATGCCGAGACCGACGCGCTCTACCGGCGCCGGCTCGGACGCCTTTAGTCGAGACGCTTGTTGTCGAGGTCTTTCGCCGCCTTCTCGGCTTCGCGTCGCGATTTTTCCTGCTCTTGCTTGCTGCGCCCAAAGCGGTTGCGATTTTCAGCGGCGCGCTTTTGGCTGTCGCGCCGGGCGCGCTGCTTCCGATATTGGTTGAGGTTGACGACGTCAGCCATGGCGCTCTCCCTCCCGTCCGCTCGGCTGCCCGCTCGGCCACAGCATGCTATGGTGAAACGCGGATGCCGCTCCATTCGCCCCGCGGCCGTGGCGACGCCTCCGGAGACCCTTCGTGCGCAAAGCGATCATCGGCCTCGGCATCCTGCTCGTCACCATCCTTATCGGCCTCGTCGCCGCGCCGCATCTCGTCGACCTCGAGCGACTGAAGGAGCCCCTAGCGCACGAACTGACCGCCCGCTTCGGGCGCCCGGCCGTCCTGGCGGGCCGGCTTGATTTTTCGCTGCTGCCCGGACCGAGCCTCACCGCGCGGGACGTGCGCGTCGCAAACCCGTTGGGCGCTGCCGTCAGCGACATGGTAAGGCTGCGCGCGCTCGAAGTGAAGCTCGCCTTTTGGCCGTTGCTCGCCGGGCGCTTCGAGATACGCGCCGGCCGCCTTGTCGAGCCCGAGATCGATATCGAGCGGTTGACCGATGGCAGCTTCAACTGGCCGGCCGCGCCGAGTGGTCTCCTGGAGCGACGCGGCGAGGCGGGCGCGGAGCTGGTGCTGTCGCTTGATCGCCTGGCGATCCAGAACGGCGCCATTACTTATCGCGCCGGTGCCTCGATTGAGCGCTTCGAACATATCAGCGCCGAAGCTGTGGTCGAGGCGGCGACGGGGACCATCCGTGTCGCGGGCCAGCTCGTCGCGCACGGCGCAACGCTCAATCTCACGCTGCGCTCCGGCCGCTTGGACGGCGCGGAGATCCCGTTCCAGCTGGCGCTCACTGCCTCGCCCGAAACATCGCTGCAACTCGACGCGCTCGTCGCGGGCAAGCCGGGGGCGCGGCGCATCGACGGCAAGCTCAAGCTCACGACGCCCGACGTGCAGGCGTTCCTGCTCCGGTCCGCGCGCGTGGCGCTTCCCGGTTTTCTAGCGCAGCCCGGGAGCCTCTCGGGGCGCCTTTCGGGTGGTGCTGAGGCGCTCGCGCTCGATTCCCTGCAGATCGATCTCGGACCCGCGCATGCCGAAGGTCGCTTGCGTTGGGGGCTCGCCGGTGTGCCCGAGATGGCCTTGCAGCTCACCCTCGCGCGGCTCGATCTCGATCACTGGCCGGCGGCGCGCCAGGCAGCGACGCCCTCGTCCTGGTTGCCGCGTGCTCACGCGTCCGAGCCGGCGTCGAGCCCTATGCACGCCGATTGGTTCGGCACAATGGCGGCGAGCGTCGAATTGGCAGTGGAAGCGCTGATCTGGCGGGGCGGCCTCGTCCAAGATGCGCGGTTGAAGGCCATGCTCGCGCAGGGCCGGTGGCAGCTCGAGCGCCTCGCCGCCGCGCTGCCAGGCGGCTCGGAGATTGCGCTCAGCGGCGCGGCAGCGCGCGGCGCTGAGGGCATCCATAGCGAAGGGGTGGTCGAGATCAATTCCGACGATTTGCGCCGGCTCGCGGCCTGGCTCGGCGTCAAGCTGGACGCGGTGCCGCCCGATCGCCTGCGCAAGGCCTCACTTTCGAGCCGTTTTGCCGGCCAGGGTGAGCGGCTCGATCTCGAAGCAATCGACGCGACACTCGACGCGACGCGGCTCTCGGGTGCCGCGACCATTCTGCTCCGCGCCCGACCGGGCATCGGCTTGCGGCTCGAGGCCGACCGGCTCAACCTCGACGCCTACTGGCCGCAGACTGCACCCGGTGCCGGACAAGCTGGTGCCGTCGATCTTCGCGGCCTCTCCGGGTTCGACGTCAATCTCGACGGCCGCATCGAGGCGCTGACCTGGCATGGTCAGCCGATGGCGGATGTCCACCTCGCGGGCTTGCTCCGCGATAGCGAGATCACGGTTCGCGAGCTCGCTGTGGGCGACCTCGCGGGGACGACGGGGAAGCTCACCGGCGTCCTCGAGGGCTTGAGCAGGGGCGCGCCGCGGGGCCAGCTCGCCTTCGACATGCACGGCGTGGCGCTCGAGCGGCTAGTCCGTCTCTTCGCGCCGGCGCTAGCCGGTCGCAGCTACGGCGCGTTCAGCTTTGGCGGGGGTCTGCAGTCGGACGGCGCAAAAATTACGCTCGATGCCGACCTTCAGGTACTCGACCTGCGCGGCCATGCCGGTGGCGAGATTACCCTTCCCGCCGGCGCGATCGACCTCGGCATCGATCTCGAGCACCCCGATCTCGCTCGCCTCACCCGCGCATTGGCGCCCGACTACCAGATGGCGGGCGATCCGGGCGCCCTTAGAATTGCCGGCCATCTCAGCGGCGATCTGAGTCATGCGGCGATCGAGGGCTTCACGCTCGCGATCGGCGAGGCGCGTCTGGCCGGCCGCCTCGCGCTCGATCGCACCGGGCCGCGACCACGCCTTGATGGCGAGCTCGAGGGAGGAGACTGGCGGCTCGATCCCTTCCTTCCGGTGCGGCATACGGCGGCGCGGGGCGAGGCGGTTCGTCGGCTTGAGCCCGTGCCGAGCGCATTGCATCTTGCCGCCGCCGGCGAGAGCGCCGCGACCGGCGTCTCGGCGCCTCACTTCGCCGATCTCGCGCTCACGCTCGGCGGCGGCAGCATCGCGCTCGGCCGCTGGCGCATCGATCGCCCGACGCTCGCGCTCGCGCTCGAGGACGGCGTGCTGTCGCTGCAGCGGCTCACTGGTCGCTTCTTGGACGGTGATCTCGCCGCCACCGCGCGCTTTCCCGACACCTCGCCGGGCGAGGCGAAGCTGTCCCTGGGCGATGCGGATCTCAAGGAGGTGCTGCAGCAACTGGCGGGCGTGAGCGCGATCGAGGGACGCCTCGATATCGAGGCCACGCTCTCTTGCGCGGATCGCTGCACCAGCGATCCCATCGGGCATATCACCGGCGATGTCACGCTGCATGGCCGCAACGGCAGCATCGCTGGCATCGATGTGAAAGCGATCAACGATCGCCTGGACCAGCCGGCCGATGTGGTGGCCCTCATCCGCAGCGGGACCAGTGGCCATACGCCCTTCTCAGAAGTCGCCGGTCGCCTGCATCTCGCCGACGGGATCGTGGCATCCGATGATCTCCGCCTGCGCCTCGATGGCGGCGACGCGATGGCGATGGTACGCGTCGACTGGCCGCGGCAGATTTTGACAAGCCGCATCGACATTCATCTCGCGTCATTGCCGGCGGCGCCGCCGCTGGTGATGCGGCTCGAAGGGGCGATGGCGGGGCCGCGCGTGGTGCTCGAGGCAAACGCCTTCGAGCAATATCTCAATCAGCGCCGTGCCGCGGCAGCGCCTCAACCCTGAGTCCCGCCCTTACGCAATCTTGGGAAAGTCGTAGAGTTGCGCCGGATTGTCGCGGAGGATGCGCTGCCGCGCCGCCTCGCTCGGAACCCACTCGGCGAGGAGATCAAAGAGCACGGCGTCGTCGGGCTTGGTCTTTTCCGTCGGATGCGGCCAGTCGCTGCCCCAGACAAGTCGCTCGGGCGCGCGCTTCACGTAGGCCTGCGCCACCTTCGTCGTGTCGGAATAAGCGGGCGGTCCGGACTTCGAGTCGATGTACGCGCCCGAGAGTTTGACCCAGGCGCGGCCCTTGTCGACGAGGTCGGCGACGACGCGGAAGGCTGGGTGGTCGACCCCTTGGGGCTGCGGGATGCGGCCCAGATGGTCGAAGACGATGGGCGAGGGGAGCCGCTGCAGCACGTCGGCGATCTCGACGATCTTGTCGCCGAGCATATGGATCTGGATGTGCCATCCGAGTTCGTGCACCCGCTTCGACAACGGCTCGAGCATCTCGACCGTCGTGGCGCCCGCCTGCACCAGGTTGAAGCGGATGCCGCGGACCCCCGCCGCCGCCATCTCCTTGAGCGCGGCGTCGGTGACGCTGGTGTCGACGACGGCAACGCCACGCGCGCTGGAGCCGATGCTGCGCATCGCGTCGAGTGTGCAGCGATTGTCGGTGCCGTAGGTCGAAGGCGTGACGATGACGTTGCGTTCGGTGCCGATGCGCTGCTGCAGCAAGCGGTAATCATCGACATGCGCATCGGGCGGGCGGAGCGTCGCCGTCGGCGCGACGGGGAAGCGGCTGTCGTAGATGTGCATGTGGCAATCGGTGGCGCCCGCCGGCGCCTTGAGCTTCGGTGCCTCGGTTCCCGCCGAATAGGGTACTGCCTGCTGCGCGCGCGCGTCCCTCGTGGTGAACCCCGCCGCCGCGAGCGCGGCGCATCCCGCGCCCTGCAACACCAGCCGCCGTCCGACCGACACCATGCCCGTCCTCCCCTGTGCTTCACGTCGTGAAGATTTGCCGCACCGGGCGGCTATCGTAAGCCGGGCCTGCGGCGCACGCCAGATACTCAATCCGGGTCACGCCCGCGGCGCCGGGCCAAGCTCGCCGCGGCGGTAGCAGTCGCGGATGAAGAGTCGCAGCGCGCTCGAAAGATTGCCGCGGCGCTCCGCATCGACGGCGCCGATCAGCGCGTTAAGCGAGAGGCCTCGGCGGCGCGCGACGGCACGTAAGTCCTGCCAGAACTCTTCTTCGAGCGAGAGGCTCGTCGAATGTCCGGCGATGGTGATCGAGCGCTTGCGTATGAGGGCGGCTGGCGGCACGGCTCGCTCGCGGCAGTTCGCGGGCTCATAGCCGATCGCCGCCCCGCGGGCGAGCCTGGCGTCAGCTACTCCAGCGGGCGATCGCCCCGCCGCTCTGCCAGTTGCGCGCGCGTGCCGGCCTCGATCCGCCGCAGCTCCGCCTGGTATTGCTCTGCCGTGAGGGCGCCCCCGTCATAGCGGCGGGCGAACTCCGTGCGTTCGGCGGCGAAGCGGCCGAAGAGATCGAGCGTGCCGGGATCCTCCTTGGCCCAAACCGGTCGCTCGCGCTCGTTGAGGCAGCGCACCAGCGATAATTTGTCATGAAAATGCTGAGCGCGGCAGAGCTCGTGGGCCGAGCTCAAATCGGCGGTGAGCTGGTTGCTGGCGCAGCCCGCAAGGGCAAGGACAATCGCGGGAGATGGATTCTGACGGTGGTGCCGACACCTAGCTCGCTGTCGATCTCGAGCCGCCCGCCATGCAGCTCGGTGAGCGTCTTGGCGAGCGGCAGGGCCGAGCCCGGTGCCTTCGTGGCGCCGGTTGAGGCCGCTGTCGAGCTGGCTGAAGGGCGTGAGCGCCGTGGCGATGTCCTGTCGGCGCATGCCGATCCCGGTATCGGTGACCGCGATCACGAGCCCACCCTCGGCCGCGTCCTCGACAGCTATGCGAACGCAGCCGCCCGAAGGCGTGAACTTCACTGCATTCGAGAGCACGTTGAGCACGACTTGCTTCAGGCGCAAGGCGTCGACGCGCAGGAGCGGCAGCTCCCCCGGCAGCGCCCGCTCCAGCGCCACGCCGCCGTTGGTGGCGCGCTCTTGCACGAGGCGGAGCGAGGAGTCGATGATTTCGCCGAGAGAGACCACCTCCTCGCGCAATTCCAAGCGTCCGACCTCGATCTTCGAGAGATCGAGGACGTCGCCGATGAGGCGGAGGAGATGCTGGCCCGCCGTGTGGATGTCGAAGCCGTAGCGGGCATAGCGCGCATCGACCGGTCCCACCAGCTGGTCGCGAATGATTTCGGAAAAGCCGATGATGGCATTGAGCGGTATCCTGAGCTCGTGGCTCATGTTGGCGAGAAAGTGCGATTTGGTGCGATTGGCTGCTTCGGCTTCCTCCTTCGCCTGCCGCAACGCCTCCTCGGCACGCACCGGATGCGTGATGTCCCGGCCGGTGCCGCGATAGCCAAGGAAACGACCGGACGCATCGAAGACGGGATTGCCGCTCACCGAGATGATGCAAAGTGAGCCGTCCTCGACGCGAAGCTGGTAAACGAAGTCGCGGAACGGCTCGTGGCGATCGAGCCGCGCCATGTGCTCGCACCATTTCTCTGGGTCTTGCGCGACGTCGGCTGCAACGTCGATGCGGCGCTTGAGGCGCAGCTTTGGATCGACCGCATGCCCCCCACATCGTTGGGCTGAAGCGTGAAGCGATGGTCCGGTCCGGTTTCCCAATACCAGTCCGAGGCGCTGGCGGCGTAATCGCGAAATCGCTGCTCGCTGTCCCGGAGTGCTTCGGCGCCGCGCGACAATGCTTGGGCTTGATCCTCCAGCCGCCCGAACTGGACCGCCAGAATACGAAAGAGAAAGGCGAAACCAATGACTGCGCATAGGGCGCCGACACTGATGAAAATAGATTGCCGACGCCACGATTGCAGCGCCTCTGCTTCTAACCAATCTCGGTGAAATTGGTTAAGGGCGCCTAAAGGGTTTGGCCTGTTCCGGCGCCAACCATCGCTTCCGGCCGGACCCAGCGATCGAACTCCTCGGCGCGGACATAGCCGAGCGCCAAGGCTGCCTCTTTGAGGCCGAGGTTCTCGATGTGCGCCTTGCGGGCGATTTGCGCGGCCTTATCGTAGCCAATATGCGGCGCAAGGGCGGTCACCAGCATGAGTGAGCGCTCCATCAGCGCGGCGATGCGCTCCCGGTCGGGTGCGATCCCCGCGACGCAGTGATCGGCGAAACTCCGCGCCGCATCGTCGATGAGCCTGATCGATTGCAGCAGATCGTAGATGATCACCGGCTTCATCACGTTGAGTTCGAACTGCCCTTGGCTGGCGGCGAAGGTGATGGCGACGTGATTGCCCATCACCTGTGCCGCCACCATGAGGAGCGCCTCCACCTGCGTCGGATTGACCTTTCCCGGCATGATCGAAGAGCCTGGCTCGTTTTCTGGCAGGTGCAACTCGCCAAGCCCACAGCGTGGCCCCGACCCCATCAGGCGGATGTCGTTGCCGATCTTGGTCAAGGATGCCGCGAGCACATTGAGCGCCCCTGAGGCCTCGACGAGCGCATCGTGGCTCGCGAGTGCCTCGAACTTGTCGGGGGCGGAGCGGAAGGGGATCTCGGTGATCGCCGCTAAGGTTTCGGCAAACCGTTCGGCAAAACCGGGCGGCGCGTTCAGCCCGGTGCCGACCGCCGTGCCACCTTGCGCCAGAAGATAAAGATGGGGCAGCGTCGCCGCGACGCGCTCGATCCCGAGCCCGATCTGGCGCGCATAGCCGCCGAATTCCTGGCCGAGCGTCAGCGGCGTCGCATCCTGCAGATGGGTGCGGCCGATCTTGACAATATCCGCAAAGGCACGCGCCTTCTCCGCCAGCGCGTCGTGGAGATGGCGCAGGCTCGGCAGCAGTCGGCGCTCGATCTCCTCCACTGCGGCGATATGCATCGCCGTCGGAAAACTGTCGTTCGAGGATTGGCTGCGGTTGACGTGGTCGTTGGGATGAACGGGCGCCTTGTTGCCACGCGCGCCACCAAGGATTTCGTTCCCCCGGTTCGCCAGCACCTCATTCATGTTCATGTTGGTCTGTGTGCCGGATCCCGTCTGCCAGACGACGAGGGGGAACTCGTCATCAAGCTTGCCGGCGATGACCTCGTCGGCGGCTGCGAGAATGGCGTTGCCGAGGCGCGGATCGAGCTCGCCCATTGCCATGTTGACGAGCGCGGCTGCCTTCTTCTCGAGGGCGAGCGCGCGAATGAGCGACATCGGCATGCGCTCGCCGCCGATGCGGAAGTTTTCGAGCGAGCGTTGCGTCTGCGCCCCCCAATAGCGGTCGGCGGGGACCGCGATGTCCCCCATGCTGTCGCGCTCGATACGGGTGTTGGTTGCCGTAGCCATGACGCCCTCCTCGACAGCGAACTCTCTCCCTATGAGATAGGGAGAGGGAACGATCAGCGGCAGGGTGCGATTCAGGCGACTTGCTTCAGCACCCGCTCGGCGGGCAGGCGGATGGTGACGGTCGTGCCGTGGTTTATGCGGCTTTCGATGGAGAGCACGCCGCCATGAAGTTCGATGAGCCGCTTCGAGAGCGGGAGGCCGAGGCCGGTTCCCTCGACGCTGCGATTGAACGCGCTGTCGACCTGGCCGAAGGGCACGAGGACGCTCTCGAGATGTTCGGGCGCGATGCCGATACCGGTGTCGGCCACGGCAAGAACGATCGAGCCGGCCGCGTCGAGGGTCGCCGCGATGCCGATCTTGCCGCCGGGCTTGGTGAACTTGATGCTGTTGATGATCAAGTTAAGCATCACCTGCTTGAGGCGTCGCCCGTCGGCGAGAAGCATCCCGACGCCGGGATCGATGCGCACGTCGAGCGCAAGCCTGCCACGCTCGATCCGCTCGGCCAGCATCCGCGTGCACGCCTCGATGGTGGCGCGGATATGGACGTGCTCTTCCGCGAGCGCGAGGCGGCCGGCGTCGACCTTGGCAAAATCGAGAATCTCGTTGATGAGTTCGAGGAGGTGCTTGCCGCTCTCGACGATGTCGTGGCCATAGCCGATATAGCGGGGATCGCCGATCGGTCCCATGCGCTCGTGCTCGATGAGGTCGCCGAAGCCCATGATGGCGTTGAGCGGCGTCCGCAGCTCGTGGCTCATATTGGCGAGGAATTCCGATTTCGCGCGGTTGGCCTGCTCGGCCCGCAGCTTCGCCGCGGCGAGCTCTTCCTGGAGAGCCTGTCGCGCGCTCACATCGCGGCTTACCGCCAGGACCTCGATGGGCCGGCGCGTTTCCGGATCGTGGACGAGCCGCAGCGAAGTCTCCATCCAGACGTAGTGGCCGCCCCGGTGTCGTGAGCGTAGCGTGACCGTGGCCGTGTCCCCCCGCCGCAATGCCGTGACCGCCGCCACCGCCATCGGCGCGTCATCGGGATGGGGCATGTCGACCATGCGCTTGCCGACGAGCTCGGCGGGATCGTAACCGAGCACGTCGCGCACCGAGGGCGAGACATAGGTGCGCGTGCCGGAGAGGTCGAGAACACTGATCACGTCGGTGATGTTTTCAGCCAGTAGGCGATAGCGCTGCTCGCTGTCGCGAAGCGCCTGCTCGCGTTGATGGCGCTCGGTGATGTCGTGGATGAAGGCATTGAAGACGGGTCCACATTTGCCCGCCATTTTCGAGATGCTGACCTCGACGGGGAATTCCGAACCGTCGCGCCTCAATGCCTGCAGCTCGACGCGGCGACCAAGGGTGTCGCCAGTCTCGATGAAGGCTTTGAGTTCGCTCAGATAGCGCAGGCGCAGCCGTGGCGGGACAATCATATCGGCGACGTTTGCGCCAATGATCTCGTCTGCCCGCCAGCCGAATAGCTGCTCGGCCTCGGCGTTCCATGCGCTCACCCGGCCTTCCGCGTCGGCACTGACGAAAGCGTCATAGGCGCTGTCGAGAATTTGTCGCAGGCGCGCCTCGCTCTCGCGGAGCGCCGCTTTGGCGCGTTCCTGATCGGTCACATCGATGGCGGCCACGATCGCTGCCTGACGGCCTTTGAACTCCAAGCGATGCCAAAGCACGGTGACGAGGATCTCGGTACCATCGGCTTTGCGGTGTCGCCAGATGTCGGCATGATTGAAGGACGCGCTCATCGCATCCAGCGCCGCGCGCACGCGCGGCGCGTCCTCGGACGGGCGAATTTCGGCGATGGTCATCGCGAGAAACTGCGCGCGCGAATAGCCGTATTGCGCGATGGCGGCGTCGTTCACCTCGAGGAAGCTCAGGGTAGCGACGTCGTAGACGCACATCGGGATAGGATTGTCGTCGAACAATAAGCGGAACGAGGTGCCGAGCCTCTCCGCTTCCTCCTTAGCGGCGCGTAGCGCGTCCGCGGTGTCGCGGCGCGTGGCGATTTCCCGCTCAAGCTCGGCCTGCTGCGCTGCAACCATACCCGCATAGTTGAGCGACAGCATGGCGATGAAGCTCGCCGCGCAGAAGATGGAGAGAGGCCCGGCGCCGGCAAGCGCTTCCGGCGCGATGCTCGACGGCGCGGAATACCCGGCCGCGTGAACCCAGTAGTAAGCGAAGAGTTCGGCCGCGAGCACCACCATGAGCAGCATGCGCGACCTCGAATGGCGCTCGAGGTAGTAGAAGCCGGCCACCGGCACGGCGAGCATCCAGGCGAGGAAGGGCGAGCCGACGCCGCCATAATGGTAGGCGGTGAAAAGCACGATCCAGCTCAAATGCTGACCGGAAAGCAGGGACAGGAAGATGAACTGGCGAGTGAGGCGCAAGAGCGGGGGATAGAGCCAGAACGCGCCGATCATCGCGCCGATGGCGGGCGCCGCCGACTCGGGGCCGGGATCGAGCCAATAAAGGTAGGCGACGATGGGAAAGCCGAGCGGCGTACCCAGCAGATGGGCGATAAACATCCGGGCGCGGCGATGGGGGTCCTGGTCGCTGCGGAGTGCCGCTGGGACGAACCAATCGAAGGGACCGTAGAGGCGCGCCCAACCCATTGGAGATGCTCTGCTCGGTTTCAAATGCTTTAGCTGAGACGCGAGCGACGACCTTTGAGTTCTAGCCCCAAGGGGGCAATTATATACTTGACAAAAACACACAGCCTCCTATCATGCGTGTATGGACTTCGATCTCACCAATCCGATTTTTCAGGACACCGAGAAGGCTCGCCGCCATCTTGAGCATGTGCGCTGGCCTGATGGTCCGGTGTGCCCGCATTGCGGCGTCTTTGGCGACGCCATAACCAAGGTCGAGGGCAAGAAGCAGTCGCATCGCCCCGGCCTCTACCACTGCAACGGCTGCGAGAAGCAATTCACCGTGACCGTGGGCACGGTCTACGAGTCGAGCCACATTCCCTTGCACAAGTGGTTGCTCGCCACGCACCTGATGACCGCGAGCAAGAAGGGCATCTCGGCCCACCAGATCCACCGCATGCTCGGCATCACCTACAAGTCGGCTTGGTTCATGGCGCACCGCATCCGCGAAGCGATGCGCGAGTTTCACTCTGGCCCGCTTGGCGGCGAAGGCAAGACGGTTGAGGCGGACGAGACGTTTATGGGCGGCAGGGAGAAAAACAAGCACGCTCATAAGCGCAAGGGCAGCAGCCTCAAGAACAAGGAACCGGTTCTGTCGCTTGTGGAGCGTCAAGGCCGCGTGCGCTCGTTCCATCTCCCCGCCGTCAACGCCGCCACGCTGCGCCCCGTCCTCGTGGCGCAGATTGATCGCCGCAGCTATCTCATGACCGATGCCTACCCTGGCTACAAGCTCGTGGGCCGCGAGTTCGCGCGCCATGAGAGCGTCAGCCACGAAACCGGCGAATACGTTCGCGGCGATGCCCACAACAACACCGTCGAGAACTACTTCTCGATCCTGAAGCGCGGCATTTATGGCGTGTATCATCATGTCAGCCAACAGCACCTGAAGCGGCATCTGGCGGAGTTCGATTTCCGCTACAACGAGCGCGTCGCGCTCGGCGTAGACGACGCGCAGCGCGCACGCAAAGCCCTTCGAGGGATCGAAGGCAAGCGCCTAACCTATCGGCGGATTGACCGGCAAGCCCGGACTTAGCCGCGCCGAGTTCCGAGCTCTCCTCCGACGCATCAAGAGCGAGTCGCGCTGAGGCATGACGCCCCAGCGCAACCCCGCTATCCTGGGTAGTGCCACGTACCGCAGGAGCGATCCATGATCCCTGTAGAGCCTGGGAAAGAATATCTCGGAGTCGATTGCGTGAAGTGCGGCGAGGCGATTGCGCTTCAAGAAGTGCAGCCAGCTCCGCATGCCGTTCTCGTGTTCCAAATACAAGACTTGAAAGTGAAATGCCCGTTTTGTGGCACAGAATCGGTTTATCAAGCCGCACAAGCCGTACGTTTTCAGGGACACCATAGACACTGATAGGGCCGGGCAAACCTTCAGTGATCCACGTTCCCGGTGGAAGTTTTATTCGGTATTTGTCGCTTTTTGCGTAGCGGCTCATGCGGCCTCGGCGGCGTGCTGAGCATGCGGCGCACGGTGTGATCGAAGTGAGCTTGAGCTTCCTCTTTGGATTTTTCGTTTTCCGGCCTTTTCGGAGGCTTCGCCATGAAAAGCTTCGCTCCCAGCGAAGAGAAGTGGAACGAGCTCCGCATCGCCTATGCCGATGCCATGTGGCAATGGGCGATGATCGAAGCCGAGATTTTCACAATCTACGTCGCGGCGCTGAAAGCCCTCAAGCGCGATCTGCGACCATTGCGAGCGGCTTTTTTCGCAACGCAATCGTTTGAAGTAAAACTCGCAATGGTCACCGCGGCGGCCCAAAAAACGTTTGGCCCTCGTCGCCTGAAGGTTTGGAGCGCTTTGGCAAAGCGCTGTAGAGACGAACAAACCAAACGCGGCAAGATTGCGCATCTGACAGGGTACTGCTTCCCGCCCAAAAAGCCTGGCCAGCCCGGGCCAGTGTACGTGGTGACCGAGCCTCTGTGGCATCGCGCGCATCCGCCCGACTGGGGAACGGCAAAATCCCAGGGATACGATGCGTTCAAGCTTCGCCAGTTGCACGGCGCGTGGTACGCGCTTGACATCGAGATCGGCAGATTCGCCAAACAACTTTGGGGGAAATTGCCGCTTCCAGTGCTTGACGTACAGCAAGCTCGTCAGCGCCGGGCAACTCGACGCCAATAAGCCCCGATTGGCGAAGCGATTCAGTGGCGACTCGGACCATGCGTGGTGAGACGAGCATCGTTTGACGGCGTGGCACACGGCGCTCTTTCCGAGCGCGACGGGCCTAGTCGCGGGTTACGGTCTTACGGCAACTAGGCCCATACTCAGCTAAGACGCGACGTTCGCGAGAATCATTCTAAGCGGGCGTGCGTTTTTGCCAAATATATAATTGCCCCCAAGGGGTTAACGGGACCTTGCTCTTCCTGGGGTCATCTGGCTGCCTCACCTTTCCTTAAGGGAGGAGAGGTAGATGGTGGAATGGGTGGGCCGGCTTTTAGGGCGAGGTCATGGGCGTCCACGAAGTATTGCGTCAAGCCATTGCTACGAAGCAATGCGTGCGGCTGCGGCTCGCCGGCCGTTCGCGTGACCTCTGCCCGCATGCGCTCGGCCTCAAGAACGGCCATCCCCGCCTCCTCGCCTTTCAATTTGATGGCGCGAGCGCATCGGGAATCGCCGCCGGTGGCGCCTGGCGCACCTTCTTCGTGAGCGAGATCGCCGACGCCAAGATCATCCCGGGGACCTGGCAGAGCGGCCCCAATGTCATCGCCAAGGCAGAAGCCTGCCTCGACCGAATCGAGTACATGGCGCATCACTGACGCGCCGTTGTCGCCGCTCGCAGGCTGGCCCAGCCTATTTCCAGCACTCGATCCGCAGGGTGATGCTGAGCGCGCGGTCGGCGATCGCGGCAGGCGCCAATTGTTGCGGCTCCGCGGCTGCGGTCTTGACCGCGACACCATGGCTTTTCAAGAAGGCTTGCGCCTCCTCGCCTTTGATCGCGAAGTTGATGTTCTCGGGAATGGCGCCAGTCGCCTGCGCGAGCTTGATGGTGTTGAGCGTGCCGACGGCGACGCCGATCACGCGGCCGTTCCCGTCGAAGAGGGGGCTGCCGCTGTTGCCGGGCTGAATCGGCGCCGACATCTGCAAGCGGCTGCGATCGTCGCGCGGCCCTGCGAGCGCGTTGACGATTCCGGCGGTGACGATGGGCTCGGAGGTGAGGAGACCCGACAAAGGAAATCCCACGACGACGACGCTTTCGCCGGGACGGACGGGATCGCTGCCGCGAAAGGTGGCAGCCGGGCTTGCATGCGCCACCTGCAAGAGAGCGAGGTCATGCGTGGCATCGCTCGCGATCAGTTTCGCTGGCGTGCTTTTGTCACCTTCGGTCACATGCACCTCGCGGCACTCGGCGGCGACGTGATGATTGGTGAGGAGGTGCCCGGTGGTGCTGACGAAAAAGCCGGTGCCGGTGCCGACGAGACCGTGGTCCCGCTCGCCTTCACCACCGCGCTTTCTCTTACGGCGCGACGGCGGCGCAGCCTCGGCGGTTTCGGGATGCCATTCTCGCAGCGCCTTCTCGGCGGCCGCCAGTTGCGCCTTTGAGAGCTGCGCCTGAACCCGGCTGAGGCCCGCTTGGTCCTTCTTCTGGTTCGGATTTTTCGAATCGCGCAGCGCGATCTTGTACCAGAAATAGGCCTCTTCGAGATCAACCTCGACACCGCGACCGCTCTCGTAGAGGGCAGCGAGGCGGCCCGCAGCGGCACCCAAGCCTTGCTGCGCGGCCGCCTCGTACCACTTGGCGGCAGTCCGCTCGTTCCGCCGCACGCCCTCGCCGAGCTCGTAGGATTCACCGAGTGCCCATTGCGCCGGGGCGAAGCCGTGCGCGGCCGCGGCGCGGAACCATTTGGTCGCTTCGGCGGCATTCTTCTCCGTCTCGAGCAGCAGCGCACCCAAGAGGAATTGCGCCTGCGGCAATCCTTGGGCGGCGGCTTTACGCGCCCAAAGCTTCGCTTGCTCGCGATCCTTGGCAACACCGTCGCCATGTGCATAGGCGCGGGCGAGGTTGAGTGCCGCCGCGCCATGTCCCTGCTCGGCGGCGAGGCGGAACCAGCGCGCCGCCTCGGCGGGATCGGCCTTGACGCCTTTGCCCTCGGTATAGAGCACGCCCAAGAAGTTTTGGCAGCTCGCATCGCCATCTTCCGCCGCCCCGCGACAAGCGCGCACAGCGCCAGCATAGTCGCCGCGGCTGAAGGCCTCCGCCGCTTCGCGCACGCCGGCAACCGCTGTCCCGAGCGGCAAAGAAAGGGTGAGGATCACGAAAAGTATGTAGAGACCCAGCCGCATGAGCTTCCCCTCCCAGGAGAAAATCAGCGGAAGGCTACCCTGAAACTGTGCTGCGACGCTAGCTTGAAATCAACTACCGATTGAAGGTGCGCCCTCGGGGCGGCTCACGGCGTGATCAGGCGGCGGATATGCGCGGCGTTTTGGTCCTGCTGCCGCTTTTCCAGCAACTCAACGAAGCGGCTGCGCTGCGCCAGCGTCAGCGTGGCGAGGAACCCGGCGAGCGCCGTCGCCATGTCCTTTTGGTAGGCACGGCGGTTCTCCGTCGCCTGGTCAATGAATTGATTGATCGCCGCCTGGTCGGGGTGCTCCTTGTCGAGCTCCGCCCAGATGCGCCGCATGATCGGGCGGTTGTTTTCGCGCATCTGTAGCGTTTCCCGCCGCACCTTCTGGAAGAATTGCTGGAAATTCTCACGCTCGGCTCCGGCGAAATTCATCTCCTTGGCGACCTGCTGAAACCGCTCGGCCGGCGTGGTCGGCCGCTCGGCCTGCATGCGCGACCACACGAGGCCGCCAACGAAGCAGACATTGAGCACGAGCGACAAGACGAGCGCCGCCCAAACAAGCCGCGCGCGCGAGCCGCTCTTGCTCGCCGCGTCGGCCACGGCGCTCATATGTTCGCGTCCTCGTCGAAGCCGGTGAGGAGCCCGCTCGGCGGGTCAAGGAGCTCCTGGCCAAAGATCGCCGGCTGGTAGCCGGCGAGGCTGACATAGGTGTCATTGCCAAGTGCGAAGCCGACAAAGCTCGCGAGTAGGATGCTCGCCGCCATGGCGCTCCAGCGGACGACACTTTGCCACCGAAGCGGGGTGCTGGGTCGGCGCGACGGCACGACGCGCCCATCATCGGCGGGAACCAGCGCGACCGCCGGCGCGATGACACGGGCGTCCACCTCCGGCAATGGTCCAAGCGTCGCATTGCGGGCGCTCGCGACATCGGCGGCCAACTCGGCATCGACGCTCAGCCAGTCCTCGACCGCCTCCATCTCGGCAGGTCCGAGGCGGCCTTCCGCATAGGCGGCGAGCGTGAGCGCATCGGGCGGCTCGCCCGCCGGGGCAGACGCCAGAAGCCGCCAGCGCTGCCACAGCGCCGTTTCCTCAGGACTGTTCATCGGTCCGGCCATGCCGCTCTCTCTTAGCCGATTCTAGGCTCTCGTGCATCTCTCCATCCCCATGACGTCGCATTTTTCACTATTGTTCTTCGGTTGCAAAATGGCTCCTAAGCTTCAGCATTGCCTTGTGGTGCGTGCTCCGCACGGTCTGCGGATCGACCCCAAGCGCCGTCGCCACCTCCGCCACCTCCATGTCGCGATCATAGAGCATGGTTAAGACCAGCTTCTGCCGTGGCGAAAGGAGGCCGTCGGGCAGCCGCAGCTTCTCGGGCGGGGCGCCGCCGGTCGCCAAGGCAGTTTCCGGGACGGCATCGAGCGGCGTCAGCGGCAGTTGTCGGCGGCGCAAGCTGTCGCGCGCGGTGCTGCGGGCAACGATAGTGAGCCAGGTCGAGAGGCCCGCACGGGCGGGGTCGTAGGTCTTGAGCAGGCGGAAGCCATCCTTGCACAAGCGGACGAAGACCTCCTGCACAAGGTCTTCGATCTCGGCGCCGTCACGCGCGAGCGGGCGGACAGCGGCGGCGACGAGACCGGCATAGCGGCGCACGAAACCGTCCCAAGCGGCCTTCTCGCCTCGGCTGAGGGCTGCGATATCAATGTTTTGCGCCACGCCGGTCCTCACGCTCGCCGCCGCCGCGGCCCCGCTCTCAGGTCAGTTTGGCGAAGAAGTCATTGCCCTTGTCGTCGACAACGATGAACGCGGGGAAATCCGTCACCTCGATGCGCCAGATCGCCTCCATCCCGAGCTCGGGATATTCGACCACTTCGACCTTCTTGATGCAGTCCTGGGCGAGCCGCGCCGCCGGGCCGCCGATCGAGCCCAGATAGAAGCCGCCATGCTTGCGGCAAGCTTCGCGCACTTCGGGCCCGCGATTGCCCTTGGCGAGCGTGACGAAGCTGCCGCCGGCCGCCATGAACTGGTCGACATAGGAGTCCATCCGCCCCGCGGTGGTGGGACCGAACGAGCCTGAGGCATAGCCTTGGGGCGTCTTGGCGGGACCGGCATAATAGATCGGGTGGTCCTTCACATATTGCGGGAGACCCTCGCCGCGCTCGAGGCGCTCCTTGAGCTTCGCATGAGCGATGTCGCGCGCGACGATGAGCGGTCCCGTGAGCGAAAGCTGCGTCTTGATAGGATATTGGGAAAGCATGCCGCGAATCTCCGCCATCGGCCGGCGGAGATCGATCGCGACGACCTCGCCCCCGAGCTTTGCCTCATCGATCTCGGGGAGATACTTCGCGGGATTGGTCTCGAGCTCTTCGAGGAAGACGCCCTTGGCGTTGATCTTGCCAAGAATCTGGCGATCGGCGGCGCATGAGACGCCGATGCCGATCGGCACGCTCGCGCCGTGGCGTGGCAGCCGGACGACCCGCACATCGTGGCAGAAATACTTGCCGCCGAATTGTGCGCCGATGCCCATGCCGCGCGTCAACGTCAGCACCTCCTCCTCGAGCCCGCGATCGCGGAAGGCCTGGCCGAACTTGTTCCCGTGCGGCGGGAGATTGTCGAGATAGCGGCAGCTCGCGAGCTTCACCGCCTTCAAGTTGAACTCGGCCGAGGTGCCGCCGATGACGATCGCGAGATGATAAGGCGGACACGCCGCGGTGCCGAGCGTGCGGATCTTCTCGGCCAGGAACTTGATGAGGGATTTCGGGTTCAGCACGGCCTTCGTCTGCTGATAGAGGAAACTCTTGTTGGCGGAGCCCCCACCCTTGGCGATGAAGAGGAATTTGTACTCGTCGCCTTCCTCGGCATAGAGCTCGATCTGCGCCGGAAGATTGTCGCCGGTGTTTACTTCCTCGTACATCGTGAGCGGCGCCACCTGGCTGTAGCGGAGATTGGTCTCAGTGTATGTCCGGCGAATGCCGGCGGCGAGCGCCGCGGCATCGCCGCCGCCAGTCCAGACGCGCTGCCCCTTCTTGCCCATCACGATCGCCGTGCCGGTGTCCTGGCACATGGGCAGCACGCGGCCCGCGGCGATGTTGGCGTTCTTCAAGAGATCGAAAGCGACGAAGCGGTCGTTGTCGGAAGCCTCGGGGTCGTCGAGAATCTTGCGGAGCTGCTGCAAATGGCCCGGCCTGAGGAGATGCTGGCAGTCCTTCATGGCCTCGGCCGCGAGCATGGTGAGAGCGTCCGTCGCGACGGTCACGACGGGCTCGCCAGCGAAATTCGCCGTTCCTACATATTGATCGGTGAGCTTGCGGTAGGGAGTCGTGTCCTCGACCGGCGGAAACATGTCATGAAAGACGTCGCCCATAGACCTACTCGCGGATTGCCTCAGTGATGGCGCGGAGAAACACTTTTTCCGGCATGCCGTCAAGTCGCCGCGGGAAAGCAGCGAAAGCGCGTACGCGTCGATCGGTGGTGAGGGTGAAGCGCGTCTATGAGGCGCCCGCCCCTGACGACGGCGTGCGGGTGCTGGTCGACCGCGTCTGGCCGCGTGGGCTCAGCAAAGAAAAGGCGCAGATCGACCACTGGTTGAAAGAGGTCGCGCCAAGCACCGCGCTCCGCCAATGGTTCGGCCATGATCCCGCGCGCTGGACGGAATTTCGCCGCCGCTATCGCGCCGAACTCAAGCAAAACCTCGCGCCGCTCAAGGCGCTCGGCGCGCTCGTCCGCGGCAAACCCGCGACGCTGCTTTATGGCGCGCGCGACGAACAGCACAACCAAGCGGTGGTCCTCGCCGAGATCCTCGACGAGCGTTACTGAGGACGGGAACCTTTCACCCGCCTCGCGCATCTAAACGCACCGAAGGAGGGGAGCAGCGATGCACGGAGTGGCGGTCGACGGAAATGCCGGCGAGGCCGAGCTCTTGGCGCTGATGCGCGCCGGCCAATCCTCGGCCTATGTCCATCTCATGCGCCGTCACAACCAGCGACTTTTTCGCTTGGCGCGCGGCATTTTGCACAACGATGCCGAGGCGGAGGAGGCGGTGCAGGAAGGTTATCTCCGCGCCTTCACCCACCTCGACGGCTTCAAGGGCGAGGCTAGTCTCGCCACCTGGCTCGCGCGCATCGTCGCGAACGAGGCCTTGGCGCGTCTGCGCCGGCGCCGCCCGACCATCGATATCGAGGAGGCCGACGCGCTCCTCCTGACGGAAGGGGAGAGGAGCACTGCGCGCACCGAGCCGAGCCCGGAGCAGGCGCTCGCGCGCTGCGAAATCCGCCGCGCGATCGAAGCCGCCGTCGATGCGCTGCCGGCGCCGTTTCGCGCCGTCTTCATGTTGCGGGCGATCGAGCAGCTGTCGATCGCCGAGACGGCAGCCTATCTCGACATCCCCGAGGAGACGGTAAAGACACGGTTTCATCGCGCCAATCGGATGCTGCGCCACCGCCTCAGCGCGGCGTTCGGCTCGATCTTCGATGGCGCCTTCCCGTTCTTGGGGGCGCGCTGCGACCACCTCATTTCCGTTGTTCTAAAACGCCTCGGCCTTGACGCCGAGGCGAGTGCGGCGATGCCGCCTCGCGATCGGCCGGTCTCGTCGCATCCTCCGCCCTAGCGGCCGCCGATCGCACCATCACAAATCGGGAGATAGCCATGCGAAGCGCTGTCGCTGCCTTCGGAATCCTGGTCCTTGCCTCGTTTCCGGCGTTGGCGCAAAACGTCGAGAAGGCGCCGCCGGGCGGTGACTATAAGAAAGTGAGCGAGCTCGTGAAGCTGCCCGACTTTCTGCCCGGGTTGGGCACGCTCTATGTTAATCCGAAGACGCTGCCGGCGGGTCCCTTCCTCGCCTACGACCATGCCGGGAAGCTCGTCAGCACCATCTACATGATCCCGGTTAAGGACCTCACCGAGCAGAAGAAGTTCGATGATCTCGCCGCGCCCGGCGGCAAGGTCGACCATGTGAGCCTTTACTTCAACGCCGGCCATCCCGGCGTCCCCGATCCCCACTACCACATCATCCTCTGGCACGTGCCCAAGGCCCAGGAGCAGCTCGTCGCCAAGTAGCCATTCGAGCGAGGCCGAGGCGTTCGCCTCGGCCTCGGCTCATCACCTTCATCGAGGATGTGGGTCGGTGCCCAATTGTCCTGTACTGTCGCGTCGTTTCCTGTTGGCGAGTGTCCTGGCGCTCGCGACACCGCTCGCGCCGGCATGTGCCGAGGATGAGGTGCCCGAGGCCGACAAAATCCCGCAAAAGGACGCGCTCTATCAGACGCATCCCAAGGGCCCGCAGCGCTGTCAGATCTGCCTCCAGTTCAAGCCGCCCAGCGCCTGCAAGATCGTGCAAGGCCAGATTACGCCGCAGAGTTGGTGCCAGTACTTTGCCGCGCGGGAGAACGCGCAATGAACGGCGTCTCGACCGGCAACGGGTTGATCCATCTCAATGCCGCCATCAGGCACCCGGCTCATCATCGCCTGCATGATGAAGGGCGCTCGACTGCTGATTGCCGTGACGGCCGCATTGGCGGCAGGCGATGTATTTGCCGCGGACCGAGTGGATGTGAGCCACGGCGAGGCGCTCGCCCGGCAATGGTGCACGGAATGTCACGTCATCGATCGCGGCAATCGGGAGCGGCTCTATGACGAAGTGCCGACCTTCTCCGAGATCGCGGCGCTGCCGAGCACGACCGAGGTCTCGCTCCGCGCCTTCTTGCAGACGCCGCACCGCCGCATGCCGAATTTCAGATTGGTACCGGCGGAGATCGACGAACTCGTCGGTTACATCCTCGATCTCAAGGAAAAATCGCGCTGACCGCTACTTCTTGCGGAAAGCATCGAGTGCGACGACATCGGCGGCCTTGTCTACCTTCTCCGCGGCCTTGGCAGCGGGAGTAGGGGCGGGCGCCGGGATGTCGACGTTCTCGCAAGGCATCGGCTGGAACTGCAGGCCGAATTTGACCGCGGGATCGGCAAACGCGGTGATGGCGTCGAAGGGAATCGTCAGCCGCTCGGGCTTGTTCTGGAAGCTCAATGTGACCGAGAAGCACTGCTCGCTGACCTCGAGATCCCAGAACTGGTGCTCGAGCACGACGGTCATCTCGTCGGCGTATTGTCGCGTCAGATAGTCGGGAATGGAGAGCCCGGCAAAGCGCGTGCGGAAGGTGATATAGAAATGGTGCGCGCCGGGAAGGCCGCTCGAGGCGGTGCGTGCCAACGCCTCGCGCACCACGCCGCGCAGGGCGGATTCGACCATCTTGTCGTATCGCAGAAGGTCTTTCACGATCGCACGGCACCTGCCCCATTGGCGTCGTCAATGAAGTGGGGGGCTTCTGTTGCCCGGTGCCCCCCGGACCGCGAGTAGCTCTAGGCTTTCATCCCCGCGAGGGGATTAGGCCGCGAGTGCCTCATGTGCCACGTTATCGTTGGCACGTAGTGATTGGCCCGATATCGGCGGTACCATGCCGAGCGACGGCTCGCACCTTTATTACGCGCGTCGATCCTAGTTCGCCCCCATAACACGCCGCCTCCCGCGGCCTTGTTTTGATGGTGGAGGCGCCGGGTACTGCCCCCGGGTCCGCTACGCCTATTCCATGCACCGTTTATCGCCATAGTCGGTTGCCCGACCCCACAAATATAGGGTTTTTCCGAGAGGGCGCAATGTCGGGCGAGTCGCGCTTGGAGCGATGGTAAGCGAGGCGTAAAGTGGCCGCCCTTTAGGAGACCCGCCCATGCCGCTCACCTCCGAGCAGAAGGCCGAGATCGAGCGCCTCCGCGCCGAGACCGCGCCGACCCGCCGCGCGACCGTGCCGGCGCTCGAGGAGATCCTCTACGGGGCCATTCCCGTCCTCGACCACGGCTTCGTCCGCGTCATCGACTATATGGGCGACGACGCCGCCGTGGTGCAGGCGGCGCGCGTCTCCTACGGCAAGGGCACCAAGAAGGTGAACGAGGACCGCGGGCTCATCCAATATCTGATGCGCCATCGCCATACCACGCCCTTCGAAATGTGCGAGATCAAGTATCACGTGAAGCTGCCGATCTTCGTCGCGCGGCAGTGGATCAGGCACCGCACCGCGAACGTCAACGAATACTCGGCGCGCTATTCGATCCTCGACAACGAGTTCTACCTGCCCGCGCCCGACCAGCTTGCGGCGCAATCACACAGCAACCGCCAAGGGCGCGGCGATGTGCTGACCGGCAAGGAGGCGGCGCGGGTCATGGAGCTCCTCCGCGCGGATGCGGAGCGCGCCTATCGCGGTTACGTCGAGATGCTGAACGAGGACGAAGCGGGCGCGGTGATCGATCCCGAGCGGCAAGGTTTGGCACGCGAGCTTGCACGGATGAACCTATCGCTCAATTTTTATACGCAGTGGTACTGGAAGACCGACCTCCACAACCTCCTCAATTTCCTTAGCCTTCGCGCCGACGCGCACGCGCAATACGAGATTCGCGTCTATGCGGACGCGATGATGGACACGCTCGAGCGTTGGGTCCCGATGACGGCGGAAGCCTTCCGCCAATACCGGATGGGCGGCGCGCACATTTCCGAGCGCGCCCTTGCGGCGGTGAAAGGGATGCTCGCGGGCGAAAGCGTTAGCCAGGCGGAAAGCGGCATGAGCAAGCGGGAATGGACTGAGCTGATGGCGACGCTCGGGCGCGGCGACTGAGCGACATCCGTCGCGGCGCATGCACTCCGTTTGTGTTAATTGACGCAATCGGTCCCCACCTTTACCGTGTCTAGCGGAGACCTCGGTCCTCGATAACAGGGCCACATCGACGCGTCGGGATGCGACGCCGTCAGCGCCGTGGGCGCGGAACGTTGGGGCCAGAGCAGCGCCCCCAGAGACAAACGAGAATCGAGAATAGCGTCGGCCGCCGCAGGGGCGGTGGCGACGCGTCAGAGGGGAGGAACCAATGCTTGATCAGGGCATGGATCGTCGTGTCTTTCTAAAGTCCAGCGGCGCCGCAGCCGGAATCGTGATTCTCGGCGGCGGCGTCATGATGGCCGCGGATGGCGCCTGGGCCATGTCGCTCTCGAAGCTCGATGCGAAGCAAGGGGCGACGCTCATCCGCATGAGCCGCGACCTCTACCCGCATGACTCCATCGACGACGGCCCCTACGCCAAGGTGGTGGAAGGTCTCGATGCGGAAGCCGTCAAGGATGAAAAGACGGCCACGCTCTTGATTGACGGCGTCAAGAAGCTCGATGACGCGGCGGGAGGAAACTATGCCCGCGAAGAAGAGGGCAAGCGCCTCGCCGCGCTCCGCACGACGCAGGGCACCCCGTTCTTCCAAAAGGTGCAGAGCGCCATGATCAGCGGCTTCTACAACGACCACGATGTCTGGGCGAAGCTCGGTTATGAGGGATCATCGGCGGAGAAGGGCGGTTACATCAACCGCGGCTTCGACGACATCGCCTGGCTGCCGAAGAGTTGAGGGAGGAAGCCATGACGAAATACGACCTCAAAGACGATTCCGTGGTCGTGGTGATCGGCTCCGGCGCGGGCGGCGGCACGTTGTCCAACGAGCTCTGCCAGAAGGGCGTCAAGGTGGTGTTGCTCGAGGCGGGCAAGCGCACGGAAATCAGTGAGTTCGTCAACGACGAGTGGGCGTCCTTCATGCAGCTCGCCTGGCTCGATCCGCGCACGACCTCGGGCACTTGGCGCGTCGCCAAGGATTTCCCCACTCTTCCGGCCTGGACCTGCAAGACCGTCGGCGGCACGACAACGCACTGGGCCGGCGCGTCGCTCCGCTTCCAGGAACACGAGTTCCGCGCCAAGACGGTCTATGGCTCGATCGCCGGCGCCAATCTCCTCGACTGGCCGCTCACGCTTCAAGAGCTTGAGCCCTACTACGCCAAAGCCGAAGACAAGCTGGGGGTGACGCGGACCAACGGTGTTCCCGGTCTTCCCGGCAACAACAACTTCAAGGTCATGGAGTACGGCGCGAAGAAGGTCGGCTACAAAACCGTGCACACCGGGCGGATGGCCATCAACTCGCAAGAGCGCGACGGTCGCGGCCCATGCCAGCAGATCGGCTTCTGCTTCCAAGGCTGCAAGTCGGGCGCCAAATGGTCGACCCTCTATACGGAAATACCCAAAGCGGAAGCGACAGACCGGCTCGATCTCCGTCCGGAAAGCCATGTCTTGAAGATCAGCCATGACGATTCCGGCAAGGTGAGCGGCGTCGTCTATGTCGACGCCAGCGGCGCGACGCAGGAGCAGAAAGCGCGCGTGGTTTGCGTCGCCTGCAACTCGATCGAGAGTCCGCGTCTCCTGCTGAACTCGGAATCGAGCAAGTTCCCACAAGGGCTCGCCAATTCCTCCGGCATGGTAGGCCGCAATTATATGCGTCACACCACGGGCTCGGTCTATTCGATCTTTCCCAAGCCCGTGCGCATGTATCGCGGCACGACCATGGCCGGCATCGTCACCGACGAGGCGCAGCTCGACACCAAGCGCGGCTTCGTCGGCGGCTACGAGCTCGAGACGCTGTCGCTGGGATTGCCGTTCATGGCGGCGTTCCTCGAACCCGGTGCCTGGGGCAAGGACTACGCCGGCGCCTTAGGCTCGTACACCAACATCGCGGGAATGTGGATCGTCGGCGAGGATATGCCGCAAGCCGACAACCGCGTGACGCTCAACAAGGACGTGAAGGATCGCTTCGGCATGCCGGTGCCGAATGTCCACTACGACGACCATGAGAACGACATCAAGATGCGCGAGCACGCCTACCAACGGGGCGCAGAGATCCATCAAGCGGCCGGCGCGACACAAGTGTTCCACACGCCGCCTTACCCCTCGACGCATAATCTCGGCACTAACCGCATGGCCGAGAATTCGCGCGATGGCGTCGTCAACAAATGGGGCCAAAGCCACGACATCAAGAACCTCTTCATCTCCGACGGGAGCCAGTTCACGACCGGCGGCGCGGAGAACCCGACCCTCACGATCGTAACGCTGGCAATACGCCAAGCCGACTACATCGCCGATCAGCTGGGCAAGAAAGAGATTTGACCCTTGGTTCGAGGCGGTGGACGGTTTGTGCCGCCGCCTCGCATTTCTCCAATCGGCGTTATTCGACCACGATCCGCGGCGCCGCCCGTTGCGCGCCGCCGAGCTTCTCGACCAATCGCGCGGCGATGCGGCGGAAGATTTGCGCGTGCTCGCTCTCGGGCTCGGCAACGACAATCGGATTGCCGCCGTCGGAGGTCTCGCGGATCGCGATGGCGAGCGGCACTTCGCCGAGGAACTCGACATCGAGGCGTTCCGCTTCGCGCTTGGCGCCGCCGTGGCTGAAGATGTCGCTGCGCTCGCCGCAATGGGGGCAGCGGAAGTAGCTCATATTCTCGATGAATCCCAAGACCGGCACGTCCACCTTGCGGAACATGTTGAGGCCTTTGCGCGCGTCCAAGAGCGCGATGTCCTGCGGCGTCGAAACGATGACGGCGCCGGCAAGCGGCACTTGCTGCGCCATGGTGAGCTGCGCGTCGCCGGTGCCGGGCGGCATGTCCACCACCATGACGTCGAGTTCGCCCCAGGCGACGTCGCGCAGCATCTGCTGCAGCGCGCTTTGCACCATCGGGCCGCGCCAGATCATCGGCGTATCCTCGGGCACGAGGAAGCCCATGGACATCGCGAGGACGCCGTGATTGCGCATCGGCTCCAGCACCTTGCCGTCGCGAGTCGAAGGGCGGCCAGCGATGCCAAGCATGCGCGGCATGGAGGGGCCATAGATGTCGGCATCGAGCACGCCCACGCGCTGGCCGATCGCGGCAAGCGCGAGCGCAAGATTGGCCGCCACGGTCGACTTGCCGACGCCACCCTTGCCGGAAGCCACCGCGACGATCGAGCGCACGCCCGGCACCAGCACCTTGCCGCCGGCGCCATGGCCATGGCCGCGCGGCGGTGGCGCGGGCGGGCGCTTTTCGGCGGTGAGCACCGCGCTCACCGAGAGCACGCCCGCGAGCGACTCGACCGCTTTTTCCGCCGCCCGCCGGAGCGGCTCGAGCCGCGGGCCGCGCTCCGGGTCGACCTCGATCGCAAAGCCGACATGACCGTCGCGCACCTGGATGCCGGAGATCATGCCGAGGCTGACGATGTCCTTGCTTTTGTCCGGATCGATGACCTGGCGCAGCGCCGCGAGGACTTGAGCCTCGCCGATCCCGCTCATGCCCGTTCCTCTCCTCCTTGACAGGACGGAGGCGCACCGCTTATCGCAACGCGGGCGAAACCCACCGGCCCTTACGTGGGATAATGGTGATATAAGAGAACGCCGGCGAATTGCAAAGTCAGGCGCACGTCCGAAAAGAGGAAGGAGCAGGCGATGCCCTGGCAGAATCAAGGCGGTGGCGGCGGCGGCGGTCCCTGGGGCGGGGGACAGAGCCCGTGGGGGCGCGGCAACGGGCCGCAGCCGCCCAATCTCGAAGACATTCTCCGCCGCAGCCAAGACCGCTTCCGCCGCGCGCTGCCGGGCGGCTTCGGCAGCGGCCGCGGCGTCGTTCTCGTCGTTCTTGCCGTCCTAGTCCTCTGGGGCTTCAGCGGGATCTACCGCGTCCAGCCGGACGAGGAAGGCATCGTGCTGCGCTTCGGCGCCTACAACCGCAAGACGACGCCCGGACTGAATTATCACTTGCCTTTCCCCCTTGAACAGGCGCTGACGCCGAGCGTGACGCGCGTCAACACCATCGAGATCGGCGGCGCAGCGCAACAGCGGGGATTCGAGGGCGCGCAGGAGCCGCAGGAATCGCGCATGCTGACCGGCGATGAGAACCTGATCGACATCTACTATACCGTCCAATACGTGGTGAAGGACGCGCCCAAATTCCTCTTCAATATCCGCAATCCCAACGAGACCGTGAAGGCGGTCGCCGAAAGCGCAATCCGCGAAGTCGTCGGCCACACCGACGCCATCGGCGCCATTGTCGGCGGACAGGACAAGATCGTGAAGGAGACGCAGGATCTGCTGCAGCGGATCCTCGATGCCTATGACAGCGGGGTGCAGATCACCACGATCAATCTGCGACGCATCGACCTGCCGGCGGCCGACGTCATTGCCGCCTTCACCGACGTGCAGACCGCCAAGACCGAGCGCGATAGCAAGGTGATCCAGGCGCGCACCTATGCCAGCAACACCGTGCCGCGCGCCAAAGGTGAAGCGGCGCAGGTGACGCAAGCCGCGGAAGCCTATCGCCAGCAGGTGCTGCTTCAAGCCCAAGGTGACGCGAGCCGATTCCTCGCGGTCTATCAGGCCTACAAATCCGCCGAGGACGTGACCGCGCGCCGCCTCTACATCGAGACCATGGAAAAGATCCTGAGCGGCGCCAACAAGGTCATCCTCGACAAGGCGACCGGGGCGTCGGGCGTGCTGCCTTACCTGCCGCTGCCGGAATTGCGCGCGCCCGGCGGCAATCGCAATCCGACGCCAGGTCAACGCGGAGGCCAGCCGTGAGCATCCGTCTCGCCTTCGCCGCGGCGATCATCGTCGTCCTGGTCTTTGTCGGCCTCTCGGTCCCGTTCATCGTCTATCAGACGGAGCAGGCGATCGTCCTGCAGTTCGGCGATCCCATCCGCGTCCAGGATCGCCCCGGGCTCGACTTCAAGCTGCCCTATCAAAGCGTCATCACCTATGACAAGCGCGTGCTGGATTTCGACCTGCCGGCGGCGCGGGTGACGGCCGCCGACCAAAAGCCGATGATCGTCGACGCCTATGCGCGCTTCCGCATCGCCGACCCTTTGCTCTTTTATAAGACGGTCGGCACCGAGACCGCGGCGCGCGCACGCATGACGCCGATCATGGCGGGAAGCGTGCGCAACATCATTAGCACGGTGGATCTTGCCGACGTGGTCTCGGGCAAGCGCGAGATCACCATGCAGCGCATCCGCGAACAGGTGAACGATCAGACGAAAGGCTTCGGCATCGCCATCACCGACGTGCGGCTCCGCCGCGCCGATCTTCCCGAAGAGAACAGCAAAGCGATCTACGCCCGCATGAAGTCGGACCGCGAGCGCGAGGCGGCGCAGTTCCGTGCCGACGGCGACCGGCTTGCCGCCGAGATCAAGGCCGACGTCGACCGCCAGCGCGTCGAGATCCTCGCCGAGGCGCAGAAGCAGGCGCAGATCCTGCGCGGCCAAGGCGATGCCGAGAGCATCAAGGTCTATGCCGACGCTTTCGGCCGGGACAAGGACTTCTTCGCTTTCTACCGGTCGCTCGAGGCCTATCGCAACGCGCTCGGTGGCAACGACACCACCTTCCTCTTGTCGCCGGACAGCGATTTCTTCCGCTATTTCGGCGCGGCTCCGCACGGCGCAGCAGGCGCAGGTGGCGCCACGCCGGCGCCGCGCTAAGGCTCGCCGACGATGCAGGATCTTGCCACCGCTGTTGCGCTGGTGCTCGTCATCGAGGGCATCCTCTACTCGCTTTTCCCCGAAGGCATGAAGCGCATGGTTGTGCAGGTGGTGGCGCTGCCGTCATCGGCGCTCCGCCTCACCGGGCTCGTCGCCGCCTGCCTCGGGGTCGCTGCGGTATGGTTGATCCGCCACGGATGAAGGTGCGGCGGCTCGGACTTGCCTCGCTTTCACCACATTTTTCTGATTTCTTCCGCCGCCGATGGCCGAGCGAGCGCACGGTCAACCGGAACTGGCACTGGTTTGCCTGCCGATTCTCCCGTAAGATCAGCCAATCCCCTGCCTTGCCGTTCAAGGAGTAAGCTTCGTGAGTCGACGGATCGTCAGCCGGACGGATTCCCGGCTACTGCCATGTGAGCGTCAGCCGGTCACTAAGAGGGCGCGCGCCGTTCTGGCGTTTGCGCTCGCGGCGGCGCTGCTGCTGCCGGCGGGGCTCGGCTTCGCCAAGCCCGCGCCCGACAGCTTCGCCGATCTGGCCGCCAAGCTGCTCCCCGCCGTGGTCAATATTTCGACAACGCAGACCATCAAGAACGACAAGCCCGGCCGGCCCGGCGCCGACATTCCGCAATTCCCGCCGGGCTCGCCCTTCGAGGAGTTCTTTAAGGACTTCTTCGACCGAAACCAGCGCGGCAAGCCCGACGCGCAGCCGCGGCGCGCCACCTCGCTTGGCTCGGGCTTCGTCATCGATGCCTCGGGTGTCGTCGTGACCAATAACCACGTCATCGCCGACGCCGACGAGATCACCGTGACGCTCCAGGACGACACCAGCTTCAAGGCCGAAGTCATCGGGCGCGACACCAAGGTCGATCTCGCGCTGCTGCGCATCAAGCCGACGAAGCCCCTCGTTGCCGTCAAATTCGGCGACAGCGACGGAACGCGCGTCGGCGATTGGGTGCTGGCGATTGGCAATCCCTTCGGCCTCGGCGGCACCGTGACCGCGGGCATCCTCTCCGCCCGCGCCCGCGAGATCAATGCCGGGCCCTATGACGACTTCCTGCAAACCGATGCTTCGATCAACCGCGGCAATTCCGGCGGCCCCATGTTCAACATGTCGGGCGAGGTGATCGGCATCAACACGGCGATCTACTCGCCCTCCGGTGGCTCGATCGGCATCGGCTTCGCCATCCCCTCCAATCTGGCAAGGCCGGTGGCCGAGCAAATCCGCGACTTCGGCCATGTCCGGCGCGGCTGGCTCGGCGTCAATATCCAGAGCGTCACCGACGAGATCGCCGAAAGCCTCGGCCTCGACAAGCCCAAGGGCGCGCTGATCGCCAGCGTCCGCGACGGCGGCCCGGCGCAAGTCGCCGGCATTCAGCCAGGCGACGTGGTGCTGACCTTCGACGGTAAGGAGGTGACGGACATGCGCCGCTTACCGCGGATCGTCGCCGAGACACCGATCGACAAGGCGGTCAAGGTGACGGTGTGGCGGAAGCGAAAAGAGCACACCTTCGACGTCAAAGTCGGCGAGCTCAAGGATGAGGAGCAGCAAGCCGCTCTCTCGCCGAAGCAGCAGGCGCCCTCAGACAATCCCGGGACGGTCAAGACGCTGGGCTTGTCGCTCGCCAATCTCACGCCGGAGCTGCGCGAGCGCTTTTCCGTGAACGAGGACGCGGCGGGCGTGGTGGTGACCGAAGTGGCGGCCGACAGTCCCGCCTCCGAGAAAGGCATGCGCGCCGGCGACGTCATCGTCGAAGTGGCGCAGGAAGAGGTGAAGACGCCGGCTCAGATCGTCGGCAAGATCGACGAGGCGAAAAAGGCAGGCCGCAAATCCGTCCTCCTCCTTGTCGACCGCCAGGGCGACCTCCGCTTCGTCGCCCTCAAAATCGATCAGAGCTGAGGCCCCTTACGTCGCCGCCAGTGCGTAGACGCCTTCGACGCCGTCAGGCAGCTGGTGTTCGCGCCAACTCTTGCCGCCGTCTTCGGTGCCGAACACCTGGCCGCGGCGCGTCGCACACCAGACGCGATCGGGCGTGATCGGGCTTTCGGCGATGATCATGAGCGTGCTTTTCATGGCGACGCTGTGGTCGAAGCGCCGCCAGCTCGCGCCAACATCGTCGCTCACATAGAGCGAGCCCTCGTCAGACACCGCGGCGACGCTTAGGGCGGCGTACATCCGCCGGGGATCGTGGCGCGAAACCTTGATGTCACGCGCATAGGTGAGCGGGGAGAAGCGGCCGACCGACATGTCCTGCCAGTGCTCGCCATCGCTCTCACTCTTGAAGAGCCCCATGCGGTTGGCGAGGAAAACGGTGCCGGGGGCCGCGGCGCTCAGCGCGAGCGCATGGGAGTCCATCATGCCCTCGGTCTCGGTATCGCTGACGATGCGGCTGCGGTAGCGCGGCGCTTTGGTGAAGTCGAGGAGGCCCGCGTTGCCGTCGCTCCAGCTGTCGCCGCCATCCCGGCTGCGCAGCACGCCGCCCACTTCGAGCGCGGCATAAAGGTGCTGCGCCGCCCTCGGATCGAGCGCCAGGCGAATGACGCGACAGGGAAAGCTCATGCGCACCATGCCCAGGGGCGCGGGCGGGGTGAGCTCGGTCCAGTGAGTGCCTCCATCGCGGCTGCGATAGATCGTCGTCCCTTGCGTCCCGACATAGATGGTCGTCTCGTCCGTGATTAGGATCGACCACACCGTGGTTTCGTTGCCGGGGAGCGGCAGCGGCCGCCAACTGTCGCCGGCATCGCCGCTGCGGTAGGGCCCGCCCTGAGTCCCGGCGTAAAGCACGCGCGGATTGTCGGGCGCCATGGCGATCGCCCGCACCTCGACATTGTCGGGGAGGCCCGTCATGAGCTTGTCCCACCGGCCGCTCGCAGGATCGAGGCGGAAGAGCCCGCCCGTGCGCGCTTCTCGGCTTGCGGCAATCCAAGGGGCCGCACCCGCATAGACGAAATTCGCCATGGCCGCCTCCGTCAGCAAGGGACGCTGCAGCGTCTTCTGCCGCTCAGTCTAGGCCCACAATCTCCGAGGCGCGATAGCCCTGTGCATAGAGGAGGGCGGTAAGGTCGCCGTGGTCGATGCGATGGCGGGCGCGGGCGGCGAGCGCCGGCTTTGCATGAAAGGCGACGCCGAGACCGGCCGCGTCGATCATCGCCATGTCGTTGGCGCCGTCGCCCACGGCCAAGGTGGCAGAGAGTGGCAGCCCCCGCTCGGCGGCGAGGGCTTTGAGCGCGTAGAGCTTGGCCTCGCGCGCAAGGATTGGCTCGCGCACGGTTCCCGCGAGACGGCCATTCTCGATGATGAGCTCGTTGCCGATATCACGGTCGAAGTTGAGCGCTGCGCGAATGCGGCTTGTGTACCGAGTGAATCCGCCCGAAACCAGCACCGCATAGGCGCCATGGGCGCGCATGGTGGTGACAAGCGCGCGCGCACCGGGGCCGAGGTGGATCCGCGCGGCGGCTTCGTCGAGCGCGCTTTCCGGCAAGCCCTTGAGCAGCGCCAAGCGTTCGCGCAGCGCCTCGGCGAAATCGATCTCGTCGTTCATGGCGCGGCGCGTGATCTCGGCGATCTCCGTGCGCAAACCGACACAGTCGGCAAGCTCATCCAACATTTCGTTGGCGATGATGGTGGATTCGAGGTCGGCGACGAGGAGGCGCTTACGCCGGCCCGCAACGGGCTGAGCGATGAGGTCGATCGCGCCGAAATCCTGGGTGAGGGCGGCACGGCCGGCTGCTTCGCCCTGGTCAGCGTCGAGATCGCCGAAGTGGAGATCGCAGGCGATCCCCGGGGCGAGCCACTCGCGCCCAAGCGCGCGCGCGCCCAGTGGCGCGAGAGCCGCAACGACCGCCGCCACCGCCGCTTCGGCGGCGGCGGTGGGCGCCGCGATGAGCGTCAGCACAGTGTCGTTCATCGCCGATCCCAACGGTTCAGCGACGCCACGGCACCTTCTGCGCGTTCGCGGTTTCCCAATTCTTGCCGTCGAAGGTCTTCATCGCGATCTTGTCCGGATCGATGTCGTCGATGCACCGAACGTTGACGTCGATCTTGTCCGGATCGGAGCGGGGAATATAGAAGGGATGCATGCCGCAGGTCCGGCAGAAGAGGTGTTTGGCCGTCTGGGTATTGAATTGATACGTGGTGAGGTCGTCCTTGCCGCTCAGCAGCTCGAAACGATCGGGCGGCACGATCAGATGCAGAAAACCCTTCTTCGTGCAGATCGAGCAATTGCAGTAGGTTGTGGTCGTGAGATCGGCGCTGATGCGGAAGCGTACGCGCCCACAATGACAGCCGCCCTCATATATCTGCAAGATGACCTCCGACCTTCGCGCGCTCGTGGCGTCGAGGACGCGTCTATAGCTAAAGCGATGCAGGCGCGCGAGCGCCACCAGCGCCGGCATGCTAGAGCACGCCCATGAGTGAACACGCGCTGCCACCCATCGTCGTCGTCGCCGGCCCCAGCGCCAGCGGCAAGTCGGCCTTGGCGTTGGCGCTCGCCGAGGCATTCGACGGCACCGTCATCAACGCCGACAGCATGCAGGTCTATCGCGACTTGCGCGTCCTGACGGCGCGCCCGACGCCGGCCGAGGAGGCGCGTGCGCCGCACAGGCTCTATGGCGTGATCGATGCGGCCGAAGCCTGCTCGGCGGGGCGGTGGCGCGCCATGGCACTCGCCGAAACCGCGGCGGCGCAAAAAGCCGGGCGCCTTGCCATCCTCGCCGGCGGCACCGGACTTTACCTGCGTGCGCTGCTCGAGGGGCTCGCCCCTATACCGCCGGTGATGGAAAGCGTGCGGCAGGAGGCGCGCGCGCTTCATGCCCGGCTCGGGGGCGCTGCCTTCAAGGACGCGCTCGCGGCCTTGGACGCCGAGACTGCGGCCGCGCTTGCGCCCGGCGACAGCCAGCGCCTCATCCGTGCCTATGAGGTGGCGCGCGCGACGGGGCGCGGACTTGTGGACTGGCGCCGTGCCCCGACGCCGCCATCCGCTTTTCGCACGGCGGCGGTCGTGCTCCTGCCGCCGCGGCCTGCTCTCTACACCCGGTGCGATGCGCGCTTCCTCCGCATGGTCGAGGAGGGAGCAGAGGCGGAGGCGGCGGCTCTCCTCGCGCGTGAGCTAGATCCGAGGCTGCCGGCGATGAAGGCCGTGGGACTCGCCGAGCTCGCGGCCTTCGTCGCCGGCCGCTGCTCTCTGCCTGAAGCCATCGCTGCAGCGCAGCAAGCGACCCGCCGCTACGTCAAGCGCCAATGCACCTGGTTCAGGCACCAGCTTCCAGAGAGCGAGCATCTGCAAAAAATGGTGGTCGGCGAGCAATTTTCGGAAAGTTTGCAGGGGCAAATTTTTCCATTTATTCGTCAGTTTCTGTTGACCGTTAAGTCTTAGCTGTCTAGGGTGACCCCTTCGCGCACGCGAGAAGTTCGATTCGGCGGCCGCCGGAACAGCGCGCCACCGCGTAAGCTCTTCGTTTGCCGCGGATTTTTGAGGCCGAGGAGAGGAGCCATGGCGACGGTGTCGATGGTCGGGGCGGAAATGGTCATCAGGGCGCTGGTCGACCAGGGCGTTGATGTCATTTTCGGTTATCCCGGCGGCGCCGTATTGCCGATCTACGACGCGCTCTTCAAGCAGAACCATGTGCGCCACATCCTGGTCCGGCACGAGCAGGCGGCGGTGCATGCGGCCGAAGGCTATGCCCGCTCGAGCGGGAAGGTAGGCGTCGTGCTGGTGACGAGCGGTCCTGGCGCTACCAACGCGGTCACCGGCCTCACCGATGCGCTCATGGATTCCGTGCCGATCGTCTGTCTCACCGGCCAGGTGCCGACGCATCTGATCGGCAACGACGCGTTCCAGGAAGCCGACACCACCGGCATCACGCGACCCTGCACCAAGCACAACTACCTGGTCAAGGATGTGAACGACCTCGCCCGAGTCATGCACGAGGCGTTTCACGTCGCGCGCACCGGACGTCCGGGACCGGTGGTGGTCGATCTGCCGAAAGACGTGCTTTTCGCCACTGGTACCTACCAGGCGCCGGCCGCGGTGCAGCACAAGACCTATCGACCGCAGACCAATCCTGATCCCGCCCGCCTCGAGGAGGCGCTCGCCTTGATCATGGCGGCGAAGCGGCCGCTCTTCTATGGCGGGGGCGGCATCATCAATTCAGGTGAGCGCGCTTGCGCGCTCTTCGGCGAGCTGGTGCAACTCACGGGCTTTCCGACGACGCTCACGCTCATGGGCCTGGGCGCGCTTCCCGCCTCGAACCGCCAGTTCCTCGGCCTCGTCGGGATGCACGGCACCTACGAGGCGAACCTCGCGATGCATGGCTGCGATCTCATGATCGCCGTGGGCTCACGCTTCGATGATCGCGTCACTGGGCGTCTCAACGCGTTCTCGCCGGGATCAAAGAAGATCCACATCGACATCGATCCCTCGTCCATCAACAAGAACGTGCGCATTGACGTGCCGGTGGTGGGCGATGCCGCGGTCGTGCTCGAGACGCTTCTCGCCGGCCTCAAGGCGCGGCGCTTCAAGCCCGATCGCGAGGCGCTCGGGCGGTGGTGGAAGGAGATCGAGGGTTGGCGGGCGCGCAAGTGCCTCACCTATCGGAAATCGGACAAGGTCATCAAGCCGCAATACGCGATCGAACGGCTCTACGAGCTAACGCGCGACAAGGACATTTTCGTGACGACGGAGGTGGGCCAGCACCAGATGTGGGCGGCACAGCTCTTCAAGTTCGACAAGCCCTATCACTGGATGACCTCGGGCGGCCTCGGCACGATGGGCTACGGTTTGCCCGCGGCGATGGGTGTGCAGATCGCGCATCCCGAGGCCCTCGTCGTCGACATTGCCGGCGAGGCGTCGATCCTCATGAACATCCAGGAGATGTCGACCGTGGCGCAGTATCGGCTGCCGGTCAAAGTCTTCATCCTCAACAATCAATATATGGGCATGGTGCGCCAGTGGCAGGAGCTGCTGCACGGCGGCCGCTATTCCGAAAGCTACACCGCTTCGCTGCCGGATTTCGTCAAGCTCGCCGACGCCTTTGGCGCGGTCGGCTTGCGCGCGAGCAAGCCCGACGAGGTCGACCGGGTCATCAAGGAGATGCTGGCGGTCGATCGTCCCGTCATCGTCGACATGGTTGTCGATCAAATGGAAAACTGCTTCCCGATGATTCCCTCGGGCGCGGCGCACAATGAGATGCTGCTCGGGCCGGAAGACAAGCAGGCGAGCGGCCCCGTATCGGAAGAGGGCATGGTCCTCGTCTAGCCCCAATCCGAGTTCTGGCCGCGGAGCAACAGGTGAGCACTTCCGAAAAGCATACCATCGCCGTTTTGGTCGACAACGAGCCGGGCATCCTGGCGCGCGTCGTCGGTCTCTTTTCCGGCCGCGGCTACAACATCGAGAGTCTCACCGTGGCGGAGGTCGACGCGAAGAAAGGCCTGTCGCGCATCACCGTCGTGACATCCGGGACGCCGATGATCATCGAGCAAATCAAGGCGCAGCTCTCGCGGCTCGTGCCGGTGCATGCAGTGCGCGACCTCACCGCCGAGGGGGCCCATGTCGAGCGTGAGCTCGCTCTCATCAAGGTGGCCAGCAGCGGTGAGAAGCGCATCGAGTCGCTCCGGCTCGCCGACATCTTCCGCGCGCGCGTCATCGATTCGACGATCGAGAGTTTCGTCTTCGAGATGACGGGCTCGACCGAGAAGCTCAACGCTTTCATCAACCTCATGGAGCCGCTCGGCCTCGTCGACGTGTCGCGCACTGGCGTCGTCGCCATCTCGCGCGGCCCCGCGCGCTTTTAGCCATTCACCTTCGCTCGAAAGGGAGAGCACCACGATGCGTGTCTATTACGATCGCGACGCCGACGTGAATCTGATCAAGAGCAAGAAGGTGCTTGTCGTGGGCTATGGCAGCCAGGGCCATGCGCACGCGATGAACCTGCGCGACAGCGGCGTCAAGGAGGTGCGGGTGGCGCTTCGCCCCGGCTCCGCTTCGGCGAAGAAAGCGGAAGGGGCGAAGTTCCAGGTAGTGAGTCCGGCCGAGGGCGCCAAATGGGCCGACGTGGTGATGATTCTGACGCCGGACGAGCTGCAGGCGGCGCTCTACAACAACGATCTCAAGCCCAACATGCGGCCCGACACGGCGCTCGCCTTCGCGCATGGGCTGAACATCCACTTCAAGCTCATCGAAGCGCGTCCCGACATGGATGTCTTCATGATCGCGCCCAAAGGGCCGGGTCACACCGTGCGGTCGGAATATGTGCGCGGCGGTGGCGTCCCCTGTCTCGTCGCCGTCGATCAGAACCCCTCCGGCAACGCGCTCGAGATCGCGCTCTCTTACGCTTCCGCCATCGGCGGCGGCCGCGCCGGCGTCATCGAGACCACCTTCAAGGAGGAGTGCGAGACCGACCTCTTCGGCGAGCAGGCCGTGCTCTGCGGGGGTCTCACGCAGCTCATCATGTCCGGCTACGAGACGCTGGTCGAAGCGGGCTACGCGCCGGAGATGGCCTATTTCGAATGCCTCCACGAGGTGAAGCTCATCGTCGACCTCATCTATGAGGGCGGTCTCGCCAACATGCGCTACTCGATCTCCAACACCGCGGAATACGGCGACTACACACGGGGGCCGCGCATCATCAACGATGCTGTGAAGGCGGAGATGAAGCGCGTGCTCGACGACATTCAATCCGGCCGCTTCGCTCGTGACTGGGTGCTTGAGAACGCCGCCGGACAGGCGAGCTTCAAGGCGATGCGCCGTCGCGCCGCGGAGCACGACATCGAGAAGGTTGGTGAGAAGCTCCGCGCCATGATGCCCTGGATCGCCCAGAACCGGCTCGTCGACAAGAGCCGGAACTGAGCCCAGCGCGACGGGCGGGGTGCGCCGGTCACCGGTCGTAATTATCGATCCGCCTGGCGGCCGGGCGTTGATCGCTGGTAGACGAGCAGCAGTCCAATGCTATCGCACGATGCGACCAGGGTGGCACACTGAAGCGCGATCACCCGCAAAAGGTTAACGGAAATACTTGCGAGGTGGAGACCAAAGAGCTAGAGATAACATGGTGAAATACCCTGAGATTTTAGGGGAATATTAAGGCTAAAAACGCATTGTGTCGGAGGACCGGCTCGCGAGGGGCCGGCGGCCAGGAGGACGAGCGGACAGGGGCATGACCGGCGGGGAAGCATCGAGGCGATCGGCACGGGTGCGTCGGCACTCGACTGCGGTTGCCCGCTCCCCGCGGTATGACGGTTTTCTCGACTTCTGGCAGAGCGAGGGCACGCTGCGACTTAGCGGCGCCTGAGCGCCGGCGCCAAGCTGCGGCGGTGGTGTTCAGGGGATCATGTTGAGACAGCTGCCCCACCGCTCTTGCACGAGAGGAACCGCGCCATGAGCGCCACTCAGACCCGAAAGACCTCCGCCGCCCGCGCCGGCGATCACATCGTCATTTTCGACACCACCCTGCGCGACGGCGAACAGTCGCCGGGCGCATCGATGAATCTCGACGAGAAGATCAAGATCGCTCTCCTGCTCGAGGAGATGGGGGTGGATGTTATCGAGGCGGGATTCCCTATCGCCTCCAACGGCGACTTCGAGGCGGTGCGTGAGGTCGCGAAGCTCGTGAAGAATTCGAGCGTCTGCGGACTTGCTCGCGCTGGACGCATGGACATCGACCGCGCCTGGGAAGCGGTGCAGCACGCCAAGCGCCCGCGCATCCACACCTTCATCTCGACCTCCCCGCTCCACATGAAATGGAAGCTCCAGATGGCGCCGGAGCAGGTGCATCAGGCGGTGATTGACAGCGTCACTCACGCTCGGAACTTGTGCGAGGATGTCGAATGGTCGTGTGAGGACGGCTCGCGTACCGAACACGATTTCCTCTGCCGCACAGTCGAGAGCGCCATCAAGGCAGGCGCGCGCACCATCAACATTCCCGACACCGTCGGCTACGCGGTTCCCGATGAGTTCGCGGGCCTCATCCGCATGCTCTTCGAGCGCGTGCCTAACATCGATAAGGCGGTGATCTCCGTCCATTGCCATAACGATCTCGGCCTCGCGGTGGCGAACTCGCTGGCGGCGATCGGCGCCGGCGCGCGCCAGGTGGAATGCACCGTGAATGGCCTCGGCGAGCGCGCCGGCAATGCCTCGATGGAAGAGATCGTCATGGCGCTGAAGACGCGCCACGACCGGCTCCCCTATAGCACGGGCGTCAAGACCGAGTTAATCATGCGCGCCTCGCGGCTCGTTTCGGCGATCACCGGTTTCGTCGTCCAGCCGAACAAGGCGATCGTCGGCGCCAACGCCTTCGCGCATGAAAGCGGGATCCATCAGGACGGCATGCTGAAACACGCCGGCACCTACGAGATCATGACGCCAGAGTCGATCGGCCTTACCAAATCGAGCCTGGTGATGGGAAAGCACTCCGGCCGGCACGCCTTCAAGATGAAGCTCAAGGAACTCGGCTTCGAGCTCGGCGACAATGCCGTCAACGATGCTTTCCGCCGCTTCAAGGATCTCGCCGACCGCAAGAAGGACGTCTACGACGAAGACATCGTCGCGCTGGTCGACGACGAGGTGGTGCGCGGTCATGATCGCGTGAGGTTCGTGGCTCTGCAGGTCATCGCGGGCTCCAAGGGTCCGCAGAGCGCCGAACTCGAGCTCGACATCGACGGCGAGCATCGCACCGCCAAGACGACCGGCAACGGACCGGTCGATGCCACCTTCAACGCCATCAAGGAAATCATTCCGCATACCGCGCGCCTCCAGCTCTACCAAGTGCATGCGGTGACGGAAGGCACAGATGCGCAAGCCGAGGTGACGGTGCGTCTCGAAGAGAACGGCAAGTCGGTGAACGGCCAAGGCGCCGATCCCGACACGCTCGTCGCTTCGGCGCGCGCCTATATCCATGCTCTCAATAAACTTTTCACCAAACGAGCTAAAACTGCGCCCGCCGCCATGTCAGCGTGAGGGGCCATCACGGAAGGGGCGGCCCGGCCGCGGTCCTTCAAGGAAAAGCACGTGTCGCAATCCCAACCATCGGATCAATAGGCGAACATGTTTGGAAATCTGTTGGGCATGCTCTCCGCCGATATGGCGATCGATCTCGGAACGGCCAACACGCTGGTCTACGTCAAAGGCCGCGGCATCGTTCTGAACGAGCCGTCCGTCGTCGCTATCGCCCATGTGAAGGGTCGCAAGCAGGTCCTCGCGGTCGGCGACGAAGCGAAGATGATGCTGGGACGAACGCCGGGCAACATCCAAGCGATCCGGCCGCTCCGCGACGGCGTCATCGCCGACTTCGAAGTGGCGGAGGAGATGATCAAGCACTTCATCCGCAAGGTGCACAACCGCCGCAGCTTTGCGAGTCCGCAGATCATCGTCTGCGTTCCCTCCGGCTCGACCGCGGTCGAGCGCCGCGCCATTCAGGAATCGGCCGAGAGCGCCGGTGCCCGCCGCGTCTACCTCATCGAGGAGCCGATGGCGGCGGCGATCGGCGCAGGCCTGCCGGTGACGGAGCCGACGGGGTCGATGGTGGTCGATATCGGCGGCGGCACCACCGAGGTGGCGGTGCTCTCGTTGGGCGGCATCGTCTATTCGCGCTCGGTGCGGGTCGGTGGCGACAAGATGGACGAGGCGATCATCGCCTACATCCGTCGCAACCACAATCTGCTGGTCGGTGAGTCCAGCGCCGAGCGCATCAAGAAGGAAATCGGCTCCGCCTGCATGCCGGAAGACGGCGAAGGCCGGATGATGGAGATCAAGGGCCGCGACCTCATGAACGGCGTGCCCAAGGAAATCGTCATCAGCGAGCGCCAGATCGCCGAAAGCCTCGCCGAGCCGGTGGGCGCCATCGTCGAAGCCGTGAAAGTGGCGCTGGAGCACACCGCGCCGGAGCTCGCCGCCGACATCGTCGACAAGGGCATCGTGCTGACTGGCGGCGGTGCCCTCTTGGGCAACCTCGATTACGTGCTCCGCCATGCGACGGGGCTGCCGGTGTCGATCGCCGATGATCCTCTATCCTGCGTGGCGCTCGGAACAGGCCGTGCGCTCGAAGAAATGCCAACGCTAAAAAACGTTCTAATCAGCATGTACTAGCGCCGGCTGGCATGTAAAAATTGAGCGATATTGGCGGGTAAGCCGGTTTCGGGAGCCGTGGCATCTTGAGGGAACGTTCGGGAGCGGTCGATCGACTGGGGCCCGTCAGGGCAGTGGCGCAGCGGCTCGCCGGCCCCTTCCTCGTCGTCGTCTCGATGATGTTCATCGTTCTTGGCAAGGCCGACGTGCTGCTCTTCGACCGCTTGCGCGTGGCGGTGGCTGATGCCGCAGCGCCGATTTTCCATGTCATAGCCGAACCGGTGGCGACCGTCGCCGCCGGCATCCGCCGCGCCGAGGGGGTCTTTGACCTCTACCGCGAGAACGAGCGGCTGCGCGAGGAGAATGCGCGCCTCCTGCAATGGCAGGAGGTGGCGCGCCGGCTTCAGGCTGAGAACGCCGAACTGCGTAATTTGACGAAATTCTCGCCCGAGGGCGCCAACCGCGCGATCGCGGCGCAAGTGATCGCCAATTCGGGCGGCGCCTTTGTGCGCAACGTCCTCATCAATGCCGGCACCCGCGACGGCGTCATCCGTGGCCAGGCGGCGGTGACCGGCGACGGGCTCGTCGGGCGCGTCGCCGAGGTGGGCGAGCGCGCGGCGCGTATCTTGCTGCTCACCGACCTCAATTCCCGCATTCCGGTCATGCTCGACGGCTCGCGCGAACGAGCCGTGCTGGCGGGCGACAACTCCGATCAGCCGCGGCTTCTTTATCTCCCCGCGACGATCACGCCCACCAAAGGCGAGCGTATCGTGACGGCGGGCGCGGGCGGCGTCTTCCCGCCGGGGCTCCCCGTCGGGATCATCGCCTCGGTCGAGGGTGGCATTGTCCGCGTCGAGCCCTATGCCGAGCTCGCGCGGATCGAGTATGTGCGCGTCGTCGATTTCGGCTTGGCGGGTGTCCTGCCGCAAAGCGCGGTGCCGCTGCCCAAAGCGGCCAAGGGTGCCAGAAACGCCGATCCTGACGCGGCGCGGTGAGGAATTGATGCGCCTCGTGCTCTTTCAGCGCGAAGCCGGTCTTCCCAACAAGCTCGTGCCGTTCGCGACGACGCTTCTCTTCGTGCTGCTCTCGCTCGTGCCTTGGCACATCCCGGGTTTTGCCGTGGTGACACCCGCCTTCGCTTTGATGGCCGTCTATCACTGGACCATCTACCGCGTCGACCTGTTGCCGCCCATCACGGTGTTTGCCGCCGGTCTCCTGCTCGACCTTTTGAACGGGACGCCCTATGTCGGCGTGTCCGCGCTCTCCCTGCTCATCACGCGCGCCGTGTTGCTCGATCAGCGCCGCTTCTTCGTCAATCGCTTGTTTCCGGTGCTGTGGGCGGGCTTTCTCGTCACCGCCACCGCGGTGATCGCCTTCGAGTGGGCGCTCGTGAGCGTCCTTCATGGTGCGCTCTTGGGAACACGGCCCTTCGTGTTCGAGGCGGTGCTGACGGTGGCGAGCTTCCCCATCGGCAGCCTCATCCTCGCGCGCGCCCAGCGCGCTTTTCTTGCGCGCGTCTGAGCCATGCAGCGAGAGAATAACCGCGCCAAGCTGCTCACCCGCCGCGCCATCATGCTCGCCGGCGGTCAGGTGGCCCTGCTCGCGACCTTGGCCGGCCGCATGTATTACCTGCAGGTCATGCAGGCCGACCGCTACGCCATGCTGGCGGACGAGAACCGCATCAACATCCGCCTCTTGGCACCGCCGCGCGGCCGCATCGTCGACCGTTTCGGCGTGGCGCTTGCCGACAACCATCCCACATATCGCGTCGTCGTCGTGGCCGAGCAGGCGGGCGACATGGAATCGACGCTCAACGCGGTCGGAACCTTGATACCGCTCAGCGACGCCGACCGCCGCCGCGTCATGCGCGACATTCGCCGCAAGCACAGCTTCGTGCCGGTGATCATCCGCGACAATCTGAGCTGGGAGGAGATGGCGCGGATCGAGGTGAACACGTTGGAGCTGCCAGGGGTCTCGATCGAGCAAGGGTTGACCCGCTTCTATCCCTTCAGCGAAGCGGCCTCGCACGTGCTTGGCTATGTCGCTGCCGTTTCCGAAAGCGAGCTCACGGGCGACGATCCCCTGCTCGAACTGCCGGGCTTCCGCATCGGCAAGAACGGCGTCGAGAAGGCGTACGATCTCGAGCTCCGCGGCAGCGCAGGCACAAGCCAGATCGAGGTGAACGCGCTCGGCCGCGTCGTGCGCGAGCTCGCCCGCGAGGAAGGAATTCCTGGCCAGGAGATCGTGCTGACGCTCGACATGGCGCTCCAGGATCTGGCCGCACGCCGGTGCCTGGCCGAGAAGAGTGCGGCCTGCGTCATGATGGATGCCTGGACCGGTGAAGTTCTGGCACTCGTTTCGATGCCCAGCTACGACCCGAGCGCCTTTGCACTGGGTCTTCCCCAAGCAACCTGGGACGAGTTGCAACACGATCCGCGCAAGCCCCTCGGCAACAAGGCAATCGGGGGTGGCGGTAATGGCTATCCGCCGGGCTCGACCTTCAAGCCCATCGTCGCGCTGGCGGCATTGGAGGCGGGATTTTCGCCGGACGCGCGCGTCTTCTGCACCGGCCAATATCCTTTCGGCGAGCACGTCTTTCACTGCTGGAAGAAAGGCGGCCACGGGTCGATGAACCTGCGCGATGCCATCAAGCATTCGTGCGACACGTATTTCTACGATACCGCGCGCCGGTTGGGCATCGATCCGATTGCGGCAATGGCGAAGCGTTTTGGTCTTGGCGCGCCCCTCGGCATCGATCTGCCCGGGGAAGCCTCTGGGTTCATTCCAAGCACCCAGTGGAAAAAAACGTTGGCGAAAGATCCGGTGTGGCACCCCGGCGAGACTTTGAGCTGCGCGATCGGGCAAGGTTACGTCCAGGCGACTGTCCTGCAATTGGCAACACAAGCTGCGCGCCTCGCCACCGGGCGTGCCGTCGTTCCGCGGCTCGTGCGCGAGGCCGGGACTATGACCAAAGATGCGCCGGACGCGCCGAACTCCTTCCCCGCGATCGAGGTGTCAGCCAAAGATCTAAAGCTCGTGGTCGATGGCATGTACGCGGTCGTGAACGAACAGGGCGGCACCGCCTATGCTGCGCGCATCACCGATCCTGGCCTGCAGATGGGCGGCAAGTCCGGCACCTCGCAGGTCTTTCACATGACCCAGGCGGAGGCAGAGAAGAAGCTTAAGATCAAGGAGGTGCCGTGGGAGCGGCGCGATCACGCGCTCTTCATCTCCTTCGCGCCGGTGAGCCAGCCGCGCTATGTCTGCGCGGTCATCGTCGAGCACGGCGGCGAGAGCATGGGCGGCGGCTCGGCGGTGGCGGCGCCGATTTGCCGCGACCTCCTGCGCGAGGCGCAAAAGCGCGATCCCGCCCGCAAGCTGCCGGATCAACCCTTTGGCACCACCGCCGTGGCGCAGGGCTAGGCACCGATGTCGGTCTATCAAGGTTCCGAATTCGGCCGTCCGCGCGCGAGCTTCGCCGAGAAGCTCTGGAGCATCAATTGGGGCTTGGTGCTGCTGCTCACTGTCATCGCCTGCGTCGGCTTCGCCATGCTCTATTCCGCCGCCAATGGCCACTGGCAGCCTTGGGCCGGGAAGCAGGCAATCCGCTATGGCGTCGCCGTGGTTATCATGCTCGGCGTCGCCATGGTCGACATCCGCTTCTGGCTCAAGGTCGCCTATCCTTTTTACGGAATCGCCTTCCTGCTGCTCATCGTGGTCATGGTGCACGGACGTCTCGGCATGGGCGCGCAGCGCTGGATCGATCTCGGCATTATTCAGCTGCAGCCTTCCGAGCTCATGAAGATTGCATCGCTGCTGGTGCTGGCGCGCTACTTCCACGGGATCGCGCCCGAGGATATCGGGCGCCCGCATCTGCTGGTGTGGCCGGCGCTGCTCGTCCTGGTGCCGGCGGCGCTGGTGCTGAAGCAGCCCGACCTCGGCACCGCGATGGTGCTCGTTATGGGCGGCGGCGCCATGTTCTTCCTTGCGGGCGTGCGCTGGTGGAAGTTCGTCGCCGTGCTGTCACTCGCCGGCGGCGCCGTGCCGATGATCTGGCCCTTCCTCAAGGAATACCAGAAGGCGCGCATTTATACATTTCTCAATCCCGAGAACGATCCCTTGGGCGCGGGCTATCACAGCCTCCAGTCAAAGATCGCTATCGGCTCCGGCGGTCCCTTCGGCAAGGGTTTCATGCAGGGCTCGCAGGCGCATCTGAGCTTCTTGCCGGAAAAGCAGACCGACTTCATCTTCACTATGTTGGCGGAGGAATGGGGCCTCGTTGGCGGCCTCATCCTGATCGCGCTTTACACGCTCGTCTTCATCTACGGCTATGCCATCGCCTTCCGCAGCCGCAATCAATTCGGGCGGCTCTTGGCGCTCGGCATCACCGTCAACTTCTTCCTCTACGCCTTCATCAACATCGCCATGGTGATGGGACTCATTCCCGTCGTCGGCGTGCCGCTGCCGCTCATCTCCTATGGCGGCACGGCGATGCTGACCGTGATGTTCGGCTTTGGCCTCCTGATGAGCGTCTACATCCACCGCGACACGCGCATCGGTCGCTTCGGCGAGAGCGAAACCTGATCGCTCGCCTCGACAAGGGTCGCCCACTTTGATATATACCGCGCCTTCCCGCGAGCGGGCGCATAGCTCAGTTGGTAGAGCAGCTGACTCTTAATCAGCGGGTCCCAGGTTCGAGTCCTGGTGCGCCCACCATGCTTCTCAATAGCTTAGCACAGGTTCGTCATCGGACAGTCGGTAGCGGGGTAGCGCCGGGGGTAACGGTGGGATTTTCAGGATGTCCGGTTTGGGCCGTGAACCGGACCTGAATCGAGCACGCTCGTACTTCGCAGAAGTGCCAACTGCGGACTCATGCACCGCGGCAACACGGCCTCACTCAATCACCTCGTCGGCGGTGGCAATCAGCGAAGGGGGAACGGTAAGGCCGAGCGCCTTGGCGGTCTTGAGGTTGATCACCAGCTCGAACTTGACGGGGGCCTGGACTGGAAGCTCGCTTGGTTTCACGCCCTTGAGGATGCGATCGGCATACGACGCCGCACGCCGAAACTCACTGAGCGGGTTAACTCCGTAGGACAGCAGCCCGCCGACTTCAGCGAAGGAACGGGACCAATAGACGGCAGGGACGCGGTAGCGAGCAGCCAGCAAAGTAATCTCCGCGCGATGACCGATCGTGAAGGCGTCCGGTATCACGACCAGGCCACTATTCGGCTCGTGTGCCTGTGCAGCAACGACGAATTCGAACTCGGACTTGTCGTGGACAGGTGCGAGGATCGCCTCCACGCCGAGGGAGGCAGCGGCGGCTTTGAAGGGGTTCAGGTAACCTTCAACAAATGTCGCCATTGCCGGGTTGAACAGCATCGCCACCCTCGCGACGCGCGGCGCGATCTCCTTCAGCAGCTCCACCCACTTGCCGCCCAGCGAGGCCTCGAGAGGGGTGAAACCAGTCGCGTTGCCGCCGGGCCGCGGCAGGCTCGCCACGAAGCCGCTACCCACAGGATCGGCAACCCACACGAAAATGACGGGAATGGTGCGTGTCTGTTGCAGCATCGCCGCAGTAGCAGGTGTGCTGCTCGTAAGAATGAAGTCGGGTTGAAGCGCGACAAATTCCTTCGCGAATCGCTGCATCGACTCGACATCGGCTGTCGCCCACCGAGTGTCGATCTCGATGTTGCGACCCTCCGTCCACCCGAGTTTCCGCAGCTCCTCCCGGAACGCCGCAACCCAGGACTGCGCTTCATGATCGCTCTCGGCAAAGGCCATCAGAACACCGATCCGCCGCATCCGGTCGGGCTGCTGCGCGTGCGCCGCAAGCGGCCACACGGCAGCCGTGCCACTGAGCAATATGATGAACTCGCGTCGCCGCATATCGGCTCCCAAGCTACGGCGACAACATTGTATCCGCTGAGACAGGTACGTTGATAGGGCTGCAACAATTGCCGCAGCGCACAGCCAATGTCTCAGTTGGGTCAAAGTGCGACGAAACGCTTTGTTCCGAGAATGTCTGCTTTCGGGCGGTTTACGGACCTGTGTGTGACTGTGCGGCTTCTTCTCAGTTTGACCCTAGGCAGACGTTCCTAACCTATCTCTGGGTTCAGCATGCGCATCGAGGCGAAGAACCGCCCGACGGGGGGCCAGGGGTGAACCACGCCGGCAGCGAGGCGGCGCTATATGTGTCGAGTGGGTGTAATAAGGGCGAACCGTGTAAACTGAGAGCCGCGCCGTGGGATCCGGCGAAAGAGGCCGAGAGGGGCGCCATGTCCCAATCAACCCGAACCGTCCGCACCATGTGCCCGATGAACTGCCACCCGACCCTCTGCGGCATGCTCGTCGAGGTGCGGGACGGCGAAGTCGTTGCCGTCAGGGGTGACGAGGACAATCCCGACAGCCGCGGTTTCCTTTGCGTGCGCGGGCAGGCCTCGCGCGAGATCGTCGGCAATCCGAAGCGGCTGCTGCGGCCGCTCGTGCGCGACCGCCGCAGCGAAGACGCCTGGCGCGAGGCGAATTGGGACGAGACGTTGGACCTCATCGCCGACCGCATCGCCAAGGCCGGCCGCAAGGCAACCGCGCTGTGGATGGGGCACGGCAACGCCGCCAACAATTACGGCCTTTCCGTGGGCGACCAGCTCTGCGCCCGTTTCGCCAATCTCTACGGCTGCCAGTATTGGAGCCCGGCGATGATCTGCTGGGGGCTCGGCGGCTTCGGCGTCGGCCTCACCGGCGCGCTCGAGATCAACACCAAGGAGGACATGGCAGCGAATTCCGAGCTGATCCTCATGTGGGGCGCCAACCTCGCGAGCCAGCCCAACATCGCGCGGCACCTCATCGCCGCCAGAAAGCGCGGCGCCCGTATCGTGACGATCGACGTGCGGCACACCGAAGCCGCAGTCCAGTCGGACGAATTCTTCGCGATCCGTCCCGGCAGCGACGCCGCCCTCGCTCTCGCGATGATGCACGTCATCATCGGTGAAGGCCTCTACGATGCCTCCTTCATCGCCGGGTACACGCTTGGCTTCGACGAGCTCGCGCGGCACGTCCGGCAGTTCTCCCCGGAGTGGGCGGCGAGAGAAACCGGGATCGCAGCCAACCGCATCGCCGCCTTCGCCCGCGACTACGCCCGAATAAAACCGGCGATGATCGTGCTCGGCGGCAGTTCCCTGCACAAGGGCCGGAACGGCTGGCAGGCCGCGCGCGCCGTCGCCTGCCTGCCGGCGCTCGTCGGCGCATACGGCATCGCCGGCGGCGGACTCGGTCCGCGTCACGCCGCGCTCGCGCATGGCGGCGGCTTCGCAACCGTGGCGGCAGCCGAGCGCCGCCAGCCCGGCCGCTATTTACCGAACCAGATGTCGGAGATCGCGGCGGCGCTCGGCGACGGGCGGATTCGCGTGCTGCTGATCTTCGGCAGCAACATGCTCTCCTCATATGCGGACGCGGGACAGATGGCGGTGGCGCTCGACAAGCTCGACCTCGTCGTCGCGCACGATCTCTTCATGAACGAGACGATCCGCCGCTTCGCCGATGTCGCGCTGCCCGGCACGGCCTGGCTCGAAGATATCGGCTGCAAGGCGACGCAGACGCACCTCTATCTTACGGAACGCGCGCTGCCGCCGGAGGGCGAGGCACGCCCGATGCAGAACGTGCTGCGCGGCCTCGCCGAGCGGCTCGGGGTCGCCGATTTTTACCCATGGGCGTCGCACGAAGATCTGCTCGACGCGATCCTCGATTGCCGCTCGACCGGCCGGGCGACGGTCGCAATGTTGCGCGCCGCAGGCGGCATCCTGCCGCTCAAGGTATCGCACATTGCCTATCCCGACCGCCGATTCGACACCCCGTCGGGGAAGATCGAATTCGTCTCGGCGCGCGCCGCGGCGGCCGGCCTGCCGGCGCTCCCGATGCACAACGCGGAGCCGCCGCGGGATGCGAGTGTCTATCCGCTCGTTCTCTGCCACGGCCGGACATTGACGCAGTTCCACGCCTTCTACGATCACGGCCAGGCGTTGCCGTTGCTCGCCGAACACGATCCGGAGCCGCGGCTGTGGATATCGCCCGCCGACGCGGCGGCGCGCCGGCTCTCCGAGGGCGATGCGATTCGCGTCCACAACGAGCGCGGCGAGTTTTCTGCAAAGGCGCATCTGACCGATCGCATGCCGCCGGGCGTCGTGTGGATGCGAGACGGTTGGCCGGACCTCAACCGCGTTACCTCAGGTGCGGCGGTGCTGCCGCAGGAGGCGCTCGGGATTTTCCATTTCACGGTTGGTCAGGCGGATTACGGCGCCACGGTCGAGGTCGCGGCCGCCTGACGAGAGGAGCGACGGCGGCGCGGCCGCTGCCCCATCGCGGGCGGGAAATGTGCGTTGACACGCGCTGGCCGCCGCCCAAGCGGCCATCACCGTGCGCTCGAATCTACTTGCTTGAGCTGCCACCTGATGCGGTCATAGGCGCCGGTTGCGCATTCTCACCTGCACGCTGACAGTCGGCTGAGCGCCACCAAGCAGACCTGACGCGCCAACGCGCTCTTCCGGGTTGTGCCAAACGCTACCGCCCCTCATTCCGCGCTGCGCGTTTCCTGCGTTTGGATTATTGGCGTCCGGGAAGAACAACGCCTGGCCATTGATCCTATAGCTACGCCTGGAGCATGCAGGTCGAGGAAGAGATCCTGTTGCGAGATAAACCCGGGCTACAAGCGCACGACAGTCTGATTGAAGCGATATGCAGTCTGACTGAACAGATATTACGTGCTAGCATTGAGAGCATTTGTGCGGATCGCCAGGGAGACGGTCTGCTATCCCGTAGGGAGGAATGCATGAAGAATCAACTCAGCGTAAACCGTCGCGGCTTTCTCAATGCCCTCGGCGTCAGTGTGGGAGGGGCCGGCCTTGTGGGCGCCGGTATGGTTGCGGGGCCTCGCTTGCTCCAGGCGGCCGAGGGTGCCAAAGGTAGCATCCCGGACACGCCCCTCAAGGTCGGCCACATGACTTTCTTGACCGGAGCCGGCGCGGTGCTCGGTGAGCCGTCGATCAAGGGCCACACGATGGCGGCGGAGGAGATCAACGCCCAAGGCGGGCTCCTCGGCAAACGCAAGATCGAGACCATCACCACCGATGAAGCCGCCGGCACCGATGCATGCGTCAAAGAACTGCGGCGTATGAAGCTCGAGGCCAAGATCGACCTGTTCACCGGCGTCATCTCGAGCGGCACTAGCCCGGCAGTGGGTCCGGTTGCCGAGGAGCTGGGAGTGCTGACGATCTTAACGGACGGCTGCACAGACTTCCTGTTTGACAAGGCGATTCCCAATCCGAAGTACGTGTTCCGCATCACCAACATCCAGTCGGCGGACGGGATCACCGCCGCGATCGGCGTGGCGCAGACTTGGCCGCATGTCCGCAAGATCGCCCACATCCATCCGGATTACGCCTACGGGCGCAATGCCTCCGAGCACTTCACCCTCGCGCTCGAGCGGCTGGTGCCCGGAACGGAGATCGTCTCGGAAAGCTGGCCGAAGCTCTTCACCACCGACTTCACCGCCCACATCACAAAGATCATCTCCGCGCAGCCCGACCTGCTGGTCTCCTCGGTCTGGGGCGGCGATTACGTCGCGTTCTACAAGCAGGCGCTCCGCTACGGCCTGTTCGACAAGATGAAGGTCGCGAGCACCATCGCCTTCGGCGTGGCGCCCCATGCGATCGGCAAGGACCACCCCGAGGGCGTTCTGGCCGGCGTGCACTCCAACTATTACTTCACCTATCCCGGCGGCGACCGCTGGCCGGCCAACAAAAGCTTCGTCGAGCGCTACTACAAGCGCTGGAACGAGTACCCGAACTTCCAGTCGGAAGGGGCGTATGTGGCGCTCTACTTGTTGAAGTCCGCCATCGAGCGGGCCAACAAGCTGACCGGCGGGTGGCCCGAGGACGAGGCGATCATCAGCCAGCTCGAGGGGCTCGGCCTGGATACCCCGTCAGGCTATCTCTACATGCGGCGCGACCATCAGGCCTATAAGGACGCGGTCACAGGGTTCAGTAAGAACCTTCCGCAATACGAGTTCGCGACTTGGGATCCCGACCGGATCATCACGATTCCCATCCGGAACATCACTGCTCCGCTCGGCTGGCCGAAGCCTGGCACGAGCCACAATGAGTCGACGTCCGCGGCAAACTGGATCAAGACCACCTGGCCCAAGGCCGTCAGCTGAATCGACCTCAGCGGGCGCTCGCCGCTGGAGATGTAGCCGCGCCCAGGCAAGTCTGGGCGCGGCTGATTTTCTTCAGCGCCAATTGTCGGCAATCCGTGTTACGAATTCGTGCCAGTGAGTGGCTCGCGTAATCTCGCGGCGCAACCCGGATATCCAACCACGCCAACCGCGGTTCGAGCCGGGGACAGAGTGAGGAAGTGCGCGGCCAAGTCGCCCGATGGGGGAAGCGGTGGCAATTCTGACCATCCAAATCCTGAACACGCTGCTCTACTGCTCGGTGCTCTTCCTCATTGCCGCAGGGCTGAGCCTGATCTTCGGCGTGATGCGGATTGTCAACATGGCCCATGGCAGCCTCTATGCCGTCGGCGCCTACGTCACCGCCTGGCTGGTGGGGCGCGGCGTCGCGCTCGGCGCGCCGCTCGGGTGGTTGTTCCTGCTGTTGCCCGTGGGAGCTCTGTCGGTGGCGCTCATCGGGATGGTGATCGAGCCGCTGCTGCTTCGGCCCTTCTATCGCCGCGCGGAGGAATACCAGCTCCTCGTAACCTTCGGTCTCCTGCAGATCCTTGAGGACTTGATGCGCCTCATCTGGGGTGGAACGCCGCTCTCAGCAGACACGCTGATGGACGCCTTACCGATCCTGCATATCGGTGGTTTCTACTATCCCGCCTACAATCTGCTCGTCATCGCCATTGGTGCGGTCGCAGCCCTCACCCTCTGGGTGGTGATCTATAATACAAAGTTCGGGGTCCTGCTGCGGGCGACGTCGCAGGATCGGCGCATGGCCTCGGCGCTCGGTCTCAATGTCGGGCTGGTCTATGTCCTGGCCTTCGGGATCGGGTGCTTCATGGCCGGCCTCGGCGGAGCCATCGTCGTTCCAACCCAAGCGGCAGTGCTCGGCATGGGGATCGACGCGCTGGTCATCGCCTTCGTCGTCGTGGTCATCGGTGGGCTCGGCAGCCTCAAGGGCGCGCTGGTCGGGGCCGTCATCGTCAGCATCGTCAGGACCGCGGGCATTCAATTCTTCCCGGAGTTCGAGCTGGCCGCGCTCTATGTCATCGCCACTCTGGTGCTCCTAGTACGACCGACCGGGCTCTTTGGAACCGCCTGATGAAGGCGTCGATCATTCCGTTGCAAGATCGCTCGCTGCTCAAGCCGGCGGTGGTTTCGATTGCGATTCTGTTCGTGCTGGTTCTGCTCCCGAACTTCGCCAATACCTATCAAACGCAGCTCGTGACCTACGGCCTCATCGCGGCGATCGCTGCGATCGGGTTCAACCTGCTGCTCGGATACACAGGTCTCCTGTCGTTCGGCCACTCCGCGTACTTCGGCATCGGCGCCTACGCTGTCGCCTTCACGGTGCAGAATCTCGGCTCGCATTCCATGGAGTTCTATATCCTGGTCGGGATTCCCGTTGTCGCGATCATGTCGGGGCTGTTCGGCTACATCTGCGTTCGCCATACCCGCATATTCTTCGGCATCCTGACGTTGGCGCTCTCGCAGGTCGTCTACAGCCTTGCGCTGAAGCTCTATTGGGTCACGGGAGGAAGTGACGGCTTACGGGTTCCGCGGCCGACCTTGATGTTGGGATTGCTCAGTTTCTCGGGCGCTCACGGATTCGAGCAATTCATCACATCATATTACTACTACGTCCTGGTCATCTTCGTCGTCGCCGTCAGCGTCATGTGGGTGATCGTCCACTCGCCGTTTGGAAAGGCGCTTCAAGCTATTCGCGACAACGAGGTCCGAGCGCGCTTCCTTGGGCTCAGGATCCGCCAGTTTCGCTGGATCTCGTTTCTCCTCTCTGGCACCTTTACCGGGCTCGCCGGCATCCTATGGGTCCCGCTCAACGGGTTGACCACCCCCGACGTCCTTTATTGGACGTTTTCGGGCGAGATCGTGTTCACCACGCTGCTCGGCGGCTTCCGCAACTTTACCGGGCCGATCGTCGGCGGGATCGTGTTCACCTACTTGCGGACCTATGCAGTCGCCACCACCGAATACTGGCAGCTTCTCCTTGGCGTGGTTCTGGTCACCCTCGTGCTGCTTCTACCGACAGGCATCGTTGGCGCACTATCGAGGGCGGCGGAGCGACTGAACGAGAGGAGGCGCTGACGTGACTCTTCTCAAGACAGTGAATTTGCGCAAACAGTTCGGCGAAACGCGGGCCTGTGACGGCATTGATTTCGTCGTCAACAAGGGCGAATTCCTGTCGCTGGTGGGCTCGAACGGTGCGGGCAAGACGACGCTCGTCAATCTGATCAGCGCGCACCTCCAGCCAGATAGCGGAAAGATCTTACTCGAGGACCGCGACATCACCTTTACGACGGTGACCGAGCGCATCAAGGCAGGAATTGCCCGGAGCTTCCAGATCGTCAACTTGTTCGATGGGCTCTCCGTTTTCGACAACGTTGCGTTGTCGATCTTTTCGCGCGAGGGCAAGGCCATGAAGATGGCCAGTTTGGCCGAGTGTGACGGGAATGTGCGCCGGGAGGGACTCGAAGTGTTGAGCCAATTCGGGCTATCGGGTAAGGCAGAAGTCCCGGCGGGCGGCCTCGCGCAGGGCGAGCGCAAACTGCTCGACGTCGCCGTGGCCTACGCGCTACGACCCAGGCTGCTGTTCCTAGACGAACCGACGAGCGGCGTCAGCACTCATGAAAAGGCGCAGATCATGGATACCGTGTCGTCGGTCGTGCGGCGAGGGATGGTGACCGCCGTGGTCATCGAGCATGACATGGACGTGGTGTTCCGCTACTCGGACCGGATCGTGATGATGCACGAGGGTTCGTTCATTGCGGATGGCACTCCCGACGAGATCCGAGCAAACAAGGACGTCGCGAGCATCCTGCTTGGCGCGCCACTGTCGAGCTGAGGCAGGAAAGCCGTGCTCCTCGAGGTCGACAATATCAACACCTACCGAGGACCTGCCCATATCCTGAGCGACGTGTCGATCGCTGTGGATAGCGACGAGGTTGTAGCCCTTGTCGGTCGCAACGGCGCTGGACGCACGACCCTCATCGAGAGCATTACTGGGCTCCTCCCCGTCCGTTCGGGGCGCATCCGGTTTCGTGGCCAAGAGATCACGTCGTTGCCGCCGCACCGGCGGGCCAAGCGTGGTATCGGCTACGCGCCGGAGAACTCCGGAATCTTTCCGGAGCTCACAGTGGCCGAGAACCTCATGATCAGCCGCTGGCTCTCGGCCAAGACGGAACGGGCGACAGCAACGGGCGACGACACCGAGGCGCGGGTCTTTGCGGTATTCCCTGAGATCCGACCGCTCGTCGGCAGACAGGGCCTAAACTTGAGCGGTGGTCAGAAGAAGATGGTGGCGATCGCCAGGGCCATGGCGCTTGCCCCTCACCTGATGATTCTCGACGAGGCGTTCGAAGGGCTGGCGCCTGCCGTTGTGAAACGCTTTCGCGAAGCGGTCATCACGATCAAGGGCATGGGCATCGCGCTGCTTATCGCCGAATCCAACCTGATGAGCGCCACCGCGATCGCCGATCGGATTTACGTGCTTGATCGCGGTGAGATTGTTTTCCACGGCACGCCACAACAGGCGCTTGGCAACGAAGAGGTCATGCGCGCGCTGCGCGGCTGATAATTGTGTCTCATGGTTCGATGCGTCCTCGGATAAGATCTCTGTGCGTGCTTGTTACCACCGTGGCGGCACTGACGATCGCCACGGTGGCGAGGGGCGGTCACGAGCTGCCGGTCTATCCGTCCTATTACCCACACGAGATCGCCATCGAGACAATCGCACCCGAACGCGCAGGAGAGTCGCTGCGCGAAAGCAAAATACACGCCTATCTCGGTGACGCGCCGCGCATTTCCAGCGACCTACCGAGGTCGATCCGGGTGATCGAGTCGCTAGGCAGCCTCGTGACCATCCGAATCAATCCGGTCTCGCCATTTGGAAAGATCGAGGCGTCCGCCTGCGCCGCCATCAAGACCGTCGCGCACGATATCGGCGGGAAGGACCCGATCGTGTTTCATCCTTATCCCGTGACGCCGTTTCACGGCGACTACATCTACCACGTTGATCTCGCCGACGCCGCGAAAGCACGGTTTCACCAGACCTCGACCGAGAACCCAGGACCGCCGATCGCAAATCTCCACGTCAAGGCTGGCGCAAGGCTGGCGAATCTAGTTCGCCCCGAATGGCGGGCCGACGGGTTGGAATGGGATGTCGCGATCGATGAGGTCAGCGCGACGGATCTCATGACGTCGGCGAGAACCTCGGTCAACGGCTGGCTCGGCCCCCCGTGGGTCAAGAGTGGCTGGTTTCATGCCTCGCTCATCCTCGCCGACGCCGTCGATGACGCTGATCGGAAGCAACTCGCCGACGCCGCACTCAATCGCCTCAAGGCGGGCGACTATCGTGACGCCGCCGAACAAGGAAATCTGCAGCGCGAGCTCGTGGCGGCGCTCACCGGGAATTGTCGCAAGGTCGTGGTGGGATACACCGTCAAGCGCCAGTATTTCAGCGCCGAATTCACCGACGGGATCGAGAACATTGGGTTTGATTCAATCGATGGCCTCAATTCGCCGATGTTCATTCGCACCGTGAAGCTCAAGAACTTTCCATGGAACGGCTGGCTTGCGCTGGGCATCGACTCGGCACCGGACGCCGCCTGGAATCCGATTGCCGGATTTAGTGACGGATTTGGACGGCTGCTCTGGTCGGCGGTGGGCGACCCGGCGCTGCTCAACACACCTTACGATTCCGGCTGGATGATCAATCGTATCTCCGAAGTCCGATCGAATGCCGCTCGATGATGACCAACATATTCGGCCCATGCTGCGCCCCGCGCTCGTGCTTGCCCGATCGATCGCGACGTCACTGCTGGTCGCGGCGAGTGCTATTTTTCCGGCAACGGCCACAGAGCTCGTCTTCGATCTGAAGATCGAAGATGGCCACATTCCGGACAGCATGCGGCTCATTCGCGTGAAAGAGGGAGATGTCGTGATGCTGCGCTGGACGACGGATCGGCCGGTGGTCCTGCACCTTCACGGCTATGACATCGAAAGACTGGTCACGCCCGGCGCAGTTACAGAGCTCAGATTCAAGGCCACTGCGACAGGGCGATTTCCTGTCAATCTTCACGCCCAGAGAGAGCGCGCGGACGGCCGCGCGCAGCACGAAGCGCCGCTGGTCAATGTCGAAGTCTATCCACGCTAGCCTGATCACCCGCGGCGTCATCGCTGCAGGGGCTTGTGCGCTCGGAGCTCCCGCCTACGCGCATGGCTTCGGCCAGCGTTACGACCTGCCCTTGCCGCTATCCTTCTATTTACTAGGCGCGGCCGCCGCCGTCGTCGCGTCGTTCGTGATTGTCGGCCTCTTGGCGCGCCCCGCAGCGAGCGCGCGGGACTATCCGCGCACCGAGTTGTTGGCACATCCGCTCGTTCGATTTGTCGTCCATACGGTTCTCTTGGGTTTTCTCAAACTCGTCTCGGTCGGCCTCTTCGTCCTGATCGTCATCGCCGGATTCTTCGGGAGCCAGGATCCCTACCGGAATATCGCGCCGACGCTGGTGTGGATCACCTGGTGGGTGGGGCTCGCGATTTTTTCCGCCTTCATTGGCAATCTCTGGGCAGCGATCAATCCGTGGCGGACGATCTTCGAGGCATGTGATCGACTCTGTCACACCGTTACCGGTCGCGGTCTTGCTTTACACCTGACCTACCCCGAGGTGCTTGGAGTCTGGCCGGCTGTCCTATTGCTCCTCGCCGTCTCCTGGATCGAGCTGGTGTTCTCGAGCCCCAGCGTGCCAGCCAACATCGCCTGGCTTGCTCTCGTTTATTCGCTGCTCACTTGGATCGGCATGGCCGTGTTCGGCGTCGAGGCGTGGCTCGAGCGGGGCGAAGTGTTCAGTATTTTTTTCGGCGTATTTGCCCGTTTCGCGCTGACCGAGTCGAGCGTTCGGACTTCTTCCAGCGAATGTGGGTTGACGCTGCGGCCCTTCGGCGCCGGTCTATTGATCGACGAGTCCGCGTCCCCCTCGATGGTTGCCTTCATTCTGCTCGTCCTGTCGACGGTTCTCTACGACGGTCTGCTGACCACGCCGGAGTGGGCCGAGTTCGAGCGTGCGTTCGTTAGTGTGTTGCCTGCCCACGGCGAGCTTCACTCAATCATCGCCAGGACGATCGGGCTCGCGGGCTTCTGGGGGCTGTTTCTCGGCGCCTATCTCGCCGTGAGCGCCATCATGAGCCTGCTGGCGGCAAACCCGTCGCCGCTGGAAATGGCACAGAGCTTTGCATCCACCCTGGTGCCGATAGCGATTGGTTATCACCTGGCGCATTACCTCACCTATTTGCTGACCCAGGGACAGTATGTGGTGCCGCTTGCCTCCGATCCGTTCGGATACGGCTGGGATCTCTTCGGGACAACCGGATATCGCGTCGACATCACCGTGGTCGGCGCACGCTTCGCCTGGTATGCCGCCGTAAGCTCGATCGTTCTCGGTCACGTCGCCGCCGTCTATCTCGCCGACGCCAGGGCTCACCAGCTTCTCCAGCTTCAACACTCGGTGCTGCGCTCGCAGCTGCCGTTGACCGCGCTGATGGTCATCTACACCGTCGTGAGTCTCTCGATTCTCGCTCAACCGATCGTCGAACGCGGCGCGCCCGCACGACCGACGGCGGAGGCGCCGGAAGCGATGAGCATTCCCGAGGACGCGCTCATTCCAGAGCTCGGCACCGGTCGACTGCAGACAATCGGGCCGGGGCGTTCGGCGCCACTGAAATTGACCTATCGCGTGCTCGGCTCCGCCTTTCACGACGGGACTCGAACCACGGCGGCAGATCTGCTCTACGCCTACATGTTCGCGTATCGCTGGGCCGTCCCAGGCGAAGCAGATTCGCATTATGATCCTTGGATCGCGGCGACGACGGCGCCGCTGAGGCAGCGTCTCGCGGCTGTGCGTCTCGCCGGTGTTGATACCACGTCGAAGTCGTTCCGAGTGGGGGACGTTAATTTCGTCCACGAGCTGTTCGTCGTCGACGTCTATGCAAACATCGTACCGGGCGACCCCGAACAGGACGCGGTCTTCGCGCCGCCTTGGAGCGCGCTTCCCTGGCATTTGGTCGTACTGATGGAAGAAGCGGTTAGTCGCGGCTGGGCAGCGTTCTCGCAAGGTGAGGCAGAGCGGAGCGGCATCGCCTGGCTCGATCTCGTTCGCTCCGAGGAGCTCAAAGGCCGGCTCGCGGCGCTGGTCGATGAGTTCGAAAAGGACGGGTATCGACCGGATATCCTGCGGGAGCTGGTGACCACTGAAGACGCGCGCCAACGCTGGACGGCACTGGCGGCCTTCTACAAGAGCCACGGGCACTTTCTCGTGACCAATGGCCCCTACCGGATCAAGGCTTGGACGCGTGAGAGCGCTACGCTCGAAGCCTTCCGAGACCTGAGCTATCCGCTGGGCGTCGGTTCCTACGATGTCTACGCTATTCCGCGCCGGGGCTACATTGCCGCTGTCGAGCGTACGGACGGTGGATTGCGCCTCTTCGGCGACATCGAAACCATCGTGAAGTTCATGCGCGATTATCGGATCGAGCGAGTAGCTATGAAATCCCTTGATGCCGTGGCCGTCAAGCGCGCAGACCCCTTATGTCGGTACGCAGTGGTGAATGCCGAGGGCCGCATCGCGCTCATGGGAGTTGTGCATCCGCAGGACGATCAGACGTTTCAGATCGAGCTCGACAGCGAACTGCCGGCGGGCCAGTACACCGTGATGGCCGAGATTATCGTCAATGGCAACGCCATGAATGCCGAGATCGCGCGAATCCCTGCGGCGATTTCCCGCGGCCCATGAACATCGCGGGTCTGCTGGTGGCACCGAGCCGTAGTCAGCGACAAGCTGGTCGATGGTCCGCTTCTCGCGGATGAGCAGACGCGATGCGGGCGCTGTCTCGACCGCTGCTCATGACCCGAAGCAGAACCGCGCGGAATGCCGACTCCGGGGGCCTTTGCCTTCTCCGATCGACCAGCCCGTCGCGCCCGGGGATGTAAGCAGCTCCGCTAGCCATCCCCGGTTCTCGGCCTTGGCGAGGAATGCATAGCCGTCGACGACTGGTGCCGATGACCATTGCGGAACAAAATCGATGAGTGCTTCCTCACTGCGGAGGAGGTGGTCTTGGTCACCGCCCACCACTGTGCGGCGGTGACCAGCTGATTTGAGAGGCCTTCACCAGCGCCTCGTCCACACGCGCTACTCCCGGAGGCTCAGAAGGTAGGCCGACACATCACGAACCTGCTGCGGTGAGAGGATGAGGTTCGGCTCGGCACCGTTCTCGACCAGTACAGGTACCACCGATCTTCTTGACCCAGACGAACATCGCGAGGCATCCAACCAATTGATGCCGCTTGCGCGATCGCAAAAGACGTTTTCGAGCTTTGGATTTTACTTTACTTGTATGCGATAAAGGTAATCAATAACTGCAAGAATTCGGCCCCTGATTACTGGTTCCCGATCGTAGAGAGGGTCAACAAAGTAGGGAACTACGGGATTGACCCCTGGAATTGGTGCTGGCGAATACCTAAAGCCCCAAATGGGCATATCACGAGCGCCATGGGACTTAACCTCTTCTCGTCCGTCAATGATGTCGTATATGCGACCAAAAGGGAACACTCCGTCATTCTTCTTGGCGATTATCGTTAGATCAGCCGGCTTTGTTTTCAGTGCATCAGCGACTGGTCCCGTTCCTTTTCCGTCAAGGCCGTGGCACGCTGCGCAACCAGATTGATATTCTGCCTTGCCGATATCAGGCTGTTGAGTTTCGGGCTGTTGAGCCCACGCCTGCACATTGAATCCAGCGATCAAATTGGCAATGACTAGTCCTTCCAGAATGGGCCTTTTCATGATGCGCTCCCATTCGACGTTTCGTTCAGCTCAACCGCGCTCCCTAATGTCTAACGTGGAACCGGATATGCGCGGCCGACGCATCCGGGCTCCCGGACAGAGCGCTCGTGCCTTCGCCGCGGCAGAATAATATCACCAATCTCCCAAAGCTGCTCTGTGTCTCCTCATGGCACTTCTGCGAACAACGAGCGCGCTCGTTGCAGGTCCGGTTCAGGACCAAAGGCGGACGTGCCGAAATTCTCGCGGCATGTCGCAGGAGTGCCAAACGCGGACATTCGTTCCGATGACATTTTCCAGTTGGAAAGAGCGTGGCGTTTGTGCCGTAAGCGCAGCGCAGGTTCGCAAATCAAGGTCTGGAAAACGCAGGCTCTCTGTGCCACGGTGAGGCCGACCTAACCGGAGATGTGTCATGAGCCAGCTTGAGGTCGCCGAGACTAACGTTGCGGCGGACGCAGGTAGAGTGTCGTCGGCCTATGTGCCGCCGCTCCAGCGCACCGAAGGGCAGCCTCCGCCCATCGCCGCGAACCACGGCCTGTCCTACATGTTGTTCGACCAGGAGGGCGATGGAGGAACCGCCGCGGCGCTCGAGGACGCGCTCGCCCAGATCGCTGAGGGCGAGGGCCAGCGAGTTATTGACATGATCGACAATGCGCCACCCGGCCCGATCGATACCCGGTGGGGCCCCGGGTTCCGCGACTACGAAGAGTGCATGGATTACATCCGCGCGAACGGCGTCAAGACCCCCGAAGGCGGCCTAGCGCTACCGCTGCCCTATACTGTCTACGAGTGGCCGACCTACTCTGTCGTCCCGTCCAACGGCCTCTGGCGGGACCCGGCGCGCGCCGACGTAGCGGAGATCCTGCGCAAGAACGAGGAGGACAACCTGCGGCGGCGCCTATATTTCCCGCACGTGATGCGCGATGCGCGGCGCATCGGCGAGTACTACCCGGGCCTCTCGCCCAGCAGCCCCGAATGCATGGACCGGCTCGGCGTCTCGCTGGCGCACGTCGAGTCCGCGTGCTCGAACTTCTATGATTCGGCGGAGGTGGAGCGCGTGTTCTACCCCGAGATCGAGAAGCTCCTCCTCAAGTTCTTCCCGGACGCGACCGATGCACTGGCCTACAACCACGACGTCTTCGACAAGGACTACGCAGGTGACCGCACGGAAGACCAAGACAACAAGAACCCGGGTGTGAACGCCCGTTACGCCAACCTTGTGCACAACGACCTGAACGACAACAGCGGCCGCGTGCGCTGCCGCGAGCTGCTCACCAGGAACCTTCGGAACTTCGGGCGCGCGCAGCACTACACGGAGGAAGAGGCCGACAGGAAGATGTCGCGGCGGTTCATGTCGATCAATCTCGCCAAGCCGATGGAGACGGTCGAGCAGTTCCCCTTCGTGCTCTGCGCACGGCCTTCCTTCGCCGACCAGCCGTACATCACCAACTACCGCATCTACGATGACCGCGTCGGCGAGACCACCCGCTTCACCTACCGTCCCGACCACGAGTGGTACTGGTTTCCCCAGCAGAAGCCCACCGAGGTCTCAATGCTCAAGTGCTATGACTCTGTGACCGACGGCTCCGTCTCGCGCTGGTCTTTCCACACTGCCTGTATCGACCCAACCGCGCCCGCCGGCGCCCGATGCCGCAAGAACGTCGTGGTCCGGTCCTTTGTCTTCTTCTAGGAAGACAGGAAGAGGCAGCGCTCGGATGACCGCTTAGGGTGTGCGCCGCGCCGTTGCCACGAATGTAGCGCTTCTCCATGCTGAAGGTTTTGATCTCGCCGTCGATCGCTCTTCTCAGCAACGCTCGATCGTCCGCGAGATCGTCGCGATAGGTGACATCCTGGAAGCGCTTTCGCAGGAGCTCGTGGTGCAGGCAGCCCAGAAAGTCGCAAAGCTTGCGATTGACGCGCAGGAACCGGCCGTCGGCGCCCGAGTCAGGCGATCGCAAGTCTCACTCCGCTGCCTGCGGGATCGGTACCGGACGCACTGCCGTGCCGACCTGCCGCGCGTAGGCCTCGCGCCAGTCGAGGCCCTCCTCGCTCAGGAAAAAGCCGCTGCGCGCCGTAAGGTAGAGCGTGGAATCATCGACGCCCGGCGGCCCGACCCCCTCGGCGCGCCAGGCGCGCGCCGCTTGCAATAGCCGCCGGCGGGTGCGCGTGATCATACGGTCCGAAGGGCCGAGATGCTCGAACTCATGGGGGCTGATCGCGCCAATGCTTTCGGTCACCGCTTGGTCTTGAAGGTGGATGCCGGCGATGCCGGTGAAGCTCTTTCCCGAACGCTGTGCGGCGCGGTCGATCTGCCAGTCGTTGTCTTCATTGGCGCGCAGCCGCCAGCGGC
>DASZAN010000026.1:0-36503 GCA_035945115.1 Allostellaceae bacterium
AGAATCACGATCCGCCCTAAACTGGAATCGCAAATTGCAAGAAACCGCGGTCCAACCAGCGCTTTCTTGCAAATTCGATTACTTCACCCTTCGCACTTGTCCGCACCAACCAGCAACTTCGGCATTCTTCACGGGCGACTATCGAACTAGTTGCTCCCAACAGCCATCCCATGGTGCGCGCGCGGCGGGGCCATGTGGTGTGGGGCCATGATAATCGCGTTCCGTCGCCGCTCTCGCACGCACCGGCCCAAACGTAGCAAATGCGTGGAGTATGGTATTGCGACACTCCCTGCCGATTGCGGCTTGGGTTTCTCAGAACACACTAAGAGCTCAAAGCTTCAAACAGCAGCTGCCAGCGCCGTAGCGCCTGGTTGCGGGAGAAATGCGCTTCCAGCATTCTCCGAGCGCGAAGCCCCATTCGTTGGAGTTCTTCACCATGTACCGAAAATCTACGCAGCGCCGCGGCGAATTGCTCTGCATTGCCTGGCGCAATAACCTCCCCGCAACGATGTAGCCGGATAAGACGTGCAAGTTCGCCATCCTCTGATGTCACTGCAATCATGGCGCGGCCTGCCGCTGCGATGCCGTAGAATTTGCTAGGAACCATCAGGCCCTCGAGTTCTGGCTTCAGCGAGAACCAATGCACATCCGGAACGGCGAGAGAGTGCTTCAGTGCGTCTGTGTCTTGATACTGCATAAACCGGAAAAGATGACCGAGGTTGCGCTCGCTCACATGTCTCTTGAGCTCATCTAACTTGTGGCCGCCACCAATGAACAGGAATACGATCCGAGGATCGCCGCGCAAACATTCCGCCGCAGACAATGCGGTATCGAATTCATGACCCCTGCCAAGATTGCCGGAATAGCCAACCACAAACCGATCTTCGAGTAACCACTCACGGCGCAAAGGGTTCTCGTTACCCGGGACCGGCCGAATTTCCTCATCATCGCACCAATTGCAGATGACGTGGATTCGCTCTTGTCTAACACCACGGGCAAGAAGAACTTCCGCCATACCTTCGCCAACCACGATATTCGCCTCAGCCGACCGCAGGCTCATATCGCGGGCTCGCATAAGCGATTGCGCGATTGGCCCTTTGACGAGGGGAACGCCAAGCTCCACCGCTACTTCGGGATAAATGTCCTGCAGCCAGTTGACCAGACGCACGCCGCGCCGTCGAGTGGCCCCCAATATCGCAGCGCCCAGCAGGGGTGGATCCGTCTTTGCAACGACAACATCACCCGGGTTTGCATAGGCAAGGACCGATCGCCGTGCAGCCTGGTAGAATGAGAGATAATCAAACGCACGCCCGACGAGGCGGGAGCGACCAAAACGCGTGGTGGCTAGTCTTGTTATGAGAACGCCATTTCTCGCTTCTACCTCCGGCAATTCAGCGGATGGGTCATCATAGCGCTGTCTGCTTGTGAGCACGCGCACGCTGCGCCCGCTGGCTGCGAGATGGAAAGCCAAGTCGCTGAGAATTTGGCTGGTGGCAGAATGATCCGGGTAAAAGTACCTGTTTACAAAAATGATGCTCTCGCCGTGGGCAGGACGTACTCCGCGAGAATTACCCTTCAAGCTAAGGGCCGTTTCCTCCGAAAAAGGTCCTCTGAGCATCACAGAAATCGATCGGTCGACAGGGGCCCGGTGGCCGATGAGATTTGCGTACCTACTCGAAACTGAACACAATTTTCGCCCAATCGAGCGCTCTCAATCCTATGAGGAAAGCACGGCTGGCGCAGGACCGTGCTCTTTCAATGCCGGATTGGGTGCAGCCGCTGCTCGCTCCGCGGGCGTGCCGCCAGGCAGGTCACTGGAGGTGCGTCGATCGCTCCGGGCCACGGCGAGCGCTTGCTCAGAACGGCGATCACCGCGCGCGAGACTCACCAACGTCATCCACAGGACGCGCAAGTCGAGCCACAGAGACGCATGGCGAATATACCATGTATCAAGGTCGTCTTTCTCCACCGCGGACAACAACGCGCCGCCGTTGACCTGAGCCCAGCCGGTAATGCCCGGGCGAACTATCAAGCGCACCGATGGATTCGGTGGCTGGTCCTGCAGCAGCAGCGGCCGCGGACCAATCAAGGACATGTCGCCCAGCAGCACATTCAGCAATTGCGGAATCTCGTCGAGCCGCATCTTGCGCAGTCGCTTGCCGATTCGCGAGAGACGCTGCACCTTGGGTACTTTGTGACCCTGCCAATCGAACGAGGCCCTTAGCGTCCGAAATTTGTACAGTTGGAATTCACGACTTTGCAATCCGATGCGGCGCTGCCAGAACACAACCGGTGTACCCACATCAAAGACGGCCAGCATGACGACGACGAGCCACAACGGCGACAAGGCAATTAATAAGATCGTTGCAACCAGAAGATCGACGAATCGCTTGGAGCGAAAGTAGCGCGAAGGTATTACGGCCGGCTCGACCGGAAGCGTCAGAGGGACAACGCGCGCGACCTGGAAAGCGCCGTGTGCGTGTTTTGCACGGCTCACGTTCAACACGTCAGACAGGAACATGAGTTCAATGTTGCGCCGTGAGCACACACGCCGAACCTCGCTCATTGCTTCCTTCGATAGCTCGTGCGCTTCACTTCCGACAACGACGAGGTCGGCACTGACCCCGTGCGTCGCAAATTCTTCGATAAGTGCGTCAAGGTGCGCTGGGGGCCCGAACACGCGCACCCCATTGACGGACCTGCCGTTCAACCGCAGTTTCGAGTCCAGCACGCCAATGAGATTTTGACGACCTCTCGCGCTCGCCTGTAGCAGCTCGATGAACCGAACTGAAAGATCATTGAGGCCGATGAGGATCACGTTTGTGGCTTCTTCTGGCTGTGCTGCAGCTTTGGGTGTGTTGTCGATAAGGTAGACAAATGCCCGCGCCATGATGAGGCCGGCACCGAGGACCAATGCATGGATTGCCGGCGTCGAGCGTGGAATGCCATCGAGGCGCGTGACGGTGAAAAGCACCGCGCAAGTAAAAAACTCGCCAACAATAACCGCCTTCGCAACTACCACAATATCATCGATGCTGAGATAGCGCGGGATCGCGGTGTGAATGCGGAACACGCTAAAAGCGATGAGCGAAAAAATCAGCGACAGCAGGCAATAGCCACCAGCGGAAATGAGCCCCTGCTCCGACCAATTGAGGACCGGCGCATTCCGCAAGCTCAAGGCCAACAGCGGTGCGAGCGCTGCGAGCGCAACATCAAAAAGAGAATATCGTATTCTCAAGCTCGAGCGCGATGTCGGCGAAGGAACGGACATGTCGCTTCTCGGCGCGCGAAAATAAAAGTTAAAGTTTTGGACGCAAAAGTTGCGTCATAACCAGAGCCTCCTTCTCCCTGAGCCGTCGCCTAATTTGATGTCATCTTTCCCAGGCGACTGGCTTAGAACCCCTGGCAAATCGCGAGTTCTGTGTTCGATACCCAAAATTGTCCGATGTCCAGAATGCCCGACAAACTTTGCTTATCCAAGACAAATCAGCGACGCACGGCTATTCATCGGAAGTCGGCTGAGTACCTGCAATGAGCGGGGGCAATAATAGAGCCATCGCTCCCCGCTTTGTGTAAAGACTATAGTCCCTCAAAGTAGCGGCTTCGATCGTGCCGCGGCGTAGCTGCTGCACCTCATCGCGGGAGCGCCACTTTCGCATTCCTCCAAGAATGCTGTCGCTAACGTCCAAGTCTGCGCCGGCGAAGGCAGTCGTCGGACTCAGCAAACGAGCGCGCCCGGGGACAGCAACAGCGCGTCATACCACCGCCTCGTTGATCCGAAGTGCTCCTCGCCATCGTCGGCGAGGAAAGCGACATCCCCCTCGCCTTCCGTCTCGGCGTGCTCATAGACCAGCGCCGCCAGCTCTTTCCGTGTGGCCAAGTCCAACATGGTCGACCCCCGCTATATCTACCCTCCGACAGCATCTAACCTCTCCTGCGGCCGCCTAGACGTGAGAAACCTCACACGTGCGAGCAAAACGAGGCCGAAAACGGCGACGGGCTGTGAAGTATTTCACATCAAGAACTGGGGACCAGTATCGACGACGCGAACGCCACGTCATGAAATTCGGGCTGGCGCCTCGTCCCGCTGTCAGAGTTCCCTCTCTGCGAGTGTGTGAAAGTCCTCTGGGACGGACCGGGGAAGTCCTAGCGCGACCGAGCCGTATCCGACTGCTCCTCATCCGAACCGCCCACGGCTCTTCTCGACAGCCACGATCGGCCGCCCAACGCGCCATGCTTTCTTGCTGCCCGCTCGGCGCCCCTCTTCGCCAAACCCAAGCGGCAGATCCAGCTGCAGCTCGCTCTCAGTCATGAGATGCGAAACGGAGTGCCACGCCCCACGGCCTGCCGGGGACAGCGCGTATCAGAAGTCGTTTAGCGTGCGCGGCGCTCGTGGCATAGTTAGGGTTGGGGCCCTCCGGGAGCGAGAACTATTGGAGTCTGATCATGACATCAGCGCTGGTTTGCGGCGGTGGCGGGTTCATTGGCGCGCACCTCGTGAAGCGGCTCAAGAGTGAGGGATTCTGGGTGCGCGCCGTCGATTTGAATTACCCAGGGTTCTCTCCCACCGTTGCCGATGACTTCATCATCGCCGATCTCAGGGATTTCCAGTCCTGCCGTGAGGCGGTCGATCGGCCATTCGACGAGATCTATCAGCTCGCTGCCGATATGGGCGGCGCAGGCTACATCTTCACTGGCAAGCATGATGCCGATGTCATGCACAATTCGGCGACGATCAACCTCAACATGCTCGAGGCCTGCCGCCGCCGTGCATCTGGAGCGGTTAGCAAACGAGTGTACCCGGGCACAGCAACAGCGCGTCATACCACCTTCTTGCCAATCCGAAATGCTCCTCGTGATCGTCGGCCAGGAATACGACATCCTGCTCGCCTTCCGTTTCGGCGTGTTCATAGACCAGCGCCGCCAGCTCTCTGCGTGTGGCCAGATCCAACATGGTCAGAACCCCCGCTATCTACCGTCGAAGAAGATCTAACCTCTCCTGGGGCCGCATAGACGTGAGAAACCTCACAGGTGCCGGCAGAACGAGGCCGAAGACGGCTGCGGGCTGTGAAGTATTTCACACCCAGAACCGGGAACCAGTGGCGACGACGCAAACGTCACGTCATGAAATTCTGGCTCGCGGCTGTCCCCACTTTTCAGAGCTCCCTCTCAGCGGGTATGCAAATTTCGTCCGGGACAAACCGGGGAAGCTCGAACGCGGCCGAACCGTACCCGACCGCTCCCCATCCGAACGGTTCCCGGATCTTTCGACAGCGCGATCCGCCGCCCGACGCGCGATGTCTTTCTTGCTGCCGGCTCGGAGATACGAGCGCCTGCGTCACTCGGTCGGCGTGTGGTCGTGGGTTGCTCGAGGCATCTTGGCTCAAAGTTGTTACGTGCGGCATGCGTGCCATCGTATGATCCTCGCACTTGAGAGGAGGAGCTGCACATGGACGGAGAAAAAAGACGCGAGCCGCGCCTAATTCCGGCCGAACGTGAAGCAGTGGCAGCGGTGGATCATCGAGAGGGCGACACCGATACCGGTAATTACATTGCCAAGCTCGCCAACGTGTGGGCGGCAGTAAGAAAGAAGTCGATTGAGCAAAGCCTGGGCTTGAGCTGACCCTGGGATCGCGTTCGTGGCGCTAGGCGGACCAGCACAGCAAATTCTTTGCGCGTAATCTGTGGGAGACACATCCCACGCGCAACGAATCTTTTTTTGCAAAACCAAGCCAACCCGGATCACCTCGGGTGACCCGCCCCACCGATCCCGACATCCCGCAGCGGCTTGGCGATAGCACTTGAGGTGGTTTCCCGATTTCTCAGCGTCACGTTAGGACGGCGCCTACTCTTGCCGCGCCGCCTTTCGGCGACTAACCGCCGGACGTCCCGCTCCACCGCAAAGACGAATCGTAGCTCGATATCACACGCTTGCTCTGGGTCTGTGCCCTCGGGGACGATGTCCCGAATGCACTGCGCTGCGCACTGGAGTTTTGCGAGCACGCCTTCCACAGTTCTGGCTTCAGTCTTGCAGATCTGGTCGCACAATTTCTCGTATTGCTGCCCCAGGTCGTCGGCTGCTGCCTGAGCATTGGCAATCAGCATGGTTGCGCGCGGATGATCGCGTAGCGCCGCGCTCACGTTGCTATACGACTGATCCATCCGTAACCACATGCGTTTCGCAGTCTTGCAAAGCGATACGACGGGGTCGACAGAGGGCTGCTGTTGATCAATGGCACGCACTGCAATTTCCCTTGGTTTCTGATGCTTGAAGTATATATAATGGCGGGACGGATTGTCAATGCCCAAGGTATAAAAAATGGGACGCAAAGCAGCTCCTGCGGCGTCGCTGACAAGTGAGCAGATGAGAGCAGCTCGCATGCTGTTACGCTGGGAGCAGAAGGATCTGGCCGACGCATCGAAACTATCTCTCCCTACGATCAAGCGATTGGAGGTACAGCCCGGACAAATCCGGGCGAATCCAACGACTGTAGCAGCAATTGAACGCGCAGTTACCGACGCCGGCATCGTGTTGATATCAGAAAATGGGGGTGGCTCTGGTGTACGGGTTGCTAAACGGCGCAAAAGGTCCAGAAGCTGACCAGGCTTGGACGCAATAGCGACGACGCGCCGACGCAAACACGCCCGACTCGTTGCTCCGCGCGCCAGGTCCGGAAACGCCCGATCGAGCGAGCGGCGGTGGCGTTCGTTCACAGCCCTAACGAAGCGCACGCGGCTAGCTGATCGTTTCAAATTGGTCGTGCTTAATTCTGCCGGAGCGATTGCAGGCGCTGGGCGGCGTGCGCGTCGCCTTGGCGCGCGGCTTTCTCGTACCAATCGCGAGCGGTTTCGGCGTTGGCTTTGACGCCGCGAACGCCGGCGGCTTTGAGGTAGGCGGGGTCATAGGTTTGAGCGACGGCCGTTGCTGCTTCCGCAACGCCGGCCGATGCCGCGAACTCATAGAAGCGTCGCGCCGCGACAATGTCGCCGACGCGTAGCGATTCATCGCCGCGCTTCAGCGCCACGATGCCCGCTTGCCCCACACGCTCGTCGCTGGTCGTTGCTCGGGGCCGAACCGGAAGCGAAGCACCAGTCGCCAGCGCCGTAGCGTCCGGGGCGGCAACCGAGGGGCTGGCGAGATAGGCCGGTGCGGGAAGGACGTATGAGCCGAGATATCCGGCGCTGACGCCAATGACCAAGATGAGGAACCCGCGTAAGAACGTCGCGGTGTTCCACTTCCGCGCTGACTGCCCGACCGCGCTGGCGCGGGTTGGCGCCGGAAGTGACGGCGATTGGCGCCGTGCGTCGCGTCCCTCTCGCGTATCGTCATGGATGGCGAAATGCGTCCCGTCGAAAAGCGGCTTGCTCGCCGCCTCCGGTATTGCCAAGGCCCGGCCGACTGAGCTTGGCGCGAGCGGCTGTGCCAAGGGCCGAAACGACGGCAGGTCCGCGTCTCGCGCGCGAAAGCTTTGGCTTGGCCGTTCTTTCCAAGCCTCACCCTGGTTCGTAAAGTACTTTCCGGCCATTTTAACTGTCCTTAGAATGTTCGTCCGAGACACCGACGCGCGGAAGACATGCGCGAGATCAACACCCGTCCAGAGCTGCCGGTTCAGCCCGTTGGCGCTGTAGCCCAGGCGATCACCCGGCTGCTGCAGCGACCGTCACATTCTTCGAACCCGAAAAAGGCTGCGCCGCGCCGCGTGTCCAGCCCGTTACGACCACGAAGTCCGCGATGCAGCTTGCCGCGTCTCTAAGCCACCCTAAAGCGGACGTGAATTGACGCGGCGGGCTCGGCCGGAATGTGCGAAGGGCAGCCAACAACGGGCAAGCGTCGGCAGGCTCACGTCGCGTCCCGCAAGCAACGAAGCCGATACCTCGTGCGAATTCCTGTGTGACTCTCGAATTTTTTGAGGCGTACCGCCCTCCGGGGGTAAAAATTGCAGCGTCCATTGAATACGTCGCGGCGCCTTTTCCCGCTTCAACGGTCGCGGTATCTATGACTGGGCCGACGGAAGCGGCGCGGCCCAGCTTTCACCCCGCCGGCAAGAGCTGCTTCGCTTGGTTGAAAATCGATCGCACGGCGCAGCAATCTTGAGCCGATATTCGTTCGGATATTGGTCGAACGTGTTGATGCGCCTCGACGATTTCATCAAAGCTTAGTCGAAGCATGTGCGCCGACAACGTGACCTCAGCATGTCGATGCCCGCACACTCGAAATGCCGGTGGACCGATTTAGAGCCACTGATCTCGCGGAGCCGGTGGAACTTGAGCGCCAATTCGATGTCGTCGTTTTGCTCGAGGTAGCAGAGCATTTAGATGCCGATCGAGCGCCCGGCTTTGTTCGTGACCTTACCGGCACCCTTGCCCTGCCCTAACGGTCGTGCCTAGATTCGGTGAAAGATCTGGAGGCTTCTTCATGATCGAGGATCGCATCATCGCGCCCGGCGGCCACTGGTCAGGCATCGTCGCGCCTGGGCATATTCTGCGCTTGGTCGATCTCGAAGGTCACCAAGCCGTCGATTTTCTTTGCTACAACGCTGATGACCCCTCAGAACGATATAGCGCCGCCGATACAATGAAGATCGCTGGCTCGATCTTTATTGGTAAGGGAACGCGCCTCCATTCGGATATGGGTAACGTGCTCTTCGCCGTAACCGATGATCGCTGCGGGAGACATGACACGATCGGCGGTTGCTGCAGTCGAGAGAGCAATGTCGTACGCTATGGCGTACATGATACGCCAAATTGTCGAGACAACTTTCTCCGCGCGCTCGGACCATTTGGTCTAGGCAAGAAGGACATCGTTGCCAACATCAACTTCTTTATGTACGTCCCGGTCGGTTCAGATGGATCGATGGCAATCGTTGAGGGTCGGTCAAAACCAGGCGACTTCATCGATCTCCGCGCTGAAATGAAAGTCCTCGTCGCCCTCTCGAACTGTCCGCAAGTTCACAATCCAGCGAATAATTATAACCCGACACCGATTCGGCTTTCGATTCGCGCACCCGCCTGAGGGAGCGACGGATATGACCGAACCAGCGGATATTTTCGATCGTCAACACTACCAAGCGGTTCGGCGACCGCTGCTCGAGGCGGAAACCATGCCGCCCTGGTGCTATACCTCCCCATCCTTCTATCGTCGTGAAGCCGAACGAATCTTTCACAAAGTCTGGAATTTCATCGGTTCGGCAGACCAGATTCCAAATCCGGGCGACTACTTTACGCTGACCTTTGTCGGTGTTCCCATCATCGTCTTGCGCCTCGACGATGGGCGGGTGCGCGCCTTCGCCAACTCCTGTCGGCATCGAGGTTCAGCCCTTCTCGAGGGTCGCGGCAATTGCCGACTGATCGTCTGTCCATATCACAGCTGGAGCTACAACCTCGACGGAACGCTCCATGGTGCACCGGAAATGCACCAGACACGCAACCTTGATCTCACGCAATTCGGTCTCGTTCCCGTCCGCCTCGAGACTTGGGGCGGCTTTCTCTTTCTGAACTTCGATCAAAATGCGGCACCGCTCCTCGAATATCTGGGCGACCTACCTGACCGTGTCGCCCCCTATCGTCTGCACGATATGGCCTGCGCGCGGCGAAAAGAATATGTGATGGATTGTAATTGGAAGCTCTTCGTCGAGAACGCCAAGGAATCATACCATATCGCCACTGTGCACCGGCAAACTATCAATAAGTATGCCTCGGCGAGAAGTTCCGGCTATTGGGTCGAAAAAGCCGACGGGCACTACTGCACGACGTTCGCGCGACACGAGGGCAGCATGGCTCTCTTGAAGGGCGATATGGGATTTCCCACGATCGAGAGCCTCAGAGGTTTGCCAGAGGCGGGGGGTACGCGAGCGCCACTTATCTACCCCAGCACCTATCTTGCCTGTACCATTGATTGCGCCTGGTACTTGGAGCTTCATCCCCTGAGCCCCTCACGTACGCGACTCATTCATGGCGCACTGTTCCCAAAGGACCGCTTGGCGCGCCCGGATTTTGAAACGGTGGCCAAGAACTATTACAAACGCTGGGATATCACAATCGAAGAGGATATCGTCGCCTCCGAACGGCAGCAGCGAGGGTTAGAGTCTCCATTCGCACAGCCGGGCCGCTTCTCCTATCGCGAGCCGCTCGTTCATGAAATCGACAATTGGATTCTCAACCGCGTCCTCGACGCAAACTAGATCGCGAGCATTTCATGCAAGATTTGAAAACGGAGCTCTTGAGCCGTATCGAAAGAGATCGCGACCTATTGCTCGACTTTCTGCAGCGCTTCATCCGCTGCGCCAGTCCGAATCCGCCGGGTGATACACGCGAAGCGGCAACCCACATCCGTCGGCTGTTCGATGAGCGCGGTGTTGAGTATCGTGTCATCGCGCCGAACGAGATTATGCCCAACATCGTTGCCACATTCGATGCGAAGAAGCCGGGACGCCAGCTTGCGCTGAATGGCCACATCGACGTGTTCCCGGTCGGTGATGGGTTCGGCTGGACACACGATCCGTGGGGAGGCGAACTTATCGATGGCAGGATCTATGGTCGTGGCGCGTGCGATATGAAATGCGGTACCACGGCGTCGATCTTTACGTTCCTCTACCTACGCGAATTGCGCGATCACCTCCACGGTCGTCTGACGCTCTCTGCCGTCTCGGACGAAGAAACATTCGGACCATGGGGAGCGCGCTATCTTTTCGAGAATCATCCCGAAGTCTTTGGCGACTGTTGTCTCAATGGTGAGCCGAGCAGCCCATCGACCTTGCGCTTCGGAGAGAAAGGCCCGCTATGGCTTGAATTCACGGTGCGCACAAAAGGCGCGCATGGCGCCTATACCCATGCCAGCAAGAGCGCGACGGCGATCGCCGCGAAGATCATGGGTGCGCTTGAAAAGCTGACAGAAATACCGGCGCCCGAAGCGAGTAATCTTGCGGCAGCGCTCGATCAAGCAGCGCCGGTGATCGACAAGGCCTACGGCGCCGGCGCTTCACGGATCGTACGTCGCGTTACGGTCAACCCTGGCATCGTGCGGGGTGGCCTCAAGGTGAACATGGTCGCAGCGGAGTGCACGTTCGAGCTCGACATTCGCCTTCCAAACGGACTCGATGCACCACGGATTCTGAGCGAGGTGGACAAGATTGTGGCGCACTATCCCGAAGCGTCTTACCGTCAATTGATCTACAATCCGCCAAGTTGGTGCCCCCCCGACTCCGAAATGGCGCAGTATGTGCGGTCGAACGCGCAAGCAATCGCCGGCATTGATCCTACGCCAGTGATCAGCTTGGGTGGCACTGACGCGCGGCTATGGCGCTATCGGGATATCCCAGCAATTGTCTACGGACCATCCCCCACCGGTATGGGGAGTACCGATGAGCACGTGACGGTTGATGAATTCTTCCACGTCATCAAGTGCCACGTGCTCTCGGCTTTCGACTACATGTCTCGGACCAGCTGAGACCCGACATCCTCGGACGATTTGTAGCCACAGGCAGCGGGCTCCCAAAGAGAGATCTGCCCTCGACACCGATTACTCAGTGGTCTTCTTGTCACTTGCCGGCACGCCGAGGGGTGCATAATCGAGACGAACGATATAACGACCCGTCTCGCCATAGCTGGCCGCAAGCTTTTGGAATCGATCGTTGATCATCAGCCAATCGATCGCTGTGTTCATGAAATTCAGTAAGTCCTGATTGCCGCGTTTCACAGACCATGCGATCGGCAAAACATTATAGGGATGATCGGCAAAGAGATCCGTGACTTCCGGATGCTCTCTTGCGTAACGACGCGCCTGCCAAGCGTCTTCTATACCAACATCGGCGCGACCAGCTGTGACCTCGACAAACGGTGCCAAAAGATTGCCAGTGGCCAGGGATGCTAATTGGGCTTTCGGAAAATTCTCCTTCGCGTATTCGACGCTGGCGCCGCCTTGGACAACGGCAATCTTGATCCCATCCTGATTGAGATCAGCAAGCGTGTGGAAGCGAGTATCACCTTTCTTGATGATGGCACTATAGCCAAGATATGAGATCGGTTTAGTGAACTCCACGGCAGCCGCGCGCGGCACGGTGGCGAACGTGCCTGCGAGCGAAAGATCGAATTGCCCGGATTGCAGACCGGCAACGAAGTTGGCCCATGTTGTCTCAACGAACTCTGGTTCGACATTGACCATCTTGAAGATGAGTTTGGCCGCATCGACGTAGAACCCACCCACCTCTCCTGTTTTTGGGTCTTTCGTCGTTCCCGGCGGCGATGGGATGTAGCCGATCTTTATTTTCTTCTCGCTGAGGATCCGGTCCATCACCTGCGCGTTGGCTGTGCCAGCGACAAGCACCAACGCAGCCGAGAATCCCGCGACGAGCATCGACGCCAAGGTCTTCCCTATTGTCTTCTGGTTCATCTGCTTCTCCCTCCCAAAAACTCGCGTCACAAAGAGACGTCCCCATCAGTGGATCACGCGCCGAAGAAACTCCGCGGTCCGCGCCTGGCGCGGCGCACCGAAGATCTGCGAGGGTGAGCCCTCTTCGACGACGGCCCCTTCATCCATCATGAACACGCGGTTGGCAACCTCCCGCGCGAAGCTCATCTCATGGGTCACGACAAGCATGGTCATGCCTTCGGCCGCAAGCCTTTTTATCACATCGAGAACCTCACCGACGAGTTCGGGATCGAGCGCCGATGTCGGCTCGTCAAACAGCATTGCCTTGGGCCGCATTGCGAGTGCTCGAGCAATCGCTGCCCGCTGCTGCTGTCCACCCGATATGCGGCTCGGATAAACGTCCGATTTGTCCGCCAACCCGACCTTCACCAAGATTTCCTGCGCGATCGCCCTCGCCTCTTCCGGTTTCCTTTGCTGGACGATGATCGGGCCCTCGGTCACATTTTCCAATACGGTTTTGTGGGGGAATAGGTTGAAGCTCTGAAACACCATGCCCATTTGCGCGCGCACTCGGGCGATATTTGCCTCCCGATCTCGGACCAATCGCCCGTTGCCCTTCTTCCGATATCCGACCAATGCGTTCTCGAACCACACTTCTCCCGAATCATATTCCTCAAGAAAGTTTATGCACCGCAAAAGGGTGCTTTTCCCCGAGCCACTCGGTCCAATGATGACCAGGACCTCACCACGCTCTACGGTCAGATCGATGCCCCGCAACACATGCAAGGGCCCAAAGAACTTTTGCAGGCCGCGGACGCGAATGACCGGTTCGTTCTCGCTCATGACCGCGCCTTGACGGTCCGCTCGATGTGCTGAGAAAGATAGATGATTGGAAAAATGATGACGGCAAAGGCGAGAGCGACCGCGGTGTAGACCTCGAGAGGCCGATAGATATTGTTGATGAGGTTCTCGCTTTCGTGCAAGAGCTCTGGGACAGCGAGCACCGAGCCGAGCGTTGTCAATTTCATTAAGGTCGCCAACTCGTTGATGAAGGGCGGGATCATGCGGCGAATGGCTTGGGGCAGAATAATTCGCCGCATCGCCGACAAATAACGCATGCCAATAGCCTTCGCGGCATCCATTTGGCCGCGATCAATCGACGCTATGCCCGCACGAAAAATTTCCGCGAGGTAGGCGGCGCAGTGGAGACCGAGACCCACCAGCAAGGAGGTCACATTGCCCATTTGAACGCCGCTCAGAATAGGCAGTGCATAGTAGATCCAAACCAGTTGAACCAGCGTCGGCGTGCTACGAAAGAATTCGATGTAGAGCGTCGCTGGCCAACGGAGCAGAGCGATCCGCGACGAACGCATCATCCCGAGGCTGAGCCCGAGAACGAGTCCGATCAGCAGACTGCCGGCCGTGATCTGCGCCGTAACCAAGGCTGCGCGAAAGAATACCTCTCGGTAGTCCCAAATGGCCTCGAAATGCCACGTATAGTTCACATCTCATCTCCCCATTTGCAAATGGTTGGGGGACGGTTGCCCACAGCGATTCACATCTGTCAGGATCAGTCGATTGAGATGGTCGGCGTCCGCTCAGCGCGATACCGGCTCGTCGAGCACGCGATCCAGCACCCAATTGGCCAAATCATGGACGAGCGGCTCGAGATGCGTGAGGCGACCCGGACGAGCCAACGGCGAACTCAGTCCCTTCTGCTGAAGATTCGAAATTTCGTTGTCCTCGGGGATCGATGTGTCCCAACGTCGGTAATAGCGTTGCACGACTTCCTCGAAATCGGCTCGTTCCACTGTTTTCTTCGGGAAGCTCGAGCCAACGATCAATCGGGTCTGAGATGCTGAAAGCGGATGTAGCTCGAGCCACCACATGCAGTCCCGAGTGGAGCCGAACATCGTGCTTGGATAGATCAGTGGATACCACGAACCTCGAGCGGCTTGACCCTCAAGGCTCTCGATGTACGGGAATCCCGTGTCGCCGGTGAGCAATGCGCGGCTACCTTCGTGCTCTTTCCAAAGGGCGATCCAATCACCTCTCGTTGGCTGCTTCTCTGCCGTCGGACCTTTTTGCCGCTGAAGTGTCGAGCGATGGACCGTCGGCACGTGATACGCCTCCATCGCATTCTCGACGTAGACTTTCCAATTGCATTCGAGGAGATACTCCTTGCGACGGACGCAGACCATATCCTCAAAACGATACGAGGCGAGCCGCTGCGGAAGATCCCCGAGCCACGCCGCAAGCGGCGCTGCGCTGGGATCATAATTGATAAACATGAAGCCCGCCCAGGTCTCGAGGCGAATGGGAACCAGCCCATATTCGGCGAAATCAAAGTCTTTGCTGTTCTCGATCTCCGGCGCAGACAGGAGACGCCCGTCCAGTCCATACGCCCAGGAATGATAGGGGCACTTGAAGGCCCGGCAATTGCCTTCACCGCGCGCGACGAGAGAACCGCGATGCCTGCAGGAGTTCGCGAATGCGCGTAGATTCCCTTCTTTGTCACGTACCACAACGGTTGGAACACCAACAAACTCCAAGGTGAAGTAATCACCGGGCTCGGGGATGCGGTCGTCCCGTCCGATGAAGTTCCACGCTTTCAAGAAGATCTGCTCGACTTCGCGACGAAAGAAGATCTCGGAGGAGTAGCAGAACGGGGGTAAGGTTTCGGCCTGATCGAGCGGTCGGCGAACCCGAGCAAACGTGGCCGGTGAGAAGATGTCAGCCTCGGTCCGTGAGTAGCCCTCGCCCAGCATTTCTGAGCTCCCTTGCAAGTCCTTTTCCGAGCCTATCAGGTTCCTTTACACTCCGTCGAGACCGAGCCCCCACGGAGGAGATCATGGCAAGGATCGAGATCCCGGCGCGCAAAGGAAAAGCCGCGACACTGAGAAAAGGGCAGAGCATCAAGGTCATCAACACAAAGGGCCAGCAAGTCGTCGACACCTGGGCGTTCAACTCCGCCGACATGAACGAATTCATGTCCATGGAGCATACGCGCGTCGCAATCGGTGGCATTATCCCGCATGCCGGCGATACTCTCGTGACCAACAAGCGACGACCAATTTTGACTCTGATCGATGACACGTCCGGCGGTATCCATGATACCCTGCTCGCTGCTTGCGATCGATACCGCTATGAATCGCTCGGATGTAAGGAATATCATGACAATTGCACCGACAATCTTGCCGCTTGCCTGAGCGAAATCGGCCAGAAATCGCCGGAAGTTCCGGCGCCGCTCAACTTGTTTATGAACATACCCGTGATCAGGGGAACCGCGATTGAAATGCGACCGCCAGTGAGTACACCTGGCAGCTATGTGACCTTGCGGGCGGAAATGGATTGCATCGTCGCCTTCTCTGCGTGCCCCCAGGATTTGACACCGGTGAATGCAATGCGACCGACTGAGGCCCATTTCGAGATCGTCGGATGACGCTCCGACCTGGGACATTGATCGACATCGACCCAGCAGATCTTTCGCCCGCGGCGGCCCACAGGCTTCTGGTCGGTATTGTTGTGCCTCGACCAATCGCCTGGGTTTCGACATTGAATGAGAGCGGCAGCATCAATTTGGCTCCGTTTAGTTGCTACACATTCGTATCGAACCATCCGCCGATGATCGCGGTGAGCTGCGGACGACGCAATGGCGTGCTGAAAGATACCGCCCGGAATGCGAGAAAATGGGGCGAGTTTGTCGTGAACGTAGTCACAGAAGATCTTGTCGCACCAATGCACCAGAGCTCCAGAGAGCACCCAGGGGAGACGAGCGAGGCCGATCTTCTCGACATAGCGCTTCAGGCCTCGATCACCGTTCGGCCGCCTCGCGTCTCTGCCGCGCCGATAGCATTGGAGTGCCGACTGCGCCAGGTGCTCGAGTTCGGCAACTTGAAAAGCGAGTTTCTTGTCGGCGAGGTCGTCCGTTTTCGCATTGCGGAAGACCTGATCCATGACGGCAAAATCGACGCGACCCAGTGGCGCCCGCTCGCGCGGCTAGCTGGACCACATTATGCCCGTTTGGGTGAAGTGATCACTATGCCCGACGTAGGCAATGCTGGCCCGACGGGACACCCATCGAATACATCGACTCGTCGGCACCAGTTGATACCGGCGCACGCCTCGCGTCACCCCACCGGTAACTAACGACCTCAGGCCTCGCAATGCTTGCCGACGTAAAATCCGATCGACACCTCCATTTTGAAACACGCTCGACGAAGCCGCGCGTGTTCAAGATGACCGAAGAGGGGATTGCCTCGGCAAAGGCCCGGAGCAGCGTTCCTAGCGCGCGCACCAGCCTAGGCCACAACCTGACGGATCTCGGTTGGCTTACCGATACCGTAGGCCTCGTCACATCAAATGACGTTGTCCGCGATCCCAAGTTTCCGATCAGAGATCTCGCATCAGTAGCACCGCAGCTCCGCTGGATTCACATTATTGGCGCGGGTGTCGAACCCCTCCTGCCTCTCGATTGGCTCCCCAGAGACGTGATCCTCACGAACAACAGCGGCGTCCATGTCGAGAAAACGCGCGAATCGGCGATGATGGCCCTGTTGATGCTCAATGCGCGCCTCCCGACGATCGCCACGAACCAACGCAATCGTCATTGGGACCAGATTTTCACGCCGCTGATCGCAGGCAGGACCGCACTCGTTATCGGTGTCGGGGATATGGGGACTGCTGTCGCAAGAGCAGCCAAGGAGCTTGGACTCAGAGTCGTCGGCGTACGCCGCACCCGAGGCTCGGCGCATCCGCAGGTAGACGCGATGATATCGGTCGATGCACTCGACCTCGCCTTACCGAAAGCTGATTTCGTCATTCTCACGACCCCCCTCACGCCTGAAACGCGTAACCTTCTAGACCGGCGTCGAATTGCTCTTATGAAAACAGGTGCCGGCATCTTCAACATTGGCCGCGCCGCCTGCGTCGACCATGATGCGCTGGCAGAAGCGCTTCGTTCGGGCGCGCTCTCCGGCGCTGTCCTCGACGTCCATGATCCGGAGCCGCTACCAGCATCGTCGCCCCTTTGGCACATCGATAACCTCCTCATCATTCCCCATGTTACATCCGATGATCTCGATAGTTATCTGCCGAAAACGTTTGATCTCGTATTTTCGAATTGGGCGCGTTTGATTCGTGGTGAGCCGCTTCTCAATGTGGTTGACCGGGTGCGCGGGTACTAATGAGTAAGAGCCTGAACAACTACAATTCTTTCAGGCACGTCCTCGTTTGTGTGGACGCTTCACCACGGAGCCGCTCCCTTGTCACGCTCGCACTCTCACTTGCGAGGCGACACGCCGCACGTGTTACCGGGCTCTATGTCTCCCACCTCTCGAGCCCTGAGCTCTTTTATTGCGACCCGCCAGCACATGCGGCCGCGCGTTTCATCGATGAGATGACGAGGCAGCTGCATGCGAAAGACACGAGTGAAGAAGCAGGCCTTAAACAAGAATTCTGTTCGGCGGCAGAGAAGGCTGGCGTTGAGGCGGGTTGGTGTATGGTCGACGGACTTTCCGCTGACGCTTTGGCATGCCATGGTCCGAGCGTCGATCTTGCGATTTGTAGACAACGAGATCTTGAGCATATCCCATTCGAATACCTGACGGATGTCGCTCCGGCAATGTTGCGTTCCCTGAGACGACCTGTTCTGGTTCTCCCTCGAACGAGTGGCTATTCGAATGCGAGCCGTAAGGTCCTGCTCGATTGTCGGGACGCGGAGCAGGCTTTGCGCGCGTTCAAGCAAGCGATACCGCTTCTAGAGCGTTCGGCAGAAGTAGTCCTCTTGAGTACAGCCGATGATATGGGTCCGATGAGGGAAATCGCTGTGCATCTCGCACGGTACGCCATCAACGCGTCTACCGTTCAGTCTCTCGGAAAGAATGTGGCGACAGGTCTTCTCGACTTCGCTCGTGAGTTCGATGCAGACCTCATCGTTTCGCGTGACGATGGGGGCTCACAGATGCGCACATTGATGTTCGGGAGTGTTACCCAAGCACTATTGGCCGACATGCATATTCCAGTATTGCTTGCGGCATAGGAGCCGCGTCGTCAATCTCACCGCAGAACTGTTAAATCGCTTGTGTCCATTTAGGGAGAAATCTCAGTCCCACGATTCAGTCGAGCTGCCGCCCCTCAGTTTAACACCGCGAAATGTGCCGCTTTTTTATATCTTCTCAGATGATGGGGTCGCTTTCGCTGCTTCTATACCAGGGGCAAAAAAACCGTTCTGCGGCACAAACTGCGTAGAACAGTATCACGCCCAAAACTGAGAGCAGCGCCATTCCGGCAAAAACCATGGCCGTATCGTTGGTGCTGAGAAATGTCAGGATCAGATAGCCAAGGCCTTTGTCGGAGCCAACAAACTCTCCGACGACGGCACCGATCAAAGCGAGCGCCATCGCCACCTTCATCCCACTGAAGACGTAAGGCATCGCGAAGGGTATCCGCACCTTCCAGAAGACCTTAAGTGCCGAGGAGCCGAGCGAGCGACTAAGTTGCAGCAACTCGGCCGGAACGACGTCCATCCCCGCGGTGGTATTAACAATGATCGGAAAGAAAGCGGTTACCGCTGCAATGAGGATCTTCGATCCCGTGCCATAGCCGACCCACAGCAGGATAATCGGTGCCAATGCGACCTTCGGCACAGACTGCAGGACCAGGAGCACCGGATATGTTAGCTTGCGTGCGACAATTGACGAGCAGATGACAATCGATAGCGGTATGCCCGCGAGTACAGCAAGGCCGAATCCACCGACCACTTCGATGGTTGTTGCGACCAAATGCGGTGGGATAATACCACGGGATTTCCAAAGCTCGCCTAAGATGAGAGATGGTGCCGGCAGCAACCAAACCGGGACGCTACCCCAGCGACACGCCAGCTCCCAGATGAGAATCAGGCCGGCAAAAGCAATCGCGGCCGCCGTGCTATCGGCTGCCCGACGCAGTATGTGGCGAATACCCTCAGGCAGACCCGTGGGTAAGTCCAATGAGAGCGCGGATTTCTTCTGCATGCGCTGCATACTCGGGGGTCGATACCATGCCGACATGCCGCGGTCGCGGCAGTTCAATCTTGATTGAGGAGGCAACCCGTCCAGGTCGCGCTGTCATGACGAGAACGCGATCGGAAAGCAGGACACTTTCCTGGATCGAATGCGTCACGAAAACGACCGTCTTCCTGCGCTCGCTCCAGATACGAAGGAGCTCCATCCCAAGCTCTTCACGCGTTATAGCATCGAGTGCAGCGAACGGTTCATCCATGAGCAGAACCTTTGGGTCGTAGACGAGAGCGCGACAGATAGCGACCCGCTGCTGCATTCCGCCCGAGAGTTCGCCCGGCAGTACATTTTCAAATCCCTCGAGCCCCACCAATTCAATGAGAGCGCGCGCCTCACGCTCATGATCGGAGATGCGGCGCCCCATCATCTCAATGGGAAAAAGCACGTTCTGCAGCACCGTCCGCCACGGCATCAAAATGGGCTGTTGGAATACTAATCCGATTCGTGCTGTTGGTGTCCGCAGCGGATGCCCTTCAAAACGGACCTCTCCGGCGCTCGCCTCAAGTACTTGGCTCGCGATTTTAAGGAGGGTACTTTTGCCACAGCCGGACGGGCCCAGAATCGTGACGAACTCGTTCTGGCCGATCGTCGCGCTGACGTCGTCGAGTGCCAAAACCGATTTTCCGGACTGCGTCCGGAATCGCACGGAAATGTGCGAAAGTTCCAGGATCGACCGCCCGCTCGACACCTCGCGCTCACCCCTTTTTCGGCAGGAAATCGAGCGTATAGATTTCCTCGACCGGCACGATGCGCTTCAGCGATAACGCCTCAATCGTCACGTCGCGCGTGCGTTCCATGTGTGCACGATCGATCCAACCGAGGCCGTGCTGCTTCGTTTCATCAGTAAGCGCCAATTCCTTGGTATCAAGAAGCTCGGCCTTGCCGACATCGGGGTCAATCTCAGGATTGGTCTTCCGCAATATCTCAATCGCGTCATCCGGATGATCAAACGCCCAAGTATTGCCCTTGAGCGTCGCCGTCATGAACCTTCGCACCAGTTCACTTTTCGTTTTCGCGGTCTCGCTGGTAACGATAATACCGTCGCCATAAAGGTCGAGCCCGAAATCAGCAAAGCGGAACGCCTTTATGGTCAATCCGGTCCCCTGCGCACCCTTTTGATAGCGGCCGAGATACGAACTCTGGTCCAGCACAGCATCAACCTGCTTCGAGAGCATCATCGGCAAAAAAGAGGAAGGATTCACCACAACTTCCTGGACACGGCTGCGGTCTATGCCGTTTGCCTTCAGGAACCCCGGATACATATTGACCGACGCCCCTGCCGCCGAACGGCCAAGCTTCTTGCCGGTCAGATCTTTCGGTGTTTTTATTCCAGCCTCTTCGGCGTACAGGATTGCGACTGAAGATTTGCCGAACATTAGCCCGACCAGCTTCACCGGCGAATTGTCGTTTGCCTGCGCCGAGATCACACTTGCGGTATCTGCAAGCCCAAAAAGGACCTGACCAACGGCTACGCGCTTAATCGTATCTCCTGAACCATTACCGCGCGAAATCGCCACGTTGAGGCCGGCCTCATGATAAAACCCTTTCTCCTCGGCGACAAAATAGCCGGCATTTTTGCCGCTAACGAGCCAATTGAGGGCGAAGTTCACGTCGTCGTCTGCTCTTGCCGGAACGCTGAAGGCCAGGAGCGCAACGAAAACGAGGGTGGACTTTGCTTGCATCGTCTCATTCTCCTGCAGACAACACACAAATTTACAGAGTGCCCTCGAGTTCCTGAGGTTCAACATCAAGGTCCTGAGTTGAGAAGCCTTGATACCTGGGGGTAGCTTTTTCGACCCCGAGCACATGGTCGAGCACCCAGTTATCGATGGCATGGATCAATGGCTCGTGTTCGGAGAGGCGCCCCGGCTTCGCGAGTGGAGACCCGGCCCCCTGTTGCTGCAACTCGCTAATGCTTATGTCCTCCTTCGAGGTCAGATCCCAGCGCCGATAGTAGTTCTGCGCGACCTCCTCGAAATCCGCTCGCGCGAGCGTCGCCTTCGGAAAGCACGATCCCACGATTAGTTTCATTCGCGTCGGGCCTAATGGGTGGATTTCTAACCACCAAACCGCGTCAATCGTACAGCCAAGCATCGTGGAGGGAAAAATTAGCGGGTAGAACGTACCACGGGCCGCCTTACCCACCAGCGACGGTATGCGATCGAAACCCTTGTCGCCGGAGAGAATTGCACGGCTTCCTTCGTGTTCCTTGTGCATGACGACCCAATTGCCGATGGTGCTGTCGAACGTACGGTCGTGCTTCACGCTTCCGACCTGGCGATTGATCGTGGCCTTGTGCACGTGCGGGACGTGAAAGGCTTCCATGGCGTTCTCGACGTAAATCTTCCAATTGCACTCGACGGTGTAGGAGACCTTACGGGTCGTAACCATGTCTTCCATGCGATAGCAGTCAAAGGTCTCGGGGAAATCACCAAGGAAATTCCGCAGTGGTTGTGCATTCGGGTCAAAGTTCACGAAGATAAAGCCGCCCCAGGTATCGAGCCGTAACGGAAGCAGCGGGTAATCTTGACGGTCGAAAGCAGTGGTCGCCTTCATGCCAGGAGCAGCGAGGAGCTCACCGTCGAGTCCATAGGCCCAGCCGTGATACGGGCATTGCAGTACTCGGCAGTTGCCGTTTCCGTCCTTAATTTTGGAGCCTCGATGCCGGCATGAGTTGACGAAAGCGCGGACAACGTTGTCGCGGCCTCGCGCAATGAGGACGGCAACGCCCGCAAAATCGACGGTGTAGAAATCGCCCGGGGTCGGCACCTCGTCGACCCGCCCAAGGAAATTCCATTCTTTCCTAAATATCGTCTGCACCTCGCGCTCATAGAATTCTGGCGATGCGTAACACCAATAAGGAAGCGTCTCTGCTTGGAGAAGCGGCTTGCGTACGTTCGCGTAAAGCGAGGGATCGAAGAGGTCCATTTTTGCAGCACTCGTATGAGGTTCATGGAAGAGCATGGATGGAATCCCGCCTCTTGCCAACTGCTGCCGTTCGCATCGACGCAACAGAGCTAGTCCAACACGTCCTCAAGAACTTGTGAATTATCGCAATGGGCGACAAGAAATGACGGTTGCAACCCTTCAATTTGTAGGATCTTGCGCGGGTGTTGCGTGCGCCCTTCTTCTTCGGACTAAGAGCTCAACGAGATCATTGTTATTCTCCACGCGGCATGGGAAACACGACGTAAGCATAAGCGACGCGCTCTTCGGAGAGGAATGCTACCCTTTAGGCGCACTTGCGCGAGCTCTCGTGGGGGATCACGGTGAGTCATCTGCCGACCGGACGTGTAGCACGCGGACTCCGCGGGGCAGTTTCAGCGGGGCATCCGATCGCCTCGCTCGCCGGAACTCGCATGCTAGAATTGGGCGGCACGGCCATCGACGCTTGTGTTGCAATGGCAGCCGTGTCCTGGGTCGTCATGCCAGATATGTGCGGCCCGGGTGGAGACCTGTTTGCGCTTTGGCGCGAGCCGGAGGGAAGAATCGTCGCAATCAACGGCGCTTCGTACGCGCCGACGGTGTTCGGCACGCCCGGGACCACACAAGATCGCGCCGCTCTATCTCTCGTACCAGGAGCGCCGGCTGCAATATCTGCCTTGATCACCACCGGCTGCCGCCTCGGCTTGCGAGAACTTTTTGAACCTGCTCTCGCGATCGCAAAGAGCGGCTCCGCGGTCGGCGAAGGCTTAGCACGCGAGCTACAGGCGTTAGCGCCTGGGCCCTTACGTGCCGCTCTCACCGACGCACACGGTGGCACGATGCCCAAATTCGGAGAGCGCTTCAACTTGCCCCGATTCGCAGAGTCGCTGGAAAGCTGGGTGGATTCCAACAGTCCGCATCCAGCTCTCTTCTGGGCTGCCGAAGACTGGGGCCTGCATGGCTCGACGATCACACCTGAGGAGGCGTGCGCCGTGGTCATCGAGCGCCAAGAACCTCTGATGCTTCGTCTCGGCGACTGGACAATCTACGCTCAGCCGCCGATGAGCCAATCTATAGCAACACTCCTTGCGCTCGGTATTGCCGGATTAGAAGCGATGCGGCAACCGGATACCCCGCTTAGGGATCATATCATGATCGAAGCGTACAAGGCGGCGTGGCGCGATATAAGCAAGCTTGGGGAAGGCGAGGATCTCGCGATGTCAGTGCGAGCCTTGCTCGATCCGGATCGGCTCAGCGCTTGCCGTCGATCGATTGGTCCACGTGCATTCAGCGATACAGCGCTCGTTGAAAAGCACGGAGATACTACGCAATGCGCGGCAGCAGATTCCGAAGGACGGGTCTGCACGCTTGTTCACTCGCTTTCGAGTGCGTTTGGCTCGCAGATTCTGTCTCCGCGCACGGGCTGGATCGCCAACGATCGGGGTCAATCCTTCACCAATGGTTTGAACGCACCCGCGCCCGGACGGCGGCCGCGCAACAGTCTCGTCGGAATGCTCGCGTCCAGAGCAGACGGGCTCTGTGTCGCCTTGGGAACGCCCGGTGCTCAGGCACAAACCCAGACGGTCCTTCAAGTCGTCGCCAACCTTCTTCGTAAATCCCATGACCTTTGGGGAGCGGTCGTGGCACCGCGCTGGATTTGCGCCGACGGGAACCGGGTAGCGGTGGAAGCCGGAATTGCGGGCGATCGGATGCGGATGCTTGAACATGCCGGGCATATCATCACTCCCGCGCCTGCTTTGGATTGGCGAATGGGCTCGGTCTCGCTCGCGGCATTTGATGGGCATATTGCCAGCGCGGTCGCAGATCCGCGTCGTGAGGCTCTGGCCCTTGCGCTCTGATCACAAAGCTTGGGATCTTGCCTCTGCTTCACAACCTCGGCTAATTTAGAGGAGTCAGCAGCGCGAATTGGCGCCATTGGGTTCCACTGCTCGGTCCGGTTTAGCGATCGAGCAAGCTGCCGATAGCCTTCGGAAAACTGGTCGGATGCAGGAGCCGCTAGCGCGCGAAATGCCGCTGATCCCGCGCCCGACAAGCATCCCACGCCCCACCGGCGCCGGCAGTAACCTCTGGGACAGCTTTAGGACGCAATGGTGGACGACCCGGCGCGCTGGCTTATAGCCGAAGGCGCAGTCTCTTGCCCCAACACAATTAAGGACAGCAGGCCAGCGGCTGATTCGCTGCTCGCAGCGTGGGTGCCAATGACTATCCTGGCGCACGCGACCAGAATTCTGATTTATTCTAGTGGGGGATAACGACGCAGACTGGCGGTACCATTTTCGCCGCATCAAGGCAGTCAGGCGTGACATGGCAACGTTGGATGGGCAGCGAATCGTCCTGATCGGCGCCAGCTCCGGTATCGGGCTCGCGACGGCGACGCTTGCGGTGCAGCGCGGCGCGGCCATTGTCATAGCGGCGCGCGGCGACGAGCGCCTCCGCACCGCGGCAGCGAAAGTGGGCGGGGACACAGAGGCGCGTTGTCTTGATGCGACGGATGAGGAGCAAGTCAGGGCTTTCTTTGCTGGACTTGGTGCCTTCGATCACCTTTGTACGCTGGTGCCCGGCGCATCGACCCGGACGCAGTCTGCGACCTCAAGTTCAAGCTTTCTTGATACCGAACCCGGCTTGTTTGCTGCCGTCTTCCGTAACCGCTTCTGGGCGCAATGCTTTGCCGCGCGGCATGGGGCTCGTCACATTCGGCCAGGCGGGTCGATCATCTTCGTGTCGAACACAATGCCACGCAAAGTCATCCCGAGCTATTCCGCCGCATGCGCCGCATCGGGCGCGCTCGAAGCGCTGGCGCGCATCCTGGCGCTCGAGCTCGCACCCGTGCGCGTCAATACGATCGCTCCAGGTTTCGTCGCCACGCCCGGCACTAGTCTCATTCCTGGGGAACGCAAACGGACGTGGGATCGCCTGGTTGCTGCGCAACCAGTTAGTCGGTATGGCGTAGCCGCCGAGATTGCCGAGGCCATTCTCTCACTTATGACCAACCGATACGCGACCGGGGCAATCCTTACCATTGATGGAGGCTATTCGCTGACCTGAGTCGCACGCTTTGAAGACATGGGCCGGAGGGGGAGATGGATTTCAGGTTCACAGAGTCTCAGATACGATTGCGCGAACGCATTCAGAAGTTTGCAACCGAGGAATTGAGACCATTGGCCGCTCGCTGGGACGAGAACGAGGAGTTCCCAGCGCCCATGATCAAACGCGCCGCGGAACTCGGTCTCCTCGGCCTTACCATTCCCAAGGAATTCGGCGGTGCCGGATTGGGGGGAACCGAGGCCGTCTTGGCGATCGAGGAGCTGGCGCGCGGCTGTGCCAGTACGGCCGAGGTTATATTCGACGCGCTGATCGGGCCGATGCAGGTCATCGCACACTTCGGCTCCGACGAGCAAAAGCGGAGCATGCTGCCACGCGCCGCAAAAGGTGACCTTATCATCGGCATTGGCATCACCGAAGCCCATGCCGGATCCGGTGCAACCGACATGCTGAGCCGGGCTAGGATCGAAGGTGATAAGGTAGTCCTCAATGGGACCAAGACCTATGTCGAGGACGTCGCTGGAATGGCGGCCTTCCTCATCTACACAAAGTTTGACGACAGCCCAGGAGCGCGCAGCATCGGTGGCGTTCTCGTCGAGAAGGGTACCGCCGGTTTCGAGATTGGCCCGCCGCGGAAAAAGATGGGAACGCGCGGCTGCATTCAAGCTGATCTTCATATGCGGGACTGTCGCGTACCCCTTCGGAATCTTATCGTCCGCCCGGGCGAATTCGGCAAGCTGATGGCGGCGTTCAACCTCGAGCGCTGTGGGAACGCCGCGATGTCGGTCGGTATCGCCTCTGCGGCTCTCGATGAGGCAATCACTTATGCTAAGCGCCGCAAGCAATTTGGTCGCGACCTCTGCGAGTTCCAGGGGCTGCAGTGGTCGATTGCGAGAATGGCCATGAAGGTGGACGCGGCCAGGCTCTTGATGTACCGCGCGGTTAGCACAGCAGAAGGCGAATTGCCGTCACCATTGCAGGCATCGATGGCAAAGGCCTATGCCAATGAGATGGCGGTCGAGGTCACCAACGGAGCGCTGCAAATTTTTGGCGGACTAGGATACCTGCGCGAATGTCCACTTGAGCGAATGGTGCGCGACGCGCGCGCCTGGGGAATTGCCGGTGGAACCGTAGAAATTCAGCTCAATCAGATTGCGTCACAACTCTTCGGACGGAAGTTCAGCCAACGAGTAACGGCGACCGCATCGTAGCGACACGTGACACTCACGAACGCGATCACGATAGAGCAAGGGAGGAGACAATGGGATTATCATTCAAAGCTGGCCGGCTTTTGTCGATCATGGTGGGAGCAACTCTGGCAATCCCCGGCATCTTGGTGGGCACCGCGGCGGCGCAAGATACGCTTAATGTCGGCGGCATTTACGGCGGCGTTTGGGCCGACTCAATCCGAGCTGCCATTCTCACGCCCTACCAGCAGAAGACAAACACGAAGATGAATATCGAAGAGGGTATCTCTTCGGTGACGCTCGCAAAACTCCGCCAGCAGAAGAGCGACCCGGCCCTCGACGTCGTGTGGATCGACCGAATTGTGTCCGATCAGGCGATCTTGGAAGGGCTTGTCGAGCCGATCGACGCCGCCGTCCTCTCGAACCTCGCTGACGTCGCGCCGAATGCGGTTATCAAGGATAAGGCCGGGAACATCGTCGCTCTGACGACGGGCTATTGGGCAGCCGGGATCGCCTACAACACCAAGGAAATTAACACCCGGCCCCAATCTTGGCTCGATCTCGCCAAACCCGAATACAAGGGGAAGCTTGCGGTCTATACACCCGAAAACGCGATCGGCCTGCCGCTGCTCGTCACGATCGCCGAGCTCAAAGGCGGCGGCCCCGACAACATGGATCCGGGGTTCGCTTTTTTCAGAGATTTGGTGAAGAACGGCGCAATCATGTTCGCCGGTTCACCCGCCGGCGGCAATCTGCTGGCGAATGGTGAAGCCGCCATCGCGACTCTCGCATCCACCCAGGTTTGGGACTTGCAAGCCAAGGGCTTTCCAATTGCTTACGTCGCACCAAAAGAAGGTGTGGTGGGTGGCGATATCCGCGTGCACGTCGTCAAAGGCGCCAAGAACAAAGCAGCGGCGATGAAACTCGCCAATTTTGCAATCAGCGCCGAAGCGCAAGAATCGTTGGCCGAGCGTCTTCTGGTCGGACCAGTCAACAAAAAGGTTAAATTGAAGCCAGAGACCGCCGCCAAGATGCCTTGGGGCGAGACTGGAAGCCCAGATACGATCCGCCTTGTCGATCCTTACGTGATTATCGACAAACGTGACGCCTGGACGGCGCGCTGGAACAAAGAAGTCGCACAGTAAAGGGAGCCGGGGCGCGTCGGGATATTGATGCGCCCCTCCGATTTCAGAATGGACGAGGTCATCGTCAGGCTTGAGCGTGTCGAAAAGCGCTTTGATGCGATCCGTGCGGTCGATGGAGTCTCGTTCACCGTTCGGCGCGGTGAGTTCGTCACGTTGCTGGGCCCAAGTGGATGCGGCAAATCAACGATCCTACGAATGATTGCCGGGTTCGAAGACCCGGATGCTGGTCACATCGAGATCGATGGGATTGATGTGCGGGACCAACCTGCTCATCACCGGCCCGTCAATATGGTCTTTCAGAGTTATGCGCTCTTTCCCCATCTCAATGTCTTCGACAATGTCGCATTCGGTCTTCGCCGGAAAAAGATCGCTTCGGCAGAAGTCGAACAACGTGTGAAGGATTACCTTCACCTGGTCAGCCTCGACAATCTCGATGAACGCTATCCATCCCAGCTCAGTGGAGGGCAGCAACAGCGGGTTGCTCTGGCGCGAGCTCTCGTAAACCGGCCCAAACTATTGCTGTTGGACGAGCCACTTGGCGCCCTTGACCTCAAGCTGAGACGGCGAATGCAAGTAGAGCTGAAGCAGCTTCAACGAGAGCTCCAAATTTCTTTTGTTTATGTGACACACGATCAAGACGAGGCGCTAACCCTCTCGGACCGCATCGCCGTGATGAATAACGGGCATATCCTGCAGGTCGGTCGCGGTCGCGAGATCTATGATCGACCACAATCGCTGTTTGTTGCCAATTTTCTTGGCGAGGCAAATGTCCTTTCCGGCAATGTTGTGAGCGAGTCTGGCAGGTTCAAAGCTGAGATCGGCGGCTGCCTCATGCCGCTTGGAAACGTTATCAATCCGCCGGTCGAATCCGGTGGCGTACTCTTTGCAATTCGGCCGGAGCATGTGCGGCTTTCGACCGAGGCGGATGTCAGAAAGATGCGATGCCTCGTCGAAGACAAGCTCTTCCTGGGAAATGGGCTGGTCGTTTACGCGCGTAACGCGGCGCGACAATTGATCACAGTCCGCAACAGCGACCGTGCACTCTTTGACCAGCTAACACCGGGACAGACCGTCTATGTCGATTGGCACAGCGACGACTGCTCGGTCCTCTCGGAATAGCAACATGCCGACGCGTCGCAATCCGCTGAGACAATTGCGCGAGCTCTGGCCATTAATACCCGCCTGTATTTTGCTTTTGCTTTTCTACGCTCTTCCGTTGCTCCTCCTCCTACCGAACAGTTTCGCAACAAAGAATGGTTGGAGCGGGAGCATCTATGTCTCGGTTCTCGGCGACTCCTACTACTGGATCATTATCGGCCGATCCTTTTGGATTGCCGGCATAAGCACCCTGCTCTGTCTCGTTCTGGGATACCCGGTTGCCTATTACCTCGTGCGCTTAGTCAGCTCGCGGTTTAGGCGTTATGCCTACATGATTGTGATCGCGCCCCTCTTCACCAGCGCGGTCATCCGAGCCATGGCATGGGTCGTCATCCTGGGCAGACGCGGGATGTTGAACGAAGCGCTGTTGGCCGCCGACCTCGTCGACAGTCCATTGCGTATTCTTTACAGCGAGAGCGCAATCGTCGTCGGCCTCGTCTATATCATGATCCCTTTCATGGTCTTGACCATCGCAGCGGTGCTGGAAAACGTCGATAGCACGCTGGAGGAGGCGGCCCGCGATCTCGGCGCGAGCCCACTCGTCACGTTCTTTAAGGTGACGCTTCCGCTCACCCTCCCCGGTGTCGTCGCTGGTGCATTTCTCGTCTTTGCCCTGAGCCTCAGTTCCTATGTGACCCCCGCGCTCCTTGGTGGTGGCCGGCTCAAGGTCATTGCGACGCTCATTTTTGAGCAGTTCATGCGGGTTTTCAATTGGCCGCTCGGCACCACCATCGCTTCGGTGCTACTGATCATCGCGCTTCTCGTCATTTGGGCCTACAACAAGGCGCTAACGCATCGGTTTGTCGCGGGCCGCCGTGGCGCAGCCGCAACGCTATGACCCAAACGGCCACGGCGATTTCCGGATTACGATCCCGTCCTCGCCGGGTGCGTCGCGCTGGCATCGGGCGCTTAGGCGTGTGGGTACTCCGCCTTGTCGCCTGGTCTGTCTTTGCCTTTTTACTGCTGCCACTTGTTGTCCTGATCGTCTCCTCCTTCGCTGGGCAGAGCTACGTTGTTTTTCCACCGCGCGCGTTCAGTCTCGAAGGCTATAGAGCGTTCTTCACGGACGCCGTCTTTCTGCATTCCTTGCTGCTGAGCTTTGAACTCGCGGCATCGGCCTCGGTGATCGCAACTGCGATCGGATTTCTTGCCGCTTACGTGCTCGTTAGACGGCGGTTTTACGGGCGCGATTTTCTTTCGGCGTTCTTCCTATCGCCGCTTATCCTTCCACAAATCATCATTGGCGTCGCACTTCTCCAGCTGTTTACAATCCTCGGCCTCGCCACAAGCTTTTCTGGACTCCTTATTGCTCATGTCGTGGCCGTCATCCCTTACGTCATCCGGACGGTTGGCGCAGCTTTCCAAACAATCGATCCGCGCGTCGAGGAGGCAGCAGCTGATCTCGGCGCGGGGCAGCTTCAAACGCTGGCGCTCGTGGTGTTACCAATGGTGAGAGGCGGTGCGCTCGCTGGCGCACTCTTCGCCTTCATTATGTCGTGGATCAATGTTGAGGTCAGTATCTTTATCAGCGCGACCGGCAGCTACACGCTTCCTGTCGTCCTCTACAATTATATGGAGTACTCGATTACGACAGCCGTCGTCGCTGCTGCCTGCATCGGCATTTACGTGGCTGTTGCACTGGTCCTTTTTATTGACCGGATCATTGGCATCGACACAGCGACCAAGCTCTAAGGAGAAAGCCGTGCTGCTCTACGAGCATGAAGGAAAGTCGCTGCTCCGGGAGTATGACATTCCCATCCCGGAGGGGTTCGTTATCCGCGCTGACACGTTAAAGGCGCCAATGCCGTCTATAACAACACCTCTGATGGTCAAAGCACAAATTCTCGCTGGCGGCCGCGGCAAAGTGGGCGGCATCTTGGCAGCAAGTCACCTTGACGAAGCACGCTCGGCGGCAAACCACCTTTTAGAGAGCGAAATTGCCAGCCACAAGGTGAAACTGGTTCTCATCGAGCAGCAGCAGCGGGTCGCCCGCGAATTTTACGTTGCGATCACGTTCGACGGCTCCGAGATTCTCCTGCTTATCGGCAGCGAAGGGGGAATGGAGGTCGAAACATTCTTCTCTGGCGAGCGCCGCGCAATCGAGGCGATCCGAATTGACCCCCTCTACGGATTATCAGAGTACCAAGTCCGCAACGCATTAGAACGCCTTGCCGTTAGCGCGGACCTCTGGGCTCCGTTCGCTGGAGTGTCTCGCAACCTTTTTCGATTGTTTAGGGGGTCCGACGCCAAGCTTGCCGAAATTAATCCCCTCGCACTTACCGCCGAGGGTGTGCTCATAGCGCTGGACGCGCGGATCGAGGTCGACGAGGCGGCTTTCTTTCGACAGCCGCGGTTTGCGACGATTGCGCAACATCGCAGACAGGGTGACGGCATCGCAGCCAGACTATGCGATATTGGCGTGCAGTACGTGCCAATGGGCGGAGACATTGGGCTGGTAAGCCAGGGTGCCGGTGCCGGTGTCACAATCATGGACTGGGTGGTGCGGGAGGGCGGGCGGCTCGCCGCTTTTGTCGATGTGGACTACGCCATTCTGTCGGGTAAGACGGAGGAAGCGCTCCGTATGACGTTGGGCTATTTTCTCAGCGAAAAGTCGATCCGTTCGATCATCATTAACTTCACGACTTGCGGGGTGAGGCTCGATGTCATCGCCAACGATCTCATCAAAGTGCTAAACGACCTCCGCGAGCAGCGATCCATTCCTCTCTTCATTCATCTTGACGGCAATCGCGTGGACGTCGCCCACTGGTATATGGAGGCCGCGGGATTTCCGCTCTGTCCCACACTCGGCGATGCGGTTCGCGGCGCTTGTCGCGCCATTGTGAGACAACGCCCATGAGCATCCTTCTTGATCGAAAGACTCGTGTCTGCCTCCAGGGCATTACTGGACCGATGGGTCGGTTTCAAGCGGAGGAGATGCGAAGTTATGGGACCGACCTTGTGGCCGGTGTTTCGCCGGGCCGGGGCGGCGATAGCATCGCGGGCGTGCCAATCTTCGATACCATGGAAAAGGCGGTACGCGCGACCGGCGCTGAGATGACAATTATGTTTCTCGCTGCAGCGCGCGTGAAAGATGCCATTTTCGAGGCGATTTCTGCTGGGATTCGCAGCATCGTCTGTGTTGCCGAATTTATGCCAGTGCACGATATGGTCGTGATCAAACGACGCGTCAGCGAGTCGAAGGTGCGCCTTATCGGTCCAAATTGCAGCGGCATCATTACCCCGGGCGAGGCGAAGGTGGGATTTTACAGTGCTGAGGTCGCCGTGCCCGGGGACGTCGGCGTCATCGCCAAAAGCGGCACACTGAGCTACATCGCCTTACTTGAGTTGAAGCGACGTGGCATCGGTACGAGCACGGTCGTGGGCATCGGCGGCGACGAGATTAAGGGCATGGACTTTGCTGATTGCCTCGAGCTGTTCAATGACGATCCGGCAACCCGCGCTGTCTTGATGATCGGTGAGGTTGGCGGGCGAGACGAGGAGGTTGCCGCCGAATACGTTCGGCGACATGGCAAGAAGCCGGTGGTTGCCTTTATTGCGGGACGCACGATCCCGCCTGGTCGCGCGATCGGACATGCGGGCGCCTTTATCATTGGCTCAAAGGGGACCTATGGATCGAAGGTCACCGCCTTGCGCGAAGCGGGCGTGCGTGTCGCCGAAACCGTGGAACACATACCTGACCTCTTGATCTCGTAGCGTCAGCTTCAATCCGTGAAAGGAGGCTGCCTTGGACTTCCAGAACATCCTGTTCGAACGCAAAAATGCCGTTGCAATCCTCACCCTGAACCGCCCGCACGCACTCAACGCGATGACTGTGGCGACCCATAAAGAAATTTTCAAAGCCCTCGCAATGGTTCGCGAGGAGTCCAGCATCCGCGTGCTTATCTTGACCGGTGCCGGTCGCGGCTTCTGCTCCGGTGATGACATGAAGGAAAGCGATCCGCGGGATGGCGATTTGCCACCAGAGAAAGAAGTCGAAATCGTCTGGCACAACATTATTCGGGAAATGCGCGCCCTACCGAAGCCGATCATTGCGGCCGTAAATGGCATCGCATGCGGCGCCGGAAGCGGGCTCGTACTTGGGTGTGACATTCGCATCGCATCTGATCAAGCGCGCTTTGCCGACATCTTCATTCGACGCGGTATCGCCGGCGGTGCCTATCTACTAACGCATGCGGTCGGCACCGCCCGCGCCCTCGAGCTCATGTTCACCGGCGATATCATCGACGCTGCCGAGGCGTACCGGATCGGGATTTTCAATAAGGTGGTGCCCCATGATCAGCTGTTGGCGACGGCGATGCAGCTCGCGGAACGGCTTGCCTCTGGTCCATCAGGTTCACTTGGACTGACGAAGCTCGCGGTCTACCAGGCCGAAAATATACCTCTTGACGAGGGCCTCCGTGTCGAGGAAGCGGCGAAGCTGCGCAGTCTCAAATCACGAGAGGTGCAAGAGGGCATCGTTGCGTTCAACGACAAGCGCCGCGCTGCGTTCACTAAAGCTTGAGGCATAAGCATGAGTGGTCCGGTCCACATTGAGAGGCGCGGCGCGGTTCTCGAGGTAACGCTCGATCGGCCGCCGGTCAACGCCATCACCGATGCTGTGAGTGACGCCCTTTACCGCGCTTTCTGCATTTTGAGAGATGACCGGGCGCTGCGCGTCGGAATCCTCACGGGAGCGGGCAGCAAGATCTTCTCGGCGGGATGGGATTTAAAAGAAGTTGCGAAGGCCTCCAGCAGCATTGCGGTCAACGACGCCGCCATGCTACGGCCCGGCGGCTTCGCCGGTTTCACCGAATTTTGGGATCTCGGCAAACCGGTGATCGCGGCTGTGAACGGCGCAGCGGTGGGTGGGGGCTTCGAGTTGGCGCTGGCAGCGACGCTCGTCATTGCAGCCGAGAACGCCGAATTCTGGCTCCCCGAAATGCAGCGCGGCTTTGTGCCAGATGCGGGTGCGGTGCAACGCTTGCCCCGGCGCATACCTTACAATATTGCCATGGAGCTATTACTGACCGGACGACGCATGGGGGCGCACGAGGCGATGCGATGGGGACTGGTGAGTGCTGTCGTCCCGCAACAACGCCTTTTGGAGACCGCGCGTTCTTATGCGACTGAGATCGCAAAGGGGGCTCCGCTCGCGGTCCGGGCATTGCTTGAAGCCGTACCGGCGCTGCTGCCGCTATGGGAACGCGAGGCATTCGATCGATTGAAAACCGGCCGAAGTGGGATACCGGCGTACGAAGCGATGCTTGCTTCCGAAGATTTCCTCGAGGGACCACGGGCCTTTGCGGAGAAGCGGGAGCCGGTCTGGAGGGGACGATAGCCATGTGCGCGACCCTGAGCGGCACGTCGTCGCCGCCTATAACCTTCTAAGAAAGGGGTTGTTGCCCGAGTCTGATGGGTAAGGACAGGACCGGCATAGGAGGAGGAAATGGTGGAGTTCCCGACACTCCAAGACCTGGTCTGGACGGCTCGGCAGAAATTACCACGGCCGGTTTGGGATTTCGTCACTTTTGGAACCGAAACCGAGACGACGCTGCGACGTAACCGCCGCTCGCTCGATAGTCTCGCGTTTATGCCGCGCATCATGCGCGATGTGAGCGAGGTCAATCCAGGTAGCACGCTACTCGGCATCGCGTTGCGCATCCCTGTCCTTCTCGCGCCGATCGGTTCAATCGGTCTCCTCGATCCGGCGGGTGCTCGCGCTGCCGCCAAAGCGGCAGAAGAGTTCGGAACGGTCGATATCGTCAGTGGATTCGCCGCGCCCGACCCTGGGGTCGTTGTTGAAGACTGCCGCGCGCCCCTTTTCTATGCACTCCATCCTCGGGCCGATCAGCGCTTTGTTGATGATCTCGTCGATCGCGTTAAGGCCGGCGGGTACAAGGCTATCGTATTTGTGAGCGAGGCCGCCTACTACAGCCGGCGCGAACGTGATCTCATGAGCGGTGTTGCAACAGCCGCAAAGCGGACTCGCAGTTACGCGAGCTATCTTCAGCAGCAGCGGGAGGAACGGGCGGCCGCGCGTCTGCCGAGCAAGGAAGGTCTCCTCGGCACGATCATTACGTGGGACATGCTCGCTCGGGTGAAGGAGAGATCGGGCCTTCCGCTGATTTTGAAGGGAGTGACAACAGCAAGCGACGCGCGGCTTGCGATCCAACACGGCGTCGATGGAATCTACATCTCAAACCATGGTGGGCGAGCGATCGACCATGGCCGCGGAACGATCCAAGCGCTCCCCGAAATTGCTGAGGCCCTCGACGGTCAAGCCGAAATCATCATTGACGGCGGATTCGTCCGCGGCACGGACGTTCTGAAGGCCTTGGCCCTTGGTGCGTGCGCCGTCGCCATGGGCCGCATGCAATCTTGGGCCCTTGCCGCCGGCGGTACCGCAGGGCTCCTGCGCATGCTTGAGATTCTCGAGGAGGAAATCATCGTCACCATGGGTCTTCTGGGTGTGAACCGCCTCGAGGAGCTCGAACCTTCCTTTCTCGCATCGACCGACCCAGTAGCTCCAGCCCATCCGCTGAGCGCTTTCCCCGTGGTGATGGAGCGCATCGCAGCCGAGCGACGAGAGGACTGAGAAAATAACCTATTCCACGGCAGCAACAATCTCATAGCCGGCGGCTTCGGGCGGCGCCCTAAAGTATTTTTCGGTCATCGCCCTGCGTCCGGCGATCTGCCCGGGGCTTGTCGCGTTCGCGCGTTGCGCCGCCTCGCTCTCCCAGATCGTGATCGACAAATATTTGCCGGTCGCGCGATCGACGAGCATGTACGCCCGTTCAAGACCCGATTGCTTAAAGGGCGTAATATGCACATGCCACTCCGCCGCGGCTTCATCGATTAGGTCTTTCGTGAGTTCGGCACTCATGACGCGAGCAAACATTGTATGTTTCCTTCGTGGTGGGAGCTGCAAACTTGCGGAAACTCGCTTCCGGCGCAAGGATACGCAAATCTCGGCGGCTGAACCACCGGGGCCTGTGGCGCATCTCGGCCCGCAGAGCGGAGCAACTGGATGGTAGATGAGAACGGGGTTGCAGCGCTCGCGGATCTAGTCGAGCGCATGGAACGCCTGCCGCAACTGGTGAACGATGATTCCTGGCTGGTCGAGCGCGGGCGCTTCCTGACGATCGACGTTCTCCTCGAGTTTGGCCCGGTTCCCTTCTATTTAAAGTTCGAGCATGGACGCCTCATCGCGCTAGAGCGCGGGCCGAAGCCGCTGCCCTCCTGGCGCTTTGCGGTGCGGGCTGCCGGGGACGCATGGCGGCGCCACTGGGAGGAGATACCGCCGCCGCATTATAACGACCTCCTCGCAATGGCTAAGCGCGGCGTGTTGCTCATTGACGGTGACTTGCTGCCATTCATGTCGAATCTCTTCTACTTCAAGGACGTGTTCGCCGCGCCTCGGCGCCGCGGTGGAGCGGCGCGGTAATGCCCCAGTTAGATCCCATTCTAGTGGATCAAATCTGACACTTCGATTCGCCGTGGGATTCCCCGCGAGGCTCGCCTGTGCGAGTCTGCGGGATGCACAAGCGAAGGAACATTCGATTGAGCGCCACCGATCGTGTCGCCCTTGAAGCGGTGGTGG
>DASZAN010000027.1:0-79203 GCA_035945115.1 Allostellaceae bacterium
GGTCCTGGCCTATAATCTGACACGGGTCATCAACATCATGGGAATCAAGCCGCTGATCGCTGCGATCGCGGCCTGAAGCGAACCCGGGTCACCCTGACTCAGGACCGACCCCTTAAGAGCGTTTTTACACGGCCAAGACCCTGAACAGACGTCTCGGCCGGAACGGTCGGCGCGTGCCGATAGCCTGTAGGACAGTCTCGATCGGTCTATGTGGGCGACATGCCGCACGCTGGGTGCCGCGATTGCGCGCCCCTTAGCGTCGGTGATTTTCCGGGATGAAGCGATCTGCTCTCGCGCAACGCGGAGGCACCGATAGTCGTAGGTCGTAAGCACGCAGAATTTGCGCAGACAGATGCGTGGAGAGTACAGTTAAGCAGCGTCGGAAGAAGGAACAGGTATGGACGCTGATGACCGCCTTGCGCTCGTGGACGATCTGGCGCGTTACGGATGCCGCGTCCACCAGCCTGACGAGCCTCGGATGATGACCAGGGACCCACAGTCCCCCATGCAACCGATGCACTGGCGATGGGTAGATCTCGACCGCCTGCTGAAGCGCCTCGGCGCCGAGATTGTGCTCGAGCCCGGCGGCGAACGCCGTACTCTGCGCCTGGCCAACCCCGGATTGCCATTCGGGACGACCCCGACCTTCTGGGGATCGATCCAGTACATCCTGCCGGGCGAGATCGCATCGGCTCATCGCCACGCCCCGCACGCGATCCGCTTCATCATGCAAGGGAACGGCGCGACAACAACGGTCGATGGCGAGCGCTACCCGATGCGTCAGGGCGATCTGGTCTTGACGCCCGCAGGGGCGTGGCACGACCACCAGCACGAGGGCGACGCGCCGATGATCTGGCTCGACGGCCTCGACATTTCGCTGGTCAAGGCGATGCACGCCATGTTTTTCGAGCCGTATCCGGAAAATCGACAGCTTCTGTCGCAAGGGCACGACGCCTCGCTCCGACGTTATGGCAGCGGTATCATGCGACCAACGCGTGGGTTACCGGTAAGCCGCGTGAGCCCATTGCTCGTTTATCCATGGGAGCGCGCGGAGGCGGCCCTGCGGGCCTTCGCGGGCACCGAGCCCGATCCCTATGACGACTTCGTGCTTGAATACCAGAATCCCACAACTGGCGGCCCCGCGCTGCCGACGTTGGGCATGGCGCTGCAGTGGTTACGCCCGTCGGTACACGGCAAGGCCCACCGTCATACTGGTAGCGTCCTCTACTACGTGGTGCGCGGCGAAGGGTCGAGTATTGTGCATGGACGACGCTACGACTGGTCGCCTGGGGACTTCGTTGCCGTTCCACCATGGGCTTGGCACGAGCACTCAAACCGTTCGGACAAATACGAGGCCGTGCTATTCCAGGTGAACGACTTGCCGGCGATGACGGCGCTCGACCTTTATCGGGAAGAACCATACGGCGAGACGGGCGGCCACCAATAGGAGGCCAGGCGCAGGACTTGCCGGGGAAGCACGCGGTGATTCGAAGCGGGTGGAGTGTGGCCTATGTAGGCTAGCGCTCCGCGCCCGCCCGCTTAGGTCAGCAGTATACTACGACACGATATCGGCGCTCGCGCGCGAGCACGACTTCCGCTAATGGCACTCCTGCGACTTTGCCCGCAATTCGTTGCTGGTCTGCATCTGAGTGGATAGTGTTGCAAAAGTCGGCCGGATGGATTGGCGGCGAAATTTTCGCTCCATCGCGGACAGCGTTTTGAATCTTCCTTCCGATGTGAAGCTCGGCGACGAATCAATGTTGCGCGCGCGGCAGCCCAAAATAGTTTTGCAACAGTATCGAGTGGATTGCGGACATCTGGAGGGCGCTGTGCCCTGATCGTTTTTGCGTACACCGCCCTAGCGCCGGATTTGCAGCGCCAGCAACGCCGCGAGCGCGGCAAGGCAAAGCGCGGATGAGACGACGATGACGGCGACGCCCATGCGCTCCAGCAGCAGCCCGAAGATGAACGGCGAGAGCGCCTGAGCGGCGCGCGCGGGCGCGCCCAGCAATCCCGTTCGCTCGCCGTAGCCCGACGGCCCGAAGAGGGCGAGCGGCACCGTGCCGCGGGCGATCGTCAAGAGCCCGTTGCCGGCGCCGTAAAAGATCGTGAACACCGGCGCAGCAAGCGGACCGGCGAGCGCGAAGAGGGCGGCGCCGATGGGATGAAGCGCGGCGGCGATCCGCGCCGAGACCAGCGGATGGATGCGCCGGAGCAGGGCAAATTCGGCAAGGCGCGCCGCCACCTGAGCTGGGCCCACCAGTGCTGCGGCGGCGATCGCTTGGGTGGCGCTCGCACCGGCACGCTCCAGGAGGGCCGGGAGATGCGCCGCCATGGCGCCCGTGACGAACCAGGCGGCGGCGAAGACGAAGGCGAGGAGAAGCATCTCCTTGTAAGGCCGCCACCCCACGCGCGCGCCGTGGGCTGCGCGCACGCCGGCGTAGGGCGCCGTCGCCGGCACGAGAAGACGGTTGAGCGGCAGCCCCAGCACGAGGTTGAGGCCCGCCCAGAGGAGGCACGTCTCGCGCCAGCCGACGAGATCGTTCGCGAGCGCCGAGACGGGCCAGCTCACTGTCGAGGCGAAGCCGGCAAAGAGCGTGATGCCGGTGATCGGCGCGCGTGCCTTTTCGCCGTAGATCGCCGTCAGCGTGGCAAATCCGGCATCGTAGAGGCCGAGCGCCATGCCGATGCCGAGAATGGCCCAGGCGGCGAAGAGGGTGGTCGCTCCTTGGGCGCCCGCCAGCGCCGCGAGCCCGGCGGCGAAGACGAGATTCGAAGCCACGAGCACGCCCCGCCCGCCATGCCGGTCGATGAGCCGGCCGACTGCCGGCCCGGCAAAGGCGGCGATCAGCAGCGAGAGTGAAAACGCCGCGAAGAACAGGTTGCGCGAGAGGCCGAGCCCCGCGGCAATGGGATCGGCGAGGATCGCCGGCAAGTAATAGCTCGAGGCCCAGGCGAGCGTCTGCGCCGTCCCGAGCGCCGTTACGATGACGGCGCGGGAGGGCCTCCTTGCCGTGGCGGATTCCTCATCAATCATCTTGGGCTGCCGCTTCTCGTCACGCCACGGTCCCGCTCTTCTCCGCCATGATGAGGGGTTCGTCGGGAAAAAGGCAGAGGAGACGCTCGCGTGTCAACCACGCGCGCGTCATTGCCGCTATCACCCATGCACCCTATGAAGCGCCCGCGTGAGCTCGCTCTGGATTCCCATCACCATTGCTGCGGCGTTCTGCCAGAATCTGCGCACCGTGCTGCAGAAGCATCTGCGCGGGCAGCTCAGCACCACCGCCTCGACCTTCACGCGCTATGCCTTCGGTTCGCCGCTCGTGGTTCTCTACACGATCGGCCTTCACGCCATTGCGGGACTGCCGTGGCCGGCGTCCACTGCGGCCTTCGTCTTCTGGGTGGTGGTCGGCTCGCTGACCCAGATCTTCGCCACCGCCGCTCTCGTCCATCTCTTCGATTTCCGCAATTTCGCCGTCGGCGTCGCCTATTCCAAGACCGAGGTGATCCAGGCGGCGATCTTCGGGCTCATCTTCTTGGGCGATGTGGTGACGCTCTGGGGCGCCATCGCCATTGCGCTCGGCACGCTTGGCGTGATGCTGATCTCGCTGGCCGCCGCCGGGGGCATGGGCGGCCTGGTGCGGAGCCTGGGTGAGCGCACCGCTCTCATCGGGCTTGCCTCGGGCGGGCTCTTCGGCATCGCTGCCGTCGCCTTCCGCGCCGCTGCCCTCTCGCTCGACGGCGCGGGTTTCGTCATGAGCGCCGCCTACACGCTTCTCTGGGCCAATCTGCTGCAGACAGCGGTGATGGCGGCTTATCTCTGGCGGCGCGAGCGCGCGCAATTCGCGGCGCTCCGCGCCAATTGGGGTGCGGCGGCGCTCGCCGGCGCGGTCGGCGTCACCGGCTCGGCGCTGTGGTTCATGGCGATGACCATCCAGCTCGTCGCCTATGTGCGCACGCTCGGACTCATCGAGCTCGTCTTCACCTTCCTCTTCTCCTGGTTCTTCTTCAAGGAGCGCCCGCGCCCACGCGAGCTCCTCGGCATCGCGCTCCTCCTCGTGGGGATTGCCATGACGCTCAATCTTCGCTGAGGCCGAGAGCCGATCTCTGGCGGCTCAGCGCGTCGCATCCGGACGCGACGAGGCGTCGGCGGTGATATGGCTGCGGAAGCGCAGGGGGTCGCTGATCGACTGCATCGGCTCGAGCGAGCCGCCGGTGCCGCGCACCAGCACGGTGCCATAGCCGAAGATCCGCCCCAGCACGGATTGGTCGACGTCGACGCTTTCCACCTTCGAGCGGTTCATCTCGATCGTGTGCCGGGCGATGACGCCACGCTTCAGGATGACGCGCTGGTCGGTGACGGCGAGTTCCGTGCTGCGCCGTCGAATGGCGGCGAAAAGGAACGAGAGAAGCCCCATAACCGGCAGAAGCGCGTCGACCGCCAGGGCGACGGATCTTGACGTGGCGAGTGCCGGGTCATCGCTCGTCCAGAGCGCGGCGATAACCGTGAGAACGGCCGCCAAGGCCAAGAAAAAGATGGCCCGGCCATAGACAAGCCAATGGAGGCCGGTGGTGTAGATCACCCGCTCGCCCGGCAGCAGGACCTTCTCGACATAGCCCATCAGACACCTCGTCCGAGCGCAAACGCCAGGGTAGCACGTTCGTTACCGCCCGCGCTCTTGCATCGATGTCCGCGCTTGCATATCTCTCCGCCAGCTCCACGCAAACCGATCGGCGAGCGCCATGTCGACCGAGAAACGAAGCTTTCAGGCGGAGGTGAGCCGCCTCCTCGAGATCGTCGCCCATTCGCTTTACAGCGAGAAGCAGATCTTCCTCCGCGAGCTCATCTCGAACGCGTCGGACGCCTGCGACCGGCTCCGGTACCTGGCGATCGCCGAGCCGAAGCTCATCGCCGACGACCCGCAGTTCCGTGTCGTTCTGACGCCCGACAAGACGGCGAACCAGCTCACCGTCGCTGACAACGGCATCGGCATGAACCATGACGAGCTCGTCGACAATCTCGGCACGATCGCGCGCTCCGGCACGGCGCAGTTCCTGCAGCAGGTGTCGGGCGACAAGCGCGAGGACATGACGCTCATCGGCCAGTTCGGTGTCGGCTTCTATTCCGCCTTCATGGTTGCCGACAAGGTCGAGGTGCTCTCGAAGAAGGCCGGCGAGAGTCAGGCCTGGCGCTGGGTTTCGGACGGCAAGGGTGAGTTCACCGTCGAGCCCGCCGAGAAAGAGGGGCGCGGCACGCTCATCACGCTCCACCTCAGCAAGGATGCGGCCGAATACACCGAAGGGCTGCGGCTCCGGCAGATCGTCAAGACCTATTCCGACCATATCGGTCTGCCGATTGTGCTGAGGGAAGACGGCAAGGAAGAGACGGTGAACGCCGCGGGCGCGCTCTGGACTCGGCCCAAGGCGGAGATCACTCCCGAACAATACCGCGAGTTCTATCATCACGCCGCGCACAGCTTCGACGAGCCGTGGCTCACCCTCCACAACAAGGCGGAGGGCACGTTCGAGTACACGAGCCTGCTCTTCATTCCCGCGACGAAGCCATTCGATCTCTTCGATCCCCTGCGCAAGCCGCGCATCAAGCTCTATGTCCGCCGCGTCTTCATCACCGACGATTGCGCGGAGCTGCTGCCGCCTTATTTGCGCTTCCTGCGCGGCATCGTCGACAGCGAGGACCTACCCCTCAATGTCAGCCGCGAGATGCTGCAGAACAACCCGATGCTCGCCAAGATGCGGGGCCAGATCACCAAGCGCGTGCTGGCCGAGCTTGCCAAGAAGGCGAAGGAGGCGTCCGAGGACTATCAGAAATTCTGGGAGAATTTTGGCGCGGTGCTAAAGGAGGGTCTTTACGAGGATCCCGAAAACCGCGACGCGCTGTTGCCACTCATTCGCTTCCGCAGCACTGGCGGCGACGGTCTCCTCTCCTTCGACGACTATGCCGGGCGCATGAAGCCGGGGCAGGAGGCGATCTACACCATCACCGGCGACAATCTCGATCTCCTGCGCAAGAGCCCGCAGCTCGAAGGATATCGCGCGAAGGGGGTCGAGGTGATGCTTCTCACTGATCCCATCGACGAATTCTGGACCGGCGCGGTCGGCAAGTACAAGGATCACCCGCTCAAATCCGTGACCCGTGGCGCCGCCGATCTCGGCAAGATCGAGACGAGCGAAAAGTCCGAAGAACAGAAGGACGAGAAACGCGACAACACGGTCGCGAGTTTGGTCGCTCTCTTCAAGCTCTCGCTCGGCGACGCGGTGAAGGACGTGCGCGGCTCCGACCGCCTCACCGACAGCGCCGTCTGTCTCGTCGCCGATGAAGGCGACCTCGACATGCATCTGGAGCGTCTGTTGAAGCAGCACAAGCAGCTCTCGACGACGGCGAAGCGCATTCTCGAGATCAACCCCCGCCACCCGCTGATCACGCGCCTTGCGGCCATGGCCGGGAAGGAGGGCGCCGCCCAGTCTCTCGGCGAATTCGCCTGGCTGCTCTTGGATCAGGCGCGCATCCTTGAAGGCGAGCCCTTGCCCGATCCGAGCGCCTTTGCCCGCCGGCTTTCATCGCTGCTCGAGAAGGGGTTCTCGGCTTAAGCGCGCCCTCTGTTTCCGGTCTGCAGCCCTTTCACGTCTCTCACCGTCATTCCTACGAACGCCGCAATCCTGGGGCACAGCGAGCGTCGCTTGCCCCCGGTCCCTGCTTTCGCAGGGACGACGATTAGATTTCTGGGACGATAGAGCTGAACGCGCTCAGCTCACCGGCTTCAGTTGCGCCGCGCCGATAATGCGGCCGACGCCGCTGCCAAGCTGGAGGAGCACGGCGATGCCGTCGGTGCCGGCGGCCTTATTGGGGTCGAGCGCGATATCCATCGCCTCGCCCCGCCAGGTGCCGATCGATTCGCAGTTGCGCACCACCTGGTAGTCGCGGAGCGTTTGGCCGCCGTTCTCGCCGCGCAGCACTTGTGTCGTGTGCTCCCCGTCATAGCCGACGAGCCAGACGGTGGCGGGCTCCTTGCTCTGTCCGGCGTCGATATGCACTGCGATCTTGCCGTCAGCGCCGCGCGTCAGTGTCACCGGCTGGCGCGGCGCTTTCTCCTCCGACGCCGCCTTGATCAACATACCGATCGTGCTGCGCTCCGAGCCTACGCCCTCAGTCGCGCCGTTGATGACCATTTGCGGCGTATAGACGTAGCGGAGATTGAGATGCTTCGCGTAGTCGCGCTGGCGCTGGCTCGCGAGCTTGCTGGCAAAGGGATCGGTCCAGCCGATGTAATTCCAGTAGTCGACGTGGAAAGCGAGCGCCAGCACGTCGGGCCGCCGTGCCAGCTCGCCCAAATAGGAATCGGCCGGCGGGCACGAACTGCAACCTTGCGAGGTGAAGAGCTCGACCACCACCAAGGGCGCCTCCCCCGCGCGGGCCGGCAGCACGCCAAGAAGACCGGCAAGGAAAGCGAGAATGACCGCTCGCATTTTACTCATTCACCCAAGTGAGCGTGCGATCATCATGACGCTGACTTTGACATTTGCCAATCAATCAGCATCACAATGGGGTGAGTGATTTATAATCAATTTAAACGAGTGCGCACTCTTTCGATGTTCCCGCACGTTCGTGCGGCGAGTCTTCATGCCGCTTTCATGATGTGGCGCAGCACGTATTGCACGATGTCGCCGTCGAGCTAGAGCCTCTTGCGGTTGGTGTCGTCGTTGCACTGCAGCGGCAGCACGCCCATGCCGATCACGCCACCACCCCCGCGTCGCGGAGCCGGGCAATCTCCGCCTCGCCGTAACCGGTCTGGCGCAGCACCTCGGCACTGTGTTCGCCGATCGCCGGTGGGCGTCGCGGCCGCACCTTGGGCGCGCCGGCAATGGCAAAGGGGCTATTGATCGTCAGCATCTCCTCGTCCTCGAAGGGGACGAGCACTTCGGCATCGCGCATCTGCTGGTCATAGGGAATGTCGTTCAGCGTAGCGACGACGCCAAAGGTCAAGCCGCCGCCATCGAGAATGCGCCGCCATTCCGCGAGATCCTTGGCGGCGAAGGCCGCGTCGAGAATGACGATGAGCGCGGCCGAGCGTGCGTGCCGGTCGGCCGTGGTCTTGAAATCCGCGTGGGCCAGCAGATCCTCGCGCCCGATCGCGCGCACGAAGACCGGCCATTGCCTCTCTTCGTTGAGCAATGAGAGGATGATCCATCGGCCATCGCGGCAGAGATAGTGGTTGATCAGCGCGTTGGGGGCGGCGTGGCGCGGCGGCCGTGCGGTGAAGCTCGCGCCGCAGAGTCTCGCCTGCACCAGAAAGCCGTTGGACCAGACGCCGTTCGCCAGCAGCGAGGAGGTAACCCAAGCGCCTTCGCCGGTGCGCTCGCGGCGGTAGAGCGCGGTGACGATGGCGCCGAAGAAGGCCATCGCCGAGGGATGATCGCCCATGCCCGCGACCGAGCGCGCCGGCGGCGCGCTGGCCTCGGGCCGCACCGCGTCCATGAGGCCCGAGCGCGCCCACCACGCGTTGCTGTCGAAGCCCGGCTTGTTCGCTTCCTCGCCGGTCTCGCCATAGCCGCTGAAGGAAGCGTAGACGAGGCGGCGATTGAGCGGCGCCAGATCCTCATAGCGGATGCCGAGCCGGGCTCGGACCAGCGGCGGAAAATTGGTGATGAAGACGTCGGCGCGGGCGGCAAGGCGGCGCAGCACTGCTTGCCCTTCGGACTTCGCCAAGTCGAGCGCCAAGCTCCGCTTGTTGCGTCCCTCGAGCATCCAGCTGTAGTCGTGTGGCGATTGCGGGTTTCCCGGTCGCTTGGCGGCGCCGCGCCAGGGATCACCAGTGCCGGGCGGCTCGATCTTAATGACGTCGGCGCCGAAATCGGACAGCACGGTCGCTGCTGCCGGTGCGGCGATGAAGCTCGCGCAGTCGATCACCTTGAGCCCGTGGAAAATACCCTCGGCCATGGCATCGCGTGGATAGCGCGGCGTGCTGACGTCGCCCTCGGGTGGTAGTGGCACGGTTATTTCCCTCCCCGCGACACCGACGCTCACGCCGCTTTCATCATGTGGCGCAGCACGTACTGCAGAATGCCGCCGTGCCGGAAGTATTCGAGCTCGTCGAGCGTGTCGATGCGGCAAAGCAGCGGCACCGTGTCGATCGCGCCCGAAGCGCGATGGATGCGGCAGGCGAGATCGATGCGCGGTTTTAGGCCGGCGGCGATGCCGAGAATGTCGAAGCGCTCGCTGCCGTCGAGCTTGAGGCTCTTGCGGTCGGTGCCGTCCTTGAACTGCAGCGGCAGCACGCCCATGCCAACGAGATTGGAGCGGTGGATGCGTTCGAAGCTCTCCGCGATGACGGCGCGCACCCCCAGAAGGCGAGTGCCTTTGGCGGCCCAGTCGCGCGAGGAGCCGGTGCCGTATTCTTTGCCGGCGATGATGACGAGCGGCACGCCTTCCTTCTGATAGAGCATCGCCGCATCGTAGATCGGCATCACGGCGCCGTCGGGCAGGTGCTTCGTCATGCCGCCCTCGACGCCCGGCACCATCTCGTTGCGGATGCGGATGTTGGCGAAGGTGCCGCGCATCATCACATCGTGATGGCCGCGGCGCGCGCCATAGGAATTGAAATCCGCCGGGCGCACTTGGAAGCCGATGAGGTACTGGCCCGCGGGACCTTCCTTCTTGATCGATCCTGCCGGCGAGATGTGGTCGGTGGTGATGCTGTCGCCGAGAACGGCGAGCTCGCGCGCGCCGGTCACGTCACTGAGCGCCGCCGGCTCTTTCGGCATATTGTCGAAATAGGGCGGGTGCGCGATGTAGGTCGAGCCGATGTCCCAGGAGAAGGTCTGGCCTGCGGCGACCTTTACCTTCTGCCACTCCTTGGGGCCCTGGAAGACGTTGCTGTAGCGTTTGCGGAACATCTCCGGGGTGAGCGCGCGTCGCATCGTCTCCTGCACCTCCTGGGTCGAGGGCCAGATATCCTTGAGATGGACGGGCTTCCCGTCCTGGTCTTCGCCGAGCGCGTCTTTCGTCAAATCGATATTGATGGTGCCGGCAAGCGCATAAGCGACGACGAGCGGCGGCGAGGCGAGATAATTGGCGCGCACCTGCGGGCTGATGCGGCCTTCGAAATTGCGGTTGCCGGAGAGGACGGCGGCAACGACGAGATCGCCCGCATCCACCGCCTCGGCAATGGGATCGGGCAGCGGACCGGAATTGCCGATGCAGGTGGTGCAGCCATAACCCACGAGATTGAAGCCGAGCGCGTCCAAATCCTGCTGCAGGCCCGCCGCGGCGTAGTAGTCGGAGACCACTTGGCTCCCCGGTGCGAGCGAGGTCTTGACCCAGGGTTTCACCTTGAGGCCGCGCTTCCGTGCATTCCGTGCCAAGAGGCCGGCACCGAGCATCACGCTCGGATTGGAGGTGTTGGTGCAGCTGGTGATGGCGGCAATGACGACGGCGCCGTCCTTGAGCGCATAATTGGCGCCCTTAACGGCTTGGGTGCGGTCGAGCTTGGCGCCGTCGGGCTTGCCGGCGAGCTTCGGCAGCTCGCTGGCAAAGGACTTCGCCACCGAGCCGAGCGCGACACGGTCCTGTGGCCGGCGCGGCCCCGCAAGCGACGACTCGACGCTGCCGAGATCGAGCTCGAGCGTGTCGGTGAAAACGGGGTCGGGCGTCTTGTCGTCGCGCCAGAGGCCCTGCGCCTTGGCATAGGCTTCCACCAGCTTGACACGCTCGGCCTCGCGGCCGGTGAAGCGGAGGTAGTCGAGCGTCACCTGATCGATTGGGAAGAAGCCGCAGGTGGCGCCATATTCGGGCGCCATGTTGCCGATGGTGGCGCGGTCGGCGAGCGCCAAATGAGCGAGACCGGGCCCATAGAATTCGACGAAGCGGCCGACGACGCCCTTCTTGCGCAGCATCTGCGTCACCGTCAGCACCAAGTCGGTGGCAGTGGCGCCTTCGCGGAGCCTGCCCGAGAGCTTGAAGCCCACCACTTCGGGCAGCACCATCGAGATCGGCTGCCCCAGCATCGCCGCCTCGGCCTCGATGCCGCCCACGCCCCAGCCGAGCACGGCGAGGCCGTTCACCATGGTGGTGTGGCTGTCGGTGCCCACGAGCGTGTCGGGGTAAGCGACGATCCGGCCGCCCTCGCTCGTCGACCACACTACTTGCGCCAGGTATTCGAGATTGACCTGATGGCAAATGCCGGTGCCGGGCGGCACGACGCGGAAATTGTCGAACGCGACCTGACCCCATTTCAAGAAGGCGTAGCGCTCGCCATTGCGCTCGAACTCGAGCTTGACGTTCTCTCCGAAGGCTTTGGGCGAGCCGAAGGCGTCGACCATGACCGAGTGATCGATGACGAGATCGACCGGCGAGAGCGGATTGATGCGCTTCGGATCGCCGCCGAGCTTCGCCATCGCTTGCCGCATCGCCGCCAAATCCACCACCGCCGGCACGCCCGTGAAGTCCTGCATCAAGACGCGCGCCGGGCGGAAGGCGATCTCCCGCTCGGAGCGGCGCGTCTTCAGCCACTCGGCTACCGCCTTGATGTCGTCTACCGTTACCGTGCGGCCGTTCTCGAGGCGCACCAGGTTCTCGAGCAGCACCTTCATCGAGAAGGGCAGGCGATGAATATCGCCAAGTCCGGCCGCCTGCGCCGCCGCCTCCAGACTGAAGTAGTCGTGGGCCTTGCCGTCGACAGTGAGCGTGCGGCGGGACTTCAGCGAATCATGGCCGGTGACGGACATGGGTGGCGGTCTCCTTGGGTGAGGTAAGCGAGCGGCTCGGGCGTGCTGCTACCGCGAAATCTCGGCGAGATCAAGTTGGGCGGATCGCTGCGCGAGCGGCCGTGTGTGCAGCAGCTACTTCTTCGGTGCGCTCCGCGCCATGATGTCGTTGTAGAGCGCATCGAGCTCGGCCTGTCGACGCTTCTGCGCTTGCTCGTCGTCGCCGCGCTCCTCCTCGCGCCGCGCTACGTCGCCCGCGCGTGGCTGATGATGCAGCATGGCGTCGAGCGGCAGGCGCGACGTTCCGGGCGCGGGGAGCGGCGGATTTCCGCCGAGGCTCCGCGGCGCGTCGGCCGCTTGCGCCGCGAGCGGCCGGAGCAAAGCGAGGACGAGAGCGAACGAGGCAAAGTGGCGCATCGAACACCTCCTTCGCGATAGATCGGGCGAGGTGGCGTGATATTCGCGGGATGCCCCGGATTTTCCCGTCGGCTCCCTTGGTAAAATTTAGTCCCTGCCAGCCCCTAGCGCCAGAATAAGCCGCACGACGCAATCAACAGTTGGTGTACGCCAACCAGCCGCTTGACCCACGGCGCGGGGATGCCTTAGCTAGGTGGCGGCGGATCAAGCCTGAGAAAAGGGCGCGCCGCCGCGGCTTTTGGGGCCGGCAGCAGGGTGCCGGCCCGGTCTGGGGAGCGAGATCGATGGCGCTGGCGGAAACCGAGCAGCCGAAGGCGCGTGCGCGCGCCGATGCCGATCTCGACACCTTTCCGAAGCTCCTCCTCGACCATACGCGCCGCCGCGGCAGCCGGCCGGCCATGCGCGAGAAGGACCTCGGCATCTGGCAGAGCTGGAGCTGGGCCGAGGCGGCACGCGAGATCCAGGACTTTGCCCATGGCCTTGCCGCGCTCGGATTCCGCCGCGGCGACAAGCTCGGCATCATCGGCGACAACCGGCCGCGCCTTTATTGGTCGATTACCGCGGCGCAATGCTTGGGCGGCGTGCCGGTGCCAGTCTACCAGGACGCGGTCGCTGCCGAAATGGAATTCGTGCTCGATCACGCCGAAGTGCGCTTCGTCCTCGCCGAGGACCAGGAGCAGGTCGACAAGCTCCTGGCGGTGCGCGAGCGGCTGCCCAAGCTCGAGGCGATCATCTACGACGACCCGCGTGGCATGCGGCACTACGCTTTCGCCTTTCTCCACGACTACGCCGTGGTGCGCGAGAAGGGGCGCCAGTTTGCGCAGACGCATCCGGACTTCCTCGCCGCCGCGATCGCGCAGGGGAAGGGCGATGACCTCGCCGTCATCCTTTACACGTCCGGGACGACAGGTCAGCCCAAGGGCGTGATGCTTACCTTCGACAACGTCATTCAGCCCGCGCGCGCCGCAGCAGAGCGCGAGGGCTTGCGCGAGACGGACGAGGTGCTGGCGTACCTGCCGATCGCTTGGGCGGGCGACCACATCTTCTCCTTCGCGCAATCCTACTGCACCGGCTTTTGCGTGAGCTGTCCCGAGTCCGGCGCCACGGTGCTCACCGATTTGCGCGAGCTCGGCCCCACCTACTTCTTCGCGCCGCCCCGCATCTACGAGAGCATCCTCACGCAAGTGATGATCCGCATGGAGGATGCCGGTTGGGTGAAGCGCCGCCTCTTCCGTTTTTTCATGGATCATGCGCGGCGCGTGGGCGGCAAGATTCTCGACAAGGCGCCGGTCTCACTGTTGGACCGCGCGCTCTATTGGCTCGGCGGCGCGCTCGTCTACGCGCCGCTCAAGAACACGCTGGGCTTCAGCCGCATCCGCATCGCCTATACCGCGGGCGAGGCGATCGGACCCGATCTCTTCATCTTCTATCGCTCGCTCGGCATCAATATCAAGCAGCTCTACGCCATGACCGAGGCGTCGATCCTGTGCATTCAGCCGGACGGCCAGGTGATGCCCGACACAGTCGGCACGCCCATCGCCGGCGTCGACATCAAGATCGCCGATAATGGCGAGGTGCTCTACCAGGGCGGCGGCGTCTTCGCCGGCTACTACAAGAACCCGCAAGCGACAACCGAGACCAAGCGTCCCGACGGCTGGGTCCATTCCGGAGACGCCGGCTTCTTCGGCGAGGACGGCCATCTCCGCATCATCGATCGCGCCAAGGACGTGGGGAAGCTCGAGGATGGCACGCTCTTCGCCCCGAAGTTCCTAGAGAACAAGCTCAAATTCTTCCCGTACGTCAAGGAAGCGGTCGCCTTCGGTGCCGGCCGCCCCTTCGCCGCCGCCTTCATCAACATCGATCCCGAAGCGGTCGGCAATTGGGCCGAGCGCAATGGCATCACCTATGGCGGCTATCAGGAGCTGGCGAGCCTCGATAGCGTCTACGATCTTGTTCGGGGCTGCATCGAGCAGGTGAACCGCGATCTCGCGTCCGAGCCGCATCTCGCCGGCTCGCAAATCCGCCGCTTCCTCATCCTCCACAAGGAGCTCGACGCCGACGATGGCGAGCTGACGCGGACACGCAAGGTGCGCCGGCGCATCATCGGCGAGCGCTTCAATGCGCTGGTCGACGCGCTCTATAGCAGCGCTGAGACTGCGCGCATCGCAAGCGAGGTCACCTTCGAGGACGGTCGCAAGGGCGTGCTCAAGGCCGAGCTAAAGATACGCGGCGCCCAAGCAGCAGCCCCGGTTGCACCGCTGCGCAAGGCGAGCTGAGCAGCATGGCGTCCACCAAGCGGGTCGGCGAGCCGATCCTCAAGGCCGAGCACATCGTCCTCTCCTTCGGCGGCGTGCGCGCACTCCGCGATGTGAGCTTCGAGATCAAGGAGCACGAGATCCTCGCCATCATCGGCCCGAACGGCGCCGGCAAGACCTCGATGCTCAACGTCATCAACGGCTTCTACCATCCCCAGGAAGGTGCCATCAGCTTCAAAGGCAAGACGCGCCGGCGCATGCGTCCCTATCAGGCGGCGGAGACCGGCATCGCTCGCACCTTTCAGAACGTGGCGCTCTTTCGCGGCATGACAACGCTCGACAACATCATGACCGGGCGGCTCCTCCGCATGCGCAGCAACTTCCTCTGGCAGGCGCTCCATTGGGGCCCGGCGCTCACGGAGGAGCTCGAGCATCGGCGCTTCGTCGAGGACATCATCGACTTCCTCGAGATCCAGGCGATCCGGAAGATTCCCGTTGGCCAGCTTCCCTATGGCTTGCAGAAGCGCGTCGAGCTCGGCCGCGCGCTTGCCATGGAACCCGACCTTCTGCTTCTCGATGAGCCGATGGCCGGGATGAATGTCGAGGAGAAGGAGGACATGTCGCGCTTCATTCTCGACGTCAACGACGAGTTTGGCACCACCATCGCCCTCATCGAGCACGATATGGGCGTGGTGATGGACATTTCCGACCGCGTCATCGTCCTCGACTACGGGCGCAAGATCGCCGACGGTGCGCCCGACGACGTGCGCGCCGACCAAGGCGTGATCGATGCTTATCTGGGCGTGCCGCATGAGGCATAGCATGTCTCTGCCGCTGATCTTCCCTCCCTCTCCGCCCCTGGGGGCGGAGAGGGTTGGGGTGAGGTGGGGGACACACCGGCGCCAACCCACCTCACCGTCCCGCGCCTTCGGCGCGGGCCCCTCCCTCTCCCCCCTGAAGGGCGGAGAGGGGCAACACGTTCGCATCGAGGCGTAGCGATGGACTTCCTCTACGCCATCGCCGTGGCACCCTTTTCCAGCATGTGGGAGAACCCGTCCTTCCTGCTCGAGGTGATCATCGGCGGGCTTTTGACGGGCGTCATGTATTCGCTCGTCGCCTTGGGCTTCGTCCTCATCTACAAGGCCTCGGGCGTGTTCAATTTTGCGCAGGGCACCATGGTGCTCTTTGCCGCGCTCACCTTCGTGGGTCTCCTCGAGCGCGGCGTGCCGCTTTGGGCGTCCTTCCTCATCGCCACCGTGGTGATGACGGCGATGGCCTTCGCCATCGAGCGCGTGGTGCTGCGCCCGCTCGTTAATCAAGAGCAGATCATCCTCTTCATGGCGACGATCGGTCTGACCTTCTTCCTCGACGGCTTCGGCCAGCTCGTCTGGGGCGGCGACGTCCATCCGCTCGACATCGGCATTCCCAAGGAACCGCTCATCATCGGTGGCGTGCTCATCAACGCCTTCGACCTCGTCGCCGCCATCGTCTGCGGCTCGCTGGTGGCCGTCCTCGCGCTCTTCTTCCAGAAGACGGCGGTCGGCCGCGCGCTTCGCGCCGTCGCCGATGATCACCAGGCGGCGCTCTCGGTCGGCATTCCCTTGAAGACGATCTGGGTCATCGTCTGGGCGGTAGCGGGGGTGGTGGGTCTCGTCGCCGGGATCATGTGGGGGAGCAGTCTGGGTGTGCAGTTCTCGATCTCGCTGGTGGCGTTGAAGGCGCTGCCGGTGCTGATCTTGGGTGGCTTCACCTCGGTGCCGGGCGCGATCGTCGGCGGCCTCATCGTCGGCGCCGGCGAGAAGGTCGCGGAGGTATTCTGGGGGCCGGCGACGGGCGGCGCGATCGAGGATTGGTTCGCTTACGTGCTGGCGCTCGTCTTCCTCCTCTTCCGGCCGCAGGGCCTCTTCGGCGAACGCATCATCGAACGGGTCTGAGGCATGCTTTACCGCGAGGCCGGCCAATTCAAGACCAGCTACGCCGCCGACCAGGCGGTGTTCCCGATCCGGCAGGACCGCTTCTTCATCGCCGCGGCGCTCGCCATCGCCTACATCGTCATTCCCGCGGTGGCCAGCGAATACTGGCTGCTCACCATCATGATCCCGTTCCTGGTGTTCGCTCTGGCGGCGCTGGGATTGAACATCTTGACGGGCTATGCGGGGCAGGTCTCGCTGGGCACCGGCGGCTTCATGGCAGTGGGCGCCTTTGCCACCTACAAGCTGGCGACGGCGTTTCCCGGCCTCAACATCGTCTTCATCTTCCTGCTCGCCGGCGTCATCACCGCGCTCGTCGGCATCCTCTTCGGCTTTCCCAGCCTCCGCATCAAAGGCTTCTATCTCGCGGTGGCGACGCTCGCCTCGCAGTTCTTCCTGATCTGGATGTTCAACAAGTTCCCGTGGTTCAACAATTACAGCCCCTCCGGCGTGATCAGCGCACCGCCGCGCGCCGTCTTCGGCCGTTTCTTCGTCACCGGCGCCGAGGCGGATCCCGTCGACAAGTATCTCTTCGTCCTCACATTCGTCGCCGCCTTGGCGTTTTCGGCGAAGAACCTCGTGCGCGGCCGCGTCGGCCGCTCCTGGATGGCGATCCGCGATATGGACATTGCCGCAGAGATCATCGGCATCCGCCCGCTTCGCACCAAGCTCTTGGCGTTCGCCGTAAGCTCGTTCTATTGCGGCATCGCCGGCGCCTTCTGGGCCTTCATCTATACGGGCGGCGTCGAAGCGCTCGCCTTCGACATCGACCGCTCTTTCCAGATTCTCTTCATGATCATCATCGGCGGCCTCGGGAGCATCTTGGGCTCGTTCCTCGGCGCCGCCTTCATCGTGCTCTTGCCGATCTTCCTCGACAACGCGCCGCGCACGATCGGTCTCGATATTCACGTCAACACCGTCACCAATCTCCAATCGATGACCTTCGGCGCGCTCATCATCATCTTCCTCGTGGTCGAGCCGCGCGGGCTTGCGCGCCTCTGGCAGATCGGCAAGGAGAAACTCCGCATGTGGCCGTTTCCGTATTGAGGCGGGCGGATGGCTGATTTCGGCCGATGGAAATACACGGCAGACCGAGACGCGACGATCGCTGCCTATGCGCAAGAGCCGCACGGGTTCACGAAGAAATGCGGCTGTGCCACGTGCCGCAATTTCGATCTCGCTCGCGGGCGCATCTTTCCGCCCGCTTTCTTTTCCTTGCTCGATCGGCTGGGGATCGATCCGGAGAAAGAGGCGGAGGCCTATCACAACGCGCAGCTCGCGCCAGGGCGCCATGATTACGGCGGCTGGTACCATTTCGTCGGCACGCTTGATGAGACCGGCGACTTTCCGCCGGTCGATTTCGGCGACGGCTTCACTGTCTGGATGTCACGGGCGGGAGGGCCGAAGCTCGCGAGCCTCAAAGGCGCAAAGACCGTCCAGCTCGAATTTCACAGCGACGCCGTGCCGTGGCTCTTGGACGAGCCGGAACCTCGCTAAGGCGACTACCCCTTCGGCGGATGCGCGCGCACCACGCGCTCGTCGATATCCGCGCCCCAGCCTGGGCCGGTCGGGATCACGAGCTCACCGTTTTCGATTGCCGGCGGCTTGGTCACGATCTCGTCCTTCCAGGGCACGTCGTCGATGTCGATTTCCATGATGCGGAAATTGGGAATCGCCGCGCAGAAATGCGCGCTCATCAGCGTCGAGAGATGGCCGTAAAAATTATGAGGCGCGACGTTGATTTCATAGGCCTCCGCCATGGCGGCGATCTTGAGCGCTTCGCCGAAGCCGTTCCACGGCACGTCGACGATAGCGACGTCGACGGCGCCCGCCTCGAAGAACGGGCGATAGGCGCGCCGGCCGAAGAGCGACTCGCACGACGCGATCGGCATTGAGGCTTTGGCGCGGATGAAGGCGAGCGCGCGAGGATCGTAGCTGTCGATCTCGAGCCAGGCGAGCGCGAATGGTTCGGCGATTCGCGTCACGTTCAAATAACCCTCGGTCTTGAAGTTGAAATTGAGGTCGAGGTGAAGCCCCATCTCGGGCCCGGCACCTTCGCGTAGTGCACGCAGCGAGTCCGCGATGGCGGCAAGGATGCGCCGGTCGGCATTGAGCTCGGGATGACCCGAGGACGCGCGGCCAAAGCCCGGCATGTAGAGCCGCGGCTTGCCCTCATCGAAGAGGAAGATGTTGGTCTTGAGCGCGCGAAAGCCGCGCCGCGCTACCTCGCCGCCGAGTCGGGCGAGATCATCCAACGACCGCACCGGCGGAACCCCCATCGCCGCTGCATGGTTGAGCCGATAACTGCCGCAATGGGACCAGTAGAGCGGCAACTTTTCGCGCACCGGCCCGCCAAAGAGCGCGTAGACGGGGACACCCAGCGCCTTCGCCTTGATGTCGATGAGCGCATTCTCGATGGCCGCGATCGCCTGCTGATTCATGCCACCTGGCGCTTGCCGGGTGATGGCATAAAGCGTCGCGGTGATGCGCTCGAAGGGAAGCGGGTCTTGCGCGATCAAACGCTCGCCGAGCGCGCGAATGATCGCCGTGAGACCCTTGCTGCCGTAGCTTTCGTTGTACTCGGACCAACCGACGATGCCGTCGTCGGTGGTGATCTTCAAGAACGAGAAGACACGCCAGCCGGCGTCACAATGAAGATCGTCGATGCGAGCGATGCGCATGGATCAGCCCCTCCCGTTGTTGCCGCCAGTTTACGTCAAACCGGCGGCGCACGGACCATGCGCGTTGGGGTAAAGGCGGACGATTACCTATGCGCGCCGCCGCATGGGCTCGTCCACGAAAGCCGCCCCCTCATGCGCGAGGAGCCAGCGCTTGCGCGGGAGGCCGCCGCCATAGCCGGTGAGCGTGCCGTCGGCGCCGATGACGCGGTGGCAGGGGACGACGACGCTGATGGGATTGGCACCGTTCGCCAAACCAACGGCACGGATCGCGGCGGGATGGCCGATCTTCTTCGCGAGCGCGCTGTAGCTCAAGGTTTCGCCCACGGGAATGCGCCGCAGCGCCGCCCAGACCTTCTGCTGAAAGGGAGTCCCTTCGGCGGCGACGGGAATGGCATCGACCGCGGCGAGGTCGCCGGCGAAATAAGCGGAGAGCGCTTTGCGTATGCGATCAGGCGCACGGCCGGGCCGCATCTCCGCGCCGCGATAGTGGAGAGGCACCTCGCGGCGCACGCGATCGGCGAATTCCTGCCAGTCGAGCGCGCGCAGCACGCCCTCGCCATCGGTCAGCAGCAAGGCGGTGCCGATGGGCGTCTTGAGCTCGTCGAGGCGGAGTGACTCAGGCAAGCGCGCGGGCATTTTCTTCCTCCTTTACACCGGCGGCGCTCGCGCGCGCCGGCTTCTTCGTGTTGATGCGATGAGTGTCGGCGGCCCAGAGATGAAGCGCCGCATAAGCGCGCCAGGGCCGCCAAGCCTCCGCGCGCGCCAGGAGCTCGACCGGCTTGGGACGGCGGCCGGCTCCGTCTTCCATGGCGCGCAACAAGCCGATATCGGCGGCGGGAAACGCATCGGGCTCGCGCAAGCCGCGCATGGCGATGTACTGCGCCGTCCATTCGCCGATGCCGGGAAGCGCGCGGAGCCGCACGATCGTCTCTTCGAGCTCGCGTCCCGGTGCAAAGAGTTGCGGATCGGCGGCGGTCACGGCGGCAAGACCGGAGAGCGCCTTGGCGCGCGCGCCGGGCATGCCGAGCGCCGCGAGATCGGCTTTGGCGACCGTTTCGGGCCGGGGAAAGGCGTGCGTGAGGCCGGCCGGCGCATCCGCGAGCGCAAGCGGCGTGCCGTGCGCGCGCACCAGCTTGCCGGCAAGGCCGGTGGCCGCGCTCACGGTAATCTGTTGGCCCAAGACCGCGCGCACGGCGAGCTCGAACCCGTCCCAGGCGCCGGGAACGCGCAGGCCCGGCCGCGCCGCGACGAGCGGCGCCAGGTGCGGATCGCCTGCCAGATGCGCGGCGATCGCGCGGATGTCGGCGTTGAGGTCGAGCACGCGACGGAGCCGCGCCACGATCGACGGCAACGCCCTCAGCAACGGAAAGCGAATGGTGGCGCGAAGCGCCGGGCGGGCGCCTTCGTGGGCGACCTCCACCCAGCCGTGGGCGCCATCGAGCGCGATCGTGCGGCAATAGCGCCGTTGCGCGACATGCTCGACGCCCGGAATAGCCCGCGCGCCGAGAAATGCCAGCATCGCCCCCCAGTCGTAAGGCGGCGCATAGGGCAGCGCCAAGGTGATGCCGTGGTCGCGCCCGGCACGCTGCGCGCTGCGGCGCAGCTCGCGCGGCGGACGGCCGAAGAGCGCGTGGAAGATGTGGTTGAAGCGCCGCACGCTCCCGAAGCCGGAGGCGAGCGCCACTTCGGTCATCGGCAATCGCGTCTCGTGGATGAGTTGTTTGGCAAAGAGCACGCGGCGCGTCTGCGCGACGGCGATGGGCGAGGCGCCGAGATGACGCTGGAAAAGGCGCCGCAGTTGCCGCTCGCCGACGCCCAACCGCTCGGCCAGCACCGGGACCGCGTCGTCCTCGCCGTCGAGCGCGCCCTCGGCGATGAGCGCCAGTGCGCGCCGCACGGTGTTGGAGCTGCCGTGCCACGCAGCCAGTTCCGGCGAGATCTCCGGCCGACAGCGCAGGCACGGCCGGAACCCCGCCTCCTGCGCCGAGGCGGCCGTGGCGAAGAAGCGGCAGTTCTCGGGCTTGGGCGTCCGCGCCGGACAGATCGGTCGGCAATAGATGCCGGTGCTGGTGACGCCGATGAAAAGGCGGCCGTCGAAGCGGGGATCGCGGGTGGCGATGGCGCGGTAGCAGGCGTGCGGGTCGAGGTCCATGTTCTCCATCATGCCACGGATCGCCGGCCGATCTCGCCGTTTTCGGACTCCGACCCTCAGCCCGCCCGGCGAACGATCGAGCGATCCTCGACAAGGATGCAGCCCGACGCCTCGGCGCGGCGCAAGACGTCGGCCGCTTCCGGATCATTCGCCAGCCGCTCGCGATACTGTTCATAAGCGGCAAGGCTCGGGAAATCGATGAGAGCGAACGCGGCATTGGTCGGTCCCGCGTACTTCGTCGGCAGGTAATAGGCTGCGGAGTCCGCGCCACAGCGCCTGGCATGTCCCGGCACGCTGCGGGCGTAGCTCTCGAATTGGGAGAGTTTGGTGGGATCGAGCGTGTAACGGATCAAGAGGGTGATCATGCGTCTCCTCCATTCATCGCATCACCCATTTAAACAACCGAAGACGTGGCTGATGTTTCGGAGAGGACCGAAATGTGCTGCTCGCGACGCAGGGGGGATTTGCAGCGACCTCTCTCGACCGCGCGCGACCAACCGCCTAATCTCAGCGCCGCCAAGAGAGGGACAATGATCAAGCTCTACCACCATCCGCTCTCGACATATTCCCGACGCGTGCGGATCGCGCTTGCAGAGAAGCAGATCGCATATGAGACGATCGTCGTTGACATGGCGCAGAGGAAGCACAAGGAGGTGGCTTATCTCGCGCTCAATCCCTATGGCCGCGTGCCGACGATCGAGGAGGACGGTTTCGTCCTCTATGAATCGACGGCGATCCTCAGTTATCTCGAAGCCACCCGCCCGGAGCCGCCGCTGATCCCAACCGATCTCCGCCAGCGTGCCCTCGTCGACATGCACATGAAGCTCTGCGACATCCAGATGACGCGGCACACCGGCACCATCATTTTTCCGAAGCGCTTCCTTCCCAGGGAGAAGTGGAACGAGGCGGCGATGACGACGGCCAAGAAAGAGATCGAGTCGCATCTCGCCATTCTCGAGCGCCAGCTCACGGGCAAGCAGTATTTGGTCGCCGAGCAATTCACGCTCGCCGACATCTGCTATCTGCCGTTTCTCGAGTTCCTGCCGCTCATGGAGATTGCCCCGCCGCCCGCCGTCGCGGCCTGGCGCGAGCGGCTTCTTGCGCGTCCGAGCGCGCGTGCCACCAAGCCCGACGTATAAGACCGGAGGAGACGCAGCATGGTATGGACGGTATCCGTCGCCGCGATCGCGCTTGCGCTTGCGGCGACTGCAGCGAACGCGCAGGCGGTGATCAGCGAGCGCAGCCTCTCGACCGACGCGGCGATCGAGGCCGCCACAGCGGCACTGAAGCAGTGCCGGCAAAACGGGTACCAAGTGGCGGTGACCGTGCTCGACCAAGCCGGCCGCACCAAAGCGGTGGTGAGCGATGATCGCGGCCGGCTTCACACCGTGGAGCACAGCCTGCGCAAGGCGTACACCGCGCTCACCTATCGCACCTCGACCGCCGAATACGGCCAGCGCGCCGCTGCGACGCCGACCGCCGCCGGCACGCTCCATCTCGAGAAGATCACCACGGCCGCCGGCGGCTTGCCGATCCGCGCCGGGAACGACGTGGTGGGCGCGATCGGCGTCTCAGGCTCGCCCGGCGGCGACAAGGACGAAGTCTGCGCCAAAGCCGGCATCGAAAAGATCGCCGCGGGGCTCGGCGGCTGAGCGCGCGCTTCGCCATCCGCGCGGCAACGCCGGCGGACGCGCCGGCGGTGAGCATGCTTCTTCGCGAGCTCGGCTACGACGTGCCGGCCGAGGCGGCGGCCGTGCGACTGAAAGCGCTTGCTGAGAGCGGCAACGACGCGGTCTATCTCTGTCTGCCGACTGGAAACACGGTGCCCCTCGGCCTCATCGCCGTGCATTGGGCGCAGATGCTGCATCTAGCCGCGCCCTCGGCGCGCATCGCCGCGCTGGTGGTGAGCGAGAAAGCGCGGCGCCAACGTGTCGGCGAGCGCCTCATCGCGCATGCGGCGGAAGCGGCGCGACGTGCGGGTTGCGGCAGTCTCGAATTGACGACGGCGCTTCATCGCGACGGCGCGCACGCCTTTTATCGCGCGCTCGGCTTCACCGAGAAATCCCGTCACTTCCAGCGGCCGCTGGTTTGATCTCGGCGATCAGGCGTCGAGCTCGGGATAGTGGCGGAAGATGCCCTGTTCGTTGAACGGAATCCGCCGTGGTGAGGCGAGGTACGCGGCGATGCGCGGCCGCTCGGCGACGCGATCGCGGAGCGCTATCGTCTTGGGCGCGCGCCGGCTCGCGCGCTTCATAGCGCGGGGAAAGGCGTAGCCGAGACCCTCGACGATTTGGAAGAGCGAGAGATCGGCGCAGGTGAGCCGCGCACCGACGAGATGCTTCGGTCCGCGTGGATTGCATGCGAGTACGTCCTCGAAATATCCCAGGAACTTCGGCAGCCGGTTCTCACGAAAGTCTTCGGCGCGCCGTTTCGCTTCGCGCTTCTGATCCTCGTAATAGAGGCCGGAGGCGATCGGATGATGCGTGTCATGCGCCTCGACGACGAGATCGGCGATGGTGAGCTGCAATTGATGGGTCCAAAGCCGCCCTGCTTCGTCCTTGGGCGCCAAACCGTGGCGCTCACCCAGAAAGAGCAGGATGTTCGCGGTCTGGCCGATGAGCAAGCGACCCGCCTTGAGGAACGGCGGCGCGAAAGAAGGCAGCGCCACTTTGTCGCTGTCGAGGAGCCGCATCATCGCTTCCATGCCGCCCTTCTCGCGCGCGACATCGACATAGTCGGCGCTCGCCTCTTCGAGCGCGAGCCGCACGAATTCACCGCGTCCCTGAATGCCTGGCCAGTAATAGAGCTCGTAGCGCATCGCTCACCTCCGCGGCCACCATAGCGTAGCGCGGTCGTCAGGCCGCGGTGCGTTCGCCGGCGAGCCAGCGGGTGACGGCGAGCGCCGCCGCCGCGCCCGCGACTTGCGCGAGGATGAAGGCTGGCGCATCGATGGGCGCGATCCCGGCGAAGGTGTCGCTGAGAGCCCGCGCCAAGGTGACGGCGGGGTTCGCGAAGGACGTTGACGAGGTGAACCAATAGGCGGCGGTGATGTAGCCGGCGATGACGCCCGGGAGCGAAGCGGGGAAATGACGCTTCCCGCTTTCGATCGCCGCGATGAGGCCGAAGGTTGCGACGAACTCGCCCGACCATTGCCCGATGCCGGCGCGGCGATGAGCCGAAAGTTCGAGAACCGGCAGATCGAACATGAGATGCGCGAGCCAGACGCCGGCGACGGCGCCGATTACTTGCGCGGCGATCATCGGTCCCACGGCGCGTCCGCGCATCTCGCCGCTGTGGGCCGCGGCGAGTGTCACCAGCGGATTGAACTGCGCGCCGGAGAACGGAGCGAAGGTAAAGATGAGCGCATAAAGCGCGCCGCCGGTGGCGATCGCATTAGCGAGCAGCGCCAGCGCAAGATTTCCCTGCGCCAACCGCTCGGCCATGATGCCGGAGCCGACGACGGCAGCGAGGAGGAATGCCGTGCCGATCGCTTCCGCAACGATGCGGCGGGGGAGAGTGGCGCTCATCGGTGCAGGGTCAGCGGCTTCATCATGCACGCGGCCGTCGCCGGACAGAGACTCGCAAACTCGCTCGTCGCGCGGATGCTCGCCGGCGCCGCGTCGCGGGCGATGCGCGTGAAATCGGCCGCTGCGAAAAAATCCACCGCGGTCGTGGTGAGGAGGAAAACACGCCGCACCCCGAGCCTTCTGGCCTGATCGAGCATCCAGGCGAGAATGGCGCGGCCGTGGCCTTGGCCACGGCGCTCCGCCGGAACGACAACCGACCGCAACAACGCGTCGGCGCCGCATACCTCCAACCCGGCGAAGCCGACATCGCCATGCGCGTCGCGAAAGCGCCAGAAGCGCCCCGATGTCACGTCGATATCGTCGGTCGGCAAAGCCGTTGACGCGAGGAGCGCTGCGAGCGACGCCCGCTTTCCCACCGGGAGCTCGTCGGCGGCAAAGGCGTGAGCGGTCATGTCAATGCTCCGCCTGTTGGAGAGAGCGTACCGATGGTTCTCGCCTCACGCTGCGCCGCCGCGCGGTCGAGTTCTTCGAGCGGCAATTCGACAAAACGCTTCACGCGCCGTTCGAGCGCGGTGAACGCATCCTGGAACGCTTGTCGCTGCTCCTTCTCGTTGCCGGTGGCGGCGGCCGGATCGGGAACGCCCCAGTGTGCCGCCACGGGATGGCCCGGCCAGACCGGGCAGATCTCGTCCGCCGCCTGATCGCAGACGGTAATGACGAAATCCATCTGCGGCGCATGCGGCTCTGCGAACTCGTCCCAGCTCTTGCTACGAAAACCGTCGCTCGGCATTCCGAGCCGGCGCAGGAGATCGAGCGCCAGCGGATGAACGGCGCCTTTGGGAAAGCTGCCGGCGCTGAAGCCGCGGAAGCGGCCCTGGCCCCAATGATTGATCAACGCTTCGGCGAGAATGCTGCGCGCGGAATTGCCGGTGCAGAGGAAAAGGACGTTCAAGACGCGGCTCACGGCTGGACCGGCTCACCGCAGCACGAGGGTGCCTTGGCGCTCGCGGCGAGCTTCCTGACGGCGCCCTCGGTGCCATAGACCGTGCTCCGGCCATGTGTGAGGAAGCTCTCCCAAGCCACGCCTTGCGGATCGGCGACCCATTGCTTTTCGGAGTGCGCGTAGCAGCAAGTGGTCGAGCCTTCGTCGAGCACCGGGCGTTCGGCGCGCTTAAGACGGTCATAGACCTCGGCCAGCTCGGCTGAGTCCTCCACTTGGATGCCGAGATGCTGCACGCCCACCGTTCCGCCGCGCCTGGAGATGGCGAAGTTGACGCGGGGATCTTCAAGCATCCATTTGGCGTAGTCGCTCTCGATCACGGTGGGCTCGGCGGCGAAGAGCGCCGAGTAGAACCGGACGGACTGCGCGAGATCGTCAACGGCGACGTGCACGTGGAAGCGCTTCATGGCGTGGTACTCCTTCGGATGATTTTGCGGGTGCCGGCAGGCAGCTCGCGCCGCCGCAGCAATTTTCGGTGAGGTAGGCGATGAGCCCGTTCATCGCGCCATAGTTGGCGGCATAGATGATCGAGCGGCCCTGGCGCCGCGCCGCCACAAGCCCGGCATGTTTGAGCTGCGCCAGGTGGAAGGAGAGCGTCGGCAGCGGAAGCGACAGCTTGGCGCCGATTGAGCCGGCGGGAAGGCCGTCGGGCCCGGCCTGCACCAGCAAGCGATAAACCTCAAGCCGGGTTTCCTGGGCCAACGCCGCCAAGGCGGCAATGGTGGTATTTGGTTCCATATTTCCAAATATATGGAAATGTGTTCTCCCTGTCAACGCTGCCGTTTCACGAGCCCGCGAGGCGGCGCTCGCGACGTTTGCGCCGCCACCGGCCCAGCGGTAGTGTGGCATTGGGTAGACAAGAGCAACGAATACCAAGCCAACTCCGGGAGGGAGGTCTCATGCGTCTCAAAAGCCTAGCCTTGATCGCGGCTGCCGCTGCGGCGGGATGGAGCTTCGCAGCCAGCGAAGCGCTAGCACAGAGCGAGCAATTCATTCCGCGCCTCGTCTATCGCACCGGTCCCTATGCGCCGAACGGCATTCCCTTTGCCGACGGTTATGCCGACTACATCGACATGATCGACGCGCGCGATGGCGGCGTGAACGGGATCAAGATCACCTACGAGGAATGCGAGACCAACTACAACAACGACAAGGGCGTCGAGTGTTACGAGCGGCTCAAAAACCATGCGCCAACCGGCGCCTCCTTGGTGGACCCGCTCTCCACCGGCATCACCTATGCGCTCATCGAGCGCACGACCGCCGATAAGATTCCGCTGGTCTCGATGGGCTACGGCCGAGCGGACGCAAGCTACGGCGCGGTATTCCCATACACCTTCACGCTTCCGGCAACATATTGGGCGCAGGCCGATGGCTGGGTGAAGTACGTCGCGCAGCAGGAAGGCGGCATCGACAAGCTCAAGGGCAAGAAGATCGCCTACGTCTATCACGACAGCGCCTATGGCAAAGAGCCGATCGCGACCCTCGAGAAGCTCGCTGCCAAGTACAACTATACGCTTCTCAAATATGCCGTGTCGCCGCCGGGCATCGATCAAAAGGCGGTGTGGCTGCAAATCCGGCAGCAGCGGCCGAATTGGACCTTCATGTCGGGTTGGGGCGTGATGAACTCGACGGCGATTAAGGAAGCGGCGGCTGTGGGATTCCCGATGGATCATTTCATCGGCAATTGGTGGTCGGGCTCGGAGCCGGATGTCGTCCCCGCGGGCGCCGCGGCGATCGGCTACAAATCGGCGGCGTTCCACGGCGCCGGCATCGACTATCCAGTGATCCGCGACATCCTGAAGTATGTCTATGACAAGAGCGGCGGACACACGACCAAGGACAAGGTCGGCGAAGTGCTGTACAACCGCGGCGTCATCAACGCGATCTATGATACCGAAGCGATCCGCACGGCGCAGGAGCATTTCGGCAAGAAGTCGCTCAAGGGCGAAGAGGTGCAGTGGGGCTATGAGCACCTCAACATCACCGCGGGCCGCATCGCCGCACTCGGCGTCGAAGGGTTGATCGTGCCGATCCAACTCTCCTGCGCCAATCACGAAGGTCAGGGCAATGTCCGCATCCAGCAATGGGACGGCCATCACTGGAAGTTCGTCTCCGACTGGATCCAGCCCGACCGCGACATGATCGAGGAGATGTACAAGGAGTCGGCGCTCGCTTACGCCAAGGAGAAGGGCATCACGCCGCGTAGTTGCCCTGCGCAATCGGCGTCCGTGAAATAACGCGCTTCATGCATCGGTTGGTCCCCTCGCGCTCCCGCAATGCGCGCCCCTCCCTCTCCCCGCCGGGGAGAGGGTTGGGGTGAGGGGGCGTTTGCATGTCCTCCAACGGCGCGCTGCTCGGCGTCAACAACATCGAAGTCATCTATAACCGCGTCATTCTCGTGTTGAAGGGTGTGTCGCTCGATGTGCCCAAGGGCGGCATCGTCGCGCTCTTGGGCGCGAACGGCGCCGGCAAGACGACGACCTTGAAGGCGATCTCCAATCTGCTCCGCGCCGAGCGCGGCGAGGTCACCAAGGGCACTATCACCTATGACGGCAGGCGCGTCGATCGCTTGACGCCCAACGATCTCGTTCGGCGCGGGGTGGTGCAGGTGATGGAAGGCCGCCACTGCTTCGGCCATCTTACGGTCGAGGAGAACCTGCTCACCGGTGCCTTCACGCGGCGCGAGGGCCGCGGCGCGGTGCGGCGCGACCTCGACCGCGTCTATGGTTTCTTCCCGCGCTTGAAAGAGCGCAAGGACGGGCTCGCCGGCTACATTTCGGGCGGCGAGCAGCAGATGACGGCGATCGGCCGCGCACTCATGGCCAATCCCAGACTCATCCTTCTCGACGAGCCCTCGATGGGCTTGGCGCCGCAGATCGTCGAGGAGATTTTCGAGATCGTGCGCCGCTTGAACCGCGACGCGGGCGTAAGTTTCTTGCTGGCGGAGCAGAACACCAACATCGCGCTCCGCTACGCCGATTACGGCTACATCCTCGAGAACGGCCGCGTGGTGATGGATGGCGACGCGGCGTCGCTCCGCGCCAACGAGGATGTGAAGGAATTCTATCTCGGCCTCTCCGCCACCGGCCGTAAGAGCTATCGCGAGGTCAAGCACTACCGCCGGCGCAAGCGCTGGCTCGCATGATGACCACCGCGCGCCACTACGACACGCTCGAGACCCGCGATCCGCAAGAGCGCGAGCGCGCGCTCATGGCGGCGTTGCCGCAGCAGATCGCGCATGCCAAGGCGAACGCGCCTCATTTTGCGGCGCTGTTAAGGGATATCGATCCGCGCGACGTGACGAGCCGCGCGGCGCTCGCCGAGCTGCCGGTGACACGCAAGAGCGCGCTTCTCGCGCTGCAGAAGGAGCGGCCGCCTTTCGGCGGCCTCGCCGCCACGCCGCCCAGCCAACTCGCGCGCATCTTCATGTCGCCGGGTCCGATCTACGAGCCCGAGGGAAAGCGGACGGATTATTGGCGCATTGCGCGCGCGCTCTTCGCGGCGGGATTCCGTGCCGGCGATCTCATCCACAATTGTTTCTCTTATCACCTGACGCCGGCAGGCTCGATGTTCGAAGGCGGAGCGGCGGCCTTGGGCTGTGCCGTCATTCCCGGCGGCACCGGCCAAACCGAGCTTCAGGTGCGCGTCATTTCCGATCTGAGACCCGTGGGCTATGCCGGCACACCCTCCTTCCTCCGCATCATTCTTGAGAAAGGTCGCGAGCTCCACGCCGACCTTTCTTCGCTGAAGCGCGCGGTCGTGGGTGGCGAGGCGTTTCCGCCGGCACTGCAGAAAGAAGTGGCGAGCCATGGCGTTGCCGCGTTCCAAACCTACGGAACGGCCGATCTCGGGACGATTGCCTATGAGTCCGAAGCCCGCCAAGGATTGGTGATCGACGAGGGCGTGATCGTCGAGCTGGTGCGACCCGGCACCGGCGATCCCGTGCCGGAGGGCGAGGTGGGCGAGGTGGTGGTGACGACCTTCACGCCCGACTACCCGCTCATCCGCTTCGCCACCGGCGATCTTTCGGCCATCCTGCCAGGCGTGAGCCCCTGTGGCCGCACCAACCGGCGGATCAAAGGTTGGATGGGCCGGGCGGATCAGACCACCAAGGTCAAGGGCATGTTCGTCCATCCCGAGCAGATTGCCGAGGTGGTGAAGCGCCACCCGCAAATAAGGCGCGCCCGGCTTGTCGTCAGCCAGGAGAGCGGAGGCGACGCCATGACGCTCAAGGCGGAAGTGTCGTCCGGCGACGCCGCCTTGGCCGCTGCAGTGGCAGAAAGCTTGACCGCCGCCACCAAGCTCAAAGGGCGGGTGGAGCTGGTGGCCGCCGGTTCGCTCCCCAATGACGGCAAAGTCATCGAGGACATACGTCGTTACGATTGAGACCAGGCCTCCGCTGTGGATCGTTGCCAGAAATCATCCTTTTGCCACGTTTCAAGCGAACCGATGTCGCATTCCCAGCGTCTTTTATAGGAGCGCGAGACGATCAATCGGCTCGTCTCCGCTCTTCGCAGCGGTCCTCCCCCGACCGCTTATCGAGAAGCACGGCCCCGGTTCCTCCCCCACCGGGGCCGTCGCCTTTCCCGGGTGCGGTGCCGGGGCAGTCATGGCATGATCCGCCCGCTCTTTCGCCACCTCTTCGGCATCGATGCCAGAGACCGCTCCCGCCGATCTAACCCTCCGCGCTTTCGCTGGCCGGGGGCTTGCCTGCCGCCGGGGCGAACGGCTCGTCTTCTCCGGCCTTTCCTTCGCGTTGCCGGGGGGCGGCACCTTGCTCCTCACCGGTCCCAACGGCAGCGGCAAGTCGAGCTTGCTGCGCCTTCTGGCAGGGTTGAGTCACCCGGACGCGGGCTCGCTCTCCTGGGACGGGGTGCCGGTCAACGACGATCCCGCCGCGCACCGCGCCCGCCTTCACTTCATCGGCCATCAGGATGCGGTGAAGCCGGCGCTGGCGGTCGGCGAAACCCTGCGCTTCTGGGCGGGGATGCATGGGGGCGCGGCGGTTGCAGCGGCTCTCGCCCATTTTCGGCTGGAGGTGGTGGCAGACTGGCCGTGCCGGCATCTCTCCGCGGGCCAGCGACGGCGGCTTGCCTTGGCCCGCCTCTTGGCGAGCCCGGCCCCGCTCTGGCTTTTGGACGAGCCCACCACCGGCCTCGATGCCGAGGCGCAAGCGGACCTGCTCGCCGCCATCACCGCCCACCGCCGCAGCGGCGGTAGGGTCGTGCTCTCGACCCATGCGGAGCTGGCGATCGCGGATGCGGCGGTCCTATCGTTGGCGGATTTTGTGCCAAGAAGAGCGCGTCCTGAGGTGGAGCAGGACGCCGCCGCCCCGAGGTACGAGTAGGCGCGGCAGAAATGCAGCCGTTCCATCTGCTCATCACCCGCGAGCTGCGCCTGGCGCTTCGGCAGGGCGGCGACAGCGCCATGGTGGTGGCGTTCTTCGTGCTGGCGGTGATCCTCTTCCCGTTTGGCCTAGGCCCGGAACCACAGGTTTTGGCGCGGACCGCGGCCGGCATCTTGTGGGTGACGGCGCTGCTGGCGGCGCTGCTCTCGCTCGAGCGGCTCTTCCAGGCGGATTACGAGGATGGGAGCCTCGAGGCGCTGGCGCTGATGCCGCTGCCGCTCGAGGGGCAGGTGCTGGCGAAGTGCCTCGCCCACTGGCTGGTGACGGGCTTGCCCCTGACGGCCATCTCGCCGGTACTGGCGCTGCTGCTCCATCTCGATGCTGCCGGATATCCCATGCTGGTGGCGGGCCTGCTGCTGGGCACGCCGAGCCTCAGCCTCATCGGTGCCGTGGGGGCTGCGCTCGCCTTGGGCGCGCGCCGCGGCGGGGTGCTTTTGTCGCTCCTGGTGCTGCCGCTCTACATCCCCGTGCTGATCTTCGGTGTAGCCGCGATCGAGGCGGCGGTTGCCGATCTCAGTGCGCGGCCGCATCTTCTGCTGATGGGCGCACTTCTCGCCGCCGCCTTGCCGCTGGCGCCGCTCGCCGCCGCCGCCGCGCTGCGTCAGGCGCTGGAGTGAGCGTCCTTTACAGCGATGTCATGCCATTGACGGCGATTTTGCGCTAGAAGACGCCCGATGCACCGTTTCGCCAATCCGGCCCGCTTCATGCGGCTTTCCGCGACGCTCTTGCCGTGGCTCGCGGCCGCAGCGGCGGTGCTGCTGGCGCTCGGCCTTTATCTCGCGCTAATCGTGGCGCCCGCCGATTACCAGCAGGGCGAGGCGGTCCGCATCATGTATGTGCATGTGCCATCGGCCTGGATGGCGAGCGCCGTCTATGCGCTGATGGCACTCGCCAGTGCCGTGGCGCTCATCTGGCGCCACCCGCTCGCCGACATCGCCGCCCAGAGCGCCGCACCCCTCGGCGCCGCCTTCACGCTCCTTTGCCTCGTCACGGGATCGCTGTGGGGCGAGCCGATGTGGGGCACCTGGTGGGTGTGGGACGCGCGGCTCACTTCGGTGCTCGTGCTGTTCTTTCTTTATCTCGGCTACATCGCCCTTGCTCATGCCTTCGACGAGCCCGGCCGCGGCGCGCGCGCCGGCGCCATCCTGGCGCTCGTCGGCATCGTCAACCTGCCGATCATCAAATTCTCCGTCGATTGGTGGAACACGCTCCATCAGCCCGCGAGCGTCTTCCGCTTGGGCGGGCCCACGATCGACGCCTCGATGCTGTGGCCGCTGCTGGTGATGGCGCTGGGCTTCACGCTCTTCTTCGCAACGCTTCTTCTCATTCGCATGCGCACGCTCCTCATCGCCGCCAAGATTCGCGCGCTCCGGCTTTCCTCGCTCGAGGACGAGAGCGCGGTCATTGCGGCGCCGCGCCCGGCGATGCAATGAGCGGCCTCGGCGCGTTTCTCGCCATGGGCGGCTACGCCCCCTTCGTCTGGCCCGCCTATGGCGCCGCCCTGATGGTGCTGATCGTCCTTCTCGCCTGGACGCTCGGAGGTTATCGGAAGCGCCAGCGCGAGCTCGAGGCGTTGCAGCGCAAGGGCGAGCGGCGGCGATGACCCGGAAGCGCCGCCGTTTGTTTGCCGTGCTGGCCGGCATGGGCATGCTCGGCATCGCCGCCGCGCTCGTGCTGAACGCATTCAGCGACAACCTCGTCTTCTTCTACAGCCCGAGCGACCTCAAGACGAAGGCGGTGCCGCAAGGACGCATGCTGCGCATCGGCGGATTGGTCGAAGAAGCAAGCGTGAAGCGCGCGGGCGACGGCAAGACCGTCACCTTCCGCATCACCGACGGCAGCGCCGCCGTGCCCGTGACCTATGCCGGGGTGCTTCCCGATCTCTTTCGCGAAGGCCAGGGCGTCGTCGTCGAAGGCCGGCTTGACGGCGCGGGTGAAGTGCGCGCGGCGAGCGTGCTCGCCAAGCACGATGAGCGCTACATGCCGAGGGAAGTGGTGGACGCGCTCAAGAAGAGCGGGCGCTGGCAGGAAGGTGCGGCGGCCAAATGATCGCCGAGCTTGGCCATTTCGCCCTCATCTTGGCACTCCTCCTGGCGCTGCTGCAGGCGACGGTGCCGCTCTTGGGCGCGGCGCGGCGGGATCTCGGCTGGATGGCGCTGCCGCGCCGCACCGCGCTCGGCCAGTTCGTGCTGGTGAGCGTCGCCTTCATGGCGCTCATCCACGCCTACGTCATCTCGGACTTCTCGGTGGCGAATGTCTATGAGAACAGCCACTCGGCGAAGCCGCTCCTCTACAAGGTGACGGGCGTCTGGGGCAATCACGAAGGCTCGATGGTGCTCTGGGTCTTCATCCTGTCACTCTGCGGGGCGGCCGTAGCTGGCTTCGGCGGCAATCTTCCCGCGGAACTGCGCGCGCGCGTGCTCGCCGTGCAAGGCATGATCGGCAGCGGCTTCCTGCTCTTCATTCTGCTCACCTCCGATCCCTTCCAGCGCCTCATGCCGGCGCCTCCCGACGGCCGTGGCCTCAATCCGGTGCTGCAGGACCCAGGCCTCGCTTTCCATCCGCCGTTTCTCTACCTGGGCTATGTCGGTTTTTCCGTGGCGTTCTCGTTCGCGGTGGCGGCGCTCATCGAAGGCCGCGTCGACGCGGCGTGGGCGCGCTGGGTCCGGCCGTGGACGCTCGCCGCTTGGTGCGCGCTCACCATCGGCATCGCCATGGGCAGCTGGTGGGCCTACTACACCTTGGGCTGGGGCGGCTGGTGGTTCTGGGATCCCGTCGAGAACGCCTCGCTGATGCCCTGGCTCGTCGGCACCGCGCTCTTGCATTCCGCGATCGTCGTCGAGAAGCGCGAAGCGCTCAAGACCTGGACCATTCTGCTCGCCATCGTGACCTTCTCGCTGTCGCTCATCGGCACCTTCCTGGTGCGCTCGGGCGTGCTCACCTCCGTCCATGCCTTCGCCGTCGATCCCGCGCGCGGCACTTTCATCCTCTTGCTGCTCTTCATCGCCATCGGCGGCTCGCTGGCGCTCTATGCCGTGCGCGCGCCGAGGCTCAAGGGCGGCGGACTCTTCGCGCCGATCTCGCGCGAAGGCGCGCTGGTGCTCAACAATCTTCTGCTCACCACCGCCGCGGCGACGGTGTTTCTCGGCACGCTCTATCCGCTCTTCTCCGAAGAGCTCGGCGGGCCCAAGCTCTCGGTGGGCTTCCCCTTCTTCGATCGCACCTTCGCGCCGCTCATGGTGCCGCTCCTGATGGCGGTCGCCTTGGGGCCGCTCCTCGCCTGGAAGCGCGGTGACCTGCTGGGGGCGCTGCAGCGCCTCTGGCTCGCTTTCGCGGCAGTGGCGGCGGTCGGTCTGCTCGGGTTTTATCTGACCCACGGCGGCCCGGTGCTGGCGGTGTTCGGCTTGGGCTTGGCCGCGTGGGTCTTCATGGGCGCCGTCCTCGAGTGGGCGGAGCGCGTGAAGCTCGGCCGCGCGCCGATGGACGAGAGCTGGCGCCGCGCGCGCCATTTGCCGCGCGCCGCCCATGGGATGACGCTCGCACATCTGGGCCTCGCGCTGACGCTCGCCGGCATCGCCGCCTCGGCCTGGCAAGAGGAGCGCATCGAGATCGCGCGACCCGGCCAAGACCTCGCCATTGCCGGCTACACGCTGCACCTCGACGAGGTCGCGCAAGTGGCCGGCGCCAACTTCACCGCGGACCGCGCTCGCATCACTGTCACGAAAGAGGGCAAGGCCGTCGCCGACATGCATCCGGAAAAGCGTTTCTTTCCGGTACAGCAGATGCCGACCAGCGTCACCGCCATCCACACCAACCTGCTCGCCGATCTTTATGTGGCGCTCGGCGACAGCGATGGCGCCGGCGGCTGGACGATCCGCGCCTATTGGAAGCCACTCGTGCCGTGGATCTGGATCGGCGCCGTCTTCATGGCGGCGGGCGGCGTCTTGAGCCTGAGCGACCGCCGCTGGCGCATCGGCGTCGCCCACCGGGTGCCGCGCGGTGCGCGCGTTGCCGGGGCGGGCGACTGATCGATGCGGCGGCTTCTCTATTCGCTACCGGTCGCGCTCTTCGTCGTGCTCGCCGCTTACTTCGGCGTGGCGCTCTTCTCCGGTCGCGATCCCCACGCCATTCCCTCGCCGCTCGTGAGCGAGCCCACGCCAAGCTTCGAGCTTACGGGCCTCGACGCCGCTGCTTTCTCGCAAGACGCGCTCAAGGGTCAAGTGACGCTCGTCAATTTCTTTGCCTCCTGGTGTCTTCCCTGTCGCGCCGAGCATCCGCTCCTCATGCGCCTGGCCGAGCAGGAACACGTGCCTATTTATGGCATTGCCTACAAGGACAAGAGAGCCGACACCGAGCGCTTCGTCGCGGGTCTCGGCAGCCCCTATCGCCGCATCGGCCTCGACGAGCAGGGTCGCGTCGGCGTCGATTTCGGCATCACCGGCGTGCCGGAGACGTTCGTGATCGACAAAGCAGGCCGCATTCGCCGCCACTACGGCGCACCGCTCACCGCCGATCAGGTGAGGAACGACCTACTGCCGTTGATCCGCGAGCTCACCCGCGGATGAGACGCCTGTTGCTATGTCTCGCTCTCGTTGCCGCCTTCGCGGGCACGGCGTTCGCTGTGGAGCCGGGCGAGCGCTTGACCGATGCCGCGCTCGAGGCGCGCGCCCGCGCTATCTCGAAGGAGCTGCGCTGCCTCGTTTGCCAGAATGAATCGATCGACGACAGCAATGCTGCGCTCGCTCATGATCTCCGCGTCTTGCTCCGCGAGCGGCTCGCCGCTGGGGACAGCGATGAGCAGGTGCGCGATTTCCTGGTGCGCCGCTACGGCCAGTTCGTGCTGCTGCGCCCACCGATCGAGCCCGCCACCTATGTGCTCTGGTTCGGCCCTTTCGCCGTGCTGGCGCTCGGCGCGATGGGCATCGTGGTTTATCTCCACCGTCGCGCCGCCCGCGAGCCGGCACCCGCGCCGCTCGATGACAGCGAGCGCCGGCGCGTCGCGCGTCTTCTGAAAGAGGACGGCTGATGTTGCTCGCGGCGGTGCTTGCGCTCGTGACGATCGCGGTGGTCGCGGCGGTGGTAGCGCCGCTGTTGCGCGGCGGTCGCGACGAGCCGGAGCGCGCCCGCATCGACCGCGCCGTCTATCGCGATCAGCTGAAGGAGCTCGAGCGCGACCGCGAACGCGGCCTCATCGACGAGAGTGCCACGGCGGCGGCCCGGCTCGAGATCGAGCGGCGCCTGCTCGCCGCCGAATCGCGCGCCGCGCCGGCGCCGCGCGCCGGCGGGGCGAGCCCGGTCCTCGCCATTCTGCTGGCGCTCATCCTTCCGGCGGCGGCGGCGCTCCTCTACGTGCGCCTCGGTGCGCCGGGCGTACCCGACCAGCCCTATGCCTCGCGCGCCCAAGAGCGCTCGGTCGCGGCGAGCGGCCATGGCGACATGGAGAAGACCATCGCCGCGCTCGAGGAGCGGCTGCGCGCTCATCCCGAGCGCAGCGATGACTGGCTGCTGCTGGCGCGGAGCGCCGCGGCCCTAGGCCAATGGCAGAAGAGCGCGGACGCTTACCGGGAAGTGCTGCGGCTCACCGGCGGCACGCACACGGACATCGCCGCCGCTTACGGCGAGGTGCTGGTTGCCGCATCCGATGGCATCGTGACGCCGGCGGCGCATGAGGTGCTGTCCGGCGTGCTCGCGCGCGATCCCGGCAACGCCGTGGCGCGGTACTATCTCGCGCTCGCGGACGCGCAGGCGGGAAAGGCCGAAGCGGCGATCGCCGCCTGGCAGAAGCTCGCCGCCGACGAGCCAGCGGAGTCGCCGATGCGCGCCGAGCTCAGGACGCGGATCGGCGAGACGGCACGCAGCGCCGGTTTGCCCGCGCCCGACCTCCCCCCGTCGCGGGCCGGCCCCGGCGCGGCCGAGATGGCGAAAGCAGCGGAGATGCCGCCCGAAGAGCGGCAGGCGATGATCCGCAGCATGGTCGAGGGGCTGGCGGCGAAGCTCGCGCAGAATCCCGGCGACCTCGATGGCTGGAAGCGGCTCGGCCGCGCCTATGGCGTGCTCGGTGAGCGCGAGAAGGCGGTGGACGCCTATGAGCACGCGGCGCGCCTCAAGCCCGACGACCCCGGCATTCTCGTCGCCGAGGCGGAGGCGCTGATGCCCGACCGCTCACCGCAAACCCCAGTGCCGGAGAATGTCGTGGGGTTGCTCCGCCGCGTCGAGGCGATGGATGCGCGCCAGCCGGCGGCGCTTTGGTATCTGGGCCTCGCCGCGGCGCAGCAGCGCCGCTTCGCCGAAGCGCGCGATTACTGGCAGCGGCTTTTGGCCGAGATGCCGCCCGAAAGCGATGCGCGTCAGGCGGTCGCGGCCGCGCTCGATGCGCTCAAGGACAAGTAGGACTGCCGCCGCTCAGCGCGTCGTCGACTCGCTGAGCGCTTTGCTCCAGGCGGCAAATTCCCAGAAGATCTGGTCGCGCCGCTGTTGGTGGAGCGGCTGGGCTGCCGCGTTCCGCCACGTCTCAAAGTCTCTGAAAAGCCCGTCACGCTGCGCAACGTCGAGGGTGCTCTGCGGCGTCGACGCGGTCTGAACTTGCGGCTGGTGGCGCAGATACTCGGCAAAATCCTTGAATAGCGTGTCGGGCGCTGGGTCTCGCGCTGCATCGGGCTTGGGCGCCAGCGCGGCGCTGCGCACACGCCTCTCCGCCGGTGCGAAGCGGGTCCATCCCGAGACGGGCGCGGCGAGATCGATGTGATGCCATTTGGGATGACGCGGGGATTGCTGCAAATCCTTCAGGTGATCGAAGAAGGCATCGACGAAACGCGTCACCCGGCGAAAGCGCTCGCTTCCCGGCGGCCAATTGTAGGCCATCATCACGGCACCGACAGCGACGGTATCGACGTGATTTTCTTTGTCGATGAGGCCCGGATACTCCTGCGCTGTGAGCGCCGCGGCCGAATAAGTTTTGGGGAGACCGGCGGCCCGCAGCGGCAGGAAGTGTACGTTGTCGTTCGGCCCGAGGCCCATGAAGAGCGGTGCCGGCTTGCCGGAGACGTAGACGAGCGCCGCGATGTCGCCGGCCTTGAGCTTTTCGAGCGCGAGGGCAGGATCGAAGTGTGTCGGCTCGACGGTGAGGTGGAGCGCATCGAAAATGGTTGCGGCCGTGATGGCGGCGCCGCTTCCGGGGCGGTCGACATTGACTTTCTTCCCGGCGAGATCGTCGAGCGTGGTCACTTCTTTCCGTGCGAGAACGTGAACCTCCTCGTCGTAGAGCTTGGTCACGTACTGGAGATAGTTTTCGAGGCCGGGGAAGAACGGCTCCCGCTTCAAATGGTCGAGCACGTCCGCCTGAATGATGGCAACATCGACGCCGCGCGTCACGGCAAGGTCCTTCGCATTCTGGATCGCGTCGTTGCCGACCAGCGGGAGGATGTGCACCTCCTGATCGGCGCCGTCGACCACTGTGGCCAAGTCCGTTGCCGCTCGGAGATCGGTGCTTTCGATGTCACCGGACAGGAAACCGACGAGACCACGATTTTCACGCTCACGTAGCGCGTGGCGGCGTCGCGCCGCGGCGTCACCGCTATCAGAGGACGTCAACGTGGGACCGTTGGGTGACTCTGAATTTTGCGCCAAGGCTGGGGACACCATGGCGATCGAAGCGACGGACAGGATAGCGGCCAGGTATTTCCGCAGCATCGCCGCCGCCGACACCCCGTGCATTGATCCACCCGTCCTCCCGGTCGATCACGCTGTTGCGTCACGTAACACCCGGATGCGCAACGAGGTCCCAGTGACCTATCTTTGACGCATCACGTTCGTTTGAGCTCGCCTTTTTGATGATGCCGAACGCGGGACGCGTCCTCGCCGTTCGCGTTCGTCGCAGCTAACGGCTTGCCTGGCTCGTGGCGCGTGCCTGCTTCGCCAATTCCTCGGCGACGAGCTCCTTCTTCGAGAGCTTGCCTACCGGCGTCTTCGGCAGGCTCGCGCGAATTTCCATGGCGACCGGCATTTCGTATTTCGCGAGCTTGTCGGCGAGGAACGCTTTGAGCTCGTCGAAGGTGAAGGACTGCGCGCCGTGTTTCAGCGCGATGAACGCTTTTGCCGATTGCCCGCGATAGGCGTCGGGAATGCCGATCACCGTCACTTCCGCGACGGCGGGGTGCTCGTAGATTGCTTCCTCGATGGTGCGCGGGAAGACGTTGAAGCCCCCCGAGAGGATCATGTCCTTCTTGCGGTCGACCAGTGTGACATACCCGTCCTTGTCGATGAAGCCGATATCGCCGGTATGAAAGCGACCGCCGCGAAACGCCTCGGTGGTCGCGTCAGGCCGATTCCAGTAGCCCTTCATCACCTGGGGGCCGCGGATGCAGATCTCGCCTTTGTCGCCCTGCGGCAGCACGCGCATGCCCGTCTCGAGATCGACCACCTCGATGATCGTGTGCGGCGCCGGCAAGCCCACCGTGCCGGCGCGCGGCTCGACGCCTTCGACGATCTGCATGGTGCCGAGCGGCGCCGTCTCGGTGAGGCCGTAGCCCTCCGAGGGCGTCAGCCCCGTCAGCTCCTTGAAGCGCGTCAGCACCTCGACCGGGAGCGGCGCGCCGCCCGAGCCGCAGAGCGTAAGTGAGGAGAGATCGAACTCGCGGATCTTGGGATGATTGACGAGCGCCGTGTACATGGTGGGGACGCCCGAGAATACCGTGATCTTCTTGCGCGCGATGTCGGCGAGCGCGCGGTCCGCGTCGAAGCGGATATGCATCACCATCTCGCTGCCCGTCGCGATCGAGAGCAGCATGATGAAGGTGAGCCCAAAGATGTGAAAGAGCGGCAACACCACAAGCACCTTGTCCTGGCCGTCGCGCATGGCGTCGCCGACCCAGCGGTCGCGCACGTTGATCACGGCGCAGAAATTGGCGTGCGTCAGCATCGCGCCTTTGGGCTCGCCGGTGGTGCCGCCCGTATATTGCAGTACCGCCACCTCGTCCTCGAGCGGCCCATGCGGGTGCGCGGTGTAGGCTCCGTCATTGACGATGAGCGCGCTGAAATCGATTTCTCGCCCGGCGCCGCCGACGCGTTCGGCCGGCGGGCCGAAGAAAGCGCGCACCGGTTGTACCGGCAGGAAGTCCTCGAGGTTGCAGACGACGAGCCGGTCAAACTTCGCGGTGCCTTTGAGCGCGGCGATCTGCGGATAAAGCATCGGCAAGCCCAAGGTGACCATCACCTCGACCTCGGAATCGGTGATCTGGTACTTGAGCTCGCGGGGTGCCGCGAGCGGGCTGAAATCAACGACGCGGCCGCCCGCCATCAAGATGCCGAAGAAGCAGACGACGAAATGCGGCGTGTTGGGCAGATGAAGCCCGACATTCACCCCTGGCCCGACGCCCAACGCCTGCAAACCCTTGGCGGCGTGGCGGGCGAGCGACAAGAGCTCGTTGAAGCTGATCTTCCGGTCGTAGAAATCGATCGCGGTCTTGCCCTGCCAGAGCTCGGCCGCGCTCCCAAGGATGCTCTCGATCGGCACCGGCGCCGGCAACGGCGCCCCCCAACTCACATGCGACGGATAGGACTTCTCCCAAATGTGAGCCATGGCGCCTCCCGCGGGCGGCGTTAGGTGTCGCCGCCTAATTGTCTCGGTTATACGCGGTGTGGAAGAGGCCCGCCAGTGTTAGGTGTCCGCCCGCTTCGGCATGGCAAGGAAGCTCTCGACCGCGTGCCACACCTGCGCGCGGTTGAGGCCCAGATTGAGCGCATGCGCGGCGCCCGCGAGCATGACAAATTGCCGGTCGGGGTTGGGCAGCTTGCCGAAGAAATCGAGGAGGTCATCGAGGCTGGCGATGCCGTCATGCTCGCCGCGCAGCAGCAGCACCGGCGCCGTCACCTTGGCGGGGTCGACCACCGGAAGGTTCGCAGTCATATCGAGATATGTCCCGGTCGGGATCGTCTCGCCGAATTGCAGCTCGGCATCGGCAAGCGCTTCGGCAACACGCGGATCCGACGTGCCTGGCTTGTCGCGCGTGAAGATGCTGCGGATCATCTCGCGGTCGCGCTTGCGCCGGTTGTGCGTGCGGTAATACTCGAGCTGCTCGCCGCGCTTCGTCAAGGTCGGCGAGTTGCGGCCGGTATAGGTGAAGGCTTCGAGAACCAGGCGATCGACGCGCTCAGGCATCGCCGCCGCGAAAGCGGCGGCGCGCAGCGCGCCCGAGGATTCGCCCAAGAGATGGAAACGGGTGTGCCCCGTCGCTTGCGTCACCACCGCGCTCGCCGCCTTCAGGTCCTCGACGCCGCTTTTGATATCGGAATTGCTTTCCGTGCGACTCGAGCGGCCGTAATTCTCGCAATCCATCGTCCAGACGTCGTAGCCCTGGCGCGCGAAGACATTCATGAAGGAATATTCGCCGGCGCCAGGCACGGTGAGGTCGAAGGTGGGGCGCGCCGAGATCGACGAGCCGTGGACGAGGAAGAGCACCGGCTGCGGCGGCGCGCCGGCCGCCGGCGCCACGCGTTTGCGATAGAGCGAGAGCTCGACGCCGCCGCCTTTGTGCGCCCAATAATCGGCGCCGGAGATTTCCGCGGCCGCGGCGCCAATCGCGCGCGGCGCCGCCGCCAGCAACGCGCCCAGCCCCAATCCCGCCGCCTGCATCACGCTCCGCCGCGTCGTCATCTCGTCACCTCTGCATGGCGATGTCTTCCTCGCGTTGCTGGAATGATGACTCGTTGCGGCGGCCAAGGGAATAGCTCCTCCCAGGTGTGGTGCAGGTCATCGACGACATCGGCCGACAGGTCTAAGCTTATTGCTTGCACACGCGCTTATCGCTCGAGGGGAGGTCACTGATGACCCGCTTCCGCTTGCTTTGCTCGATCATCGCCGCGCTCGGCCTAGCGCTGCCGGCCGCCGCGCACGAGCCCGGCGACCGCGGCGGCGCTGACAGCGCAGGCACGGTGCATTTTCCCGTCTCCTGCGCTGCTGCGGTGCAGCCGCAATTCGACCATGCGGTCGCCCTCCTCCACTCCTTCTGGTACGAGGAGGCGGTGAAGGCCTTCGGCCAAGTGGCGGCCGCCGACCACTCCTGCGCCATGGCGCAATGGGGCATCGCCATGAGCTGGTGGTATCCCCTCTGGTATCCGCCGAGCGAGAAAGCGCTGTGGGCGGGCTCGAGCGCCGCCGCTCAAGCGCAGTCGCTCGGCGCCAAGACCGAGCGCGAGCGCGGCTATATCGACGCGATCACCGCCTTTTACAAGGATTTCGCGACGCGCGATCACCGCACGCGTGCACTTGCCTATGAGCAGGCGATGGCGCGTTTGCACGAGCGCTTTCCCGAGGATCGCGAAGCCGCGATCTTCTACGCGCTCGCGCTCGACGCGACGGCGCTTCCCACCGACAAGACCTTCGCCAATCAGCGCAAGGCTGCCGCCATTCTGGAGCGCATCAGCGCCGAGATGCCCGATCATCCCGGCGTCGCGCATTACCTCATTCACAGCTACGATTCGCCGGCGCTCGCCGAGCAGGGGCTCCCGGCGGCGCGGCGCTATGCCAAGATCGCGCCTGACGTGCCGCACGCGCTGCACATGCCGTCCCACATCTTTACGCGATTGGGACTCTGGCAGGAATCGATCGACGCCAACAAGGCCTCGCATCGGGTGTCGCTCGGTTACGCGCGCGGCACGCTCGGTCCTGACGGCTGGGACCAGGAATCGCTTCACACGGCCGACTATCTCGAATACGCCTACCTCCAGATCGGCCAGGACGCCGCCGCTCGGCGCGTCGTGGAGGAAGTGCGCGGCTATCGCAGCGGCCCGCCAGTGACGCTCGCCGCCGCTTACGCCTTTGCCGCCATTCCCGCGCGCTATGCCCTCGAGCGGCGCGATTGGGCCGCGGCCGCGAGCCTGGACGCGGTGAGCATCGACACCACGCAATTCCCTTGGGCATCGGCGATCACCGAGTTCACCCACGCGCTCGGCGCCGCCCGCACCGGCGCGAGCGAAGCCGCGGCGGCGAGCATTGCCAAGCTCGCGGCATCGCGCGACGGTCTCGCCGAGGCCAAGAACATCTATTGGGCCAATCAAGTGGAGGTTCAGCGCCAAGCCGCGGCGGCCACACTCGCGCATATGCACGGAAAAGATGAGGACGCGCTTGATCTCATGCGCAAGGCGGCGACCCTCGAGGCATCGATGGACAAGCATCCGGCAACGCCCGGCGCGGTAGTGCCCGCGCGCGAACTGCTGGCCGATCTTCTCCTCGAGCTCAACCGCCCGGCCGACGCGCTCGCCGAATACGAAGCGACGCTGGCAAGCGAACCCAACCGTTTCCGCAGCCTCTTCGGCGCCGCGCAAGCGGCCGAGCGCGCGGGCGATACCGCGCATGCCCGGGACTATTACCAGCGGCTCTTGACCATGAGCGCGGCCGCCGACACGCCGCGGCCGGAGCTACAGATCGCCCAGGCGTTCGTCGAGAAAAGCCGCTGAGCGGCCGAGCGAGCTAGGGCGGCGCCGAGCCGCCGGCGCCGCTCCGCGCCTGGCGATCGAGGAGTGCCGGCAAGTCCGTCCAGCCGTAGGCGATCGCCTCGATCGGCGCGCCGCCCAGAGGAATGGGCCGATGCAGCACCAGCTTGCCGCCGAGCCGCTCGTAGAAGAACCGCGCGGGATTGGCGCGCACAACCCAGACAAGCGCCGAGCGGTGGCCCGATTGGACGAGCCGGGCGAAGAGGCCGAGCAGCAGCAGCCGGCCCAAGCCGCGCCCTTGCGCTTCCGGTGCGATGTAGAGCGTGTAGACTTCGCCGGCGTAGCCCAAGAGCGCGTCGCGCTGCGGCCCGCAATTGCCGAAGCCTACCACGACGCCGCTGCTGCCGGTTGCCGGTTGGCGTTGCTCGGCGACGAGCACGTCGCCCGGACGGTGGCGCACGAACCCCGCCCATGTGCCGGCCTGGCGCTCCGGCGACATGCGGAGCAGCACGCGGTCCGGCAGCATGCCGGCATAGGTGGTGCGCCACGTCTCGACCTCGATGCGGGCAATGGCGCGCGCATCCTGGAGCCGCGCCGGCCTGATGGTGCTCATGGCGTGGAGGATCATAGTCCCGGCGGCGCCGCTTGGCGATGGCCGCCGGTGGCGACGAACAGCGTCCAGCTACTGCGCCGGCACGATTTGCCAGGGCACGGGGCAGCTCGGGACGTAAGGATAGTAGGCCTGCGCTGGCGGGCAGAAATACCAGGCGGGTGCCCCGGGCGCGGCGTAGGGTGGCGTGTACGGATCGGGATAGGGGTAGGTGGGCGCCGGATAGAAATACCAGCTCGGTCCCACCACCCACCACCAGCCGAAGCGTCCGCCGTGGCGTGCGTGGAGCCAGCGGCCGCCCCGCCAACGGTCGAAATCGTGGTCGCGGAAGCGGTGAATGTCGCGGTCGCGCCAATCGCCGCCGCGCCATTCGCGCTCGCGTCCTTCATGTCGCCCGCGATCCTGCGCGATTGCCGGCGAAACTGCGGTGATGGCGAGCGCTACGGCAACGATCGCGGCGCGAATGTGCTGTGCCGACATGGTTACCTCCAGTGGCGATGGCCGCCGAACCCAAAGCCGAAATCAAGCGCGACGGGCGGCCCGTAGTAATAGGGCGCTGGCGCATAGGCGTAGCCGGGCGCATAGCCGTAGCCATAGCCATAGCCATAGCCATAGCCGTAAGGCGCGGGCGGCGGCGCGTAAACGCAGCCGGCAAGGGCCACCAGCCCCAGTGCGATCATCGCGCCGCGGAAAATCTTACTCATGGTTGCACCTCCGTCCGGCAACGTGCCGAGTGCACTCGCATAGTGATAAGGCGCGAGACGGCGCTTTATTCCCCGAGGTAACAAATCTGTAATGATGTGGGCGAAATCATGTCCGCCCCGGTTTCGCGGCGCTTTCAGCGGCCGGTGGTGAGCACCACCTTGCCGGTTGATTTGCGCGTCTTCAACAGCTCGAGCGCGTCCTTCACCTGCTCCAGCGGCAGGCGATGCGAGACATGGGGCTTGAGCTTTCCTGCCTCGTACCAGCGGAACAGCTCCTGGAAGGACTCCGCCTGGAGTTGCGGCTTGTAGCGGCGATAGGAACCCCAGAAGAAGCCGATGACATCAATGTTCTTCACCAGCACGAGATTGGCAGCGATTTGCGGAATCCGGCCGGCGGCAAAGCCGATGATGATGACACGCCCCTCCCAGGCGATACAGCGCAGGCTTTGATCGAAGGCATCCCCGCCCACGGGATCGTAGACGACGTCAACGCCGCGTCCGTCGGTGAGCACCTTCACCCGTTCGCGCAAATCCTCGCGCGTGTAGTCGATCAAGTGATCGGCGCCGGCGCGCTTGGCGACCGCCAGTTTCTCGGCGCCGCCCGCTGCGGCGATGACGGTGGCACCCATCGACTTCGCGATCTCGACCGCGGTGAGCCCGACGCCGCCCGAGGCGCCCAGCACCAGCACGCTCTCGCCCGCGCGCAAGCGCCCACGCCAGGCGAAGGCGCCATGCGAGGTGCTGTAAGCCACGGGAAAGGCCGCGGCGGTGACGAAATCCATCGCCGCGGGAATAGGGTGCGCGCTGTCGGCTTCGACCACCACCTCCTCGGCATAGGCGCCGCGGCCGACGGACGAGAGAACGCGGTCGCCTACTTTGAGATGCCTCACGCCGGCACCGAGCTCGCTGACGACGCCCGCCACCTCCATGCCGGGGATGAAGGGAAGCGGCGGACGATCCTGGTATTGGCCGGAGATCAGCAAGGTGTCGGCGAAATTGACGCCGGCGGCGTGGATGGCGATGCGCACCGTGCCGGGGCGGATGGACGGCGGCGGCACGTCTTCGATCACAAGCTTCTCGGGTCCGCCAAGCTCCTTGCACAGCACCGCGCGCATGGTCTTCCTCCCTCGCTCAGGTCGCGAGCGCTGTTGCCGCCCGCAGCTCGCCGATGCGGCGGCCGGCGACATTGTTGATGATCGGCCGCAGCAACGGCGCAAGCGCGCTCGCATCGGCCGCGGTGAGCGCGCCTAAGCGCTGCAGCACCGCGCCCATCGCCACCTCGGCGGCGCGACCATTGCCGCTCTCGATCTTGAGCGCCACGCCCAGGCGCAGCGTCGGCAGCGCCGCGCAGAACACGCCCTCCGCGCCTGGTTTCAGGCGTACGCGTTGGCCCGCCGCTTCCATCACCAGCGTGGGAAAGCCGCCGGTGCCGTCGACCATCAGCGGCTTTGCCGCCATGGCATCGATAAGACGCCGAGCCGCGGCCGCGCGCGACACCGGCACCTCGCGCGGATCGGCGAGCCGTGCCATCGCCTGCGCTATGGCCGAGAGCGGAATACCGATGACGGGAATGCCGCAGCCATCGGTGCCGCGCGGCGCGCGCGCGAGATCGCGTCCGGTCATCGCCTCGAGCACGGCAAGCACGCGGCGCTGCACGGGATGATCCGGCTCGATATAGCCGCGCGTCGGCTCTCCCAAATGGCGCGCTGTCGTGAGAAAGCCTGCATGCTTGCCGGAGCAGTTGTTGTGGAGCGGCGATGGCGCCGCCCCGGCGCGGATGAGCGCATGCGCCGCCGCCGTGTCGTTGGGAAGATGGGCGCCGCATTCGAGGTCATTGGGACCGAGCCCCAGGCGCTCGAGCCAACGGGCGACGGCTGTCACATGCACGCTCTCGCCGTGATGCGAGGCGCAGGCGAGTGCCAACTCTTGGTCACCGAGGCCGAAGCGGTCGGCGGCGCCGCTCTCGACGAGCGGCAACGCCTGCAGCGGCTTGATCGCCGACCGGGCGAAGACCTGCCGCTCGACATCACCAAGCGCCAGCACAACGCGTCCCGCGGCATCGACCACGGCGACGGCGCCGCGATGGCGGCTTTCGATCATGTCGCCGCGCGTCCCTTCGACGAGCACGGGATCGGCGGTCGCCTCGGCCGGATGATCGTGCATGAACGGGAAAGCCTCCGGAAGGAAGGCCACCTTGCCCGCCGCGGCGATAGGGCGCAAGAGGGCGCCGAATGCGCGTCACGCTTGGCAGCGTGGGCGCCGATTGGTTATGGTTTCGCCATGCCACGGTCCGCATCTTCGCACGCCCTCGTGATTCCCCTTTTGCTGCTCGCCGCTGCCCTGCCGTTTCTCGGCGAGGGAGCGGCCGCGCAAGGGGCGGGCGAGACCATCACGAAGCTTGGCAGCGCGCAGAGCTGGCAGGCCTATCTCGACAACGCCAAGGGCCAGAAGATCTGCTACCTGATCGGCGAACCCAGCAAGAGCGAGCCCGCCAACGCCAAGCGCGCCAAGGTGTTCGCCAGCGTGACGCACCGCCCGCATGAAAAGATCAGCAACGAGGTGAGCTTCAACGCCGGATACCTCTTCAAGGAAGGTTCCGACGCCGAGCTCACCGTCGACAACAAAAAATTCGAGCTCTTCACCAACAAGGACACCGCCTGGGCGCGCGATGCCGCGACCGACAAGGCGCTGGTGGACGCACTCGCCAAGGGCAAGCAAGCCGTGATGAAGGGCGTCTCGGCGCGCGGCACCGCCACCATCGACACCTATACGCTCGCCGGATTCGGCCAGGCGCTGGGTGAGATCGACAAGGCCTGTGGGGTGAAGCGCTAGGCGCTTCCGCTCAAGGCGCGTAGCCCAAGAGACGCCACCAGAGATAATCGAGCGGCAGCAGCACGACGAGCGTGATGGCGGCGAGTGCCAGTGTCAGTTTGGTGGCGGGGCGGATGCCGACGCGGCCGAGCTGCAGCGCGACCATCATCGGCGGCGATTCGACCGGCAGGAACACGGTCGAATAGACCACCACCTGCAACATGAGGACGCTCAGGAGCGGCAGGCCGCTCGCATTGGCGAAATCCTGGGCGAGCGGTGTCAGCACCGCGGGGACGGCGGTAACCGTGGTGATGAGACCCAGCGCGGCGCCGATGGCGGCGAGAATGGCGAGATTGGCCGCGGTCTGTCCCGGCGCCAGCGGCGCGATCTGCAGCAAGACGGTGCTCGCGGCGCGGCTGAGGCCGCTCTCGGCGACCATCGCGCCCAAGCCCAAGATGGCGGCAATGTAGACAAGCGTGACGACGTTGATGCGCTCGGAGAACGTCCTGGGCGCGAGCATGCCGATGGGGGGCATCAGGCAGAGAATGCCGGTCGCGAGCGAAATCCAGGCGGGCGAGACGCCATGGATGAAATCGGTGGCGAAGAGGAGGAGGGAGAGCGCGAGCAGTAAAGTAAGTCGCCGCTCCCCATGCGAGAGGGCGCCGGGCGCGGCCTCCGCCCGCTGCACGAGCCGGCCGGGTTCGGGAAAGAGGCGGCAGACAAGCCAGATCAGGATCACCGTCTTGAGCGCGCCGAGGATCGGAAAGTGCAGCAGCAGATAGGGCGCATAGGCGAGCTTCACGCCATAAAGCGTTTCGGCGGCACCCAGCAGCACGCCGTTCGGCACGTTGGCGGGAAGGATGGTGGTCGGCGGCATGTAGCTCGCCGCCGCCACCGTGATCACCAACCCCGCATAGCCGTTGCGCCCCGGCTGAAGCCCGAGCCGGTCGGCCAGCGCCAGCACGATCGGCATGAGCAAGAGGATGCGGCCGTTGGTCGACGGCATCAGGAACGCTAGGCCCACGGCCGCGAGTGCGACCGCCGTAACCGCGCGCGAATAGGAATCGCCGATGCGCGCGAAGAGGAGATTGGCGAGACGACGGCCCAAGCCGCTCTCTTGCACCGCCACGGCGATGATGGCGCCGCCGAAGACGAGCCACCACGCCGCCGACGCGAAGCCCGAAAAGATCGCCGTCGGTGTCGCGATATGAAAGAGGACGGCGAGCAGAAAGAAGAGGAGACTGGTCACCGGCTCGGGAAAGACGCCGAGCGCCCACGACACCATGGCGAAGCCGACGAGAATGCCGGCCGCGCCGATGCGGCTTTCCGCCCCTTGGGCGGCGAAAAAAAGCGCCGCGATGACGCCGAGCACGACGAGAGGGGGCAACACGCGCTTCAACGTGGTGCCCTTCCTGTTGTCGCGCTCGCCGTTCCCTCTCACCCTGTCCCTCTCCCGCAAGGGGAGAGGGGACGCACAGCGCCTGTCATTCCCTCTCCCCATGCGGGAGAGGGAGGGGCCCATCGCGAAGCGATGGGAGGGTGAGGGGTTGAGCGGACCACACGCTCACGTCCTGAGCTGCGGCAGGTTGCGGTAGAGGTCGAGCGCTTCGGGGTTGGCGAGCGCCTCGAGATTCTTGACGGCGCGGCCATGCACGACATCGCGGACGGCAAGCTCGACGATTTTGCCGCTCTTGGTGCGGGGAATGTCCGCCACTTGCACGATCTTCGCCGGCACGTGGCGGGGCGAGGCGTTGGCGCGAATCTGCACATTGATGCGCTTCACGAGATCGTCGCTGATGACGATCCCTTCGCGCAGCTTGACGAAGAGTACGACGCGCACGTCGTTCTGCCAATCTTGACCGATGACGAGCGCCTCCAGCACTTCCGGCACCTGCTCCACTTGGCGGTAAATCTCCGCCGTGCCGATGCGAACGCCGCCGGGATTGAGGACGGCGTCGGAGCGGCCGTGAATGACGAAGCCATCATGCGCCGTCTTGGCGGCGAAATCGCCGTGGCACCAGATGCCGGGAAAACGTGCAAAATAGGCGTTGTGGTACTTGCTGCCGTCGGGATCGTTCCAGAACGCGATGGGCATGCTGGGGAAGGGACGGCGGCAGACGAGCTCGCCCTTATCGTCGACGGCGGCAGGCTTGCCGTCATCGGTGAGCACGTCGACGGCCATGCCGAGACCTGCCGTCTGGATCTCGCCGCGCCAGACCGCGCCTATGGGATTGCCCAGCACGAAGCACGAGATGATGTCGGTGCCGCCGGAGATCGACGACAGGCAGAGATCGGACTTCACCTTGTCGTAGACGAAATCGAAGCTTTCCGGCGCCAAGGGAGATCCAGTCGATGTCATGAGGCGCACGCTCGAGAGACGATGCGTCTTCTTCGGGTCGAGCCCGGCCTTGTGGACGGAATCGATCCACTTCGCCGAGGTGCCGAAAAGCGTCATGCGCTCCTGATCGGCGAAGTCGAAGAGCACGTTGCCGTCGGGATGGAAGGGCGAGCCGTCATAGAGCAGCAGCGTCGCTTCGGAGGCGAGCGCCGAGGCGAGCCAGTTCCACATCATCCAGCCACACGTCGTGAAGTAGAAGACACGATCGTCGCGCCGGACGTCCGAGTGGAGGCGATGCTCCTTGAGATGCTGCAGGAGCGTGCCGCCCGCGCCGTGCACGATGCATTTCGGCACCCCTGTGGTGCCGGAGGAATAGAGGATGTAGAGCGGATGCCTGAAGGGAAGCCGCGCGAACGCAATGGTCTTCGCGGCATAAGGGGCGATGTAGTCGGCGAGCATGGTGCCGAGCGGCAGGCCCGCAAGCGCGGAGCTCTCGCGCGTGTAGGGCACCACCACGACGCGTTTCAGGCTCGGCAATTGCGACGCGATCTCCGCCGCCTTGTCGAGACAATCGAAGCTCTTGCCGCCGTAGTAGTAGCCTTCGGCCAACATGAGGATCTTGGGCTCGATCTGGCCGAAGCGGTCGAGCACGCCCTTGACGCCGAAATCGGGCGAGCAGGAGGACCAGACGGCGCCCAGCGATGCCGCGGCGAGCATCGCGATCACGGTCTCCGGCATGTTCGGAAGATATCCTGCGACGCGGTCGCCGGGGCCGACGCCGTCCGCGGCAAAGGCCTGCGCGAGGCGCGAGACAGCGTCGTAAAGCTGCGCATGCGACAGGCGCCGCCGCACCTTGTCCTCGCCCCAGAAGACGATGGCGTCGGCGGCATCGCGTCGACGCAGCAGGTTTTCGGCGAAATTGAGCTTCGCGTCCGGGAAGAAGCACGCACCCGGCATCTTGTAGCCGTCGACGAGTGTCGTCTCGCCGGCGGTCTCGGCGATCACCTCGGCGAAATCCCAGAGCGAGCGCCAGAAGCGGTCCGGCTGTTCGACCGACCAGCGATGAAGCGCCGCATAGTCACCGAGACCCGCGCCCCAGCGCTCGTTCACGGCACGGCGAAAGCGCGTGAGGTTTGCCTCTTCGACCTGTTGCGCGGAGGGCTGCCAGAGCGGTTGATCCATCGCCGAGCCTCAATTCACCAAGGACGGCGCGACTTTAGCGCTCGCTCGCGCCGCCGCGCCAGCGCCGCGCGGCTGCCCGTGCCGAGGTCAAGGAAAGCGCGGAACGGCCCAGCGGCGATGCCGTTGGGTACGAGAAGACGATCGAGGAGTTCGACGAGGGCCGCCATCAGCAGCGGCACGCGGCGGAGTAGGACTTTGAGGGACGAGGGCGCAATGCGCGGCCCCGTCCTCTCTATCACTCCCGGGCCTGCTCGTATTTGTCGCCCGTCCAGGTGTAGCGGGCAGCCTTGCCGCCGCCCTTCGGTCGGAGCAGTAGATCGAAAAAGCCATTGGTCTGATGCGGCGAAAACGACACCACGAAATGCTCCTCCGTGGACTGGTCCTGGCAGTCCCGCGATTTCTTTTTGCGCTCGCAGTCGTCGGCGAAAGCGCGGTCGAAGTTGCTGCGGCTGACGATCGTCGAAAAAATGGGCGACAGCTTCTTGCCGTGATAGCGGTAAAGCTGGAGGCTCTGGCTCGATGACGATCGCGCCGTCGAGGTGTAGTTGTTGGCGACGGTGACGCCGAACGCGACCTCACCGGGGCTGATGCGGTAGGGGATGAGGTCGAGCCCGATTGCGGCGTTCCAGAGCGGCTCGTCCGCGTCCGGCTCACCGTCGTCGCTGCGGGCGAGGAGCGCCAGCGTGTCGTGCGTTTCGCGAAAGACGCCGACCGCCACCTGTCCCTCATCTTGATCACGCAGCAAGGCGGCGGCGATCAACAGCTTCGCCTCCGGTCCATGGGGCCACGGTTTCACGGCGACCTGCCTTTCTTCGAGCGGGGTGGGCTCGTCGGGAAGAAGCACGGCCAGTGCGGCGGCGCGCGGGTCGGTCTCGGGCGCGGCGGCGAGGGTCGATCGCGCGGCCAGGATGAGGACGACAAGAAGAGGCCGAAACGCCGGCATGAAGGTTCTCCAGATTAGAGGGTAGGCTCGGCGAAGCCGCGGCGTCGGCACGCGGCGATCAGCGTATTGCGCAACAAGCAGGCGATCGTCATGGGCCCGACGCCGCCGGGCACTGGCGTAATCGCGCCGGCGATGCCCTGCGCCTCGGCGAATACGACGTCGCCGACGAGACGGCTCTTACCGTCCTCGCCGGTGATGCGGCTGATCCCGATATCGATCACCGTCGCACCCTGCTTGATCCAGGTGCCCCGCACGAACTCAGGCTTGCCGATGGCGGCGACCAGGATGTCCGCGCGGCGCGCAATCTCTGGCAGGTCGCGACTCTTCGAATGCGCGAGCGTGACGGTGCAGTTCTCCTGGAGCAGCAGCGCCGCCATCGGCTTGCCGACGATGTTGGAGCGGCCGATCACCACCGCCTCGGCGCCGGCAAGGTTGCCGAGCGTGGCGCGGAGCAGCAGGAGCGCGCCCCACGGCGTGCACGGCACCAGCGCCGAGCCGCCGCTCCAGAGCCGGCCGACATTGACGGGATGGAAACCATCGACATCCTTCGCCGGATCGATGGCGGCGGTGACGCGCTGCGGGTCGATCTGCCGCGGCAGCGGCAGTTGCACGAGAATGCCATCGGTTCCGTCATCGCCATTGAGACGATCGATGAGAGCGAGGAGGTCGGCCTCGCCGGTGCTTGCCGGCAGGCGATGCTCGACGCTGCCGAGGCCCGCCTCGCGCGACGCCTTTCCCTTGCTTCGCACATAGACGGCGCTCGCGGGGTCGTCGCCGACGAGCACCGCAGCGAGCGTCGGCACGATGCTATGGCGTCGCTTCAATTCTGCCGCCGCCACGGCGATCTTCTGGCGCAGCGTCAGCGCCGCAGCGGCGCCGTCGATCAGCTGGCTCTGAGCCATGGGCGAAGCACCTCTTCGAGGTGGTGCGTGAGCGCCTTGGGGTCGCCGGCGATATCGACGAGCTTGCGGCGATCGCCAGCGCCGAGCGCGATCGAGAAGGCGGTGCGCGGCAGGCGGAACGTCTTAGCTAAGAGCCGCAACAGCGCGTCATTGGCCTTGCCGGCTTCTGGCGGCGCCGTCACCGCCACCTTGAGGGCGACGGCGCCTTCATGGTCCCCGATGAGGCCCAGAATGCGCTCCGTCGCTGCGCGCGGCGTGAGCCGTACGGCAAGTCGTAACCCGCCCGCGGTTGGCCGATAGGGAATCGCGATGTCCAGCGTTTCACCAGTTGTAGACAACGGGAATGAGCGCGATCAGCCACTCTTGGAGGAGCCAGATGATCAAGATGACGATGACCGGCGACACGTCGAGGCCGCCGAAATTGGGCAACAATCGGCGTATCGGCCGCAGCACCGGCTCCGTCAGGCGATAGAGCACATCGCCGACCATGGCGACGTTGCGGTTGTAGGTGTTGATGATGCCAAAGGCGATGAGCCAGCTCATCACGACGGAAATGATGATGAGCCACATATAAATGTTGAGAACGTAGTAGAGAATCTTGATGACCGGTACCAGGAACGCGCCCATGCCTGCCCGACCCCCGAGAAAGTGCGGGCACCGTAGCCGCGTCGGCCTGGGCGGCGCAAGCCCGAGCCGTGTCGCCCATCACGGGAGCTTGGCGTATTCCCGACGCACCGCCTCGTTCATTGCCGTTTCCGCCGTCTCGTCCCAGGCGCGGAAGCCGCAATGATCGCAGACGCTCACCTCGATCTTGACCTCGCAGGAGACGAGGCCCTTGTCGGTCCATTGGGTGAAGGCGAACTGCTCGGGGTGCTTGCCGATATGTCCGCGTTTGCAGACGGCGCAGAGTTCCGAGACGCCGATGCTTGCCATGCCGAAAATCCGACTCTCCCTTGGCGATAGGTTGCTCTAATTCATACCGCGAATCGGGCGGCGTGCAGTGAAGTGGCTCACACACCGGTGTCGTGCGGCTCGCGCTTGACAGCCAATGCGGCCCACCCACATAGTCGCCGGCCATTCCGGGGCAGTAGCTCAGTTGGGAGAGCGCGACGTTCGCAATGTCGAGGTCAGGGGTTCGATCCCCCTCTGCTCCACCAAATCAACCCGCGGGAATCTCTGATTCTCGCGGGTTTTTCGTTGCCATCGCGCCTCGGCCGCGGCACGCTGCGATGTTGCCATGAGCGAGACCACCATCGCGCTCACGCTCCAGCTGCTGCAATGGCTGGCCGCACGTCCGCGCGACTATCGCGAGGTGATGGAAGCCTGGCGCACCAGTTGCCCGCGCCTCACCATCTGGGAGGATGCCTGGAGCGACGGGCTTCTCGCCCGTGACCCCGATACCGGCCAGGTCGCCGTCAGCGAGAAGGGACGGGCGCTCCTCGATCGGCAGGCGCGCCGCTAGCAACTAAAATGCCAGCGTTTGCGCGGCGTCGCGATGCGCGGCAATCATGCCCGCTACGCGCGACGGATCGCCGCGGCCCCAACCGCACTCGGACGCGATGCCGAAGCGCGCGGCAGCCGTCTTCGCCGCGGCGATACGCGCTTGGTCGCCGGCGGGGTCAGCGTGGTGAATGAGGCCAAGATAGAGCGTGGTGTCCGATGGCAGCTTCAGCTGCTTCAGCGGCGCAAAATATGCCGCGTCGCTGCGCGACTTCGGCACGGGCAAATGTAGAAAGTCGAGCGGGCGGGCAAGGCGCGGGATGAAGCCGTTCGCGATCTCGACCATCACGCCCATGTCCTTCGGTTGCAGCAGGTGCTCGTCCTGCGGCGATCCGTAGCAGAGGTGATAGCCGAGCTCGACTCCCTTGGGCACGCGATTGCCGAGGCGGGCGAGCTCGGCAAAAACCTGCTCCTTCGCGTCGGCGGGCTGCGCTTGGAAGTAGTTCTCGAAGGCCAGCACTTCCTGGCAGACATCCCATTGGATGGCGAGCTCGTCCCGCGGCATCTCTGCCGTGATCGCGTCCAGCGCACGGACGATCGCTCGTTCATAGGGCGGCAGAAAATCCGCGAAGGCTTTCGGGCTGATATAAAGAAATCCCGGCCCCATCGGCGTTGGCAGCGATACCTGGAAGCGCACATGCTTGGGAATGACACCCGCATCTCGCAGGCGGCGAAAGGTCGCATAGGACTCGATCGCGGCCGGCGCGTAGCCGGTCTCAAACATCACCGATTCGGGAGCAATGCCCGGCTTGAACCGCAGGCCCGGAATCTCCCGCACCAGCTTGCCGTCCCATTGCACGAACTGGAGCGGCGGCACCGTCGGATCGATCTCCATCGCCGGATGCTCCCGCAGCATCGTGCGCTGCCACAGGATCCAGTATTTCCGGGGTCCGGTCTCGCCGTCGGGCAAGCGCTTGAGCCACGGACCGAGCTCGCCCGCGAGCGTCTTGAAGACGCTCTCCGCGTCCGCCATGGCGACGCTGCCGATGAGCTGGACGCCGGGATGCTCCGACATGGTTCGATCCTCTCTGCGCAAGCCGCTCGGATCTCGGCGCACAAACCATCATTCCCGCGGCAAGCGGCGGCACGGGACGGCGACCGGTTTAAAGATTTATGTGCCGGCGATGAAGCTCCGGAGCGAGCTCGTCTCGTATTCCATCTCATCGAGCCGCGCCTTCACCACGTCGCCGATGCTGATGATGCCGGCGAGCTCGCCGTCCTGTAGCACCGGGATGTGGCGGATGCGGCGCTTCGTCATCTCCGCCATGAGATCGGCGATGCTGTCGCGCGGCGTGCAGGTGAAGACGCGACGCGTCATGAGCTGCTCGACCTTGGCCTCGAGAAGCTGCGGGCCCATGCGGGCGAGGCCGTGGATGATGTCGCGCTCGGAAAGAATTCCGTCCACCGCGACGCCGTCGCGGCTCACCACCAGCGCGCCTATGCCCTCGCGGCGCAGCACGGCAACGGCTTCGGCGATCGGCGCTTGCGGCGTCACCAGGGTCACGGTATCGCCCTTGCCCCGCAAGATTGCGTCAACATTCATGAGGCATCTCCTCGCTCAATCGAGGCGAGCCCCGGGCCGGTTCGCGGCACTGGGCCGCCCCCTTGCGCCAGAGGTCCGCACCCCCTGCGGGCGGCCTCGGCGTCCCCTTCAGTCTATGCTGAAATGCCGCCGGTGCCAAAGCGGTTCGGAAAGCCATTCCGTGTCAAAGATTTGCCCCTTGCCTTGCGGTTGCGGCGGGCCGGAGGATCGAACCATCACAACTTTTCCCGCGCGGCGGGCGTTGGATGGACATGCCGAAAGGGCGAAAAGGCGCGGCACGGCCCCTGCTGCGGCAGCAGGAGGCCTTGGCCGCCCTTGGCGCGCTCGCTCTTCGGTCGACCGATCTGCAACAAGTGCTCGCCGAGGCGGCGCGGCTCTGCGCCAGCGGCGCCGGCGTACCGTTCTGCAAGATCCTCGAGCATCGGAGCGAGTACGGCGACCTCATCGTTCGCGCGGGCGTCGGTTGGCGTGAGGGCGTCGTCGGCGCCGCCGTCGCCAAAGCCGACCGCTCGACGCCGCCAGGTCGCGCCTTCGTCACGGGAAAGCCGGTCATCACCCGGGATCTGCGCGCTCGCCATGATTTCGTGCTGCCGTCGATCTATGTCGAGCATGGCATCGCCTCGTCGGCGAACATGCCCATCGCCGGCTTGGGTGTGCTCGAGATCGACAGTACCGAGCCCCGTCAATTCGACGACGATGACACGCTCTACCTTGCGGGCTTCGCCAACATGTGCGCCGAGACGGTGGCGCGGCTCCAACGCGAGCGTGCCTTGCAGCAGCTCGTCCGCGACCGCGGCACCTTCCTACGCGAGCTGCAGCATCGCGTGCGCAATCACCTGCACATGCTCGTGACCTCGGCGCAGGTGCAGGCGGGCCGCACCAAGGACGCGGCGGCAAAGCAGGGGTTCGAGGAGATGACGCGCCGCATCATGGCGCTCGCGACGCTTTACGACCGCCTCCTCGGCGTGCGCATGGGCGACCGGCTCGATCTCGGCCGCTACATCGCCGCGCTCTGCGACAACATCGTCGAGTTCGGCACGACGCGCGAGCGCGGCGTCGATCTCCGCTGCCAGGTGGAGCCGATCGAGGTGCCGCTCGAGACCGCGACAGCCGCCGGCATCATCGCCAACGAGCTCGTCGCCAACAGCATCGAGCACGCCTTCGGCGCTGGGGCCGGCCGAATCATGGTGGTGCTCGAGCGGAGCGCGCTCAACCGCGCTCGTCTCGTGGTCGCCGACAACGGCACCGGGATGCCGGCGCGGCCGCGCGGCCTCGGTCTCAACCTGGGGCGCCGCCTCGCGCAACAGCTCGGCGGCACGCTCGAGCTCAAGCACGCCGACGGCACCCGCTGGGAGATCGAATTTCCCGCGGGCTAGAGCCCCTCCTACTTCCTGAGCGCCTTCGCGAGCCGCAATCGCAGCGCGTTCAGCTTGATGAACCCCTCGGCGTCGCGCTGATTGTAGACCTGGTCTTCCTCGAAGGTGACATGCGCGAGGCTGTAGAGGCTCTTGGGCGATTGGCGGCCGACGACCCGCGCTTGGCCTTTGTAGAGCTTGAGGCGCACGCGGCCTTCGACATTCTCCTGGCTCTTGTCGATGAGCGCCTGCAGCATTTCGCGCTCGGGCGCGAACCAGAAGCCGTTGTAGACGAGCTCGGCATAGTGCGGCATGAGCTCGTCTTTGAGATGCGCGGCGCCGCGGTCGAGCGTGATGCTCTCGATGCCGCGATGGGCGGCCTGGAGGATCGTGCCGCCCGGCGTCTCGTAGACGCCGCGCGACTTCATGCCGATGAAGCGGTTCTCGACAAGGTCGAGCCGGCCAATGCCGTGCTTGCCGCCCAGCGCGTTGAGCTTGGTGAGGAGTGCTGCCGGCGAGAGCGCTTCGCCGTTCACCCCCACTGGGTCGCCGCGCTTGAACTCGATTTCCACGTACTCGGGCTGATCGGGCGCCGCTTCAGGCGCCACGGTGCGGCTGAAGACGAATTCCTCGGGCTCGCTCCAGGGGTCCTCCAACACCTTTCCTTCGGCGGAGATGTGCAGCAGGTTGGCGTCGGTCGAGAAGGGCGCTTCGCCGCGCTTGTCGCGGGGAATCGGGATTTGATGCTTCTCGGCGTATTCGACAAGCGTGGTGCGCGAGGCGAGGTCCCATTCGCGCCAGGGCGCGATCACCTTGATGTCGGGCTTGAGCGCGTAGTAAGCGAGCTCGAAGCGCACCTGGTCGTTGCCCTTCCCGGTTGCGCCGTGGGCCACCGCATCGGCGCCGACGGCATTGGCAATCTCGATTTGGCGTTTGGCGATGAGCGGACGCGCGATCGAGGTCCCGAGCAGGTATTGCCCTTCGTAAAGCGCGTTGGCGCGGAACATAGGAAAGACGAAATCGCGCACGAATTCCTCGCGGAGATCGTCGATGAAGATCTCCTTCACTCCCATCATCTCGGCCTTCTTGCGCGCCGGCTCGAGCTCCTCGCCCTGGCCGATATCAGCGGTGAAGGTCACGACCTCTGCGTGGTACGTCTCCTGCAGCCAGCGCAGGATGACCGAGGTGTCGAGCCCGCCCGAATAGGCGAGCACGACTTTCTTCACGCCGCCGCTCATGATCCGCTGCCCTTCTTTCGCAGAAATCGCGCCGGTTTTATCGTCAAAAGTGCCGATAGGGCAAGGTCTCACTCATCTCGGGGAGGGCTGCATCAAGCAGTCCTGCAGCCTACGGCACCGCGCGCTTGATGAAATCCGCCGTCTCGGCCAGCGCCTGGCGCGCTTCGGGCAAGAAGGGGGTGAAGAACTGCCAGACATGGGGAAGCTTGTGCCAGGCACGGAAGCTCACGGCGATGCCGGCGCACGTCGCTTTCTCGGCAAGGCGGCTCGAATCGTCGAGCAGGACCTCGCTGTCGCTCGCCTGGATGAAGAGCGGCGGCAGCCCCTTGAGCTCGGCATAAAGCGGCGAGGCCAGCGGATTGATGGGCGGCGTCTCGCCGAGATAAATCCGCGCCGTCTGGGCGACGGTCTCGCCTGAGAACATCGGGTCGCGCTTGTCGTTGGTACGGAGCGAGGCGCCGGTAGCGGCAAGATCGGTCCAGGGCGAGAACAGCACCGCCGCCGCCGGCAGCGGGTCGCTGGCATCCCGGAGCGAGAGCAGTGTCGCCAGCGCGAGGCCACCCCCAGCGGAATCGCCGGCGATGACCAGCCGCGCCGCCGGCGTGCCGTTGCTGAGGAGATCGCGATAAGCGGCGACGGCATCCTCGATCGCCGCAGGAAAGCGGTGCTCGGGCGCGAGGCGATAATCCGGCACGAAGACGCGCGCCTCGGCACCGATCGCGAGCGCGAGCGTGATCGAGCGATGCGTCTCCTGCGAGCAGAAATAATAGCCGCCGCCATGAAGATAGAGGATCGTGCGCCGAAGCTCGCTCGCATCGTCGACGCGCTCCACCCACTCGCCGGCACGCGGCGATGACACCTGACGGATGCGCCAGCCCGGCGGGATCCGCGGCTTCATCGCTGTCCGCGCGGCAAGCGCGCGCGCCTTCGCCACGTCGGGCTCGCCTTTCGCATTGCGCTTGATGCGCCAGCGCAGGATCAGCGTCAGCACGACATTCTGCCAGCTCATCGCTTTGATTCTCGCATGTCTCGTCCCCAGAGCCGCTGCAGCACCGCGCCGTAGCGCGTCGGCAACAGACGCTGCAGCGCGTCGAGAAAGCGCGCATCGCCGCCGATGAGGACGCGCTTCTCGCCAGCGAGAATGCCGCGCAGGATGCGCTCGGCCGCGGCTTCGGGCGAGGTACGCGCCATCTTGTCGAAGCGCGCCACCGCATCGCTCCGCCGCGCCTCGCCCACCGTCGCGCCAACGCGGGCACGCGCAGCAATCGGCGTGCGGATGCCGCCGGGATGGACGGTGGTGACTTTGACCCTGCTGTGGGCAAGCGCAAGCTCATGGCCGAGCGCCTCGCTGAGGCCGCGCACCGCGAACTTGCTCGCGGCATAAGGCGCGTTGCCGGGCGGCGCGATGATGCCGAAGACGCTCGAGAGATTGACGATGTGCGCATCCGCCTGCTGCTGCAGCAGCGGGAGGAAAAGCTTGATCCCGTGCACCACGCCCCAGAAATTGACGCCCATCAGCCAGGCGATCTCGTCGAGCGTGAGCTCCGTCACATTGCCGAGCAAGGCGACGCCGGCGTTGTTGATGAGCAGGTTGGCGCGGCCATGCGCGCGCAGCACCGCGTCGCGGAACTCGGTCATCGCCGTGCGGTCGGCGACATCCACCGTATGGGTCGAGACGTTGATGCGCGACGCCCGCGCCTTCACCGCCGTCTCGGCGAGACCCGCCGGGTCGATATCGGCGATGGCGAGATCGCAGCGCTCGCGCGCGAGCCGCAGCGCGAGCGCGCGGCCGATGCCGCTCCCCGCGCCGGTGATGACCGCCACCGCGCCGGTCAACGTGCGCATGGATGCGCCCAACGAACGAGCGAGGGGGCGACCCTCACCCCTCACCTTCCCAAGTGAGGGCGGCGAGGGCCAGTGCGCCTGAGACGAAGCGCATCAATAAACGCGGAGATCGGCGTTGGGCCAGGCGAGGGGCGCGTCGCTGGCGAAGGGCGGCGTGGTTGGCGTGATCTTCTGGCGCAGCTTGCGCTCGGCGCGCGGCACGAGGATCGGCATGAGCCACTTGGCGCGGCGCATCTGGCGCAGCGCCGCGCCGGGATTGATGAGGTGCGACGCGGGCGGCTTCTGGCCCATCTCTTTGAGGACGCGGCCCAAGGGGAGCGCCATCTTGTCCTGGAGCGCGACCATCGTCGCCAAGAGATCGGCCGCCTCGCTCAAGAGCGGGCCGAAGCCGTAGCGCGGCTGCATCGTGCCGATGATGTAAAGATGGCGGTAATCCGGCAGCAGCGCCCCGCCATAGACATGGGCGAGACCGCCCGTCACCGGTACCAGCCCCTTCGGCAGGAAGGGGAAGTCGACGTGATATCCCGTGCCGCAGATGATGACGTCGTAGTGGCTGCGCGTGCCGTCGACGAATTCGACGCTGTCTCCATCGAAACGCTTGATGTCGGGGCGCGGCTTGATGCGGCCGTGCTTCACGTAATGGAGGAGCTCGGAGTTGATCGTCGGGTGATGTTCGAAGATCTTGTGGTCGGGCAAGGGTAGGCCGTAGCGACGGTAGTCGCCGAAGACGACCCTGAGCGCGATCTTGAGAGCAAATCGCTGTAGCCCCACCGGCACCCAGAGCGGCAGCGTCTCGACAAGCGGCTTGCCGAGGAGCGTCTTCGGCAGGAACCAGTAGCCGCGCCGGAGGCTGAGATCGCAGCTCTCAGCGACCCGCGCCGCCTCGCTCGCCACGTCGCAGGCGGAATTGCCGCCGCCCACCACCAGCACGCGCTTTCCTGCGAGTTGCTGCGGGTCCTTGTAGTCCTTGCTGTGGATGAGCGTGCCGCTGAACGTGCCGGGATAATCGGGAAAGCGCTTGCTCCAGTGATGGCCGTTGCAGACGAGCACGCCCTTGTAGATGCGCCGCTCGCCGCCGGCGAGGCCGACATCCCAGAGATCGTCGGCGCGCGGCCGCACCAGCACCACCTTGGTATTGAATTCGATGGCGGGCTTGAGATCGAAATGCCGCGCGTAGTCGCGGAGATAATCCACCATCTGCTGTCGGCTCGGAAAATCCGGATAGTCCGCCGGCATCGGATATTCCGAGAATTCCGTGGTCCTGCGCGAGGAGATGATGTGCGCGGTGCGGTAGACGCCGTGATACCAGTTGCCGCCGACATCGTCGTCGGCCTCGAATTGGTCATAGGCGACGCTATGCGCCTTGAGCGCGCGCGCCACGCCGAGCCCGACCGGCCCCGCGCCGATCACCGCCATCCGCTCGCGACGGTCCTCCACCCTTTTCCTCCCGTGTGTCCGCGAGACCGCGCTAGGCAATCGCCGCGTCCTCGGCTAGGGTATTGGTCACTCTAGGGTGATGACCCTATTTGTCAAACGGTATTTGAGGCGGCGTGAAGACGCGCGACAAGATCCTGAAGACGGCGCTCATGCTCTTCAACGAGCGGGGCGAGGCGCATGTCTCGCTGGGGCAGATCGCGCAGCGCCTCGGCATCAGCGAAGGCAATCTCTGGTACCATTTCCGCACCAAGGAGGATCTCGTCACTGCGCTCTTCGCCGAGCTCGAGGCGCGCATCGAGGACCATCTCTCGCGCTCGCCGGCCGATTTCGGACCGAGTCTTGGCCATTTCGCCGAGCACGCGCGGCAAAGCTACCGCTTCATGTGGGACTACCGCTTTCTCTACCGCCATCGCTGCGATCCCGAGGCGGAGAGCGCGCTGGCGGCCCGTATCGCGCGCCTTATCGAGCGGGCGCATCGCCATGTCGAAGGCGTGCTCGCCGAGATGGTGCGGCGCGGGCTCATGCGCGCCACGGCCGCCGAGATCGCCGACCTCGCCGTCAACGCCTGGATCATCTCGCGCTACTGGCTCGATTATCTCCAGGAGCGGCACGGCCGCGACAAGATCAGCGAAAATGACCTTCAAGCCGGCGTGAAGCAGCTCTTCGCGCTCTATCATCCTTATCTCACCGCGGCGGCGCTCGCCGAGGTTGCGGCCGCGGCTGCGCCGAAGCGTAAGATGGCGCAAGGCTAGGCCGGGATGGGCAAGCGCGGGCGCCGGCTGATCCTTGCCGCGGCGGCGCTTGCACTCGCACCGTTCGCCGCCACGGCCGAGCCTGGCGCCGATGTCTGCGGCCCCTTCGTGAGCGCCGCGCCGGTGCTCGCGCCGGTGATTGCCACGGGCCTCGCCGGTGCCAACGATCATTCCTTCGGCTGCCTCGCCTGGCAGAGCTTCATCTATCTCAATTGGCGCGCACGGCCCGACGCGCCGGGCGAGCCCGATCGCGCGGCCCCCTTCGCCGCGCCCGGCGCCACGGTCTGGGAGACCTTCGCCGACGCCGAAGCGTTGTTCCGGCCGAACGGCGTGCGGCCGCTCGCCTGGGAGCATGCGAGCGCCGGCCCGCGGCGGCTCGAGACGACGATCCAGGCCGATGGCGGCATTCTCGTCGATCGCACCGGAAAGCCCGTCTATTACGAGATCCGGCTCAATCGCGACGAGTTCGCCTACATCGTCGCCAACAAGCTCTTCGATGCCGAGGCGCAGCTCGCTTTCGCGCGCGAGCAGGGCATCGTGCTGCCGACGGGGCCGAGCGCGCAATATGGGCCCGTCGGCGCCATCGAGGTGAAAGCGGCGTGGAAGGTGCTCACTCCGGCGGAAGCGGCCGAGCGGCCACGCCGCTTCCACGCCGCCGAGGCGATCCTGCCCGACGGCAGCCGCGCCTTGATGGGGCTCGTCGGGTTTCATCTCAATCAGCGGGTCGAGGGCTTCGCCCAAGGTCTCTGGGCGAGCTTCGTTCAGATCGACAGCGCGCCACTTGCCGGCGAGGGTGAGCGCCGCGGCCGCTATTCCTTCTTCGATCCCGATTGCGGCGGCTGCGCCGCCAATGCCATGACCGAGCCGCCGCAGGCGACGCAAGTGGAGCAAGTCTTCCCGGTGGCGCCTTCGGTGCGCGCGATCAATGCGTATATGCGCGCGCTCATCCGTGCCACCGAACCTGAGTCGCCGTGGCAGTTCTACGACCTCGTCGGTGTGCAGTGGCCGCAATTCGCGCTGAGCGCTCCGACGCCGGTGCCCGACCCACAGCGGGGCGCGCGCCAAATGCTGCCGCTGTCGATCGGCATGCCGAGCACATCGACACTGATGAACCCGGTGCTCGAAACCTTTCGGCAGTTTCCCAATGTGAGCTGCATCGGCTGCCACGCCCAGGCGGCAACCGCGCGACGCGACGCGCGCGGCGCCGCCTATGCCGCCGACTACAGCTTTCTTTTCCGTCGCGCTGAGGCCGCCTCAAGGCGCTGAGACGGGCTCCGTCCAACGCCGCCAGGGCGCCCAGCCTTCGACGAGATCGGCAATGAGCGCATAGCCGGCGGCGCCGGGATGGGCGCCGTCGCCGACGGTGATCTCGAGGCGCCAAAGCGGCATCGCCGCGAGGGGCGTGTAAAGATCGAGATAGGGGACCGAAAGCTCGGCCGCGAGCCTAGCGAGCTCGCGCGAGAGCGCGGCAATGCGAGGATCGGCCTCGGCAAGCGCGGTCGGCGGCGGCCCGAGCATGAGGGTCGGATGGCGCTGGCGCGCGCCCTCCAGCACCGCCCGCGCGTTGGCGAGCGCTTGCGCGGCCGCCACGCGCGGCGCGCCGTCGCGGCTGACGCAGTCGTTGGCGCCGAAGGAGAAGACGAGGCGCCCGTCGATGCCATCGGGGAGGCGGCGCGCGCTCTCGTCCTGCCATCGCCGGGCGATCTCGGCGCTCGTGTCGCCGCGGATGCCGAGATTGTAGCAGGTGATGTCCTGGCCGCGCCGGCGCGCCGCGGCGCAAACGCGCCCGACCCAGCCGAGGAGCGTCGGATCGCCGGTACCATTGACGAGGCTGTCGCCGATGAAGCAGATGCGCATGTGTTCGCTCGCCGTCCCTCTGGGACCTCGCCTCAGTTGATCGCTTGATTGTACCTGACGCCCTCACCCCGCACCTAACGTCTCCTCTATCCTAAATCTTGTTCGACAATCCTCCGGCGCGTTAGCCTCTGACGTCTGTGCGGCTGGCCCGAGGGAGCTGAACATGCAAGAGATCAGTATCAATTGGCTTGCATTGATCGTGGCGATCGCCGCCAAGATTATTTTGGGCGCGTTCTGGTACTCGCCGATCGCATTCGCGGGGCCGTGGTCGCGGCTTGCCGGAATCACGCAGGAGCAGATGAAGACGGCCATGCCGAAAGCGCTCCCGGTCGATGTCGTCTCGGCAATTCTGATGGCTTTCGTCCTCGTCCATGCGATCCGCTACGCCGGTGCGCACGGGATCGGCCAGGGCGCGGCGGTCGGCTTCTTCAATTGGCTGGGTTTCGTCGCGGCCACGCATATCGCCGGCGTGTTCTGGGAGAGGCGTCCGTTCGGCCTGTTTGTGATCAACTCCGGTTATCAGCTGGTTTCATTGCTGATCATGGGCGGCATCCTCGCCACCTGGATCTGAGCGAGGAGCATCAATGAGCGTCACCATCTACCATAATCCGCGCTGCAACAAGTCGCGTCAGACACTGGCGCTGCTTGAGGCGCGCGGTCTGACGCCGCGGGTCGTCGAATACCTAAAGACACCGCCGACTGCCGCCGAGCTGAAACGACTCTTGAAGCTTTTGGGCCTGACACCCCGCCAGTTGCTGCGTCCCAAGGAGGCGACGGAAGCAGGCCTCGACGATCCCGCCCTCGGCGATGCCGACCTGATTGCGGGCATGGTCAAGCATCCGGTTGTCATCGAGCGGCCGATTGTGGTGGCGGGCGAGCGGGCAGCGCTCGGCCGGCCGCCGGAGGCGGTGCTCAAGATCCTGTGATGGCGAGATCCCTTTGCCCGCCTGGCGCCGTCATTGACGGAATCCGGCCGGCGTAGGACGATCCGTGCCGTCGACGTTAAAATGACAACGCCCGCCGTTGAAGTGGGCGAACACACTCAATCGGGAGGCTCTCATGGAAAAACACTGGCTTTTCGGCGCGTCGGGCATGGTACTGGCGCTGGCGCTAGCCACACCCGCGGCGGCGGAAAAGAAGTATGCCCCGGGCGTCAGCGATACCGAGATCAAGATTGGCCAGACGATGCCCTACAGCGGGCCGGCATCGTCCTACGGCACCATCGGCAAGGCCGAGGCCGCTTACTTCAAGATGATCAACGAACAGGGCGGCGTGAACGGCCGCAAGATCAATCTGATTTCGCTCGATGACGGGTATTCGCCGCCCAAGACGGTGGAGCAGATCCGTCGTCTCGTCGAGCAGGAGCAAGTCGCTTTCACCTTTAACACCCTCGGAACCCCCACCAACACGGCGATCCAGAAGTACATGAATGACCGGAAGGTGCCGCACCTCTTCGTCGCCACCGGCGCCACCAAATGGGGCGATCCCGAGCACTTCCCGTGGACGATGGGCTGGCAGCCGGCTTACCAAATCGAAGGCCACATCTTCGCTAAATACATTCTCGATCACGCGCCCAATGCCAAGGTTGCCGTGCTCTATCAGAACGACGACTACGGCAAGGACTATGTGAAAGGCCTCAAGGACGGGCTCGGCGACAAGGCCACCAAGCTCATCCTCACCGAGGTGACCTACGAGACCAGCGATCCGACCATCGATTCGCAGATCGTCTCGCTGCAATCCTCCGGCGCCGATCTCTTCTACGACGTGACCATTCCGAAATTCGCGGCGCAGGCGATCCGCAAGACCTACGACATCGGCTGGAAGCCGCTCCATCTCCTGAATTCGGTCGCCGCCTCGGTCTCCGCAACGCTGGAGCCAGCGGGGATCGAAAAATCGGTCGGCATTATCTCGCTCTTCTACTTCAAGGACCCGACGGACCCACAGTGGCAGAACGACAAGGGCTACAAGGAGTGGGTCGCTTGGATGAAGAAGTACTATCCCGACGGCGACCTCGCGGACGGCTTCAATGTCTACGCCTACAACGTCGCGCAAGGCCTGGTGCAGGTGCTGAAGCAATGCGGCGATGATCTCTCGCGCGAGAACATCATGAAGCAGGCGGCCAATCTCAACATGGAGCTGCCGATGCTGCTCCCGGGTGTCAAAGTGAGCACCGGGCCCAAACAGTTTTTCCCGATCCGGGAAATGCAGCTTGCCAAATTCAATGGCAAGATTTGGGAGCTCTTCGGCGACGTCGTCAAAACGGAATAGCGCTGGCTGAAAATGGGTAGCGGCGGCCTGCTCCCAATCAGGCCGCCGTTCTCTTTTGCCTCTGCGCCTTCACCTAACGGCGCCGCCAAGTCGCGGATCGCGGGTTTCGCGCGCATTCGACATGATCAAATGCCCCGGTCCGGCAATCTCTTCAACCTTGCCGCCGTTAAGCTCACGAGACCGTGGTTCTCTGAGATATTGGAGGCGTGGCGATGTTGCGCCAACCGCTTTCTCGCATTGCTATCATCATCGTCGCGCTCGGCACCGTCAGTGGATGCAGCGGCGAATACACGCCGCCCTCGCGCGCGATCGCCCAGGACATGGCGGCAACCTCGGCGGGGGGCGCCGGCACGACGCATCTGAGCGGCACCACCACCTTCCGCGACAGCGACTTCGCACCGCTCCGCCGCTGAGCTAAGCCGCGGGCCGCACCCAGTCGAGGCCGTCGGGCGCGGTCGCCTGGATCGTCGTCCGCACCATGACGCGCGCCTCGTCCAACGGCCAGGGGCGGCCGCGATGGAGCATGGCGCGGTTGTCCCACATCATCACGTCGCCCGGCCGCCAGCGATGGCGATATGTCGCGCCCTGGCGCGTCGCCTCGGCAATGAGCTCGGCCAAGAGCGCCTTCGCCTCGTTGTCGCCCATGCCGGCGACGGCGTAGGCGTGGGAGGCGATGTAGAGCGCGGTGCGGCCGTTCGCGGGATTGCGCCAGGTCATGCGCCAGCGAACCGGCGGCAGCGCCGCGCGCTCCTCGGGCGTCATCAGCTCCGGATGAATCTGATCGCGCGAATTGGCGTAGGAGTGCGTCACGATGCGGTCGCGGAACTGCGCCTGGCGCACCGGCGAGAGCCCTTCCCATAAGAGCCGCGTCGAGGCGAATTCGGTCTCGCCGCCCGCTTCCGGCACGCGCCGTGCCGAGAGCACCGAGGCGAGCGCCGGCGTCTTCTTGAAGGAGCTGTCGGTATGCCAGAGCTGGTTCGCCTTGGCGCGCAGCACGTGGCGGTGGCCGTCCGGCACGACGTTGCCGCGCTCGTCGAGATTGTTGAGGCGGCTGTAGAAGGTGCCGTGGCCGACCGAGCCCACCTTGACGATCTCGAGCGGGCCGAAGGCACGCGAGAACGCCGCCTGGATGTCGTCGCTCACCGCCTGGTCGCGGAAGAGCAGCAGTGAATGCGCCTCGAAGGCGCCACGCACGGCCTCGTAGGCGGCGGCGCTTGCCGCGACGTCGATGAGACCCAAGCCGCGCACCTCGACGCCGAAGCCCTCGGCCAGCGGTACCAGCTCCATCGCTTCCTCCGGGGCCGCTTTGGGTAAATGCCGGCCTATTATGCCGCGTCGGCGGAGCTTCGGGAACCAGCTCGGCCGCGGCCTCCGGTCAAGCACGCGCTGGAGGCTCGTTGGCTGGCGCTCGAGAAAATCCACCCGTCCGGCCGCTCGTTTCGCTCGCGCATCCAAATTATACTTAATATTTATAAGAATAATCGATGTATTTTATCAATAAAACTAAAATTAGTCTTGCGATTTAGCGGGTTTTGCCTCAATGTCTTCTTCACGGGTTGACTGTGAACGGGGCAAACATGATCACGACCGGTAGCCTTGCTTTTGCGAAGTCGGTGAATTCGGCCTTCCATGCCGCGCCCGCCCTCCGGGCTCTCGAGGCGCAGCAGATCACCAAGCCGGCCGCGCGGCGGCCGCGGCGTTTCTTCCGTCGGGCCGAGCCGACTACGTTTCAGCGCTGCCTTGCGGTTCATCTCTACTTCGCGACCACACCGGGTGCGCTCGACTAGCTTTCGCTTTGCCCCGCGGTGACGCCTCAGCCCCCCTGTCAGGCGCACCGCAAAAAGAACCGGCGCAGGCTCCCCTCCCTGCGCCGGTTCGCTTTTCGAAGAAAGAGATGCACAGGGAGACAGTGAGACAGTGAGAAGAAGATCGGCGCGCCTTGCGCGCCAAAATGTTTATTCCTCACTGCCTCATTGTCTCCCTGTGAATTCTTCTCCTTTGGCACAGGCCGGCCTTGACACGCGTGCCCGCCTCAGCGACCAAAGAGCGGGAGGTCGCGCATGGATTTCGGCTACTTCACGCTCAGCGACAACCATTACGTCGACAATCGCCGCGGCGCCAACGAGTTCGTCGCCGACATCTTGGATGAAGCGATCTATGCCGAAGCGGTGGGGCTTCACTCCGCCTGGATCGGCGAGCATCACTTCAGCACCTTGGGCGTGCTCTCTTGTCCCGATCTCGTGCTGGCCCAAGTCGCAGCGCGCACCAAGCGCATCCGCCTCGCGCCGGCCGTCACCGTGCTGCCCCTTCATCATCCCATCCGCGTCGCCGAGCAATGGGCGACGCTCGATCTCCTGAGTGGCGGGCGCGTCGATTTCGCCGCCGGTCGCGGCTATGACCGGCGCGAGTACAAGCCCTTCGCTGTCTCCTTCGAGGACAACCAGTCGATCTTCGAGGAAGGCATGGCGCTGGTGCGGCGCTTGTGGTCGAGCGACGAGCGCCTCTCGCATCACGGCAAGCATTATCATTTCGACGACGTCGCGATCACGCCGAAGCCGGTGCAGCGGCCGATACCCATGTATGTGGCCTCGTTCTCGCAGCCCTCGATCGAGCTCGCTGGCCGGCTCGGCTCGGGCCTCATCGTCGCGCCCTTTGCCGCGGCCATAACCTTCGGCGGTTTGCAGCAGGTGGCAGAGCTCTATCACTCGACATGTGCCAAGCACGGGCAGAAGCCGCAGCGACTCATGTGCAGCTACTTCACCCATTTCGCCGACAACCCGGTGCAAGAAGCGGCGGCGCGCGCGCGGCAAATCCGTTACTACAAGGAGTGCGTCATCGCCGCCTTCCCCGGCGATCCCAAGACCGCGCCGCCCAGCTATCGCTACTTCATCGGCATGGTCGATCGCCTGCAGAAGGTCCGGCCCGAGGATCTCACGGAGAATTCCGTCCTTCTCGGCAAGCCGCAGCAGATGATCGACACGCTCAAGAAAGTTGAAGCAGCAGGCGTCGCCGAAGTCATTCTCTACTTCAACGTGGGCCTCAAGCCGCATGCGCAAGTGAAGGACGAGATGGCGCGCTTCATGGAAGAGGTGGCGCCGACGTTTGCGAAATAGGAGGAGAGGAACCGATGAGCGAAATCAGGCATCGCACGGTCGAGACCAACGGCATTCGCCTCCATCTCGCCGAAGCGGGCGAGGGGCCGCTCGTGCTGCTCTGCCACGGCTTTCCCGAAAGCTGGTACTCCTGGCGGCATCAATTGCAGGCGCTGGCGGACGCGGGGTTCCACGCGGTGGCGCCGGACATGCGGGGATATGGGCAGAGCGAGCGGCCGGAGGCGATCGAGCACTATACGCTCTTCCATCTCGTCGGCGACATGGTGGGCGTGGTCGATGCGCTCAGAGCTGATCAGGCGGTGATCGCCGGCCACGATTGGGGCGCGCCCGTCGCCTGGCATGCGGCGCTGATGCGGCCCGACCGCTTCCGCGCCGTCATCGGCTTGAGCGTGCCGTTCCGCCCGCGCGGCACCGCGCAGCCGACGACGATGATGCCCAAGACCGACGATGCGATCTTCTACCAGCTCTATTTCCAGACACCCGGCGTCGCCGAGGCGGACCTCGAGCGCGACGTCCGCCGCACCATGCGCGGCATGCTCTACAGCGCTTCGGGCGACGGGCCTGCCGGCAAGCGCAGCACCTTCACCGCGAGCGATGCCGTCGGCATGGTGCCGCGCCAGGGCGGGCTCCGCATCGTCGATCCCGAGACCCTGCCGCCGTGGCTCAGCGCCGCCGACATCGATTTCTATACCGGCGAATTCACGCGCACGGGATTCCGCGGCGGCCTCAACTGGTATCGAAACATCGACCGCAATTGGGAGCTGCTCGCGCCCTATGCCGGCGCCAAGGTCACCGTGCCCGCGCTCTACGTCGCCGGCGACCGCGATCTCGTCATGGCCTTCCGCGGCATGGACCAGCTCGTCCCCGCGCTCGCCAAATTCGTGCCGCAACTGCGCCGCACGCTCATCCTGCCGGGCTGCGGACATTGGACCCAGCAAGAACGGCCGCGTGAGGTCAATGCGGCGATGATCGAATTCCTGAAGAGCCTTTAGGCGCGTCGATCCCTGGAGGCATCGCCAATGAAGCGTTTTGTCGTTTCGCTCGCTCTCATGCTTGCGCCGGCGCCAGCCCTCGCCCAGGCGCCGGCCGCGCCGCTCCCCGAGAGCGCGACGCTCCTGCATCTGGGCGAGCCGGCGCAGCGGTTTGTCACGCGTGATCAACTCCGTGCGGTGCTCCGCGTCGAGGCGGTCGATGCCGATGCGGCGAAGCTGCAGGCGGACATCAACCGCCGCCTCGCCGCGTCAGTGGCGAAGGCAAAGAGTGTGACGACGCTGCGCGTCGAAACGAGCGGCTATTCGGTTTATCCGGAGTTGGGTCCATCCGTCGTCTCGAAGGCGCGCACAAATCAATGGCACGGTAGTGCCAGCCTGTCGCTTATCGGCCAGGACGCGGCGCCGCTCTTGGGCTTGGTGGGCGAGTTGCAGAAAGAGGGGCTCGTGCTCTCCTCGCTCGCCTACGAGCTCACACCCGCGGCGGCACGCGCGGTGGAAATGGAGCTCACCGACGAGGCGCTCGCGCACTTGAAAGACCGCGCCGCGAAGATCGCGGCCACGCTCGGCCTTTCCGTCGAACGCATTCGCGATCTCCGCGTCGGCAACGCGCTCGGGACGCAGCCCGTCCCGCGCATCTTCGCGCAACAGATGGCGGCGGCATCAGCGCCGGCGCCGGTCGCCGAGCCCGGCGAGGCCACGGTCACGGTGACTGTGGATGCCGACATCGTGCTCGTGCCCAAGCGGTGAGTTCCGCGGCACTGCTTTCCCGTCTCACGCCGATGTGAGTGCGCGCTGTCCCAATCGTTAAGGTTTGCGCAGGGGTGACCGCCCAACATGCGCCATCATGGCGAGATCCCCACCGATCGCTGGCGGCGATCGGCATCGCGCTCGCCGGAAGCATTTCTGTCTCATTCGCCGAAAACGCGCCGCGCCATGTGCCGGAGCATGAGGTTCCCGTGCCCGAGACGGTGAGCCCGGCGATGCAGGCGGTGATCGCGCGCTCGCTCTCGCCGATTTGGAATGCCCATCCGAAATCCGCCGAGGAATGGAAGACGCTCGTGGCAAAGGTCGCCGCCGACACGGTGGCGACATTGCCGGCGATGCGCGAGCGCCGCGGCGTCAAGGTCGAGCCCGCCACCATCGCCGGCGTCAAGGCGTTCATCGTCACGCCGGAGAAGATCGCCGAGGCCAATCGTGATCGGCTGCTCTTTCATCTTCATGGCGGCGGCTATTTGCTGGCGCCGGGCGAGGCGGGGACGCGCGAGGCGATCCTTGCCGCCGGCTAGCATCAAGGTGATTTCGGTCGACTACCGCATGCCGCCCGACTTTCCCTATCCCCCGACCATCCTCACCTCGGGCACGCGCGATCTCTTCTTGAGCAACACCGTGCGCGTCCACCGCAAGCTGCGCGCCGCCGGCGTCGAAGCTGAGCTCATCGTCTTCGAGGGCCAGTCGCACGCGCAACACTACGCCGACCCCTTCGGTCCCGAGACCAAGGAGCATTTCGCCGAACTCGCCCAATTCCTGGACCGGCATCTGGCGAAGTGAGTGGTGCGCGGGTCCCTCGCTGGCCGGCTCGCCCGCGCACTTGCTATAACCGGCGCACGCGTCCCCGTAGCTCAGCCGGATAGAGCAACAGTTTCCTAAACTGTGGGTCGGGTGTTCGAGTCACCCCGGGGACGCCAATTTCATAACGTGTTATAAATCAATCACTTAGGCGGCCTGTGTGGAGATTTCCACACAGGTTCTCCACACAGTCCAAAGCGGCGAACGGGCCGGCGGTTAAACGGTCCGTAAGGTTTTCGCTAAATGCTCTTGGTCATGGATCGCCGCAAGCCGCCGGCAGAGAAGCCGGCCATCACTGTCGCAGAGACGCCGATGTGGCTGTCCTTCGAGGCTCCGCCGTCGCCGGCTCCTCGATGGCTCTGCGTGTCGCCCATCGAGACAGGCAGCGACCTTGGCCTGCCGCAGATGCGCCCAGTGCCACGAGAGCCTTGAAGCCCGTGGCCAAGTATAGTTAATAATCAAGGAGCTATGCGTTTCTTGCAAACCCTGGTATTTCCCAAAACGCATAGCTGAAGCGGTTGACAATCCAGATACCAACGAAATATTATTAGCCAGCTGCAAAGAAGAAAGCCCGACCATTCCCTTAATGGCCGGTATGACAAGACGGCGAGCCAACGCCGGGCGTCCCTGATGTAGCGCGAACTCCGAATTAAGGCGCAGCGGAGTTACCGGCAGCACCCGCCCACGGCTGCCGCGCGCAGGGCGACCATCATTCGTGCTCTGCGCCATGACCACCCAAAAGCCCGCCGAAGGTATCGTCACACGCATCGCCGAGTTTGCCAACATCTCCCGGCAGAGCGTGTACAACATGCTCGCCGATGGACGCTTGTGCGTCCTCCCTGACGGCAACATCGCTCGCGCAGACGGCAGCAAGCCCCTCGCCCACATCCCTCGTCGCGGCGCAGTCGAACGCTTCGCGTGTGAGGCCGGACTGACCCGAACCGAAATCATCGCTGGCCTCCAAATCGGGCGGTTTGCGATCACCCCCAGTGGCGAGATTACGATTTGCCCCGAGGCGCTGCCCAGCGACGGAGACGCGCCGTGAGCGCCGACACGCTGACCGAATGCCGCGAGCGGTTGCGCGCCGTCGAGCAAGCCCTTGATGAGTTCGACGCTGCTGTGACGCGCCTGCCGTCCTCTTGGCCCAACGAGGCGAGCCGCGAGGGATTGCAGCGCGTGAAGAAGATGCGCGACCGGATGTCAACGCTCGCGCTGCGGCTCACTGCGCTCAATCACTGCTTTCGTTGGAAGAGGATCGAGCCGTGAGCAACCCTGTCGCCACCCTCGCGCTCGTGCGGCTGTTCCGCGACCTGCCCTACGAGGAGCGTCGCGCCATGCTGCGCGAACTCGCACGCATCACGATCAATGGCAAAGCGCCGGCCAACGGCACGCAGGCTCGCCACCAAGCAACCGCAGAGGACATCGCCGAGAACATCGTCGCCGATGTGATGTCGCTCGTGGAGCCGACGCGCTCGCTGGTGGGCAACGCTGCGGCTCGATGCGTTGAGGATCGTGACGCTGCTCGTGTACACGCCGCACACAATGCCGAGCATGCGCCGCATCGTCGCCGCGCGCCGGCCAAAGGAGAGGATCATGTCGCCTGAGGATGGCCACGCTCCTACTCCCGCTGAAGACTGGGAGGTGCCTGCGGAGTTCGTCCAGCAGCCGGCGAACAAATATGCCACCCGCAGGATGGCCGAGTTCCGCAACCAGCCGGAAGACGGCGAGTACCGCGATCTTGAAATGTTGGCCGGCGAAGGCAGCACCGATCCCGATGTGGTCGCGTGGGTAGCGAAGCAGGAAGCACAAGGCGACGCGCTTGAAGAGTGGGCGCTCCGGTCCTTCCGAGACTTGTTCAAGCAGCAGTTCCCCAACGCGACAGATCGAGATTTCGATGATGCCGTCGCCGAGCATGGCATCAAGTTCTTCCGCGCGCTGCGACGCGACGGATTCGAAGTGGTGGACACCTGGGCGTCACCCGAGAGCAGCTTGCCTCCCGGCTGTGATCCCATGACGGGCGAGCCTACGGATGCGTTCAAGGCGCTCGCCGCGAGCTTCATTGGCCGCGAGCCTGATGACGATGAGCAGGCTCCGCCAATCCAATTCTGGGATGCCGAGAAGACGTTGCCGCGCACGGAGGAGGGATGTGTGTTGGTACTCTTTGCTGGCTACGGTCAGCACAAGACTGGCATCGCCACCAGTATCGGGCTCGATGTCATCGCAGCCGGCGGCACTGTGCTCTGTGCCGCTGGTGAGGGGCGCCATGGCTTCGGCAAAAATCGCCTACCGGCGGCGTCTGCTGCCCGTGGCATCACCACTAAGGACCTGCGAGGCAAGTGGCACACGGCGCGGCGCATGGTCAACCTGACCGATGCCAACGAGGTCGAGGCATTCATCGCCGCGTTCAAGGGATACTTCAGCGGCAAGCCGTCGAGCCTCCTCATCATAGATACACTGGCGACGGCCAAAGGTGGTGTAGACGAGAACTCCGCCGCATTCGGCGATCTTATCAAGGACACTGGCCCACTCGGCAGGATCAAGCGCGCTTTCGGCGGGTGCACGGTGCTCGTGTTGCATCACTCGGGCAAGGACGAGACCAAGGGCGCTCGCGGCCATAGTTCTCTCGGCGGCAACGCTGACGGCATCTTTGCGGTCACTCATGTAGACAAGGACGCCGGCACTCTCGAACTCGCGATTGAGAAGATGCGCGACGCGGAGGACGGCTTCAGCGTCGAGTACAAGATCACGCCACGTGGACAGGTTCCCGTCGTGAGCAAGGTGGGGCGCGTCCAGAAGGGCAGCGGCGAGGCGACTGCCCGTGGCCTGTCCCTCACCATCCATTGCCTGCTCGCAGAGCATCCGCCCGGCACCAGCTTCACCAGCGCGGAACTGGCGCGCATGACGTTGGGACTGCCGCTGGCGGGCGACCTCACGAGGGAGCAGGCGAAGGCAGTGGAAACCCGTGGCCGCGCTCTGCGGCGCTTGGCGGAGGCGGGGAAGGTAAACGACTACGTCCGCGTCAAGGAAGGCAAGAACGGCGCTATCAGCAAGGAACTCATCTGGGCACGGCCCGGCCTGGGAGGCAGCGATGTCTAAGCCCTTCTCTTGGCCAAGAACCACGGACATCGCGGACATACGCGCCCCCTATAGGGAGGCGCATGTCCGTCCGCGCTATGTCAACACGCGGACAAACGATGTCCGCGCGTGTCCGCGAGCTTCAAAATTCGTAGCAAAATCAATCTTTTGGCCCGCGGACATGGTTGTCCGCGCTCGTGTCCGGGACAGCGCGGACAAGGGGAGGCTCGCGGACATGGATTTGTCCGCGCTCCCGCCGGCCTCGATACAAACTCGTTTATCGCCGGCTGCGGACGGGAGTTCCCCGAGAAATCAAAGGGTTAGCCTCTACATTGGCCGGCCCGAATTTCTATCGCTCGTAAAGCGGAATAATCATCTAGCTTATCATCAGCAATACGAACTATCAGTGATACTAACAGATGACCCCATCGCGAGCGGGTTCCTCCACCTCGCTCGTGTAGGCCAGGAGCGTCTGCTGCCCCGTCAACAGGCTCTGATCCCGCCTGTGTTGGCCGCGCACGCGCAAGGGCGCTCCTGGCCTCCCTATTCGCCCCAACCCCAACCCCAACTGAAGGAGACTTCCCATGTCTATCAGTGAAAAAGTCCGCAACGCATTCCGTGCGCCCCTGCCGGACCCGGCTCGCCTTGAAGCCAGGATCGCCGGCCAGCAAGCACTCGTGGCCGAGATTAAGACGAACCATGCCGCTGCCAGTCTCGATTGGGCGAACAGCAACACCACAGGCTCGGCGAAAACCTTGGCCGAGATTGACGGCCAGCTTGAGACGGCTGAACGCGAGCTACGTGCGTTGCGGGCTGCTCACGCCGCTGCCGTGGAGCAGAAAGCGGAGCGCGAGCGCCTTGCCTTCGCGGAACTCCACAAGACGCAAATCAGAGCCATCGAGCAACATCTCGGCGCTCGCGACACCGCTGCCGCCGAGTTCGCCACGGCGCTCGCCGCTGCAATCGAGGCGTACAAGGTCCTCGTGAAGCGCAGCGAGAAAGCGTTGGCCGCGTCGCCGGGTGGACGCGCTCAGTTTCCGATGGGCTCACTCTGCGAACTCGGCGTGATCAAGACGCTCATCGCCAGCGAACTCTACCGCCTCACGGCGGACAGCAGCATGGATCAACCGCTGCTGTTCCCTGGCGCGAAATCGCCCTCGCTAAGCCTTCTGCAACAACCGAATAAGATCGAGCCACTCTTGGCCCAGATCGAGCGGGCCTCGCAGCATGTCAAAGATGTGCTGAAGGGCCGCAAGGCTCCTGCTCCGGTCGCTGCTGCTGCGCCGGCTGCTGCTGCTATTGCGCCTGCCGCTTCGCCGGCTCCTGCTGCCGCTGCGCCGGTTCCTGCCGACGATCCGAGTGGCGATCTTGAACGCCAAACGCTCGCGAGCGGCGGACCTCGCGTTGATATGCGTGGTTATGTGCCGGCCCGCAGGACACTCTCGTGAGCCTAGTCGCGCCAAAAGTCTCGGAACCTGCCGGGTGCCAACTCGCTGTACCTCACGGTATGGGCGATGTTGGCGTGCCCGAGGTATGCTTGGAGCGACCGCGTATCAGCGCCGTCATTAGCCAGCTTGAACCCGCAGGCGTGCCGCAGCATGTGCGGATGGGCTTTGAATGCCAGCCCAGCGGCTCGCCCTGCGCGTTCCATCAAGCGAGCAAAGCCCGCCGTACTGAACGGTGCGCCGCGCTCACTCGTGAACATGAAGGGCGATGCTGCGCTCTCACGCTGAAGCCGGCGCAGTGCGCGCAACTCGTCCCCTTTGATTGGGTGCACGCTCGGCACGCCACCTTTGGCGCGGCGGACATGCAGCGTTGCGGCTGTCCAATCGACTTGATCCCAGCGCAGGTCAACCAACTCCGAAACGCGCAGCCCGTGACGGTAAGCCACGAGGATCATCGTCGCGTCACGATGGCCGTGGCGGTTCTTGCGCGCGGCTTCGATGAGTTTCGTCACTTCATCGGGTGTCAGGTACTCGCGTGTTCTGAGTTGAGCGTTTGGCAGCCGGCGCGGCGTGACTGTTCGTTTTTCGGTGCTTGGTGCGATCAATCGAAGTGCGGATTTTTCCATAGTTCGTGCCTCCTCAAAGGTGCTGACAGTGCGAAGACGAGCCAAATTACGGACAGTCATTGTCGCGCTCACCCTCCGATAAATCTCACACAGTTGTCAAGTGGCATCTTGCAAGATATCCCTGTGCCGCAAGGGTTTCTCGCATTAGACCATCCCGTATTAGAGGAGGGCCAACGAGCACCTTGGTCCCAAAAGACCGGGGTGGGGCGGGGGGTGCCCCCAAGCTGCTGCTTCGCCGGCCAAGTCGCGTACCTCAAAGCGGACGAGACGCGCAAATTGCAATCGTTAATGCGGCGCACACGCGCCAGCATCAGGAGCACTGCGCCGTGAGCAACACCAAGCAGCCCAGCACCGCGCTGGTGATCTATGACGAGGCGGAGCATGGGCGCCTCGGCCCAGCGATGCGCGCGCTCAACAGCGACAAACAGCGAGCGTTTGTCATCGCGCTCATCCACACCGGATGCACGACAGCGCGAGCCGCGCAGTTGGCCGGATACTCGGACGCCTCGCAAAACACTCTCGCGGCCAAAGGCTGGCAGCTATCGCACGATCCCAAAGTGCAAGCGGCGTTGCACGAGGAAGGCATCAAGGCGTTGCGCGCGAGTGGCGTTGCGGCGATCGGAGTGCTCGACGGCATCATGCGCAATCCGCAGGAGGCAGCACGAGACCGCATCGCCGCTGGAAAAGAACTACTTGGCCGTGGCGGGTTTGCAGCGGTCACAGAGCACAACGTCAACGTCACGCATCGCAGCGAGAGCGAGATTGACGCGGAACTCTTGGCCGTCGCCAAGGAACTCGGCATGTCCGATGAAGCGACCGCGAAACTCCTTGGCCGGCCTGTGGCGCGCAAGCGCGGCGATAACGCGATCGATGTGACCGATGTAGTCATCATCGAAGAGATATCGGAGCCGGCACCCGCTACGGCACCGATTGAGGAACGCGAAGCGGAAGACATCTCTGACCTCTTTTAGAAGGAGTACGTGCTATGACAACGAACGCGAACAATGCACCGCCCAGCAACGCACCCGGCGCCGACACTGTGGCCTCGTTCCAAGCGACGGCGCAGCGCTTCGGTCTCTCTGCCGATGCAGTGAACAAAACCTTGGCCGCACACAGCGTGCAACCGCAGCAACAGCCGGGCCAACAGCAGCCAGTCGGCGGGGCAGGAGGTCAGGCGTTCACGGACGATCCTCGCTTCACTGGCGAGCGTCCTGTCGTTGACACGCTCGATGAGCACAAGCTGCCGTCGCTCTCCGATGCACAAAAGCTGCAAGCCGCAAACACATTGAGCAAGTATTGGACAGGAAATCAGCAGGTATTGGAGGACGCTCTGAAAGCAGCGGGGATTGAGAGAGTTCCCGATGAGGACCTTGGCCCACACAAGCGTTCGCAGGCAGAGAAAGACTTCGACAATGCATTCGGTGGTGTCGCCGCTGACACCTATGACCTGCAAGGAGCCTATTTGGGTGCTCGCATCGAGGCTGCTGAACTCCCCAACGTTGATCGCAATTTCCGCTCGATGCTGGAAGCAATCTCGATGCC
>DASZAN010000028.1:0-1729 GCA_035945115.1 Allostellaceae bacterium
AGCTTTCCGTCGTGGCCAGCGCGCGGACGTAGTCACGTATATCCTCGTGGACATCACGCGTGACCTTGCGCACGACCGCCGTCGTGCACTTCGGCTTCAGCGAGCAAGTCGAGCAGTCGCTCTTGCTGGCCCTGTAGTAGACAATGTGACCTTGGTCGACGTTGCCGGAGCTGGTGAGTTCCGCGCCGCCGGGGCAAATGTAGACGTTGCGCTGCTGGTCAAAAACGAAGTCGGCTCGGCTAAAGGTGCCATCCGAGCGGGCCGATTTGTCCCACACTGGAACGTGCGGCGCGATCCCGCGATCCACGAGCCACTTCAGCAGCTTTGCCGCGCCGTACGCGGTGTCCCCCGCCAGCCTCCGAGGCCGAAGACCGAAACGACGCCCGACACGGTCCAGCATGGTCTGAGTGGAGGCAATCTCCTCTGAGCGATTGGCGCGCGTACCCTCGGCATCGATGATGATTCCAACCTTATTGTCGATGAGATAGTTCGCATCATAGGCAAAGAACGGCCCGATCCATTCCGATCAGGGTAGCGCAGGTAATCCTATTTCGGCGTCATCCTGATGCAGCGCCCGCTCCGGGCACCGACAGAGAAGGAGCTGGGTATGACGATACTCCTCGTCGCCGGGCACGGGCGGTCGGCTGCTCGCCTCATGCACTGCGATAGCGAGCTGGTCAACACTGCCATGTCATTCAGCGCGGCAATGCATTCGATCTCAGTCGCGGCCGCGACGAGCCACGCGATAAGATGATCCGTGTAGCGGCTCGGCGCTACTCGATCAGATTTGTTTCTCGCAGCGGCTCAAGAACGCCGTTCTCCAGCTTGTTCCGGTCGAAGCCACCATCCGACGAGGCGCGAACCGTGACGTTGATCTTGCCCGCCAGGTCCGCGAGGTTCGCGAGTGCCTTCCAGGCCGTGAACAGCTGGTCTCGGTCCGCGCTGAAGGTCAGCTCCACCGTTCGCTGCGGCACTTCGAGAAAGAAAGCGGTAAGACCCTCATACGCAAATAGAGGCGAGAGGATGTTGGCGCCTGCAGACGCGTAACGGCTCCAGTTAGTGCCGATCTGGAATGGCATGATGACGCCCGTCACGACGCCCATGCCGAATGCGATGGCGAAAAGCTTGGTCCAAAATGTAGAGATGCGAACATAGACTTCGCGTCGGGTCGCAAGGCTCAATCCCTCGACGACCGCGATGAAGGATGCCGCTCCCACGGTGAACGCAGGCAGTAGAATGTGCCACCCGATGACCCACGCGAACTGGATGCGGGACAACAAGACTGGATCAAATTGCATTGCTGAACCCCTCGTGTTCCGGTGACGCAGAGAGACCGACCGATCGGGCTCTCAAGGCCATCTGCCAAGAGATGCGCGGCTTATTCGAAGATGGACCGCGCAGGTCGAACGCGTGAATCAATCACGCCAAATTCCGCCAAATCTTTCATAAGCGACATGCATCCGGAACAATGCACCCGAATACACACCGCGTGGTCATCCCCGCGGACGCGGGTGAGCTCTACCTGCTCGTCGTCACCGAGACGCGCGGCGGTGCCGGATCCTGATAGAGCGTGTCCAGCTCCGGGATTGGCGCGGGCTCGCCGTGGCGAAGCTCCGATGCGCGATGCTGGCGGAAGAGACTGCGCAGCTCGGCGTAGAAGTCGATGGCGTTGCGCTGGATCTCGTCGAGCGTGTCGAGGTTGCGCGCGCGCTGATCGACGCCGTCAACG
>DASZAN010000029.1:0-101847 GCA_035945115.1 Allostellaceae bacterium
AACGACGCGCTCGCGAAGATCAAGCGAATAGGGTCTCGCCATCCATGCTGGCCCCCCAACTCCAGCCAGCATCTTGAATCAGAAATCGAGCCCCTTGGGAATCCTCAAAAGCGATTCCGCCCAAACGAATCAGACTCTAGATCAATCCGACGGCTTAGCCGATGGGCGGTAGTCGCCGGTGCCAGTCGGTCGCTTGTTGGTAAGCATGGCCGATGCGGAGCGCCGTTGCTTCCTCATAACCGCGGCAGGCGATCTGCAACGAGAGCGGCAGCCCTTTGTCGGTGAAGCCGTTCGGCACGGAGAGCGCGCAGAGCTCGAGCAGGTTGCCGAAGCGGGTGAAGCGCGAGGGCACCACGTCCTGGTTCACCGCCGCAAGCGGAATCGCCGGCGTCTCGGTGGTGGGCGTCAAGAGCGCGTCGATGCCGTCCATCGCCGCATAGAAGCGGCTCTTCAATTCCTGGACCAGCGCCTTGGTGCGGAGATACTCGTTGGCGGAAATGCGCGCGCCCGATAGCACGCGCTTGCGCACGGCCGGATCGAGCGGCGCCGCCTGATCCTCGGCGAGGTGGCCGTTGAAGAAATAGGCTTCCGCCAGAATGATCGCTTGCATCGCCGCGAGATCGGCAAAGCGGAAGGGAAGCGCGATCTCGACGATCTCAGCACCGAGATTGAGGAGCCGCTCGAGCGCCCGATCGTAGGCGGCGAGCATCGCCGGGCTCACGCCCTCCCGCTCGGCGATCGGCATGGAGGCGAGCTTGAGGCCGCGGACGCCGCGATGGAGGCTCGGCAGCGGATCCTCCGGCGCGACGCCGCGCGTCGTCTGATCGAGGGGGTCGGGTCCTTGCAGCACGTTGAAGAGCAGCGCCGCGTCTTCGACCGAGCGCGCCATCGGTCCCGGCGTGTCGAGCGTGTCGCTCAAGGGAATGATGCCGTGGCGGCTGACGCGGCCGATCGTCACCTTCAAGCCGGTGATGCCGCAAAAGGAGGCCGGCAGCCGCACCGAGCCGCCGGTGTCGGTGCCGATCGCCCACGGCGCAAGACGCGCCGCGACTGCGACGCCCGAACCACTGCTCGAGCCGCCGGGCGTATGGTGGACGGCGGCATCCCAGGGATTCCACGGCGCGCCCAGATGCGGATTGGTGCCCCAGCCGCCCATGGCGAATTCCACCGTGTGCACCTTACCGAGGACGATCATCCCCTGCGCGATCATCCGCTTGGCGATCGTCGCGGTGACGGTGGAGCGGCGCTCGCGCAGGGCAGCCGAGCCGCCCATGGTGATGCGGCCCTCGAGATCGATCAAATCCTTGAGCGCCACCGGCACGCCGTGGAGCGGCCCCACCGCGTGGCCTGAGCGGATCGCCTTCTCGGCGGCTTCTGCCGCAAGCCGCGCGTCCGCGCCGTAGACCTCGACGAAAGCGTGGAGCTTGGGGTCGAGCCGGGCAATGCGTGCGAGCAGATCGTCCACCGCATCGACCGGCGAAAGGCGGCGCGACGTGAAGGCGCGGGACAGTTCCGCCGCGCCGAGCTGCCAGGGATTGGTGAGGTCCAGGGATGAATCATTCATGGCGCGATAGCTTCCTTTCTCGGCCGAGAAGCGTCAAGTCATCGTCGGTGCAGCTCACCGCTTCGGCTGTCGCTTCAGCCATTCCTGATAGCGCGCCAAGGCCGCCTCCTTCGGCGGATAGGTGCCGACGACCGGCGCACCGTTGCGCACTTCGGCCATAACGAATTCCTCGAGCCGCTCCTGCTCCGCCGCATCGCGCGCCACTTCGGCGGCGAGGTGGCGGGGGATGACGATGACGCCTTCGCCGTCGCCGACCACGACATCGCCGGGATAGACGGGAACGCCGCCGCAGCCGATCGGCAAATTCATGTCGACGGCGTGATGGTGCGCGAGGTTGAGAAGCGGCGCGGGGCCACCGAAATAGATGGGGAATTTGAGCTGGGCGATCTCCGGCGAATCGCGCAAGCCGCCGTCCGAGACAAAGCCCGCGGCGCCCCGTACCTTGAGCCGCGTCATCAGGATCGAGCCGCCCGATGCCGCGCGCGCATCGCCGCGGCAATCGCATACCAGCACCTGGCCCGGCGGCACCGCCTCGATTGCCTTGCGCTGGGGATGCTCGGGATCGGCGAAGACACCAACATGGTCGAGATCCTCGCGCGCGGGGATGTAGCGGAGCGTGAAGGCTTCGCCGACCATCGGCGTTTCGCCTTGCGCCAGCGGTCTTACGCCCTGCATCACCATGTTTCTGAGTCCGCGCTTGAAGAGTTGCGTCGAGAGCGTCGCGACGCTGCAGCCGCGCAGCAAGGCTTTCACGTCCTCGGTAATCGCATCCATGACGCCTCCAAACTCTGTCAATGCGCGCGCTGCTCCTTGACGCGCGTCACCAATTGCGTGGGATCGACGAAGCGCAGCGCGATCAAGAGCCAGAAGAGCGTCGTCACCATATAGATGACGGCCATGGCGTCGACCGACTGCGTCGCGCGCACCCCCGCCGCGAAGACCGAATAATAAAGCGCCACCACCAGCGTCTGGCTATCGGGTCCGGCGGTGAGGAAGGTGAGTTCGAAGAGCGCCAGCGTTCGCACCAGCACGAGGAGCCCCGCGGCCAGCAGACCCGGCGCCAACAGCGGCGCCAGCACGTGGATGAAGGTGCGCAGCGTACCGGCGCCGAAGACGCGCGCCGCCGCTTCGAGCCGAGGGTCGATCTGCTCGATGAAGGGTGTCATGGTGAGGACCACGAACGGCACCGCCGGCACCAAATTCGCGAGGATGACGCCCGCCATGGTGCCGCCGAGATGGAGCTTGTAAAGCACGGTGGCGAGCGGAATGCCGTAGGTGATGGGCGGCACCAGGAGCGGCAGAAGGAAGAGCAACAAGACCGCGCGCTTCCCCGCGAAGTCGCGCCGCGCCAGCGCATAGGCCGCGGGCACGCCCACGAGGATCGAGATCAGCACCACGGCGAAGGTCACTTCGAGCGTGACGATGAGGAGATAATCGAGCTGGAACTCGTCCCATGCGGCGAGATACCAGCGCGTGGTGAAGCCTTGCGGCAGCCAGCTTCCGAACCAGCGCCGGCCGAAAGAGCTCACCACCACCGTGGCGATGATCGCGCCGACATTGACGAGGAAGAATCCCATGACGCCCCAGACGAGGCTCGACCAGAGGAGCGCCAAGCCCCGATTGCCAGTGCGGTTCACGCTTTTCCTCCGACGGCCGGACCGCGATAGAAGAGGCCGCGTGCGGCGAGCACGGCGGCGACGATGACGAGCTGCACGCCACCCATGATCATCGCCACGGCGGACGCCATGGCGTAGTCGTAATCCTCGAATGCCGCCTGATATGCTGCGATCGAGATGACCCGCGTCGGTCCCGCCGGCGCGCCCAAGAGAACGGCCGAGGGAAAGACCGAGAAGGCCTGCACGAAGACGAGGCAGAAGGTGATGGCGAGGCCCGGCGCCAGGAGCGGCAGATGGACATGGCGGAATTGCGCCGCCGGCCGTGCGCCCAAGGTCGCCGCCGCGCGCGCCAGCGCGGGATCGATGCCGGTGAGATAGGAGAGGATGAGCAGAAAGGCGAAGGGAAAGCCGGTGATCACCAGCGACAGCAGCACGCCCCAGTAGTTATGCGTGAGCCGCACCGGCGTTGCCACGAGATGCAGATCAAGTAGCAGGCGATTGAACCAGCCTTGCGGGCCCAAATAAGTGAGAAGCCCTTCCGCCACCAGCACCGTGCCGAGCGTCACGGGCACGACGAGAAGCGTCGTCAGGAACCGCTGGTACCAGGCGGGCCGGCGCATGGCGAAGGCGATGGGGATGGCGGCGCCAACATTGATGAGGCTCGCCGGCAACGCGATCCAGAGCGTCGTTTCGATCGTCTGCCAGAAGCGCGGCTCCGCGAAGAAGCGTTCGTAATTCGCGAGCACGTCGCCCTTGGCCGGCATCAGCGACAGCACGAGCCCATAGGCGAACGGATAAAGAAAAAGCGCGATCACCACGAGCGCCGCCGGCACGAAGAGCAGCGGCGCCGCATCGAATCCCGCCGTGCGAACGGTACTGGAGTCGGCGCGTGCGCTCATCTCGTTTTCTCCGCCGGGAATACGAGCACGCGCTCGGGCGCGATCGACAATTCCACCGTCTCGTCGTGGCTGACGCGCCGTTCGCTGCGGAGATAGAAGGTGCCCGCGGCGGTCACGACATCGATGAGATAGTCGCGCCCACAATACTCGACTTGATCGACGGAGCCGGAGAGCACGCTGCCGCTGCCACGCCCAAGCACGATGTCCTCCGGCCGCACTGCGATGACGGCGCGATCGCTGCCGATCGGCGCTTGCGCCGTTCCCTGCAGGCGGACATCGGCGCCGCCATTGAGCGTGACCGCGCGGCCGTCGGCGTGCTCCACCCCAAGCTCGAGGATGTTGCGGTAGCCCATGAAGCGAGCGACGGCGAGGTTGGCGGGACGGAGGTAGAGATCTTCGGGCGTGCCCACCTGCTGCATGCGCCCGTCTTGCAGGACGACGATGCGATCGGCGAGCGACAGCGCCTCGTCTTGATCGTGCGTTACATAGATGGTGGTGCGCTTCACCTCGCGATGGATGCGGCGGATTTCATGGCGCATTTCGAGGCGAAGCTTGGCGTCGAGATTGGAGAGCGGCTCGTCCATGAGGATGAGCGGCGGATCGACGGCGATGGCGCGAGCGAGCGCCACGCGCTGCTGCTGTCCGCCCGAAAGCTGGCCCGGCAGCTTCTCGCCATGCGCGGTGAGCTGCACCAGCGCCAAGGCGGCATCGATCCGCCGCCGCGCGTCCTCGCGCGGCACGCGGCGCATTATCAAGCCGAAGCCGATGTTCTTGCGCACGCTCATATGCGGGAAGAGCGCATAGTTCTGGAACACCATGCCGAAGCCGCGCTCCTCCGGGCGGAGCACATCGATGCGGCGCTCGTCGAGAAAGATGCTGCCCGAGGAGAGCGCCAACAGGCCGGCGATGCAATTGAGCGCCGTCGACTTGCCGCAGCCGGAAGGCCCGAGCAGCGCCACGAACTCGCCACGCGCAATGGTGAGGCTGAGCGCATCGAGCGCCGTCGTCTCGTGGAAGCGCCGCGTCACGCGATCGAGCTTCAGCTGCTCGAAGGTGGCGCCGCGCGCGAGGGCCGTCGCCACCGGCGCCGGTCTCGCCGTCACGCGGCCTCGTTTCATTCTGTAAAAATCCACCCATCCCCTTTCGTCGTCCCTGCGAAAGCAGGGACCCAGGGCAAGCGACGGAACACTGCACCACTGGATTCCTGCTTTCGCAGGAATGACGATGACAGGGATTCTACAGACATCTGCTCTGAGCTACCGCTTAATCTTCGCGCCGCCGATCTCCTCGTCCCATTTGTGGAAGGCGGCGATCAGGTCCTTGCCGAAGAGCGGTGCCACCACCGGATATTGGCCGATGAGCTTGTCGTAATCAGGCCGGCCGAATTCCTTCAGCACCTCCTGGCTTTCCTTGGGCGCGAGGGTCACCGGCACGTCCTTCACCGCGGGGCCCGGATAGAAATAGCCGTCGTCATAGGCGATCGCCTGCTGCTCGGGCTTCAGCATGAAGGCGATGAGGTCGAGCACCACCGCGAGCTTCTCGTTCGTCACACCCTTGGGAATCGCCATGTATTGCGCATCGGAGACCCAGGTGAAACCCTTGGGTCCCGTGAGCACCGTGGTCTCCGCCGAGGGCGGCACGGTGCCGATGACGCGGGGATTGATGTCCCAGCCGATCGTCGAGGCGATGATGTCGCGCGAGCCTTCGCCGAGCTCTTTCATGGTGACGCCGGTGCCCGTGGGGTAATACTCGATGCACTGATTGAGCTCTTTCAGAAACGCCCAGGTCTTGTCCCAGCCCTTGACCGGGTCCTTGGGATCGCTGTCGCCCAACAGATAAGGCAAACCCTGCAGGAAGGTGCGGCCCGGGCCCGAATTGGCCGGGCGCGCATAGAAGAAGCGGTTGGGATGCGCCTTGCACCATTGGAGCAGCGCGTCGGTGGTCTTGGGCGCGTCCTTGACCCGCTCCGGCGCAAATTCGAGGAGCGGGCCCGAGGGCGTATAGACGACAGTGATGGCGAAGCCCTCGGCCGGCTTGAACATGGTGAGCGCGCCCGCCAGATAGTTCGCTTCGAGCCCCGGGAACTTGTCGGCGTAATCCGGCAGGATCTTCGTCCAGAGTCCCTGCTCGATCCCCGCCGAGATGGCATCCGTACCGCTCAGCACCACGTCGATGTCGACGCGGCCTGCATCCTGCTGCGCCTTGAGCTTGCCCGGCAGCTCCGGCGCCGGCGCCTTGGTGAAGACGAAGCGCGACACCAGCGTCGGATGCGTCTTCTGATAAGCCTCGATCGCCTTTTGCGTGAGCGCCAGCGCGCCGCCCACATCCATGACGTTGATCACCTGCGGCGAGGTCGGCAGCGGCGGCGACGCGGCCGATGCGGCGTCCGGCAGCAAAGCCGTGCCAACCACTGCGGCCGCCCAAAGCAGGCCGATGCGGAATGCGCTCATCTCGCTCCTCCCCCGTCATTCTATGGGCCGGCGATGCGGCCGTTGTGCTGCCCCGTACGTTTGCCGCGGGGGCGCAGCGGGTCAAGAGGGGCGGGCGCAGGCCTTCTCGCTGACGCTTGCCGAACCAAATGTCTGGGGTCAGATAGAGAGGCGCATCATGGGAAAGCGCAGCACACGCGTTCCGGCGAAACCAGCACCTCGCCCACGCAGGCAAAAGGCCACGCCAGGCGCCGAAGAGAGTATCGATGTCATCGAATTGGAATCGGAAGAAAGCTTCCCGGCGAGCGATGCGCCGAGCTGGACGGTGACGCGGGTGGGCCGTCCCAATCGCGGAGAGAAGAAGCGCTAGACGAGCGAGGCTGCGCCCTCGTTGTCGTGCCCCGCGGAGGGTGAACGCAACGCGTTCCCGCGTGTTTAGCATATGACGCGACAAGGAGGTCCCTATGCGTTGGCTCGGGATCGTGATGGCGACGCACTCTCTTGCGGCATGCATCAGCTATACCCGCTCACCGTCGCCGACGACGGTGGTGGTGCCGTCGGGTGCGACGGTCATCTGCCCGAACGGAGCTCCCGCGGTGTACTCTGAGGGCGCCTATCGCTGCTGAGCGAGGCGCGCGTTCAGCCGAGGATGCCCGGCAAGTCGAGCCCGAAGTCGCGGGCGCAGGCGATCGCGTCCTCGTAGCCGGCGTCCGCGTGGCGCATGACGCCGCTGGCGGGATCGTTCCACAGCACGCGCTCGATACGCCGTGCCGCGTCCTCCGTACCGTCGCAGACGATGACCATGCCGGCGTGCTGCGAATAGCCGATGCCGACGCCGCCGCCGTGATGGATCGAGACCCAGGTGGCACCGGACGCGCAGTTGAGGAGCGCGTTCAGGAAGGGCCAATCGGCGACGGCATCCGAGCCGTCCTTCATCGCTTCCGTCTCGCGGTTGGGGCTGGCGACGGAGCCGGCGTCCAAATGGTCGCGGCCGATGACGATGGGCGCCTTGAGCTCGCCTGACGCCACCATCTCGTTGAAGGCAAGCCCGAGGCGATGGCGGTCGCCCAATCCCACCCAGCAGATGCGTGCGGGCAAGCCTTGGAAGCTGATGCGGTGCCGCGCCATGTCGAGCCAGTGATGGAGATGGCGATTGTTGGGCAGCAGCGCCTTCACCTTCGCATCCGTGCGATAGATGTCGTCGGGATCGCCCGAGAGCGCCGCCCAGCGGAAGGGGCCGATGCCGCGACAGAAGAGCGGGCGGATATAGGCGGGGACGAACCCCGGAAAATCGAAGGCGTCGGTGACGCCTTCCTCCTTCGCCATCTGGCGGATGTTGTTGCCGTAGTCGAGCGTCGGCACGCCCTGGCGATGGAACTCCAGCATGGCGCGCACATGCGCCGCCATCGATTGCCGCGCCGCCTGATCGACCGCCTTTGGCTCGCTCTCTTGCAGGGCCTGCCATTTCGCCAGCGTCCAGCCCTTGGGCAGATAGCCGTGCACGGGATCATGCGCCGAGGTCTGGTCGGTGAGCACATCGGGCTTGACGCCGCGGCGCAAGAGTTCGGGCAGCACCTCGGCGGCATTGCCGAGTACGCCGACTGAAACGGGCTTCTTGTCGCGGCAGGCGCGTTCGATGATGGCGAGCGCCTCGTCGAGGTCCTTGGCCTGTCGATCGAGATATTTCGTCTTGAGCCGCATCTCGATGCGGGAAGGTTGGCACTCGATGACGAGGCAGGAGGCGCCCGCCATCGTCGCGGCAAGCGGCTGCGCCCCGCCCATGCCGCCCAATCCCGCCGTCAGGATCCAACGGCCCGACAAATCGCCGCCATAGTGCCGACGGCCCACCTCGACGAAGGTCTCGTACGTCCCCTGCACGATGCCTTGGCTGCCGATGTAGATCCACGAGCCCGCGGTCATCTGCCCGAACATCATCAGGCCCTTGCGGTCGAGCTCGTGGAATTTGTCCCAGGTCGCCCAATGCGCCACCAGGTTGGAGTTGGCGATGAGCACGCGCGGCGCGTCGCAATGGGTGCGAAAGACGCCGACGGGCTTGCCGGATTGCACGAGCAGCGTCTCGTCCGCCTCCAAGCGGCGGAGCGCCGCGACGATGCGGTCGAAGCTCTGCCAATCCCGCGCGGCGCGGCCCATGCCGCCATAGACGACGAGCTCGCCGGGCTTCTCCGCGACTTCTTCATCGAGATTGTTCATGAGCATGCGCAGCGGCGCCTCGGTGAGCCAACTCTTTGCCGAGATCTCCGGCCCGCGCGGCGCGCGGATGCGCCGGGCGTTGTCGATGCGGGTCATGGGGTGGTCCTTGGTTCCAGAGGGTCGATCGTCGGCAGCAGCTTTTCGCCCGCAGCTGCGGCGATATCGCCGGCGCGCACCAGCGCCGCGGCAGCGGCGATGTCGGGCGCGAGGAAACGATCATGGTCCAGCGGCGGCACGTGCCGGCGGAGTAGGGCGCGCACCGCCTCAAGGGGTGCGCTCGAAAGGAGTGGCGCGTGGAAGTCGCAGCCTTGCGCCGCCGCTAAAAGCTCGATCGCGACGATCTGCACGGCGTTCTCCGCCATGGCGAGGAGGCGGCGAGCGCCATGCGCCGCCATGGCGACGTGGTCCTCCTGGTTGGCCGAGGTCGGAATCGAGTCGACGCTTGCGGGAAAGGCCCGCTGCTTGTTCTCGGCGGCGAGCGCCGCCGCCGTCACCTGCGGGATCATGAAGCCCGAATTGAGGCCGGGCTTGGGCGTGAGAAAGGCCGGCAGCCGCGACAAGCTCGCGTCCACCAACATGGCGACGCGCCGCTCGGCGAGCGAGCCGATCTCGCAGAGCGCGATCGCGATCTCGTCGGCGGCGAACGCCACCGGCTCGGCATGGAAGTTGCCGCCCGACAGCACCTCGCCCGTGTCGGCGAAGATGAGGGGGTTGTCGGAGACGCCGTTCGCTTCCGTTTCGAGCGTTGCTGAGGCATGGCGCAACAGATCGAGACAGGCCCCCATCACCTGCGGCTGACAGCGCAGGCAATAAGGATCTTGGAGGCGGTCGTCGTTCTTGAGGTGCGAGGCGCGAATGGCGCTCCCGGCGAGGAGGGTGCGGAGGCTTTCGGCCACTGCGATCTGCCCGCGATGGCGCCGGAGTGCATGGATGCGCGGATCGAAGGGTCCGTCGGAGCCGCGCGCCGCATCGATCGAGAGCGCGCCCGTCACCAGCGCCGCGCGGAAGACGCGCTCGGCCTCGAAGAGGCCCGCGAGCGCCAATGCGGTCGAGACTTGCGTGCCGTTGAGGAGGGCGAGTCCCTCCTTGGGCGCAAACTCGAGCGGCGCGAGGCTTGCCTTGGCGAGTGCGCTTGCCGCATCGAGACGCTCGCCGGCGACGACGATCTCGCCCTCGCCGATGAGCGCGGCGGCGAGGTGCGCGAGCGGCGCCAGATCGCCCGAGGCGCCGACCGAGCCTTGCGCGGGGATCACCGGCAACAAATCGCGCCGCAGCAATTCCATCAACCGCTCGATCGTCGTCCAGCGCACGCCCGAGGCGCCTTGCGCGACGCTCGCCACTTTGAGCACGAGAACGAGGCGCACGATCGGCCCCGGCAACGGCTCGCCCACGCCCGCCGCGTGGGAGAGGACGAGATTGCGCTGCAGCGTCGCGAGATCGGCGTCGTCGATGCGCACCGAGGCGAGGCGGCCGAAACCGGTGTTGATGCCGTAAATGGGCTCGTGCTTGGCGACAAGCGCCGCCACTGCCGCAGCACCGGCCTCGACCGCGGCTCGGCAGGAGGGGTCGAGCGCCACGGCGGCACCGCGATAAATCGCTCGCCAATCGGCGAGGCTTGCGGTTCCCGCGCGGAGTATCACCGCATCGCTCACGCGCCTCTCCACACGCGAGCGTGGAGCGGCTTCATGCCCATGCGGTAGACGAGCTCGACGGGGTCGTCGACATCCCAGATCGCGAGATCGCACCACTTGCCGGGCTCGAGCGTGCCGACCTCGCCGAGCCGGCCGAGCGCGCGGGCCGCTTCGCGCGTGAACCCGGCGATGCATTCCTCGACCGTGAGGCGGAAGAGCGTTGCCGCCATGTTCATGGCGAGGAGCGGCGAGGTGAGCGGCGCGCTGCCGGGATTGCAGTCGGTGGCGATGGCGATCGGGACGTGATGGCGGCGCAACAGCTCGACCGGCGGCAGCTTGGTCTCGCGGAGGAAATAGAAGGCGCCCGGCAGCAGCACCGCGACGGTCCCGGCGCGCGCCATGGCGGTGATACCTTCTTCGTCGGCGTATTCGAGGTGGTCGGCCGAAAGCGCGCGATGCTCGGCGGCGAGGCGCGCGCCGCCGGAATTGCTGAGCTGATCGGCATGGAGCTTCACCGGCAAACCCGCAGCTTTGGCCGCGGCGAAGACGCGCGCCACCTGCGCCGGGGTGAAGGCGATCTCGTCGCAAAACGCATCGACCGCGTCAGCCAGGCCTTGGCGAGCGATCGCCGGCAGCATCTCGCGGCAGACCCGGTCGATGTAGGCGTCCTTATTGCCGTCGGCTTCGGCCGGGAGCGCGTGGGCGCCGAGAAACGTGGTCGCCACCGCGATCGGCCGTTCTTGGCCAAGTCGCCGCGCGACGCGGAGCTGTCGTGCCTCCGTTTCGAGCGCGAGGCCGTAGCCGGATTTGATCTCGACCGTCGTGACCCCTTCCGCCATGAGCGCATCGAGCCGCGGCAGCGACTGGGCGAGGAGGTCCGTCTCGCTCGCCGCCCGCGTTGCCGCGACCGTGGCGGCGATGCCGCCGCCGGCGCGGGCGATCTCGGCATAAGAAGCACCCTCCAGTCGCCGCGCGAACTCCTTTGCGCGGCTTCCGGCATAGACGAGATGGGTATGGCAATCGACGAGGCCGGGCGTGATGAGGCGGCCCTCGCAATCGATGGTCGCAGCCGCGTCGACGGCCGGCGCCTCGGCGCGGGGACCGGCGAAGAGGATGCGTCCGGCCTCAGCGATGACCACACCATCCTCGACGAGGCCGAGGCCGAGCCGCGCGGCGGCGAGCGTGCACAGCTTGGTGTTACGCCAGACGCGGTCCACTCGCTCCGTCATGGGCAACCGCTCCGTCGCTTCCGACCGGTGATCAGCATATAGTGTCTCCCGGCGGTAAAGGAGTGAAGACCCGCGTGCTTCGCCTGTTTTTCGACCAAGCGCTGTTGCCCGCCGGTTGGGCGCGCGGCGTGCGCATGACGCTGGCGAATGGGCGCATCGCCCGCCTCGAGATCGGCGCCGCGCCGGCGTCTTCCGATGAGCATCACGCCATCGCCATTCCCGGCATGCCCGATCTCCACAGCCACGCTTTTCAACGAGGCATGGCCGGCCTCACCGAGCGCGGCAGCCCCGCCGGCGACAATTTCTGGACGTGGCGCGAGGTGATGTATCGCTTCGCCTTGCGCGTGAGCCCCGACGACATCGAAGCGATCGCGGCACAGCTTTTCACCGAGCTCCTCGAAGCCGGATTTACGCGCATCGGCGAATTCCATTATCTCCATCACGATCTCGACGGCACGCCTTATGCGAACCTCGCCGAGACCGCGACGCGCATCGCCGCGGCCGCCACGGAGACCGGCATCGGCCTCACGCTCATCCCGACCTTCTACGCCCATGGCGGCCTCGGCGGCGTGCCGCCCAGCGCCCATCAGCGGCGTTTCATCAACGACCTCGACCGCTTTGCCAAACTTTTCGCGGCAAGCTCTGCGGCGCTCGCGGGCCTCGACGATGCACGGATCGGCCTCGCCGCGCACTCACTCCGCGCCGCCAGGCCCGAAGAGCTCGCGGCGCTCATCGTTATCGCGGGTGACCATCCGATCCACCTCCATATCGCCGAGCAGGTGAAAGAGGTGGAGGATTGCATCCACTGGAGCGGCGCGCGGCCCGTCGAATGGCTGCTCGATCACGCACCGGTCGATCGCCGCTGGTGCCTCGTTCACGCCACACATATGACCCCGGCGGAAAGCGACCGTCTCGCGCGCAGTGGGGCTGTTGCCGGGCTTTGTCCCATCACCGAAGCCGATCTCGGCGACGGCGTCTTTGATGCCGTGACTTATGTGGGGGCGGGCGGTGCCTTCGGCATCGGCACGGATTCGAACGTGCTCCTCGGCGTTGCCGACGAGCTGCGTCAGCTCGAATATTCGCAGCGCCTCGTCCATCGCGCACGCAATCTCATGAGCCGCGCGGAAGGCGGCTCGACCGGCCGCGCGCTCTTTGACGCGGCACTCACTGGGGGCGCACGCGCGCTCGGTGTCGCCACGGCCGGACTCGCCGAAGGCGCCGCCGCCGATATCGTCACCCTCGATCACGATCACCCCGCGCTCATCGACCGGGCGGGCGACGCCATTCTCGACGCCTTCATCTTCGGCAGCGGCCACAGCGCCATCGATTGCGTCTGGCGCTATGGCAAGAAGGTCGTGAGCGGCGGCCGCCATGTGGCGCGCGATCGCTGCCGCGCGCGCTTCCGTGCGGTGATGGCGCGGTTGTTGGCTTAGGGGACAGCTAACCCTTCGCCCGACTCTTGTTCAACGCGACGAGCGAGAATATCTCGAACAGCATCTGCGCGCCGACATGGGCGGTGTTGGTGGTGCTGTCGTATTGCGGCGCCACTTCGACGACATCGCCACCGATGATGTCGAGGCCTTTGAGGCCGCGCAGCAGCTGCTGGGCCTCGCGCGGCGTGAGGCCGCCGACTTCGGGCGTGCCGGTGCCGGGCGCGAAAGCCGGATCGAGGCCGTCGACATCGAAGGAGACATAGACGGGGTCGTCGCCGACGACATTGCGCGCCTTCTTGATGATGGGCTCGATGCCGCGCTCGTTCACCTCCTCGATATGCACCACGGTCATGCCGGCTTCATACGAGAATTCCCAGGCGAATTCCGAGGAGCCGCGGATGCCGATCTGGATGGCGCGCGCGGGATCGATGGCGCCCGCGAGCACGGCGAGACGGAACGGGGCGCCGTGATGGAATTTCGAGCCGTCATAGGTGCCGCCGGTGTCGCAATGGGCATCAATATGGACGAGCGCCAGCGGGCGCTTGCGGCCGAGCGCCTTCAGGATCGGATATGTGACGGAATGGTCGCCGCCCACCGAGAGCGGCCGCACGCCGGCCGCGGCGACCTTGTCGTAAAACGCCTCGATATCCTCAAGGCAGCTCTCGAGGCTATAGCGCGTGCGGAACGGCACGTCGCCGACATCGGCGGCCTTGCACTCCGCTTGCGGTGCGATCTTGAGGACGTGGTTGTAGGGACCGACGCGTTCGATCGTCCGCACGGCGCGCGGTCCAAAGCGTGCGCCTGGCCGGTTAGTCACGCCCAAATCCATGGGCACGCCGATCATGGCGACATCGAGCCCGCCGAAATCGGCGAGGTCCGGCGCCTCCGGGCGATAAGGTGCGGCGAGGAAGGTCGGCACACCGGAATAGGGGAGTCGCCGCTTGTCGCCGCCGGAAAAAAGGACGGATATCGCCTTCTGGAAGACGGGATCGCTGACCTCGCTGCCCTTGCCGTCGCCGTATTTCTCTCTGAGCGCCGCCAGTTTCGCTGCGTCGGTCACGAGACTTTCTCCTTCCTCGGTCTGGCATTCGGTGATAGCAGCCGCGGCGCACGCGAGGCAACCTTGGTGCTGCAGGAAAGCCCGCCAGATTCAGCGTGTCAGCCGTGGCTCTTTCTTCTAGAGTTGACGCCAGCGGCCGGCTCGATCGCTATCGGCGGTTGAGGGCCGGCCAAGAGAAAAGGGGAGAGGCCAAGATGAAACGGACGATCAGTACGCTCCTGGCGCTGGCCACGGGAGTGGCGCTCGCCGCTGCCGCGGCGCCGGAGCCGGCGCGCGCCGATACCATCAAGATCGCGCATTCCACCTGGGTCGGCTACGGCCCGCTCTACATCGCCCGCGACAAGGGCATCTTCAAGAAGAACGGTGTCGATGTGGAACTTGTCGTCGTCGAGGATCCGAAGGAGCGCTTCCCGACCTTGATGGCGGACAAGATCGACTTGATCGCCAGCACCGTCGACACCGCGCTGCTCTATCTCAAGTCGCCCAAGGATTTCCAATACGTGGTGGCGATCGATGATTCCAATGGCGGCGACGGCATCGTCGCCAACAAGGACATCAAGACCATCGCCGATTTGAAGGGCAAGCAGGTGGCGGTGAACGAAGGCTCGGTCTCCGAGTTCTACCTCAACGTGCTCCTCGCCAAAGCGGGCTTGAAGGAAAGCGACTTGAAGCCCGTCAACATGACCGCGAGCGATGCCGGCACGGCGTTCGTGAGCAAGCGCGTCGATGCGGCCGTAACCTGGGAGCCTTGGCTCTCGCGCGGCAAGGCGAGCGACCATGGCCATCTCCTCGTCGATAGCTCGAGCACGCCCGGCCTCATCACCGACGCGCTCATCGCCAAGACGACTTGGATTTCCGCGCATCCCAAGGATGTCGAGGCGTTGGTCAAGTCATGGAACGAGGCCGTCGGCTACTATCGTGAGCATGCCGACGAATCCATCGAGATCATGGCAAAGGGCGTCGGCGGCTGGCTCAAGGATCCGAAGGAGTTCAAGGAGACCTTGCCCGGCATCAAGTTCTATGGCGGCGCCGACAACAAGGCGTTCTTCGGCACCAAGGAGAAGCCGGGACCGCTCTTCCAGACGGTTCAAGCGGCGATCGACATCTGGTCGAGCCACAACAAGCTGCAGGTGAAGGTCGCGCCGAACGACCTTATCAATTACACCTTCGTCAACATGTAATGGCGCTTATCGAAGCCTACACGGCGCCGAAGAAGAAGATCCCGCGGCGTGCTTACCTGACGGTAAGCACGCTCGTGGGCCTGTTGGCGCTCACCTTCTGGTGCGCGCTCTCTTACAGCGGTGCGGTGCGAGCCGATTTTCTGCCGACGCCGCTGCAGGTGGTGTGGGCCGGCATCGCCGGCGCGCGCGACGGCTCGCTCGCGCTCAATACCGGCGTGAGTGTCGGCGAGATCATGTCGGGTTTCGTTCTCGCCTCGCTCTTCGCCGTGCCGCTCGGCATTCTCATGGGGAGCTTCGCCATCGTCGAAGCGGCGATCGAGCCGATCGCCAACTTCATGCGCTATCTCCCGGTCTCCGCCCTCATTCCGCTGCTCATTTTGTGGGTCGGGATCGGCATCGAGGAGAAGGTGTCGGTGATCTTCATTGGCACGTTCTTCCAACAGCTCATTCTCATTGCCGACGTCTCGCGCGCGGTGCCGCATGATTGGCTCGACGTGTCCTATACCTTGGGCGCCAACCGGCGCACCGTGGTGCGGCGCGTGCTCATTCCCGCGACCATGCCGGGGGTCATGGATTCGCTGCGCGTCACGCTCGGCTGGGCTTGGACCTATCTCGTCGTGGCCGAGCTCGTCGCCGGGAACAAGGGGCTCGGATATTTCATCCTCAACTCGATGCGCGGGCTTTTCACCGATCAGATCTTCTTGGGCATCATGGTGATCGGCCTCTTGGGGCTCATCACCGATCAGCTCTTCAAGGGGCTGCGCAATTGGCTCTTGCCCTGGGCGCAAAATCCTTAGGCGCTCGGCGCCTCGCCTCATGACGAAGCTCCAGATCGACAATGTCGTGCTCCGCTTCGAGCAGAAGAACGCGCCGGCGGTGATCGCGCTCGACGGCATCTCCCTCGACGTCAACGAGCAGGAATTTGCCGTCATCGTCGGCCCCTCCGGCTGCGGCAAATCGAGCCTGCTTCGCCTCGTCGCCGGCCTCAACACGCCGACCTCGGGTGCGATCTACCTCGACGGCAAGCGCGTGACCCGCCCCGGCAAGGAGCGCGGCATGGTGTTCCAATCCTACACGCTCTTTCCCTGGCTCACCGTGCGCGAGAATGTCGAATTCGGCCTCACCGTGGCCAAGGTGCCAGCCGAGGAGCGCCTCCGCATCGCCCGCCGCTTCCTCGGCGAGGTCGGGCTCGACGGCTTCGAGCAGGCTTATCCGAAGCAGCTCTCGGGCGGCATGATGCAGCGCGTGGCGCTCGCCCGCGCGCTCGCCAACGATCCCGAGATTCTCCTCATGGACGAGCCCTTCGGCGCGCTCGACAGCCAGACGCGCTCGCTGATGCAGGAGCTGCTGCTCTCCGTCTGGGAGCATTCGCACAAGACCGTGCTCTTCATCACCCACGACATCGACGAGGCGATCCTGCTCGGCGATCGCGTCTATGTCATGACGGCGCGGCCGGGCCGCATCAAGGAGATGGTGGCGATCGACATTCCCCGCCCGCGCTCGGTCGACGTGCTCACGTCCGGCCCTTTCATCGATTTGAAGCGCCGCATCATGGCGCTCATCCACGAGGAAGCCGTCCGCGCCATGGGCTGAGGCTCAGCGGGTTTCTTGCCTTGCGAGTAATTCGAGCGTCCGGTCGTCGCGCTCGCCGCCGCACCAGCGCTCGAGCGCCTGCGAGAAGAGCGGCACGCCCGGCACGGCGATTTCGAAGAGGGTCATGCAAGATCGGAATTTCAAATCATCGGGCGAGCCGAAGAGCTCGTTGAGCGAGCGTGCGTGGCTCTCGAGAACCATTTGGGTGCACCGGTCGAGTCTCGGGCCGAGAAGCGGATGGGCATGATAAGCACGCGCTTCATCGAGCGATCCGATGGCAAAGAATTGCGCGGTCGGCGAATGACCGAGGCCGCGGAGCTGCGGAAAGATGAACCACATCCAATGGCTTCGTTTGCGGCCCGCGGTCAATTCTGCGAGCACTATGTCGAAGACCGGCGCTTGCGCGGTGACGAAGCGCTCCAGGTCGAGAGCATCGCGAGCCATGCTTGACGCTCCTCACAGCAGAAGCAATGCGCCGCACTACCTTCGTGCGTGCTTCGAGACGCGCTGCTCCGCAGCGCTCCTCAGCATGAGGTAATTCTTTTCTGGCATTGAAAAAGGGCCTCGTCCTGAGGAGCCCCGCAGGGCGCGTCTCGAAGGACGACTGGGGCCGCCGCCCCGTCGCGGACCCTCAGGACGACCGCCGCTTGCCGCCGCGCGCTGCCTTGGGCTCCGCCGCCGCGCGCTTGCCCGCGGCCGCGCGCTTCTTGCTGGGGGCGGGAGGCTTTGCCGTTTCGCCCAGGCTGCGCTTCAGCGCGTCCATGAGGTTGACGACGTTGCTCGGGCGCGGCACCACCTTCGGCACCACCGGCTTCTCGCCCTTGATCTTTTGCTCGATGAGCTCTTTGAGGGCGGATTGATAGTGATCTTCGGTGAAGGCCTTGGGATCGAACTCGCCTTCCTTCTGCTCGATGATGCGCTCGGCGAGCTGCACCATCTCCTTGTCGAGCGAGCCGCTGCCGATCTCCTCGAAATATTCCTCGTCCTCGCGGATCTCCTCGGCCGGACGGAGCGTGTTGAGCAGCATGCCCTTGCCATGCGGCATCAGCGCCACGCCATGCTCGTGCGTCGAGAGCACGAGCCGCGCGAGCCCCGCCACCTTGCGGTTCTTCATCGCCTGCTGCACGACACGGAAGGTCTCGTCGGCGAGCTCGCCTTCGGGTGCGAGATAATAGGGGCTGTCGTAGTAGATGGGCTCGATCTCGTCGATGTCGACGAAGCGGTCGATGTCGATCGTCTCCGAGGATTCGATCTTGAGCGCGTCGAGCTCGTCCTTCTCGACGATGATGTACTGCCCCTTCTGGAACTCGTAGCCTTTGATGAGCTCGCTTCGCGGCACTTCCTTGCCGGTCTCGGGGTCGGTCGGCCGCATCTGGATGCGGTTGTGGGTGTCGGGATTGAGCAGGTGGAAGGAAACGCGCTCGCGCGCGCTGACCGCCGGATAAAGCCGGACCGGGCATGAGACGAGCGACAGGCGGAGATACCCTCTCCAGGATGGACGCGGCGCCATGGGCGTTCTCGCTCCTTCAGCGTTGGCTACTGCTAAACGCCGGTGGTCCGACAATGACCCACCAGCTTTATCCCTTCTCTTAATACCCTCGGCTTGACAAGTGGTTATTGCGCCATCCTCGCCTTTTCTGTTCGAATTCTCCCATGCGCAGCTTTGCTACAACACTCCTCCCCGCCGCGCCTACCACCATCTCTCCGGATGGTTCGGCGGTACGAGTTCTATTAGAACTGGCAGGCGGCGGCATGGCGCATTTCGCGCTGGCGCCCGGCGAGACCGCCAAGGCGGTCTGCCACCGCACCGTCGAGGAAATCTGGTTCATCCTTTCGGGAATGGGCGAGATGTGGCGCGAGCGGGCGGGGAGGGAAGAGGTGGTGGCACTTTCTCCGGGCGTCTGCCTCACCATTCCCATAGGCACGCGCTTCCAGTTCCGCGCCCTCGGCGCCGCGCCGCTCGCCGCCCTCGCCGTCACCATGCCGCCTTGGCCCGGCGAGGGCGAGGCGATCATCGTCGACGGTCCGTGGCAGCCGACGGTACCGTGAGTTGAGAACGCGCGGCTCTGACAGGCGCTACGGCGCCGGCATCACATGGCCGCAACTTTTGCAGGTGCGGAGCTCTTCCGAGCCGAAGAAGCGCTGATAGGCCTTGGAGACGGGATCGGCGCGATAGTCGCTGACGACCGCGCGCTGTTCATGGAGGAGCGCATCGCAGTTCGGACAGAACCATTGGAAACGATCGACCTCGCCTTGGCGGCGCTGGCGCTCGATCACCAACAGGAACGCGTCCGGCGGAAAGCGCGGCGAGTGCGGCACGCCGGCGGGTGTGTGGATGGTCGAGCCTTCCTTCAGCACCGCCACTTCTTCCTTGCCCTCGGGCGTGCGGTAGTGGAGCCGCATCTCGCCCTTGATCATGTACATGACCTCGTCGGCGGGATTGATGTGGAACTCGCTGCGGTATTCGCGGCCGCGGGCGACGAACGCGAGGGAGTCCGGCTCCTGCCAGAGGACCGAGACGCGCTGCCCGCTCTGGGCGAGGCCGCGGGCGATCTCCGGGAGGCTGGCAACGGGCATGGGCCGCATGCGATCACTCCTTGCGCCAGATTGTCACCGCGACAATAGCGGCTTGGGCCGGCGCGGCCAATTTTCTGGTCGTACTGCGCCGCGGCGCGATTGGTTGTCCGGTGCCGGTCTTCTCGCGTAAAATATCGCCCTGCCCGGCCCGCAAGGGCTCCCGACATCAACGACTGGACGGCAAATGGATACGGCGATTTCCTGGTCAGAGCTTGGCTTCCGCTACATCGACACCGGCACCTTCATCCGCGCCGATTATCGCCACGGTGCCTGGACCAAGCCGGAGCCCGCGACCGCCGCGAGCATCACGCTCCACATCGCCGCCACTTGTCTTCATTATGGCCAGGCCTGCTTCGAAGGATTGAAGGCGTTCCGCCAACCGAACGGCAGCGTCGCCTGCTTCCGCGCCGATGCCCATGCGCGCCGCCTCCGGCGCTCGGCGGGAAAGCTGCTGATGACCGCGCCGCCGGAAAATCTCTTTCTCGACGCCGTGCGCCTCGCCGTCCAGCGCAATGCCGATTACGTGCCGCCCGTCGGCACCGGCGCCACGCTCTACATCCGCCCGCTGCTCCTCGGCACCAGCCCGGTGATCGGCGTCCATCCCAGCGAGGAGTACGCCTTCCTCGTCTTCGTCATGCCGGTCGGTCCCTACTACAAGAACGGCATGCAGCCGGTCGCCGCCTATGTGCAGGAGCATTACGACCGCGCCGCGCCGCATGGCGTCGGCGACATCAAGGCCGCCGGCAATTACGCCGCCGGCCTCGCCGCCGATCAGGAGATGCGCGAGAAGGGCTTCCAGATCTCGCTCTATCTTGATTCAGCGCAGCATACGTTCATCGACGAGTTCGGCACCTCGAACTTCATCGCCGTCACCCGCGACGGCGCTTATGTGACGCCGAAATCGGACTCGATCCTGGCGAGCGTCACCAATGACAGCCTCATGACGCTCGCGCGCGACGCCGGCCTTCGCGTCGAGCATCGCCCGATCCGCTGGGAAGAGATCAAGGATTTCGCCGAGATCGGCGCGTGCGGCACCGCCGCGGTGATCACGCCCATCCACTCCATCACCCGCGGCAAGGAGGTCCTGCGCTTCGGCGACGACAAGAAGCCGGGCCCGACGCTCGAGCGGCTCTACAACGCGATCCAGGCCATCCAATTCGGCAAGAGCAACGACCAGCACCGTTGGATGATGCCGGTCTGAGCCGCGGTCGCCTGATCATCCATAAAGAACAGCGCCGAGGATGACGGCGCCATCGAGTCCCGCCCAGCCGATGCACGGCAGGTAGATGTTTCTGTCGCCGCGGCGGAGACCGTGCCAGAACCACAGGATCGCCGAGAGGAGATAGGCGCTCCACGACAGGATGGAGACGCCGGCGGCCTGCTGACCGACCCAAATGGTCAAGACCTGGGGAAGCGTCATCAGCATGGTGAAAATCGAGAGGGCGCCAAGAAGCCGGCTGAACATGGTGTCGACGGGCGTACCGTCAGTCAGCGGTAAGGGATGTAGCACCATCGTTGCCTCCTAAATTAGCGTGCGACCTCTTGTGGCGACGATTGGGCCGATTGATCCAGCTCAATGTGCCCCCTCCGGCGCTGCTTAGGATGGGGCAAACGAGTGGAGAGATCGCCATGGAGTATCGCACCATCCTCGTCGCCGTGAGCGGCGGCAGCGCCAGTGCCGGCGCGGTCGAGCTCGCTTGCCGGCTCGCGCATCGCTTCTCGAGCCATCTCGAGGCCTTCCATGTGCGGGTCGACGCGCGCGAACTCGCCTTCCTTCCCGCCGACGGCTTCAGCGTGCCGCTATCGGGCAACGTCATCGAGCTCGCCATGGAGGACGCGGCGGCGAACGCCGATCGCGCCAAGTCGATCGTCGATGCCGCGGCAAAGCGGCATGCCCTTCCGCTCCAGGCGGCGCCGCCGCCCTTGGGATTGGGCTTTGCGCTGTCGCGCCAGCCCTCGCTCGCCTGGCATGAGGAGACGGGCTATGCGCCGGCGCGGGTTGCCGCGCGGGCGCGCTTGTTCGACCTTCTCGTCCTCGGCCGCTCCGGCCGCGTCAGCGACGAGCCCTTCGGCGACGCCGTCGAAGAGGCGCTCTTGGAGAGCGGCCGCCCGGTGCTGTTGGCGCCGGCCGAAGCGCCCAAAGTGATCGGCGACACCATCGCGCTCGCCTGGAACGACTCGCCGGAATCGGCGCACGTGCTAGCGGCCGCCATGCCGTTGCTGCTGAAAGCCAAGACCGTGCGCGTGCTGTCGGTCGGCGACACCGGCGCGCCGGCGCTCGCCGCCCATCTCGCCTGGTACGGCATTCGCGCCGAAGCGCAGGATGTCTATCCCGTGGAAGGCGTCGGCGCGGGCGAGCTGGTGTTGGCCGCGGCACGCGATGCGAATGCCGATCTCCTGGTGATGGGCGGCTACGGCCATGCGCCCTGGCGCGAGGTGCTGTTCGGCGGCGCCACGCGCGCGGTGATCGGGACGAGCCTGCTCCCCGTGCTGCTCTCGCATTAGACGCGCTGTCGTTCGCCGCGTGAGTCGCCCCCTCACCCTCCCGCCGCTCCGCGGCGGGTCCCTCCCTCTCCCCGAGGGGAGAGGGGAAGAAGGGGCGGCAACGCGGCTGCGGCTCCGCCGTGTGCCGATCGACACCTATCGCGAGGCGGTGGCCTTTCTGCCGCGCCGCTCTGTGGCCTATCGCCCCGGCGAATTGCAGGCGCTCGGCAAGGTGGAGCTGGGCGCGGGCGAGCGTCGCATTCTCGCCACGCTCAACATCATCGATCACGAGGGCTGGCTTGCCGCCGACGAGGTCGGCGTGAGCGAGCAGGCCTTCGCGCTGTTGGGCCTTCCCGACGGGAGCGCCGTCGCGCTCGAGCAGGCGCTTCCGCCTAAGAGCCTCGAGGCGGTGCACGCGAAGATCCAGGGAGGCGAGCTGTCCGCCGAGGCGCTCGATGCGATCGTCCGCGACATCGCCGCGCTGCGCTATTCCAAGATGGAGATCGCCGCCTTCGTCGTCGCCTGCGCGAGCTTTCTTTCGACGACCGAGGTGCTCAATCTGACGCGCGCCATGGCGGCGGTGGGCACGCGGCTCACCTGGCCGAACGGCATCGTCGTCGACAAGCACAGCATCGGCGGCATTCCCGGCAACCGCACCTCGATGATCGTGGTGCCGATCGTCGCCGCGCATGGCCTCACCATTCCCAAGACCTCCTCGCGCGCCATCACCTCGCCCGCCGGCACCGCCGACACCATGGAGGTGCTGGCGCGCGTCGACCTCGATATGGCGGCGATGCACGCGGTGGTGGCGGCGGAAAAGGGCTGTCTCGTCTGGGGCGGCCACGTCAATCTCTCGCCCGCCGATGACGTCCTCATCTCGGTCGAGCGGCCCCTCAACATCGACGCGCCGGGCCAGCTGGTGGCGTCGATCCTCTCGAAGAAGCTCGCCGCCGGCTCGAACCGCCTGCTCATCGACATTCCCTTGGGGCCGAGCGCCAAGGTGAGAAGCGCCGCCGAAGCGGTGCAGTTGCGCAAGCTCTTCGAGTACGTGGCGCGGCAGATCGGCGTGCCGCTCGACGTGATGATCACCGACGGCTCGCAGCCGATCGGCCGCGGCATCGGACCCATGCTCGAGGCGCGCGACGTCATGCAGGTGCTGCGCAACGCGCCCGACGCGCCCGCTGACCTCCGCGAGCGCGCCCTGCTGCTCGCGGGACGCATTCTCGAATTCGATCCCGCGCTCTCCGGCGGCGCTGGCTTGCCGCGGGCGCGCGAGCTGCTGACCTCGGGTGCGGCGCTCGCCAAGATGGAGCGCATCATGGCGGCGCAAGGTCCCCCGCCTCGCACCGCGGCGCTCGGCTCGATGACGCAAGAGGTCGTTGCCGCAAGCGACGGCGTGGTGACGGCGATCGACTGCTACCGCATCGCCCAGATCGCACGCTTCGCCGGCGCGCCCACCGACCAAGGCGCCGGCATCGATCTGCTCAAGAAGATCGGCGATCCCGTGCGCCGCGACGAGCCACTCTACCGCATCCACGCCTGCCTCGCCGTCGATTTCCGCCGCGCCTCGGACGAGGCCGCAGAAAACGACGGCTTCACTCTCGCGCTGGCGCGCAGCCCGTTGCGGTGACGGTCCGGGTCCGCACGCCTACAATGGCGCGGGCGGATTTGGATTGAACGGAATATCCCCAGCTTCGTCGTCCCTGCGAAAAGCAGGGACCCAGGGCAAGCGACGTGCCGGTGGCTCTGGATTCCCGCTTTCGCGGGAATGACGATGGGAGGGGGTGTCGAGTTGGAGACCCGCATGATCGTGGCGGACCAGAGCGCGGTGATCGCCTTTCTCGCCGATCCCGCGAGCTATGGGCTGGCGGGCGCGGCGGTCGAGCGCGTCACCACGCATTGCTCCCAGATCTTTCTCGTCGGCGAGCGTGCCTTCAAGCTGAAGCGCGCGGTCAAATATTCCTATCTCGATTATTCGACCGTGGCGCTGCGCGAGCGCTTCTGCCGCGCCGAGCTCGCCGTCAATCGCCGCACCGCTCCCGAGCTTTATGTCGCGGTGCATGCCGTCACGCGCGATGTGTCGGGCGCGCTCGCCTTCGACGGCGCGGGCGAGGTACTCGACTGGGTCGTCGAAATGCGCCGCTTCGACGAGGAGACGCTTTTCGATCGCCTCGCCGAAGCGGGAAAGCTCGAGGGCGGGACCATCCGCCGCCTCGCGGATGCGATCGCCGCCTTCCACCGGGAAGCGGCGGCGATGCCGGATCACGGCGGTGCCGCGGCGATGGCGCGGACGTTCGCGATGAATGACGAGAATCTCAGGCTTGCCGCGCCGCCGCTCGATCGTGCCGCGATCGATGACTTGCGGGCTGCGATGGCGGTGCATCTCGCCCGCGCGGCGCCGCTGCTCGAGACGCGCCGCAAGAACGGCAAGGTGCGGCGTTGCCACGGCGATCTCCATCTCGGCAATGTCTGTCTCGTCGAGGGCCGTCCGACCCTGTTCGACGCGATCGAGTTCAATGACGATTTCGCCGGCATCGACGTGCTCTACGACATCGCGTTCCTGCTGATGGATCTCACCGCGCGGCGGCTTCCGCAATTGGCCGCCATCGCCTTCAACCGCTATCTCGATCGCAGCGGCGATGATGACGGCTTACCGGCGCTGCCGCTCTTCCTCTCGGCGCGCGCTGGCGTCCGCGCCCATGTCTTGGGCACGCTCGCGCGCGGGGTGACCGGCGGCGAGGCGGCGCGCGCCGGTGTCCGCGCCGCCGCTTATCTGCGGCTTGCGCTGGTGCTGCTCGCGCCGCACCCCCCGCGGCTCATCGCCATCGGCGGCTTGAGCGGCAGCGGCAAGTCGAGCGTGGCTGAAGCGCTCGCCGGCGATTTCCTGCCGGCGCCCGGCGCGCGCGTGATCCGCAGCGATGTCGTGCGCAAGCGCCTGGCGGGGGTTGCCGCCGAGAGGCGTCTGCCGCGCGCGAGCTACGATCTCGCGAGCGCGGAGCGCGTCTACGCCGCCTCGCGCGAAGCGGCGCGACGCGTGATCGCCGCCGGCTACAGCGCCATTCTCGATGCGGCGTTTCTGCGCGAGCCCGAGAGAGAGGCGGCGGAGATCGTAGCGCAGGAACTTAGCATCCCCTTCACCGGCCTCTGGCTCGAGGCGCCGCCCGATGTCCTGGCGCAACGGATCGAGCACCGCCGCGGCGACGTCTCCGACGCCGACCGCACCGTGCTGGCGCAGCAGCTTGGCTACGATTTGGGCGCCATCGACTGGCAGCGGATCGACGCGTCCGGCAACATCGAGGCGACGGTCGAGCGGGCGCGGGTGGCGGTTTCTACGCGGTGAGAGAGCTACATCAAGCCGTCATTGCGAGGAGGCAAAGCCGACGAAGCAATCCAGACAACCCGTCGCTGGCTCTGGATTGCTTCGCCTTCGGCTCGCAATGACGGCGGGAAAGAAAGCGCTCTCGCTCTAAAGAATGCCGTACTTCGCAAACACCGCGGCCAGGCTCTCGCCGGCCTGAAGGTCGCGCAAGGTGTTGCGCTCGCCGGCGATCTTTTCGAAGGCGAGCGCCAGCACATCGGCTTCGACCGCTTGCGGCACGACGACGACGCCATCGGCGTCGCCGAAGACGAGATCGCCGGGCGCCACGGCGATGCCGGCGCATTCGATCGGCACGTCGATCGCTTTGACGACGCCGCGCCCCTTGGAATCGAGTGGCGCGATGCCGCCATGGAAGACCGGGAATTTCATCGCGCGGATCGCCTTGATGTCGCGCACGCCACCATCCATCAGCGTGCCCGCGGCACCGCGCACCTTGGCCGCGGTCGAGAGCAACTCGCCCCAGGGCGCGATGCGGCCGGAAGCGCCGCAGGCGAAGACGGGAATTTCGCCGGGCTTCAGGCTGTCGATGAGCGCGATCTCGAGCGCATAGGGATTTTCGCCCGACGCCACCGAATAGACATCCATGTATAGCGCCGTGCGGGCGCGGCCGACCATGACGAGATCGTCGTCGAGCGGTCGAATGCGCGGCGGCAGCGCCTGGTCGCGCACGCCCACCTGATCGAGGCAATCGGAGAGGATGGAGCAGAAGAGTTTTTCGGCGAGATCGGCGAGTGAAGGAGTGGGCATGGCGGGAAACTCCTCACAGCGTCTCATTGGCATCATGGCGGTGGCAAGCGACCCAATGCTCGGGCTCGATCGCTTGCAGCCGCGGCGTTTCCTCTTTGCACCGCGCCATCGCGTAGGGACAGCGCGGGTGGAAGGCGCAGCCCGCGGGCGGGTTGATCGGGCTCGGCACGTCGCCTTGCACGATGCGCTTCGCGCGCGTCGCGTCGGGGTCGGGCACCGGCACTGCCGCCAGCAGCGCTTCGGTATAGGGATGGAGCGGGCGGCGGAAGAGCCGCGTCTTCTCGGCATATTCGACGATCTTGCCGAGATACATGACGCCGACGCGGTGGCTGATGTGCTCGACCACGGCGAGGTCATGGGCGATGAAGAGATAGGCCAAGCGCTTCTCGCGCTGCAGGTCCATCATGAGGTTGATCACCTGCGCCTGGATCGAGACGTCGAGCGCCGAGACCGGCTCGTCAGCGACGATGAGGGCGGGATCGAGCGCGAGCGCGCGGGCGATCGAGATGCGTTGGCGCTGGCCGCCGGAGAATTCGTGCGGGTAACGCCGCATGTCCCTTGCCGACAAGCCCACCTGCGCGAAGAGCGCGGCGACCCGCGCCTCGCGCTCGCCGGCGATGGCGTGCACGCGGAACGGCTCGGCGACGATCTCGCCCACGGTCATGCGCGGATTGAGCGAGGCGAAGGGGTCCTGGAAGATCATCTGCATCTGCCGGCGATAAGGCCGGAGCGCGCGGCGCGAGAGCGCGGTGATCTCGCGGCCGTGAACCTTGATCCGCCCCGTGGAAGGCTCGATGAGGCGCAGCACCGCGCGCGCCAAGGTCGATTTGCCGCAGCCGCTTTCGCCGACGAGGCCCAAGGTCTCGCCGCGGGCGATGCGGAAGCTCACGCCGTCGACGGCGCGCACCGATCCGGCGGCGCGGCGGAGAAAGCCCTTGCGCACCGGGAAATACTTGGTGAGATCGGCGACCTCGATCACCGCGTCGGCATTGTTGCCGCGAGCGAGCATCGCCATCACGCCGCGCGCTGGCGCGGATCGAGCGCGTCACGGAGCGCATCGCCCAGGAGATTGGTGCCGAAGACGGCGAGGCTAATGGCGAGACCGGGAAAGATCACCAGCCACGGCGCGGTGCGCACATATTCCGCCGCCGATTCCGAGAGCATGCGGCCCCAGGAGGGATAAGGCTCGGGAATGCCGAGCCCGAGGAAGGAGAGCGAGGCTTCCGTCAAGATCGCCGATCCCAGCTGCGCCGTTGCCAGCACGATGAGCGGCGCCAGGGTGTTCGGCAGCACATGGCGAAGCGCGATGCGGAGCTCGCTCATCCCCACCGCGCGCGCCGCCTCGACGAAGGGCAGCTCCTTCAACGCCAGCGTGTTGGCGCGGATGACCCGCGCCACATAGGGGATGAGCGGGATGGAGATGGCGATGACCGTATTTTGCAGCGACGGCCCGAGCGAGGCCGCCATGATGAGCGCGAGCACCAGGAGCGGCAGCGCCTGCAAGATGTCGACGAGGCGTTGCGCCGCGAGATCGATCGCGCCGCCGAGATAACCCGAGGTAAGCCCGAGCGCGACGCCGAGCACCGAGCCGAGAAAGGTCGAGCCCAGCCCCACCATCAGCGAGATGCGCGCGCCATGGACGATGCGGCTATAGACGTCGCGGCCGAGGAAGTCGGCGCCCAGCCAATGCGCCGCACTCGGCCGCGCCAGCGACAGCGCCGCATTGGTCGAGAGCGGATCCCACACCGTGACGGCGCCGGCGAAGATCGCGGCGAAGACGAAGACCGCCATGATGACGGCGCCCGCCGCGCCCAGGGGGTAACGGCGGAGGAGGAAGCGGGTGGTTGTCCAGGCGCCTTTCTCGCGGGTGCTCGATTGGTCCGCCGCCGGCGACGTCGGAACCGCCGTCACAGAAGCCCCCTCACCCTGTCCCTCTCCCCGGTGGGGAGAGGGGACGCTCGGCGCCGTTGTTGCCCCTCTCCCCTCGGGGAGAGGAAGGGGCCGATCGCGCAGCGATGGGAAGGTGAGGGGGCTTGCGCCGCAGAACGCAAAGTTCGGGTGCTACGCATACCGGATCCGCGGGTCGAGGGCGGCGTAGAGGAGGTCGACGAGGAAATTGACGCTGACCACCACCACGGCGATGAACATCACCAGGTTCTGCACGATCGGATAATCGCGCCAGCGGATGCTTTCGACGAGAAAGCGCGCGACACCGGGAATGTTGAAGACGGTCTCGGTTACGACGAGCCCGCCCATGAGGAACGCCGCCTCGATGCCGATCACCGTGACGAGCGGCAAGAGCGCGTTCCGGAGCGCATGGCGATATGTCACGACCCGCTCCGGCGCGCCTTTGGCGCGAGCGGTGCGGATGTAATCCTGGCGCAGCACTTCCAGCATGGCCGAGCGCGTCAAGCGCATGAGCAGCGCCGAGCTGCGGAAGCCGACGGCGATGGCGGGCACGCTCAGCAGCGCGAACTCCCCGGCGAGCGTCTTGGGCGGCTCGGTGTAGATGGGAATGACGCCGATGGCGCTGACGAACGCCATGAGGATGAGAAGGCCGAGCCAGAAGGCCGGCATCGAGAGGCCGCTGAGGCTGACGACGCGAAAGACGTAGTCGAGCGCCGTGTCCTGGCGCACCGCGCTCGCGATTCCGAGCGGCACGCCGAAGAGGATCGAGAAGATGAGCGCCAGCGCCGCGAGCTTGGCGGTGACCGGCAGGCGCGGCGCGATCTCCTCGATCGCCGGCCGCTCGGATTTGTAGGAATAGCCCAGATCGCCTTGCAGCAAGCCGCCGATCCATTGCCCGTACTGCACGACGATCGGACGGTCGAGGCCGAGCTCCGATTCGATCTGCGCCTTCTCCGCAGGATTGATGAGGCCCGCTGAATCGAAAAGAATGTCGGCGATGTTGCCGGGCACCAGGCGCAGCAGCGCGAAGATGATGACGGAGACGCCGAAGAGCGTCACCACCATGAGGACGAGGCGTCGCGCGATATAGGCGGTCATCGCCTCTCTCCGCGCGGGCTGCCTACCGGTCGAGCCACGCGTCTTCGAAGCGGTAGCCGTTGTAGGAGCTGTTCACCATCATGGTGAAGCCCTTGACCTGCGGCTGCCAACAGGTCGCTTGGCGCGCATGGAAGATGATCGGACGCGCCACGTCTTCCTGCAGCTTCTTGTCGATCTCCCAGACGAGCGCGCGGCGCTTCGTACGGTCGGTCTCTTGCGATTGCTGATCGAAGAGCGCCTCGAGGTCCTTGTTGCAGTAGTCGGTGTAATTGCGTTCCGAGCCGCAGGCGTAATTCTCGTAGAAGTTCTGATCGGGATCGTCGACGGAGTTGCCGGTGAGGTTGAGGCCGACGGTATAGTCCTTGCGCGCCACCTTGGCGAACCAGTTGCCGGTCTCGACCACATCGAGTTCGGCATCGATATAGATCTCTTTGAGCTGATCGATGAGGATGACCGCGGGATCGCGATAGACGGCGATGTTGCGCGTCGAGACCTTGACGGGAAGGCGCTTCTCCGGCCCATAGCCCTGTGCCTCCATGAGCTTCCGCGCCTCGGCGCGGTTCTTGGCGATGTCGGGGCCGTAACCCGGAATCGTCTCGAGCATCTCGCGCGGCATGCCCCAGACGCCTTCGGGCGGCGGCAACATCGAGCCGCCGATATCGGCCTTGCCTTCGAAGAGAATGTCGATGAAGGCCTTGCGGTCGAGGGCGAGGGCCATGGCGCGGCGGATCGCAGGATTGTCGAAGGGCGGTTTCTCGCGGTTGACGATGAGATTGGTGCTGACGTTGGTGGGCTTCAACTCGCAGATCGCCTGCGGCGCTTGCGCCTTCACGTCCTTCAGGAGCGGGATGGTCACCTCGGTCGGAAATGTCATGTCGAATTTGCCGGCGATGAAGGCGAGGATGGCGGTCGAGCGATTGGGGATGATGGTGAACTCGATTCCCTCGAGATAAGGCCGGTCCTTCCGCCAATACTCGGTGTTGCGCACCACCTTGATCGATTCGTTTTGCTTGAACTCGACGAATTTGAAGGGGCCGGTGCCGATCGGATGCGTGCGCATCTCCGCGGGCGTGACATGACAGGGATAGACCGGCGAGTATCCCGAGGCGAGGAGCGACAGCAGCGCCGGCTGCGACCGCTTCAGCACGAAGCTCACGGCATAATCACCGTCCGTGGTGATGTCCTCGACATTCTTGTACCAGCCTTCGCGCGGATTCTTGCGGAACTTCGCTTTCGCCTTCCCCATCAGCATGTCCCAGGTGCATTTGACGTCGCGGCTGGTGAAGGGCTTGCCGTCATGCCATTTGACGCCCTGGCGGAGTGCGAAGGTGAGCTTGGTGTTGTCCGGGCTCCACGCCCAGCTCGTGGCAAGCTCCGGCACGATCGTGTCGGGACTGTTCTGCGGCACATCCTGGCGGAAGATCACGAGGTTGTTGAAGACGGGCATGAACGGCGCATTCGTGGAGAACGTCGCCTCCTCATGAATGGACGCGCTCGCCGGGCTGTCGCGGTGATAGATCTTGAGGATGCCGCCGTGCTTCGGCTCTTCAGCGAGTGCCGGCGCGATCAGAGTAAGCGAGAGCAAAATGGCGGCGGATAGCCAACGCGCGTGCATCACTGCCTCCCTGTTACTCTTCTTCTTTACACCGGCGCCGAGCTTAGCACAGCTCGAGCTCGCGCCGCGATGGTTGCGGTCTGTCTACGCGTCCTTCGACAAGCTCAGAATGAGGCTCTTTCTTCGCGGCCCTGGTAGATGCCCGACCCGATCTTCCTCATCCTGACCTGTCGAAGGACGCACAATCTCAATGCGGCGCGATCGTCAATGAAACGCGCCACCCAGCAGATCGCGCGCCAGGATGAGGCGCTGCACTTCGCTCGGGCCTTCGCCGATGCGGCGGATGCGCATCTCGCGGTACCATCGCTCGAGCGGCAAATCCTTGGTCATGCCGTAGCCGCCATGGATTTGCATGGCGCGGTCGACGACGCGGCCGCCCGCTTCGCTGGCGACGAGCTTCGCCATCGCCGCGTCGCTGCGGAAGGGTTCGCCGCGCTCGGCCTTGTGCGCGGCTTCGAGCGTCAGCCACAGGCTGGTTTTGATGTCGATCTCGTTGTCGACGATCATCCATTGGATCGCCTGGCGTGTCGCAAGGGGCGCGCCAAAGGTGCGGCGGAGCTTCGCATACTCGATCGCCATCTCCTGTGCCTTGATGGCGATGCCGATGCACGCTGCCGCATAGGGGATGCGCTGCCGGCTCAGGCGGTCGTTGGCGATGCCAAACCCTTTGTTGACCTCGCCCAGCACGTTGCGATGCGGCACGCGCATGTCGTCGAATTGCAGCTCGGTCGCATAATGACTCGAGCGCAGCGTGTGGACGACGCGGCGGACGTGGAAGCCGGGCGTATCGGTATCGACGATGAAGCAGGTGACGCCGTCGCGGCCTTTGCTCGCATCGGTGCGGGCGAAGACGACGCCGAATTGCGCGCGATCGGCGCCGCTGATGAAGATCTTGGCGCCGTTCAGCACCCAATGATCGCCGTCGCGCACCGCGCGCGTCTCGATGGCGCGGGCGGGATCGCTGCCGCCCGCGGGCTCGGTCAAGCCGAAGAAGCCGCGCTTCTCGCCGCGCAGCATGGGAAAGAGATAGCGCTCCTTCTGCTCCTCATTGGCTTCGTAGAGCTGCGCCAGGCCCGCGGTGCCGAAGACGCCGTAGCAGGGCGCGTAGAGTCCGGCGCGATGCTGCGACATCTCGATTGCCATCAAGGTGCGGGTGACGAGGTCGACGCCCGGGCCGCCATACTCCCGGGGAATGTCGAGTCCCCAGAAGCCCATTGCCTTCACCGTGGCGCTGAGTCGCGCGAAGTCCGCCCCGGAGAGCTCGTCCGCGTCGGGATCGAGCGCGGCTTCGAGCGGCACGATCTCTTCGCGCACGAAGCGCCGCACTTGCGCGATGATGAGCTTTTGCTCTTGGGTGAGCTCGAGGTCCATGACTAGAGCGGGCTAAGCCGTCCGAGCCGCCTCTCCTCGCCGCGATTGCCATCCGGCACTGCGCCGTGATCGGCGACATGCAGCATCAGCAGCTCCTGATGACGCGTCAAATACTGCATCGTCACCTCTGTGCGGAACCGCCGCGCGTCGGGCGCGCGGCCGCGCGCCTGCGCCACCTCGCTGCGCAAGCCGAAGAGCGAGCGACCGCCGGCATAGCCGATATAGAGGACGCGCCCCAAATCGTCGGCGAGCTCGAAAACGCCGAGTTGGCCCGGAAGCGTCGCGATCGCCTCGCTCGTGAGCGGCTGCCACCGCTTCGTGAGGCGGATCGCCATCAGCGTCCCTCAAAGCGCGCCGCGCGGCGCTCGAGCCGCGCCGCCACACCCTCCTTGGCATCGGCACTCTCTCGCACCTCGGCGAGGAGGCGGTCGATGTCGTCATGGGGAATGCCGTCGCGGAATTGCATCTCGCGCAAGATGAGCGCCTTCATGGCGCGCATCGAGAGCGGCGCGTTGGCGGCAAGCCGCGCCAGCACCGCCTCGGCGGCCGTCTCGAGCGCATCGGGCTCGGCGAGATGAGCGATGATGCCGAGCTCGTAGAGACGCCGCGCCGGCAACGGGTCGCCCAGCAGCAGGATCTGCCGCGTGATCGCCGGACCTGCGGCGTCGAGCAGCTTCTTGACCAGGAACCAGCTCGGCACCAAGCCGATCTGCGCCAGCGACATGCCGAAGCGCGCGCCGCTGCTGGCGACGACGATGTCGCAGTGGAGCGCCAGCTCGTTGCCGCCGGCGATGGCATCGCCTTGCACCACCGCCACCACCGGCAGGGGATAAGTTTCGACCGCATGGAGGACACGCTCGATGGGCGCCGCCCCCATGCCTTCGCGCGCGCGAAGATCGAGCCCGGCGCAGAAGACCGGTCCCGCCGCGCGAATGACGGCCGCACGCTCCTCGGCGCCGGGCGGCTCGGCAAAGGCGCCGGCGATGCCGTCCAGCATCTCGCGGTCGAGCGCATTGCGCTTCTCCGGCCGGTTGAGCAGCACGTGCCTGAGCGCGCCGTCGATCCGCCATTCCACTTTGGCCATGGTGGCGCCGATGATGCGGGTTCGAGGTGATCTGTGCAACTGCCGCAGGACGCACGGCGTCCATGCATCTGTCCGCGGCATACGTAGAATCCCCTAGGTACAACTCCGAATTTTCGCGCCCGCCGGGCCTGCCGATACTGCCATGGTCGTCAAATTAACCATGGGTGCCGCCATGTCGCTCGCTCTCGCCGTCGCCAGCGCCCCCAGCCGGATCGCCGCGCCCGCCAAGGCACATGCCTGCGCCACTTGTGCGGCGCGCACGCTCAGCATCTGCGGCGCCATGCGCGAGGAGGATCTCGGCCGGCTCGCCATCATCCGCGCCTCCCAGACCGTGGAGTCCGGCAGGACCTTCCTCGAGGAAGGAGAGCCCGCCACACACTTCTTCAACATCATCGCAGGTGCCGTGAAGGTCTATAAGCTCATGGCCGATGGCCGACGCCAGATCACCGGCTTTCTCTTTGCCGGCGACCTCCTGGGCCTCGCCTTCAATGATAGCTACACTTACAGCGCCGAGGCGATCACGCCGGTGCGCATCTGCCGCTTCGCGCGCAAACCGCTCGAGCGGCTCCTCGACGAGTTCCCGAAAATGGAAAAGCGGCTCCTGGTGATGGCATCGAACGAGCTTGCCGCGGCGCAGGCGCAGATGATGCTGCTCGGCCGCAAGACCGCGCATGAGCGGGTGGCGTCCTTCCTGCTGTCGCTGGCCGAGCGAGAAGAGCGGCTCGGCGCCGAGAGCGACGTGGTGCAATTGCCGATGACCCGCACCGACATCGCCGACTATCTCGGCCTCACCACGGAAACCGCGAGCCGCGTTTTCACCAATTTGAAGAAGCGCGGCTATATCGCCCTCGAGAACGGCGGGCGCGTGCGCATCACCGATCGCGACGAGCTCGAAGAACTCGCGAGCGGCCTCGAATAGCGGGATGCCGCCTCCTCAGTTCGGTGGCATGGCCGCGAGTTGCTTGCAGAAAAGCCTTGCTTCGCTGTGGTGACCGGCCTTGGCGATGGTCTCCGCCAAGCGCCGCTGCGCGCCGTCGATGAGAATGTGCGTGGCGCTGCAGCCGAGCTCGCTCGCCTTCGCTTCCGCCGCGGTCAAGAGCGCGTTGGCCGCAGCCGCCTCGCCGGTGACGTCGAGCGCGGTGAAGAGATCGACGCTCAGCACCTTGCCGTGACGCAAATGGCGCTCGGTGCGATAGATGAGAAGACCGCAGAGGTAACCGGCTTCGTTGCGCAAACCCACCGCGCCCGAACGCACGCCTTCCCCTTCGCCGAGCAGACGCGCGGCGAACATCCGCCACTGGCCGAATTCGAGCCCCGGAAACGCCGCCTGAACCAAGGGAAAGGCGGGCGGAATGTCCGCCGGGGCGAGCGGCGCGGTGGTGAAAACGCGGGTCATGGCGTCAATCTATCGCCGCCGCGGAGGGCGCGCGTTGACGTGGATCAACCGCCACCCGCCGGGCCCCCTCCAGTCTCAATTGAGCGTTCCGGTTAAGCGCGCGATGCAGGCGATCAGCGCGTCGGCATCGACTGGTTTGACGAACGTGGCGCGTGCGCCCAGACGTTCCATGGCCTTGAGGCACATCGGCATGGAGAGTCCGCCGCCGCTGATCGCGACAATCGGCAGCTTCGGAAAGCGGCCGCGGATTTCCCTCAGCACCTCGAAACCATCCATCTCCGGCATAAAGACGTCCGTGACCACGAGTCCCACCGGGTTGTGCTCGATGTATTGGAGCGCTGCCGCTGCCGCCGTGAACGTGGCGACAGCATAGCCGGCGCGCTCCGTCAAAGTCGCGAGATAATCGAGATATTCCGAGCTGTCCTCGATGACGACGAGGCGTGCACGGGCTCGCTTTTTCATGCACCCGATGTTAGGCGCGAGCGCGTGTCGGACAATCGAGCGAAGGCATTGGTGCTGTGCTCAGCGGGATACCGCTGCGGCGCCGCACCCTATCCCTTTGGCACTCTCACCCCATACCAGCGGCAACGATTACGTAACGCGGAAATGCGGTAGGGTCGCCCTCCCCCGGGAAGCACTTACCGCGATCTCTTGATGCTTCTCCAGGTCTCGCCGGGCGCCGCAAACGAGGCTCGGCCGGCAGCTCATTCTCACGATCGGCCGTCGCTTGCGCGAAAGGGTGCGTTTTATTGATGGATTGGGTATCGCACGTCTCGCTCGCCTTCCATTTGCTCAACAACGCGGCGTTCCTCGCGGCGGGCACCCTCGGCTATTGCGAATTGCGTCGCCACGTCGAGAAGCGCCTGCCGCGCTCAGCGCAAGCCCTGCTCTATGGCATCGTCTTCGGTATCCTCGGAATCCTCACATCGCACGCGCCCGCCATCACCGCAGGCGGGTATGGGGGCTCCCTCGCTTTTGCCACGATCATCGTCGCCACTCTTCTCTGCGGCGTCGCGTCGGGCGCGGTCGCCACTCTCCTCCTCATCGCCGACAGCGCATTCATCCGTGGAGCCGATCCCGCCCTCTGGTTATCGGTCTGCACCGCCATTCCCTTCCTCATCGCCGCGGGCTACCGGAGGCTCGTCAGATTTAGCGGGATGGGCCCGCTGCCCACCGACTTCGCGATCGTCGCTCTCGCCAGCGTCATCGGGGTGTTGGCGCCTATTGCGTGGCGCCTCGGCGCATCGGTCTTCGCGACGATCTTTCTGCCGGCGATCCCCGCCTGGGCCAGCATGTTCGTCCTGACCACCGTGGCGCTCGGCGCGATTGTCTGGAACGTCGAGCGCAGCCGCGCGCTGGCGCGGATGGTTGCGGAAAACGAACGGCGCTTTCGCGGTTTCTACAATGAGACGCCGGTCATGCTCACCGCGGTCGATCAGAGCGGCTGCATTGCCGCGGTATCCGACCGCTGGCTCGAGGCCATGGGCTATCGCCGCGATGAGGTGATCGGCCACAGTCGCTACGAGTTTCTCGCGCCCGCCTCTGCTGCTTACATGCGCGAACGTGTGCTGCCGGCACTGCAGACGGATCGACGCCTCTCGCAGGTTGCCCTGCAACTCCGACGCAAGGATGGCGCTTTCGTCGAGGTCATCGCGACCCTCATCTTGCGCAGGGACCCCGCGACCGGCGTCGAGGAGACCTTGACCTTCGCGGAAGATCAGACCGAACGCCGACGGGCCGAAGTGGCGCTCAGAGAGAGCCGGCAGTTGCTCCTGGAGGCGCAGCGACTAGGCCGGGTCGGTCATATCCTCTCCGATCTCGCCAATGACCGCGTCTATTGGTCGGATTCGCTCTTCGAGCTGCGCAAGACGCCGCGCCGCGACTTCTTCACCTTCGCAGAGACGCTGGAGTTTCTCGCGCCGGAAGACCGCGACGCTTATATGCGCGTGCGGAACGACGCGGTGGCCGCGCACCGGGATTTCGAGACCGAGATCAGGGTGCGGCGCGGCGACGGTTCGATCGCCTGGGAGCACAGCTTCGGTCACCCGCGTTACGACCATGCCGGCAATTGCATCGGTGTTCTCGTGGTGCTGCGCGACATCACCGAGAGCAAGCTCGCCGATGAGGCGTTGCGGCGCAAGGAAGCCGAGCTCAGCGCCATCATGGACAATGCGCCCATGACGATCTTTCTCAAGGATCGAGAGGGCCGCTACCGGCTGGTGAACCGAAGTTATTGCGAATGGGTCGGACGCAGTCCCGAGGAGGTCTGCGGGCGGACCGCCGCCGACATTTTCCCGCGCGACATGGCGGCGGCGATGGCAGCGAGGGACAAGGAGGTCCTCGAGCGCGGCGAAGTCGCGGTCGCCGAGGTATCGACGCAGCTCGGCGATCGGAAATGCGCCGGTGATCATGCACTGGTGACGAAGTTCCCGGTGCGTGACGCCGCCGACGCGATCGTCGGCCTGGCCGGGTTCACGACCGACATCACCGCGCGCAAGCGAGCCGAGACCGCGCTTCGCGAGACGCAACGTCAATTGCAAACACTCATGGACAACGCGCCCTTTGCGATCTTTTTGAAGGACCGCGCGGGGCGCTTCGCGCTGATCAATCGCACTTACACCGATTGGTTCGACGAGCGTCCGGAGGACGTCGTCGGCCGCACTACGGCCGAGCTCTATCCACCGGAGTGGGCGCAACAATGGGAGGCGGCCGACCGCGAGCTCATCAAGACCGGACAGATCTTTCGCGAAGAACGGCGCACCTTCAAGACTCGGCCCGGCCTCGACATCGACTATGTGCTCACCACGAAATTCCCGATCCGCGACGAGCACGGCGCGACCGTCGGGTTCGCTGGCATCGTCGAGGACATCACCGCGCGCAAGAAAGCCGAAGAGGCCTTGCGCCACAGCGAGGAGCGTTTCCGCGCGCTCATCGAGCATTCCGCCGACATGGTCACCGTCATCGCCCGCGACGGCCGCATCACTTATCGCAGCCCTTCCTCGCTCGAGGTGACGGGTCACCCGGCGGAGGACGTGCTCGGCCGTCCGATCTTTGATCTCGTTCACCCCAACGAAGTCGACGCGCTCAGATCGGCCGTGATGCCCCTGGCGGGTCAGCCATGGGCACGCGCCGCCGGCCGCACGCGCGTTCGCCACCGCGACGGCTCTTGGCGCACGCTCGCCTGGTCCGCGCGCGATGCCAGCGACGTGCCGGGGATAGACGGTATCATCATCAATTCCCGTGACGTGACCCAGGCGCTGCAGCTCGAGGAGCAGCTCCGGGAGTCACAGAAAATGGAAGCCGTCGGCCAGCTTGCCGGCGGGATCGCGCACGATTTCAACAATCTCCTGGGCGCCATCCTCGGCTTTGCCGGCTTCCTGCTGCAGGACCTGTCGCAGGAAGCCCCCGAGCACCGCTTCGCCGACCGCATCGTCACCGCCGCCGAGCGCGGCCGGGAAATCGTGCGGCAACTCATGACGTTCTCTCGGCGCGGCACGGCGGAGCGTCAGTCCACGGACCTCGCACTCGCTATTCGGGAGACCCGCGACCTGCTGTTGGCGTCCTTGCCGTCTTCGACCCGTCTCTTGTTGAGCGGTGATGACGACGGTCTCGTCGCCAATGTCAATGCAGCGCAGATCACGCAAGTCTTGCTCAACCTCTGCCTCAACGCCAACGATGCGCTGAGGGGCGAGCCCGGCGAGATCGCGATCGAGCTTTCGCGGATCGAGGCGGCGGATGCGGATCCGACGTCGATGTACACGCCGGCCGTCGTGCCGGTGGGCAAGCCGGCACGCACGGCGGTCGGCAGGCTGCGCCCGGGATGCGCCTATGCACGCCTCGTCGTCGAGGACACGGGTGTCGGCATGGCGCCCGACGTGTTGACACGCATCTTCGATCCTTTCTTCACCACCAAGGCACGCGGGCGCGGCACCGGTCTCGGGCTCTCCGTCGTGCATGGCATCGTGATGGATCATGGCGGCGCGCTCCTGGTCACGAGCCGCGCCGGCATCGGCTCGACATTCACCGTGTACCTGCCGCTAGCGGAACAGCGCCATGAGTCCACGAGGCGCGAATTGCCGGCCGCGGCGGCGGTGCGCGGGCGGGAGCGCGTGCTTGTGGTAGACGATGAGGCGACGATGAAAGAGGCATTGAGCATCGGCCTCAAACGGCTTGGGTACGAAACCGTGGGGGTCAACAATGCCGAGGAGGCTATCGCGGCCATCATCAAGGATCCGCCGGCTTGGCGCGTCGTCGTGAGCGATGAAGTGATGCCCGGCATGAAAGGACTGGCGCTGTTCCAGCGGCTCAAGGAGATCCGCCCGTCGTTGCGCTTCATCCTGTGTACGGGCTTCGGCGACGGCACCACCGAGAAGACCGCACTCGCCGTCGGCGTCGATGCCTTCTTCGTCAAGCCGGTCTCGCCGGAGGAGATCGCCAGCGCGATCCGCCGGGTGATGGATGCGGTTGGAGCAGCCTCGGTCTAATCCGCGCCGCGCCCGATGCCGGCGTCGAGCGCCATGCGGACGAGCGCCGAGAGACTGCGCGCTTCCATCTTCTCCATGACGCGCGCGCGGTGGATTTCGACGGTGCGCGGGCTGATGCCGAGGGCATGCGCGATGACCTTGTTGGGCTGGCCTTGCACCATCGCCTCCAGCACCTCGCGCTCGCGCGGCGTCAGGCTCTTGAGACGCCGCGCGGTCTCGCTCGCTTCCTCGGCGTGCCGATTGTGCCCGGCGCCGAGCGCGAGCGCGCGGCGCACGCAGTCGAAGAGCTGATCCTCGGCAATCGGCTTTTCGAGAAAATCGACGGCGCCCGCTTTCATCGCGCGCACCGCGATCGGCACCTCGCCGTGACCGGTCATGACGATGACGGAGACGCCGCTGCGGCGTTGAGCGAGCTCCGCCTGGAGCGCGAGCCCGTCCATCTCGGGCATGCGCACGTCGACGAGGAGGCAGTCGCCGGCAACGGCGCCGCCGCGCGCGAGGAAGTCTTGCGCCGAGGCGTAGGTCGCCACATTCTCGAAGCCGGCCGCTTCCAGCAGCACGCGCAGGGAATCGACGATCGATGCGTCGTCATCGACGATGAAGATCCTGTGCGGCTCGCTCGACACCAGAGATCACTCAGCCGAGACCGACGTTGTCCGGCGGGCTCGAGGGTGCCGCGGGCTCGGGCGGTGCCTGCCGCGGCAGCAGGCCGAGCTCTTGGCCTACGCGCTGCAGCCGCTCGAGGGTGGCGAAGAGGCTTGCCACGCCGCTGCCATTGCGCCCCGCGGCAAGGCCGAGCCAGCCGAGGCCGAGCGCAACCAAAGTGAGCGGCGCCGCCTCGCGGCGGAGCGCTTCGCCGAGCGCCGGCTTTTCGGCGGCGCGGACGAGCCGTCCGGCGCGGACAACGAGATGGCGCAGCGCATATTCGCGGTCGAGCCGCGCCAGCGAGCGCGAGAGGCGCTCACGGGTGCGGGCGATCTCGCGGGCAATCTCAGGGGCGCCGGCGGGCGCGCTCATCGGAGCTCGTCCCCCAACCATTCGCCGGTCTCGCGCAGCGAGCGCCAGGTCTCGCGCGGCACCAGGCTCGCGCGCGCGATAACGCGGCGGCCATAGAGGATGAGGGCGCCGCCGCTGCCGCAAAAGACCACGCCCACCAGGGCCGAGGCGAGCCAGAACGGCATGATCGTCCCAAGCAAGGCCACCAGCGCCGCCACCAGGGCAAGGCCGCCGATGAGGGCCACGGCGATGCCCGCAGCAATGACCAGCGCCCCGGTTCCGAGTCGGGCGGCGTTGGCGCCGAGCTCGGCGCGGAAGAGCGCCAATTCCTGCAGCAACAGCATCTCCGCATCGCGGAAGAGCTGGCCCAGGAGGGTCGCCAGCGTCGCGTCCTGCGGCGCATGCTCGCCCCGGTCCTCGCTCGTCATCAAGCGCCTCCTTGCCCCGGATGAAACTATATCACGGCGCGCCGGCGAAGGCGCCAACCTGCGCAAGCCGGCGGCAGCATGAAATTTATGTGTGCTTTTGTCACCGTCCGCCCTCTCCGGAGATGCGGCAAGCCATCGCGTCCTGGAATGGCATCTATCTTTTTTGCTCGTTTGCTCCCCGACGCACCGCTTCCTAGCTTCCTCTGGCATGGCACAAGAAGAGATCTCGCCGACGCGGCGCGCTGCCATCGATCCCGGCTTCTGGCGCCCGAGCCTTGCCGGCATGTCCGCCGTCCTCGTCGGCATCGGCTTGGCGCGCTTTGCTTATACGCCGCTCATTCCCGCTTTGATCGCGGCCCATTGGTTCAGCCCGTCGGATGCGGTCTATCTCGGCGCCGCCAATTTGGGCGGCTATTTCCTGGGCGCGGTCCTGGGTCGGCCGCTGGCGCGGGTGCCGCGTCGGCCCATCCTCCGCGTCATGATGCTGGCGGCGAGCGCGAGCTTCTTCGCCGGCGCCTGGCCGCAATCCTTTCTCTGGTATTTCTTCTGGCGCGTCGTCGCGGGCGTGAGCGGGGGCGCGCTCATGGTGCTGGCGGCGCCGAGCGTGCTGCCGACCGTGCCGCCGGCGCGGCGCGGGCTTGCGGGCGGCGTCATCTTTACCGGGGTCGGGCTCGGCATCGCCGCCTCGGGGACGCTCCTGCCGCTGCTGCTGCGGCTCGGCCTTGCCGAGACCTGGTGCGCGCTGGGCGTGCTCGCGGCGCTGCTCACCGCGCTCACCTGGAACGTCTGGCCGGCGCAGGTCGCGGCGGCGCCGCTCGTCATCAGGGTGGCGCTGCTGCCGCGCGATCCGCGGGTGCGGGCGCTTGCCGTCGAATACGCGCTCAACGCCGTGGGCTTCGTGCCCCATATGGTGTTTCTCGTCGATTTCATCGCGCGCGGCCTCGGCCGCGGCCTTGCGGAAGCTTCGGCTTATTGGGTGTTGTTTGGCGTGGGGGCGATGCTGGGACCGATCACTGCCGGCCATCTCGCCGACCACATCGGCTTCAAATGGGCGCTCTGGCTTGCCTATGTGCTCGAAGGCGCGGCCGTAGCGCTGTTGGCGTTCTCGAGTGCCCCGGCGGCCCTCGTCGTCTCAAGCCTCGTCGCCGGCGCCTTCGTGCCCGGCATCGTCTCGCTGGTGCTGGGCCGGATCGGCGAGCTGATGCCGGGCGACGCCTTCGGCCAGGCCTTCGCCTGGAGCGCCACCACCACCGCCTTTGCCATGGGCCAGGCGGTGGCGGCCTATGGCTACTCCTTCCTCTTCGCCGCGGGGAGCGGCTATCGCCTGCTCTTCGCCATCGGCGCCGCGGCGCTCGCCGCGGCGCTTCTCATCGATCTCGCCGCCGGTCGCGCGCGGCTGCGACAAGCGCGGGCCTGACCTCGCGGGCGAACAGCTCCAGCGAGCGCAGCGATTCCTGAAGCGCCATGTCGCCGAAGGCGAAGCGGCAGACGAGGTAGTTGACGCGCGCTTCCGCGAGCTGCCCTAGCAGTGCGTCGCGAACCGTGGCGGGCGTGCCGGCAACGCCGAAACCGGATTTCTGGGCGTCGTCGAAGTTGTCGGGATAGAAGGCGTTGATGGGACGGCCGCCATGCTTGTCCCAGAGCAGGATGAAGCTCTCATACCAGCGCCGGTGCGCGCGCCGCGCCGTCTCGAGCGCCTCGGCCTCGCTCTCGGCGATGACAATGCTGCGCGTCATCCCCATGAAGGGAAGGGTTTCCGCAGCGTGGCCTGCCGCCGCCCAGTCGGCGCGATAGCGGTCGGTCACCTGTCGCACCAGCGGCGGCGGGCCGTTGCAGACGATGTTGACCTTGTTGGCGACCACCCAGGGAAGGCCGTCGGGACGGGCGAGCCCATACCAGAGCGGCGGATGCGGGTGCTGCACCGGTGCCATCTCCATCGGCACGTCGTGAAACTTGAAGAACTCGCCCGCGAAATTGAGCGTCTTGGTGGTGAGCCCCTCAAGGATGACGGCGAGCGCCTCGACATAGATCGCCTGCGCCTTGGCGGGATCGACGCCGTAATAGCCCACCTCGTAGGGCGAGATGCCGCGGCCGACGCCGAGCTCGAGGCGACCGCCGCTCATCTGATCGAGCATGCAGATCTCCTCGACGACGCGCAGCGGGTGGTGGAGCGAGAGCGTGTAGACGAGCGGACCGAAGCGGAGCCGCTTCGTGCGCTGCGCCACGGCGGCGAGGAAGACGCTGGGCGAGGGTGCCATGCCGAGCGGCGTCGCATGATGCTCGGCGAGATGATATGTGCGGATGCCGAGCCGGTCGTAGGCTTCGATGAGGTTGAGGCGCTCTTCATAGAGTGCGCCCAGGGAAGCGCGGCCGCCGCGATCGACATGATCGAAGACACCGAACTCCATCGCCTCCACCTCTCTCCTCGCGCCGCCCCGAGCGGCGGCGGACGAGCCTAGCACCGATATCGGGCGGGCTCATCCTCTGGTGGGATACCCGCCCCTAGGGCGATGCGCTATGGTCGCGACACAAGGTTCAGGGAGGGCCATAAGCCATGCTGCTCAATCTCGCGGGGCGCCGTATTTACTACGACTTGACGGGCGCCGAGACCGGCCCCGTCGTGTGCTTCACCCATTCGCTCTCCTCCGACAGCGGCATGTGGGCGGAGCAGCTGCCGCCGCTGCTCGCGGCCGGCTGGCGCGTGCTGCGCCTCGACATGCGCGGCCACGGTGGCAGCGATCCCGTGGCGGGCGACTACACGATGCAGCAGCTGGCCGACGACGTCGCCTTCGCGCTCGAGGCGCTGGGATTGAGAGAGGTGCACTATATCGGCCTTTCCATCGGGGGCATGGTGGGACAGACCTTCGCGCTCTCTTACGGCGCCAAGCTCAAATCGGCGATGTTCTGCGATACCTCGCCGCAGACGCCGCCGGCCGCCAAGGAGATGTGGGCGCCCCGCATCGACGCGGTGACGAAAGCGAATTCGGTGGCGCCCTTGGCCGACGCCACGATGGAGCGCTGGTTCACCAGCAAGTTCAAAGGTCGCAATCCCCAGCGCTGGCAGCAGATCCACGCAACCATCGCCGGCACCACGCCCGCGGGCTTCTTGGGCTGCGCCGCGGCGATCCTCAACTTGGACAACATCGCGAAGCTGCCCTCGATTAAGGTGCCGACTTTGGTAGTGTGCGGCGATGACGATCCCGGCACGCCGCCCGCCGGCAACAAGCGCATCGCCGAACTCATCCCCGGCGGTCGCTACGAGGAGATCGCCGACGCCCGCCACTTCCCCAATGTCGAGCATCCCGAGGTCTTCAACGACATCATGATGCGCTGGCTCACCCGGCAGCGCTGAGGCGCGGGTGTCATGGATGCGGCATTGGGCGTGATCCTTTTCATCCTCGGCAGCGGTCTCGTCGGGCTTTGCCTCTTCGCCATCCCCGGCCCCGTCGGCGAGGGCTCGCCGCCGCCGAGCCACGGCCATCACTGAGGCTTAGGGCGCGGGTTTCGCTCTGAGCACTGCCTCGGTGAGGATGAAGTCCATGGGAATGTCGTGCGGGCGGGGAAAGACGCTCGCGACGAGCGCCAGCTCGAAGCCGATGCCGATCGCCACCGGCCGCGGCTCGAGCGCCGCCAGCGTGCGGTCGAAATACCCCTGGCCGTAGCCCAGGCGGTAGTTGGCAAGGTCGAACCCCACCAGCGGCGCCAGGATGACGTCGGGGCGAACCGCCGCGCCACGCGGGGGCTCGGGAATGCCGAAGCGGCCCCCTTCGAGCGCCATTCCCGGGTTCCAGGGGCGGTACTCGAGTGGCGCCGCAGCATCGGTGACCGCGGGGAGCGCCAGCGCGTAGCCGGGGGCGACAAGCCCGGTCGCGAGCGGGCGCAGATCGACCTCGCCGCGAACCGGCCAGTAAATGCCCAAAGTTTGACACTCTATCCGGGCGAGGAGCGGCGGAAGCGCGGCGGCGATTCGGGCCGTCCACGCCGCGCGCTCCGCCGGCGAAATCGCTAGCCGCGCCGCCAGCAGCCGCGCCCGCTCACGCCGACGCCACGCCTCGGGTTCAGTTGCTGTCATCGGCGAATTTGTTGAATGTGAGCCATTTTTTCCTCTATATGGCCGCGGGGGACCGAATCCTTTCCTCCGGGTCGAGGCCACTAACGGTTAGGATACCGTTTGCCGCCTAGCTTGTTCTTCGCTCCGGCCGCCCGATGATGGCATAGCGAGGGCGATGGCAACGGACACATAGTTCTTCGAGGTCGATGGAGAGTACGTTGATGCCGGTTTCGTTCCCTTGGCCCCGCTGGCGGCGCGCCGTGCTCCTGGCGCCGCTGTTGCTGCTTGCGAGCTGCACCGTCGGCCCCGATTTTGAGCGGCCCGCGCCGCCGGAGACCAAGGGCTACACCGAGGAGAAGGAAGGCCTCCCGGCGATGCATGTGGAGGGCACCAAGGAGAAGGAGCAGCGCCTTCTCCTCGGCCAGGACATTCCCGGCGAGTGGTGGCATCTCTTCCGCTCTGAGCGGCTCAATGACGTGTTGAAGCAGGCCGTCGCCGGCAATCAGAATATCATCGCCGCCACCGCTACCTTGGCGCAGTCGCGCCAGGGCATCGCCCAGGCCGCGGGTGCGCTCTATCCGCAAGTGGACGTACAGGCCGGCGTGCAGCGCGAGAAGATCAGCAACGCGGTCTTCGGTCAGCCGGGCCAGCTGCCCGCCTTCAATCTCTTCTCGATCGGACCGACCGTGAGCTACGCGCTCGATCCCTTCGGCGGCAACCGCCGTCGCGTCGAGCAGCAGGAAGCGCTCACCGATTTCGCCGAGTATCAGCTCGACGCTGCCTATCTCACGCTCACCGGCAACGCGGTGATTCAAGCGATCAACATCGCCTCGGCGCGGGCGCAGATCGCCGCGTACCGGACCATCATCGCCGATGATGAGCGCAACCTTAATCTGGTGCGCACCGAGCTCCAGGCGGGTGAGGCGACGCAAATCGACGTGCAGCTGGCGCAGAGCCAGCTTGAGAATGACCGCACACAGCTGCCGCCGCTGCGCCAGCAGCTGAGCGTCGCACGCCACGCGCTCTCGATCCTCGTGGGCCGCTTGCCCGCCTTGTGGGTCCCGCCCGATTTCGATCTGGCGGAATTCACTCTCCCGGAAGACTTGCCGGTGACGCTCCCCTCCGCGCTGGTGCGCCGGCGTCCCGACATCTTGGCGTCGGAGGCACAGCTTCACGCCGCGAGCGCTAATATCGGCGTCGCCACGGCGCAGCTTTATCCCAACATCAATCTCACCGCGTCCTTCACCTCAGAAGCGAACCACATCGGCGATCTCTTCGCCGGTCCCGTTTACAGCCTCGGCGCGCAGCTCTTGGCGCCGATCTTCCACGGCGGCGCACTCACCGCGCAAAAGCAGGCGGCGGTCGAGGCGTTCAACGCCGCGCTCGCCACCTACCGCCAGACCGTGCTCACGGGCTTCGGCCAAGTGGCGGATTCGCTGCAAGCGCTCCAGCACGACCTCGAAGAGGTCGAGGCGCAGCGCCGCGCGCTCGAATCCTCGGAAGCCAATCTGAAGCTGACGCAAACGACGTACAGCTTCGGCAATGTCGGCATCCTCCAGGTGCTGGATGCGCAGCGCTTGGCCGAGCAGGCGCGCGTCGGCTTCGTCCGCGCCCAGGCGCAGCGCTATCTCGACACCGTCCAGCTCTTCACCGCCTTGGGGGGCGGCTGGTGGGAGTGGCGCGCCGCGCCGGAGCAAGCGGCGATCACGCCGGTCAAAGCGCCGGCGCAATAGCGCAAATGTAAAAGAGATTTACAGGGAGACGGTGAGGCGGTGAGAAGAACGATCTCGGCGCGCGAAGCGCGCCATTAATCTTCTCCCTGTCTCACTGCCTCTCCGTGAACATCTCCAAGGAGGAAGCGATGCGCAATCCCGCCCGTGAGCGACTGAAGAACGGCGAGCGCGCCTTGGGCGTCGGGCTGCGTCAGGCACGCACTGTCGACATCGCCGCCATCATGGCGACGGCGGGGTTCGATTGGCTCTTTCTCGATCTCGAGCACGGCACCATGCCGCTCGACATCGCGACACAGATATCGGTGGCGGCGCTCGGTGCCCAAATCTCGCCGATCGTGCGTGTGCCCAACGGGCAATATTCGCTTGCCACCCGCGCGCTCGACGGCGGCGCGCTCGGCATCGTCATGCCGCATGTGGACACCGCGGATGAAGCGCGCGAGGTGGTGGCGCATTTGAAATATCCGCCGGCGGGCCATCGCTCGGTCGCGGGCGGCATGGCCTATTTCGGCTTCCGTGCCGTGCCGATCGCAGAGGCCACGGCGACGATGAATGCCGAGACGCTGATCGTCGTCATGCTCGAGACGCCGCAAGCGGTCGAGAACGCCGATGCCATCGCCGCCGTCCCCGGCGTCGACGTGCTCTTGATCGGCACCAACGACCTCGCCATGGAGATGGGCATCCCCGGCCAATTCGATCACACGCGCGTCGTCACCGCCTATGAGCGCGTCATCGCCGCCTGCCAAAAGCACGGCAAATGGCCCGGCATGGGCGGCGTCTACAGCGAGCCTCTCCTCGCCAAATACAGCGCGCTCGGCATGCGCATGCTGCTCGCGGGCAACGACCTTTCCTTCCTGACCGCGGCGGCGACGACGCGGGCGAAGTTTCTACGCGAGATGAAGTAAACCGGAAAACGCGCTCACTCGGTTCTCGCGACCAGCGGTTCGCGGCGCTGCAGGATGAAGTCGATATCGTCGCCGTCCTCCTGCGTGCGGAAGGCGACGGGGGTGCCCTGATCGTTGAGCCAGACGAATTCGTGCTTGTCGGTGACGATCTCGTATTGGCGGAGCGCAACCGGCTTGTCGCTGAGCCGCATTTCCCTCCGGTCGCCGCCCTTGATGATGCCGTGGAAGAGCTTGCCGGTGCGGGTCGACATCACCCAATCGGTCCTCAGTACCATTACCGACCAGGGATTGGAGGGATGGACGTCGGCCGGCGCGATGACGATGCCGGTGGGCGTGGTGACGGCAAAGCCGCCGCCCTGCACCTCGCCGTGGACCTGGAGCCGCTCGCCGTTGGTGACGGTGGTGCCATCGAAGGATGTGAGCCGCTCGCCGTGCCAACGCTCGACGCGCTCGGCGTCCTGGCGATAGGCGGTGATGCCGAGGATCGTGACGGCAATGTGGAGCTCGGTGCGGACTTCGGTGTCGTTGCCGCGCCGGTCGACGATGTTGGCGTAGCGGCCGATCTCGCCGTGGCTCGCATGGACGATGCGGTACTCGTAAATCTCGGGCGCAGCAAACGCCGTGCGCGCGGTGGCGAGCAGCGCCACTAACCCCAACGTGACCGGTGCGACGGTTCGGCTCATCGCGTGCCCTGCGGATCGTCCCCTCTCAACCGTTAACACGGGAGTCCCCATCTCGATCCTCGCCGCCTATGGGAAAGGGCGGAGGAGATTCATCCTTTGGAGGGAATGGCATGGCGAGCTTGCAGAAGATCACGCCTTACCTCTGGTTCGACACGGAGGCGGAAGAGGCGGCGCGCCTTTATGTCTCGATCTTCCCGGATGCGGCGATCGAGCGGGTGGCGCGCTACGGCAGGGAGGGCTTCGACGTGCACGGCAAGCCCGCGGACTCCGTGCTGACGGTGACCTTCCGTCTCTTGGGATTGGAGTTCGTGGCGCTCAACGGCGGGCCGCACTTCAAATTCAGCGAAGCGGTGTCGTTCATCGTCTATTGCGAGGATCAGGCGGAGATCGATCGCTACTGGACGGCGCTTGGCGCGGGCGGCGATCCCAAGGCGCAACAATGCGGCTGGCTCAGGGACAGGTTCGGCCTCTCCTGGCAGATCGTGCCGCGCGAGCTCCCGGCGATGATGAGCGGTCCCGATGGCGCGCGCTCCGAGCGCGGGATGAAGGCCCTCCTCCAGATGAAGAAGCTCGATCTCGCGGCGTTGAAGCGCGCCTATGAGGGAGCGCCGTCGTAGCGGGCGGAGAGGATGCTCGCCAAATTGGATCATCTCCCTATCCCCCTTCATCCCCCCAATCCCCAATATTCGTGCCGTAATAACGGCTGAGAATGGAGATGTGGAGATGAGTGGGAATCAGGGGGATCGCGGCTGTCGGGTGCGGCAGGGTGCGCTATGTTGCCGTCGAGCCTTCGGGGAGGACCTCATGAGGAAATTGGGTATCGCAATTTTCGCCGGTTTGTCGTTGGCGTTGTCCGGCGCGACAGCCTCGGCGCAAAGCAAGAGCGGCGTCGAGCGCCTCTACATCATCGATTGCGGCCATGGCGTGGCCGGCGACATTTCGCGTTGGTCGCCGGGCGTCGATGTCGGCAAGGCGCAGGCGTTCTCCGACAATTGCTACCTCATCCATCACGCGCAGGGCTGGCTGTTGTGGGACACCGGCATTCCCGATGCCGTCGCAAACATGCCCGAGGGACTGGTGCCGGCCGATCCGCGTTCGGTGCATTGGCACCGTGCGACGACGCTCGCGCAATCGCTCGAGAAGCTCGGCGTCAAGCCAGCCGACATCAAATTCGTCGCCATCTCGCACACCCATCCCGACCATATCGGCAATGTCGAACTCTTTCCCCAGGCGACGCTCCTAGTGCAGAAGGCGGAATACGAGTGGCCCGGCGCCAATGGCGCGCCGCGCTTCAAGCCGGAGCACCCCGTGCGCAAGCTCGAGGGTGACCTCGATGTCTTCGGCGACGGCAGCGTCACGCTCTTCGCCACCCCCGGGCACACGCCGGGCCATCAATCCCTGCTCGTGAACTTGCCCAAAACCGGCGCGGTGGTGCTTTCGGGCGATGCCGTCCACTTCCAAAAGAACTGGGACAATCGCCGCGTGCCCGAGAACAACGTCGACAAGGAAAAGACGCTCACCTCGATGGACCGCATCGCCGATGTCATGGCGAAAGGCAAGGCGACGCTTTGGATCAACCACGACAAGGCCCAGCGCGACGGCCTGAAGCTCGCGCCGGCTTATTACGAGTAGGCTGCGTTCGCCCGTCCCTCTTCCACGGGGAGCGCGACTGGGTGAGGGGAAAGCGCGCAGCGCTTTTGCCTTGCGGGAGAACCGCGGGATGCGGCAGGCTTTGCCGTAAAGCAAGAAAACGCAGACCGTGCGTGGTTCGACGAGGGAGGGCGGCCATGAGTGGACGGTGCGTCGCGTTCTTGATGACGGCGGTGAGCGCCGCCTTGTTGGCAGCGCCGGTGGTGGCGCAGCAAAACAACGCCATCAACATCGCGGCCGGCGATTTGGGCGGCGTCGTCAGCGGCCCCAAGGGACCCGAGGCGGGTGTGTGGGTGATCGCCGAGACCACCGATCTTCCGACCAAATTCGCCAAGGTCGTCGTCACCGATGACCACGGCCGCTATCTCATTCCCGATCTGCCCAAGGCCAACTACCGCGTCTGGGTGCGGGGCTACGGGCTCGTCGACTCAGCAAAAGCCGAGAGCGCGCCGGGCAAGCGCGTCGATTTGACGGCGGTCCCGGCGCCGAGTGAGGCGGCTGCGGCGGAATACTATCCGGGCATGTACTGGTATTCGCTTCTCAAGATTCCCGACAAGAGCCAGTTCCCCGGCACCGGCGATCAGGGGAACGGCATCGCCGAGGCGATGAGGAATCAGCATTACTGGATCGACACCCTCAAAAACTCTTGCCAATCCTGTCACGCGCTGGGCTCGAAGGGCGTGCGCACGCTCTCGAAAGATCTCGGCGACTTCAAGAATTCGGCCGATGCCTGGACGCGGCGCGTGCAGTCGGGCCAGGCGATGCAGAACATGGCGGTGACGCTCGGGCGCTTCGGCGCGCAAAAGGCGCTCGCGCTCTTTGCCGATTGGACCGACCGCATCGCCGCGGGCGAGCTTCCCTTCGACAAGCCGGCGCGGCCGCAAGGCGTCGAGCGCAACGTCGTCATCACCAGCTGGGAATGGGGGAGCACCAAGCACTATCTCCATGACGCAATCGCCAGCGACAAGCGCAATCCGCGGGTCAATGCCAACGGTCCCATCTACGGCTCGCCCGAAGAGAGCACCGATCTCGTGCCGGTGCTCGATCCCGTCGCCCATCGTGCCTACGACATCAAGCATCCCTATCGCGATCCGAAGACGCCGTCGGCCGCGGATTTGCCGGCGGGTCCGTCGGTCTATTGGGGCGACGCACCGATCTGGGACGGCCACACCAGCATCCACAATCCCATCATCGACGAGAAAGGCCGCGCCTGGTTCACCGCACGCATCCGGCCCGCCGCCAATCCCGATTACTGCAAGCAGGGCTCGACCCTCACTTCGGCCAAGGTGGCGCCGCTCAACGAATCCGCGCGCCAGCTCTCGATGTACGATCCCAAGACCGAGAAGTGGACGCTCATCGACACCTGCTTCAGCACGCACCACCTTTATTTCGCACACGACGCCAACAACACGCTCTGGACCAGCGCGGGCGGCCCGCAGAGCGGCGTCGTCGGCTGGCTCAATGTGCGCGCCTTCGAAGAGACGGGCGACGAGAAGACGTCGCAAGGCTGGACGCCGCTCATCATCGACACCAACGGCAACGGCAAGCGCGACGCTTATGTCGAGGCGAACGCGCCGCTCGATCCGGCCAAGGACAAACGCCTCATGGCCGCGTTCTACGCGGTGCAGCCGAGCCCGGTCGACGAGTCGATCTGGGGCCAATCGATGGATGTCGGCTTCTCGCGCGTCGATCAGCCCGGCTACATCATGCGCCTGGTGCCAGGGCCCAACCCGCCGGAGACGGCGCTCATCGAGGCTTATCTCCCGCCCGATGAAGCCTACGGCGCGCGCGGCATCGATATCGGGCTTGACGGCGTGGTGTGGACGACGTTCTCGAGCGGCCACCTCGGCCGCTTCGAGCGCGCCAAATGCAAGGGGGCGCTTAACGGCGCCGCGGCGGCCACCGGCAAGCAATGTCCTGAAGGCTGGACCCTCTACCGCATGCCGGGCCCGCAATTCCGCGACGTGAAGGAGCTCGGCAGCGCCAATCACGCATATTACATCTGGGTCGACCGCTACAACACGCTGGGGCTCGGCGCCAACGTGCCGATCGCGTCGGCGAATGGCAGCGAGTCCATGTTGGCGCTGGTCGACGGCAAATTCGTCGACCTCCGGATTCCCTATCCCATGGGCTTTTACAGCAAGAACGCCGACGGGCGCATCGACGACGAGAGCGCGGGATGGAAGGGAAAGGGATTGTGGACGACCTTCGGCTCGCGCACGGCGTTTCATGGCGAAGGCGGCACGGAAGCGCGGCCGCGTGTCTTCAAGCTGCAGATGCGGCCTGATCCGCTCGCGCATTGAGCGCCTCCACTCAACCCTCCTCGCAAGCGGGGAGGGTTAGGGAGGGGGTTACACCCGGTAGCCGTAGAGCCAATCGAGCATGGAGTAATCGTCGGGTGCCCGCGCGCGCATCATCGCGTTGCGCACTTGCGCCGGCACCCCTTGCATGTGGAAGAAGGCGCCCATGGCGCGCGCCGTGAGCTGGACGCGCGCGGTGCGAAGCGTGCGTGTGCTCTCGTAAGCGGCAACGGCGGCGGGAATGTCGGCGGGCGCGCGTGCGATACAATCGGCGAGCGCTTGCGCATCCTCGATCGCCTGGCAAGCGCCTTGCGCGATGTATTGCAGCATGGCGTGCGCGGCATCGCCCATGAGCACGATGCGGTTGCGGTTCCAGCGCAAGATCGGCGGCCGATCGAGCATCGGCCAGCGCTTGTCGCGCCACATGAGGGTGATCGAGCTTCGCACATACTCGCAGGTCTGCGCGTAATGCGCGTCGAGCTCGTCGACCGTGCCCCAATCCTCGGAATTGAGCTTGTAGCGGCGGCTCTTGAACACGGCGACCTGGTTATAGAGCTCGCCGCGGCGCACCGGATACTGCACGAAATGCATGTCGGGCCCGACCCACATCACGACATTGTCGAGCCCGGCATGGCGCGACATCCGCTCCATCGGAATGGTGCCGCGATAGGCGACATAAGGCTCGGCGGTGGGCGCATCCGTCACCACCGCGCCCCGCACCGTCGACCAGAGGCCGTCGGCGCCGATGAGGAGCTCCGTCTCGCAGGCCGTGCCGTCGGCGAAGCGGGCGCACGCCGCGTCGCCCAAATCGTCAACGGCTGTGACGTTGCAGGATGATTCGAGCGTGATGTTGCGCTCGGCGCGGCAGGCTTCGAGGAGCACGTTGAGCAAATCGCCGCGGTGCATCACGAGATAGGGATGGCCGTAGCGGCGGCGGAAGGGTTCGCCTAAATAGACATAGGTGATGCGCGTCTCGTCGAGCGCATCCATCCAGACGAGGCGGTTGGGAAAGACCGCATGCTTGCCGATCTCGCCCATGAGGCCCAAGCGTTCGAGCACATAGACGGCGTTGGGCGCGAGCTGCAGCCCGGCGCCGATCTCGCCGAACTCGGGCGCCTTCTCGACGACGTGAACCGCGCGGCCCACGCGCGCCAAGGCCAGCGCCGTGGCAAGCCCGCCGATGCCGCCGCCGACGATGAGCGTGGGCGCCATATCAGCGCCGCTTGAAGGCCGGCATCACCGCTTCGGCGACCCACTGAAACTGCTCCAGCATGACCTGTTGCGGTGTGCCCATGCTGGTGCTGAGGTTGATGTACTCGAGACCGGGATAACGCTCCTCGAGCTTCTTCAAATGCTCGATCAATCCATCGGGCGTGCCGGCGAACCACGCGCCCGCCTTCATGAAGTGCTCCACCGTCGGAACGCCCGCCTCGGCCCAGCCGCCACGCCGCGCCGCCGCGGCGATCTGCGCCGGCGTCATCCCCGGCATGAATCCCAGCGGCGCGAACATCTTGACGTGCTCCTCATAGAGCGGCGTGATTTCGCGGAGGGCCTGCTCGCGCGTCTTCGCCAGATGGAAGAAGATGCCGACCATCAAGTCCTCGCCGAGCTTCAGGTTCTTTCCCGCGCGCGCTGCGGCCTCCTGATAAGCGTGGATCGGATTGTGCTCCATCGTCGCGGCGCCGCCGCCCACCGCGCCCTTGATGCCGTATTTGAGCATGAAGTCGATGCCGCGCGCGCCGGCGCTGACGATCGGCTGCCACGTCTCGACCGGGCGATGGATCGGTCGCGGCACCAGCGTGATCTCCGTGAGCTGATAGCCGCGGTAGGGCACCTCGGGCGGCAGTGTGTAATGCTTGCCGCGGTGCGAGAAGCTCTCGCTCTCGAATGCCTTGAAGATGATCTCCACCTGCTCTTCGAAGAGCTCGCGGTTGGCGTTCTGATCGAGAATCGGCGCGCCGAAGGTTTCGACCTCGCGCGAATGATAGCCGCGGCCGACGCCGAAGATCGTGCGCCCCCCCGTCAAGATGTCGGCGACGGCGAAATCCTCGGCGAGCCGCAGCGGGTGCCACATCGGCGTGATGTTGAAGCCGCAACCGATGCGGAGCCGCTTGGTCACATGCGCCAAGTGAACCGCCATCATGAGCAGGTTCGGGATGACTTCATAACCCTCGTGCTGGAAATGGTGCTCGGCGAGCCAAACCGTGTCGTAGCCGTGCCGGTCGAGTGTCTGGGCGATCGCCTCGGTCTTGGCGAAGACGCTGATGAGATGCTCGTTGGAAAAGCGCCGCTCGTTCGCCGGCGTCGCATTCTGTCCGCGGTCGGGCAGATCGACGTGACCGGGATAGACGGTGGTGAACTTGGTGATCATCCTGCGTCCTCCAGATGGCATTGCTGTGCGCCGCGCGAACGCCGGGAGAGGCGGCGCTCATGGTATAGCGTCCGCCGCGCAGGATGTCTCAGGGGGTGGTCGCGTGGTTGTTCCGGCGTGCGCCGGTTCTATCTCAGCAATCGTGGAGGCGGTCGGCCTTGGCGCCCGCTGCACATTTCTTGCCGTCGCGCAGGATGGTTTCGCTCATATTGGCGCCATCGAACTGCGGACTGCCGCCTTCCGAGCCCTCGAGGTTGGCGCCGGCGAGATTGGCGCCGCGGAAGATCGTCTGCTGCACGTCGGCACCGCGCAGATTGGCGCCGTGCAAGTCGGCGCCTTCGAGCCAGGCGAAGCTCAGATCGGCCCCGGCAAGGTTGGCGCCGGAAAGATCGATGCCGCCCAACGAGAGATGCGCGAGGCTCAACCCGTGCAGGTCGATGCCGGCGCAACTGCCTTTTTCCGCGAGCTTGCAGCCGTTCACCCAGGTGACGCCGTCGAGCGGGCTCTTGGCGAGCTCAGCGCCGGCGAGCGCGGCGTCTTTCAGGATGGCCCAGCTCAGCATCGCCTCCCGCAAGCTCGCGCCGTCGAGCTTGGCACCCGTGAGGTCGGCATTCTTGAGCCGCGCGCCGTCGAGCTTCGCGTGGCGAAGGTCGCTGCCGCGCAGATGGGCTTCTTCCAGCATCGCGCCGGAGAGATCGGCACCCGCGAGGTTAGCGCCGGTGAAATCGGCGCCGGCGAGCCGCGCCCCCGCCAAGGTGACCCCAGCGAGATTGGCCTCTTTGAGATCGCTGTCGCTCAGATTGGCCGTGCGCATCGGCCGCGTCCCGGTGAAGTCGAGGCCGTGCAGGTCGGTCTTTCGCGCGTAGATTTGCTCGAGATTGGCGCCATCGAGCTTGGCGCCGGCAAGCGCGGCGTTGTCGAGAATGGCGCCAAGGAGATCCGCGCCGGCGAGATTGGCCCCTTTGAGATCGACGTCTTCCAGCGTCGCTTCATCGAGTTTGGCGCCACTAAGGGCGGCGCCATGAATATCGACGCGCCGCAGCGTGATTTTAGAGCAGGAGGCTTGGGGTTCGATCTTGCAGCCGCGCTTCGCCGCTTCGGCCAACGCGCTCGCGTTGCCGGCGGCGGCGGCCACCCGGCGGTTCTCGGCGAGGCACTGGGCAAATTCCCGGCGCAGCTGCTGCTGCAGGGCGCGCCGCTTTTGGCGCAAGTCGGCGTCATCAGTGCGCGGCTCGGTGCCGAGAAACGCAACCAAGGAGCTGCCACGCTGCTCCGGCGCGCGGGTCGGAGCGCAAGACGCGGGCTCTCGCCCCCGTCTTCTCTCGCATAACTTGCGGTCGGGAGAGTTCACATTTGGTTGAGGACAGTCAGGAAAGCCCGTCGCTGATCCGCACGTTCTCGGCTTCCAGCGGCATGCCCGCGGCTTTCGCCTGCTGGATGAGCAAGGTCGCGAAATCCTGATCGACGAAGCCCTGGCCGATGAGGCTCTGCAGGATTTCCCGGGTCATCGCGGCGAGCGACATTGGCGTTCCCACCTTGCGCGCGGCGGCGAGACCGAGGTCGAGGTCCTTGCGCAGCAGCACCGGCGTGAAGGTGGGCGCGAAATCGAGATTGACCAACGCCGGCGTCTTGTAGCGGGTGAAGGTGGAGCCCAAGACGCTCTTGTTCATGAAATCGAGAAAGGCGTGGCGCGGCACGCCACCTTTCTGCGCCAGCACCGTCACCTCGATGAGCGCCTGAATGGTGATGCCGAGGAAGACGTTGTGGCAGATCTTGACCATGCGCGCGAGCTCGCCCTCGCCGACATAGCTCACGCCCTGGCCGAGTTTTTCGAGATAGGGAAGGGCGGTGTCGTAGGCCTGCTTGGGTCCGGAGACCACGACGGAAAGCTTTCCCGCCTTCACCACCTTGCCGTTGCCGCTCACCGGCGAGGCGAGCATCGCCGTGCCGCGCTTCGTCGCCGCCTCCCGCACCTCGGCGGAGGCCTCTTCGGACACGGTCGAGCAATCGATAAGGATCTTGGGCGTTTTGGCCGCGGCGAGCACGCCGTTTTTTCCCAGTGTCACCTCTTTCAGATCGTCGGACGCCGAGACCATGGTGAAGACGATGTCGCGGTCGGCGAGATCGGTCGGACGCTCGACGAGGCGGATGCCGCTCTTGGTGAGCGGCTCCGCCTTGGCCCGCGTGCGATTGTAGACGCTCACTTGCGCGCCGGCTTTGGCGAGACGCTCCGCCATCGGGTAGCCCATGCGGCCGACGCCGATCCAGCCGAGCGTGTGTTTCCTTAAGTCCGTCGCCATCTCATTCGTCTCCTGCAGTCGCCATGCGAAGAAAAAGGGGATGAGGAGATGAACGGGGATCGAGGGAAGCCCACCCCCGTCGGTGCAGTGCTCCCCTTCATCTCCATTTATCCCCTGATCTCCAGCTAAATTTTCGTGGTGCTCGTCCGTCGTCAGCGCGAACGCTTCCTTAGCGCTTGGCGATCGTCGTTACCGCGCCGCCCACGGCGGTGCGGGCGCCGTCCACCACCCATTGCGCGCCCGTGACATAGGCGGCCTCATCAGAGCAGAGGAAGAGCACGACATTGGCGATCTCCTCGGCCGTGCCGTAGCGGCCGGCCGGAATCGCGCGCTGATAGCGTTCGCCCACGGAGTCGGGATTAGCGGGATCAATCTGGTTTTCCAGCGAATGGATCATGCGAGTGTCGATCGGGCCGGGGCAGACGGCGTTGACGCGCACACCGTCCCTCGCCACCTCGCCGGCCGCCACTTTGGTGAGGCCGATGACGGCGTGTTTTGACGCCGCATAAGCCGCCATACCCGGAGTCCCGACGATACCTGCGACCGACGCCGTGTTGACGACGGCGCCCGCTTTCTGCCGCAGCATCACCGGCAGCACGTGGCGCAGCCCCAGGAACACGCCCTTGACGTTGACGGCGATCACCGCGTCGAAATCGGCTTCATCCATTTGCGCGGTATGTGCCACCTTGCCTTCGATGCCGGCGTTGTTGAAGAAGCAGTCGATGCGGCCGTAGGCATCGAGCGCCGCCTTCACGTAGTTGGCGACCTCGGCGCTGCGCGTCACATCGGCGGCAACGAACTTGCCCTCGCCGCCCTGCTGGCGGATGGCGCCAAGCGTTGCCTCGCCGGCCGCCTGATCGCGGTCGACGAGCACGAGCCGCGCGCCTGCGCGGGCAAAGCCGAGCGATGTCGCGCGGCCGATGCCGCCCCCGGCGCCGGTGACGAGCGCGATCTTGCCGGTGAAGTCCATGGCGTTCCTCCCCTGTGGCTCAATACGGATTGGCGATCGGCAGCTCTTCCGCCGGATAAAGCGTGATGACTTTCGCACCCTTGGGCGTCACCACCACTTCCTCCTCGATGCGGGCGGCGGAATAGCCATCGGCGGCGGGACAATACGTCTCGAGCGCGAAGACCATGCCTTCCTTGATCTCGATGGGGTCATCGAAGGAGTTGAGGCGGCTGATGATTGGGCGCTCATGGAGGCCGAGGCCGAGGCCGTGGCCGAAGAGCAGACCGAATGCTTCCATCTCGCTGACGAAGCCGATCTCCTGCGCCTTGGGCCAACAGGACGCGATCTTGTCGGTGGTGACGCCGGGCTTCACTGCCTCGATCGACGCGTCGATCCATTCGCGCGCGCGCTTGTACGCGTCCTTTTGCGCGTCGGTGGCGCGGCCGACGTTGAAGGTGCGGTAGTAGCAGGTGCGGTAGCCCATGAAGGATTGGATGATGTCGAAGAACGCCTGATCACCGGGCCGGATCAGGCGGTCGGTGAAATTGTGCGGATGCGGGCTGCAGCGCTCGCCGGAGATGGCGTTGATCGCCTCGACATCATCGGAGCCGAGCTCGTAAAGCCGCTTATTGGCGAGTGCCACGATCTCGTTCTCGCGAATGCCGGGCTTCAGGTGCTCGGCGATGTGTTGGTAGGTGCCGTCGACGAGTGCCGCCGAGACATTCAGAAGTGAAATCTCGTCAGCGCTCTTGATCTCGCGCGCATCGAGCATGACCTGCTGGCCGTCCGCCACCTTGATGCCGGCGGCCTGCAGCTCGAACAGCATGGCCGGCTCGACCACGTCGACGCCGACGGGCATGTCGCCGACGCCATTCTCCTCGAGGATCGATTTGATCTCCTCGGCCGCCTTGCGCATGAGGCCGATCTTGGGATGGACCGCGCCGCGCAAGCCCAACATGCCGGCATGGCAATTGTGCTGATGGAGCCACGGTGCGTAGAGCCGATGATGCTTCGCCGCCGAGCCGAAATCCCAGACATGGGGATCGCCGCTGCCGGGCAAGAGCGCATAGCGCGTGAGCTTGTCGCGCGCCCAATTGCCGATGACGGTGCTCGTCATGTAGCGGATGTTGTACTGATCGAAGACAAGCAGCGAGCCCAAGCCCGATTTCGCCAGCGCCTGGCGCGTGCGGCCCAGGCGATAACGATGGAGGCGGCGGAAATCGACGCGCTCTTCGAAATCGACCGCGTTGGGCCCCAGCGCCAGGATCGGCCGCTCCCAATTGTGCCTGGGATTGATGTCTTCGGGGTCGACCATCTTGGGTTCCACCGGACGCTTCGCCATGCGTTGCTCCCATCGGTTTTTCTTTTCTGTCCGAGCTTACCCCCCACCCCTCCCTCCCCCTCAAGGGGGGAGGGGGAATCTGAGTCTCCAGTGCTGAATTAAAATCGCCCCTCCCCCCTTGAGGGGGAGGGTAGGGAGGGGGGTCAGCGCGGCAAATCCGACTGGCCCATCAGGAATTCGTCGACGGCGCGGGCGCATTGGCGGCCTTCGCGGATGGCCCAGACCACGAGCGACTGGCCGCGACGTGTGTCGCCGGCGGCGAAGACTTTCGGGATCGACGTGGCGTAGTCGCGGTCGGTCGCCTTGACGTTGCCGCGTGGGTCGAGCTCGACGCCGAGCGTGGCGACGGCGCCTTCGTGTACGGGATGAACGAAGCCCATGGCGAGCAGCACGAGATCGGCCTTGATGTGGAATTGGCTCCCCGGCACGTCACGCATCGCCATGCGGCCGTTCTCGCTTACCCATTCGACGCGCACGGCATCGAGGCCGGTGACACGCCCCTCCTTGCCGGTGAACGCCTTGGTGGCGACGGCGAAATCGCGGTGACAACCTTCCTCGTGCGAGCTCGAAGTGCGGAGCTTCAGGGGCCAATTGGGCCAAGTGACGAGCTTCTCCTCGTGCTTGGGCGGGAGCGGCAAAACCTCGAGCTGGCTCACCGAGCGCGCCCTATGGCGGTTCGAGGTCCCGATGCAGTCGGAGCCGGTGTCGCCGCCGCCGATCACCAACACGTCGCGTTCGGTCGCCATGATGCTTTCGTCGGCCAGTACTTTCTCACCGGCGACGCGGCGGTTCTGCTGGCTCAGGAACTCCATGGCGAAGTGAATGCCCGCGAGCTCGCGGCCGGGCACCGGCAGCTCGCGTGGGTCTTCGGCGCCGATCGCCAGCACGACGGCGTCATAGCCACGCATCAGCTTCTCGATCGGCACATTGACGCCGATATGGCAGTTGGGATGGAACTCGACGCCTTCGGCGCGCATCTGCGCGATGCGGCGGTCGATGACGAACTTCTCGAGCTTGAAGTCGGGAATGCCGTAGCGGAGGAGCCCGCCGATGCGCGGCGCCTTCTCGAAGACGGCGACGACGTGGCCGGCGCGCGCCAGCTGCTGCGCACAGGCAAGCCCGGCGGGACCCGATCCCACCACCGCGACGCGCTTGCCGGTGCGGTGCTTGGCGATCTGCGGTTCGACCCAGCCTTCGCTCCAGCCGCGCTCGACGATCGCGTGCTCGATCGTCTTGATGGTGACGGGCTCTTCGATGAGATTGAGCGTGCAGGCGGCTTCGCAGGGCGCGGGACAGACGCGGCCGGTCACGTCGGGAAAATTGTTGGTCTGATGCAGCACGGCGAGCGCCTGGCGCATGTCGTCGCCGTAAACGAGATCGTTCCAATCGGGGATGATGTTGTTGACGGGGCAGGCGTGATGGCAGAAGGGGGTGCCGCAATCCATGCAGCGCCCGCCCTGGCGCTTGAGGTCGTCCTGCGCCAAGGGCCGCGTGAATTCGCGCCAATGCTGCACACGCTCCGCTACCGGCGCGTAGCCGCGCTCGCGCCGCTGGAATTCGAGAAATCCCGTGGGTTTCGCCATGTCAGTCGCCGACGGCCACGCTCACTTCGGGGCGCTCGGTGGCGCGGGTACGCGCTTGGATCTGCTGCAGCGCGCGGCGGTATTCGGTCGGCATGACCTTGACGAACTTGGTGCGGTAGCGATCCCAGGCGGCGAGGATCAGCTTGCCGCGGGGGCTGTCGGTGTAGCGCACGTGGCGGGCGACGAGGCGGCGGACGATCTGTGCGTCGTCTTGCGTGAGGCTGTGGCTGATGTCGACGAGGCCGTGCGCCTCAAGGTCGCCGCCGCGATGCTCGCGCGCCTCGAGCGCGTCATCCTCGTCGACGATGGGTTCGAGTTCGACCATGGCGAGATTGCAGCGCCGCTCGAAATCGCCGCGCTCATCCAAGACATAGGCGATGCCGCCGCTCATGCCGGCGGCGAAGTTGATGCCGGTCTCGCCGAGCACGACCACGGTGCCGCCGGTCATGTATTCGCAGCCATGGGCGCCCACGCCTTCGACGACGGCGATGGCGCCGGAATTGCGCACCGCGAAGCGCTCGCCGGCGACGCCGCTGAAGAAGCATTCGCCGTTGACGGCGCCATAAAGAACGGTGTTGCCGACGATGATGCTCTTGTCGCGTTCGAGCCGGCTGTCGCGCGGCGGATAAGCGATGATGCGGCCGCCGGAGAGGCCCTTGCCGCAATAATCGTTGGTGGCGCCTTCGAGCTCGAGGGTGATACCGCGCGCCAAGAAGGCGCCGAAGCTCTGACCGGCGGTGCCCTTGAAGCGCACATGGATCGAGCCGTCGGGAAGTCCGTCGTCGCCATAGCGCTTCGCCACCTGGCCCGAGAGCATGGCGCCCACGACACGGTGGACATTGCGGATCGGCATCTCGATGGTGACAGCCCGCTTCTTCTCGAGCGCGGGCTTCGCTTTGGCGATGAGCTTGTGGTCCAGCGCGCCCGCAAGCCGATGACTCTGCGCCTCGCATTGATAGGTGGCCGTTCCGGGCTTCACCGCGGGGCGATGGAGAACGCGCGCGAGATCGAGCAGCCGCGCCTTCGGATGATTGAGGCCGCGGCGGAGCTCGAGCTTGTCGGTGCGGCCGATCATATCGTTCAAGGTGCGGAAACCCAGCTTCGCCATGAACTCGCGCACTTCTTCGGCGATGAAGAGGAAGAAGTTGACGACGTCTTCGGGCCGGCCGACGAAGCGGTGGCGGAGCTCGGGATTCTGCGTCGCAACGCCCACCGGGCAGGTGTTGAGGTGGCATTTCCGCATCATGACGCAGCCCGCCGAGATGAGTGCGGCGGTGGCGAAGCCGAACTCGTCGGCGCCCAAGAGCGCGCCGACGATGACATCGCGTCCCGAGCGCAAGCCGCCATCCACCTGCACAGCGATGCGGCCGCGCAAGCCGTTCAGCACGAGGGTCTGATGCGTCTCGGCAAGGCCGATCTCCCAGGGCTCCCCCGCATGGTGGATCGAGGTGAGCGGGCTTGCGCCGGTGCCGCCTTCGTGTCCGGCGATGGTGACGTGATCGGCGTAGGCCTTGGCGACGCCCGCGGCGATGGTGCCGACGCCGATCTCGGAGACGAGCTTGACGCTGATCCGCGCCGCCGGGTTCGCGTTCTTCAAATCATGGATGAGCTGCGCCAAATCCTCGATCGAGTAGATGTCGTGATGCGGCGGCGGCGAGATGAGCCCCACGCCCGGCGTCGAGCGCCGCACGCGGGCGATCCACTCGTCGACCTTGTGGCCGGGGAGCTGGCCGCCTTCGCCGGGCTTCGCCCCTTGCGCCATCTTGATCTGGAGATCGCTGGAGTTGACGAGGTACTCGACGTTGACGCCGAAGCGGCCGGAGGCCACCTGCTTGATGGCCGAGCGCATGCTGTCGCCGTTGGGCAGCGGCTTGTAGCGTACAGCGTCCTCGCCGCCTTCGCCGGTGTTGGAACGGCCACCCAGCCGATTGAGCGCGATGGCAAGCGTGGTGTGCGCCTCCCAGGAAATTGAGCCGAAGGACATGGCGCCGCCCGAGAAGCGCTTGGCAATGTCGGCCGCGGGCTCGACCTCGTCGATGGGGATCGGCTTCTCAGCAATCTTGAAATCGAGGAGCGCGCGGAGCGCGATCGCGCCCGCATCTTGCTCGCCCACTTTGCGCGTGTATTCCTTGAATTTGCGGTAGTCGCCGCTCCTGACGGCGTGCTGCAGCAGCCCCACTGTCTCGGCGGTCCAGATATGCGTCTCGCCATGGACGCGCGACAGGATCTCGCCCCCGGGATCGAGCGCTCCGCGGTAATTGGGCGCATCGCCATAGGCGAGGCGATGGCGGCGCACCGTTTCCTCGGCGATCTCGTCGAGCCCCGCGCCTTCGACCGGTGAGACCGTGCCGGTGAAGTACTTGTCGAGAAACGCGCTCGAGAGGCCGACCGCGTCGAAAATCTGCGCGCCGCAATAGGATTGGAAGGTGCAGATGCCCATCTTCGACATCACCTTCATGATCCCCTTGGCGACTGCCTTGATGTACCGCTTATGCGCCTCGGCTTCGGCGATGTCGCCGAGCTCGCGCTTCAGCGCCGAGATCGTGTCGAAGGCGAGGTAGGGGTTGATTGCCTCGGCGCCGTAGCCCGCCAGCAGGCAGAAATCGTGAAGCTGGCGCGCCTCGCCGGTCTCGACCACGAGCCCCACCTCGGTGCGAAGCCCGCCGCGGATCAAGTGATGATGGACGGCGGCGACCGCGAGCAGCGAGGGCACGGCGATATGCTCCGCGTCGACGGCGCGATCGGAGAGCACGATAAGGTTGTGGCCCGCGCGCACCGCCTGCTCGGCGCGGCGACAGATGTCCTCGAGCGCGCGCGCCATCCCCGGCGCGTCCTCGTCGGAGGGATAGCAGATGGAGAGCGTGTAGGTCTTGAATTTACCGCCGGTATTGTCCTCGATGCAGCGGATCTTCTCGAGATCGACGTTGGTGAGGATCGGCTGCTTCAGCTCCAGGCGGATGTGCTTGCCGCCGGTCTCGAGGTCCAAGAGGTTGGGGCGCGGCCCCACCAGCGAGACCAGCGACATCACCAGCTCCTCGCGGATGGAATCGATGGGTGGGTTCGTCACCTGCGCGAAGCGCTGCTGGAAGTAATCGAAGAGCAGCTTCGGCCGGTGCGAGAGCACGGCGAGCGGCGTGTCTCGGCCCATCGAGCCCACCGTGTCGTCGCCGGCGAGCGCCATCGGCTTCAGGAAGAATTTGAGGTCCTCCTGCGTGTAGCCGAATGCCTGTTGGCGATCGAGCAGCACGCTCGCGGGCGGCGCCATCGGCGCGATCTCGTCGGGCAGTGTCTCGAGCTTGATCTGCGTCTCGTCGAGCCATTGCTGATAAGGCTTGGCCGAGGCCATGTCGGCCTTGAGCTCGGCGTCGTCGATGATGCGGCCCGCCTCGAGATCGACAAGCAGCATCTTGCCGGGCTCGAGCCGCCATTTGCGGGTGATGCGCTCCTCGGGAATGTCGAGCACGCCTGCTTCGGACGCCATGATCACGAGGTCGTCATCGGTCACCATGAAGCGCGCCGGCCGCAAGCCGTTGCGGTCGAGGCTCGCGCCGATCTGACGACCATCGGTAAAAGCAAGCGCCGCTGGCCCATCCCAGGGCTCCATTAGCGCGGCGTAGTATTCGTAAAAGGCGCGGCGTGCCGGGTCCATCAGCTCGTTCCCGGCCCAGGCTTCGGGAATGAGCAGCATGAGCGCATGTGGCAGCGAATAGCCGCCGGCAATCAACAGCTCGAGGCAATTGTCGAGCGTCGCCGAATCGGAATTGCCGTCGCCGATGAGCGGCCAAAGCTTCTCGAGATCGGCGCCGAGGAGCTTCGAGGTCATCGAGTGGCGCCGCGCCATCATCCAGTTGATATTGCCGCGGAGCGTATTGATCTCGCCATTATGCGCGAGATAGCGGAAGGGGTGCGCCAGCTCCCAGGAGGGGAAGGTATTGGTGGAGAAGCGCGCATGGACGAGCGCCAGCGCCGATTGGAAGCGCTTGTCGCCGACATCGCTGTAATAGAGCGAGAGCCGCTCGGGAATCACCATGCCCTTGTAGATGATGGTGCGCGCCGAGAAACTCGCGATGTAGAACGCCGCTTGCTCGGGGAGCTTGCGGGCGCGGATGCTGAGATGCGTCTGCTTTCTGATGACGAAGAGCTTGCGCTCGAAGGCGTCCACGTCCTCGCAGTTCGCGCCGCGGCCGATGAAGATCTGGCGGATCACCGGCTCGATCGGCTTGATGCTCTCGCCCAGCACGCTGCTGTCGACCGGCACGTCGCGCCAACCGAGCACGCGCTGGCCTTCGGCGGCGACAAAGTATTCGAGCGTCTCCTCGCAGGCGCGCCGCGTCGTCTCGTTCCGCGGCAGGAACATCATGCCGACGCCGTAATGACCGAGTCTTGGCAAGCGGAAGCCGAGGCGCTTTGCCTCGGCGCGAAAGAGCTTGTCGGGAAGCTGCACAAGAAGGCCGGCGCCGTCGCCCGCCAGCGGATCGGCGCTGACGGCGCCGCGATGGGCGAGGTTCAAGAGGATGCGGATGCCGTCGGCGACGATGGCGTGGCTTTTCTTGTTCTTGATGTGGGCGATGAAGCCCACCCCGCACGCATCATGCTCGTTGCGCGGGTCGTAAAGCCCCTGCCGTGTCGGCACACCACCAGCCATCCCACCCCCTTAGGCTGCCACCCGAGTTTTCAGACACAAAAACCCGCGGCGCCGAGTTCCCGCCCTTAGGGTAGAGCTTCCCGACGCCGTGGCGACTGCCACCTTATTCTCCGACGCAATTGCCCGGGGTACCGCCCCCGCCGCCTTCGCGCCGCCTCGAACCAGAATTGCGATCACACCCCGGCGAGTCAAGCGCGCGGCTGAGATTGGCGAGCGTCACAGTGTTTTATAACCTCTCCTCTCGGAGAGAGGTCGGCCCGAAGCGCCGGGTGAGGAGGAGCGACGGACGGATCGGGAGTTCGCCCTCACCCCAATCCTCTCCCCGAGGGGAGAGGGAGCGAAGGTTGCGCCCCGCTACTTAGCGCCGCTGCCTCGCAAAGGGGTGGGTGCTCGAGAGCCCACCGTCGACGGCGATCGCCTGGCCGTTGACGTATGACGCCTCGTCGCTCGCCAGGAACAAGGCCATGGCGGCGATCTCCTCGGGCTGGCCGGCGCGCTGGAGCGGGTTCAACTGGCCGATCTTGTCGGATGTGCCGTGCTCGCGGGCGCGCTCGAAGAGGGGCCGCGTCATCCCGGTCTCGATGAGGCCGGGGCAGATGCCGTTGACGCGGACGCCGCTGCCGGAGAGCGAATTGGCGGCGGTCTGCACCAGGCTGATGACCCCCGCCTTGCTCGCGCTATAGGCATGAGCGCCGGCATTGGCGCGGAGCGCTGCGACCGAGGCGGTGCAGACGATCGAGCCCTTGCCTTGCTTGATCATGATCGGCGCTGCCGTGCGGATGGCGAGGAAGGGGCCGATGAGGTTGACGCGGAGAATCTCGCGCCAGTAATCGACGCTCTGCTCGAAGAACGGCGTCAGGCCACCGGAAATCCCGGCATTGGCGAAGACGATGTCGAGCCCGCCCAAAGCGGCGACCGCCTTATCGACGACGGCGCGCACATCGGCTTCCTCGCCAGCATCGGCCGCAAGCGCGATCGCCATGCCGCCCGCGTCGGCGATCTGCGCCGCCGTCTCCACGACCGCGGCGGCGACCTTGTCAACGATGACCAGGCTTGCGCCTTCGGCGGCGAAGAGCTTGGCGCTAGCGCGGCCGATGCCGCTTCCCGCGCCGGTGATGATCGCGCGCTTGCCCTGAAGCCGAGCCATGCTTTCCTCCCCTTTTCCCGCATCGTGCGCAGGCGGGAGGCGGAAAGCAATTCAACTCGCGAGCGCCGCCCGTTCAGGTTCCTGGCGCAGCCGCGCGCGCGGCAAGGTGATGGTGACAATGGTGCCGACGCCGAGCGTGCTCTCGACGGCGAGCGTGCCTTGATGGCGCTCCACCAGCATCTTCGAGAGCGGCAAGCCAAGGCCGGTGCCCTCATGCGTGCGCGCCAGTCGGTTGTCGAGTTGACGGAAAGGCTGGAGCGCCAGCGGAATGTCCTCGGGCTTCATCCCGACGCCCTGATCGGCAACGGCGATGGCAAGGTCGCCGCTGGGCGTGAGCCGCGCCGAGAGCGTGATGGTGCCGTTGCCGTTTGAGAACTTGACGGCGTTGGCAAGCAGGTTGACCACCGTCTGCTTGAGCCGCGTCTCGTCCGCCATCAGCGCGGGAAGCGTGTTCGGGGTCGCGATGACGATCCGCGGCGCGGGCTGGCGCCCCGGCGCTGCCACGAGGCGGACGCAGTTCCCCAGCAGCGTCGGTACGTCCACCCATTCCTCGGTGAGATCCATCTGCGCCGCCGAGAGCTTCGAGAGGTCGAGGATGTCGTTGACGAGGCGCAGGAGATGCTTGCCGGAGATGTTGATGTGGCCGGCAGCCTCGCGGTAGCGCGGCGCGGCATCGGCTCCGTAGAGCTGGCTCACGATCACGTCGGAGAAGCCGATGATCGCGTTCAAGGGCGTGCGCAGCTCGTGACTCATGTTGGCGAGGAAGGCGGATTTCGCCCGGCTCGCTGCCTCGGCTTGATCCTTCGCCAAGGTCAATTGCGCCTCGCGCACGCCGATCGCCACCGCCATCTCGTCGAAGGCGCGCCCGAGGCGGCCGAACTCCGAGTTGTCGCGCTCGGCAGCGGCGACGCGGGCGGAGAAATCGCCCCGGCGCCAGCGCCCGGCTGCGCGCAAGAGTGTACGCGCCGGCTGCTGGATGAAGCGGCGCGCGAGGGCAGAGGAGAGAAGCCCGCCCAGCATGAGCGCGCCGAGCAGCGCCAGCGTGTCGCGCAGTGTGCTCTTGTCGATTGCGGCGAAAGCCAGATCGCGGTCGAGAGCGACCTCGATGTAGACGCCCTCGCCGGGCGGCACCTCGATCGGGTTGTAGCCGACGACAAGGCTCCGGCCGGAGGCGTCGCGGCCCTCGACCGTGCCGAGCTTGGTGCCGTGCACAAGGGTGCGTCTTTCGTCCGGCAACAGGGTGCCGATCGCAGCGCCTGCATCCTCGCGCGGCAAATGGGCGACAATCACGCTATTTCGGTCGCTGATATTGACAATCGTTCCTGGCGGCAATGGCGTATCCGCCAGGCTTGCGACCAGCCAATCGAGCCGGAGACCGGCAACAACCATACCGCCGGCCCCGGCCTCGCCATCCGCGGCCAGGATAGGGGTCCCGATCTGGAGCACGTCGGTGCCGTCTCCGAGCCGGGCGAAATCGCCGACAACGAACGCCGTGCGGCCCAGGCTCCATTGCGGCAGCGGTGCCGCCGCAATCTCGGCATGCGTCGAGCACATCGTGTTTCCCGTCGCGTCGGTGGCCGCGACATAGGCGTAAGACGGGAAGGTGCTGGCGAGGCGGCTGAAAAGCCGCGCGCACATGGTGCGGTCGCCGGTGCGGATGCTGTTAAGCTGCGCCAACATCGTGAGCAGCTGGCGCCCGCCCTCGATGATCCGGTCCTCCTCCATGCCGACCAGGGTAGCAAGGCGCAGCGCTTCGGCATTGAGCTCCGCTTCGCGCGTGCGGCGGCGGTCAATCTCATCCACCACCTGGACCGCCGTCACCGGCGTCAGCGCGACCAGAACCAGAAGGAAAAGGCGGACGATGATGCTCATGCCGGATATTGGTGGCTCGATCCCAGGCCAGCATGGCGAGAATTGGTTAACAAATTAGTTAATTTTGCCTGACTCATACCGCAGCACGAGCCATTTCCTATCGTTCCGCCCGGCCATGCGCGCGGTTAGGATCGGCCGAATGATCGCTATCACCCCCCATCTCGCCATCGACGAAAGCGCCATCGAGGAGCATTTCATCCGCGCGAGCGGCCCTGGCGGGCAGAACGTCAATAAAGTCTCGACGGCGGTCCAGCTCCGCTTCGATACCGCGCGCTCGCCGGCGCTCGACGAGGGCCTCCGCCGCCGCCTCGCCACGCTCGCCGGGCGGCGCATGACGAAGGAGGGGGTGCTGGTCATCACCGCCGAGCGATTCCGCACGCGCGAACGGAACCGTGCCGATGCGCTGGCGCGGCTCGTCGATCTGCTGCGCCGCGCCGCCGAGGTCCCAAAGCGACGCCGGGCGACGCGGCCGACCGCGGCCTCGCGCGAGCGGCGGCTTGCCGGGAAGGCGGTCCGCGGCCGCATCAAGCGGCTGCGCCGCACACCCAACGAGGATTGATCGGAAGGAGAGGGGATCATGGACATGCTGAATGCCAACCGCCGCGAACTCTTGCTGATGCCGCTGCTGGCGACGCTTCCCGCGGTGTTTGTCGCGAGGTCGGCAGAAGCGGCGCCCGATCCCAGCATGACGATCGTCAAGCCACCGCCGGAGCTCACCTGGGTGAAGGCCGAGGGCTTTCCCGAGAAGAGCGTCGAGCAGGCGCCGCTTTGGGGCCGCACCGCGGAGGCCGGGCTCTACTACACGCTGGTGCGCTGGCATCCCGGCTATATGAGCGCGCCCCACTGGTACGAGAGCGATCGTTATTGCGTCGTCGTCTCCGGCACCTGGTGGGTGGCGAGCGGCGACAAGTTCGATCCCGAGAACACCGTGCCCGCGCCCGCCGGAACCTTCGTGCGCCGGGTCGCACGCACCCCGCATTACGACGGCGTCAAGAAGGACGGCACCGAGCCCGCGGTGATCGCCATCTGTGGTATCGGCCCCATCGCCTTTCACAATACCGAGCCGCGTACACCGGGCTGGCGGAAGCTCTGATCGACGGCTAGAGCAGCTGGCCAGAGATTGCGGATGAACTGATCGGCCGATGCGCCCCAGGTGTAGCTCAGCGCATGCGCGCGGCAGATTTCGCACGGGATCTCGAGCGCCTTCAGCGCGGCCGCGCGCAAATCCTCGTCGAGCACGCCTGCGCCGCTGTCGCCGATGACGTCGAGCGGCCCCGGCACCGGATAGGCCGCCACCGGCAGGCCGGAGGCAAGCGCTTCGAGGAGCACCAGGCCGAAGGTGTCGGTGCGGCTCGGAAAGACGAAGACGTCGGCCGAGGCGTAGAGCCGCGCCAGCTCCACGCCTTCGCGCGTGCCGAGGAACTGCACATCGGGATGCTTGCGGCGGAGCTCGGCGAGCATCGGGCCGTCGCCGATCACGACCTTCGATCCCGGCAGCTCGAGGTCGAGGAACGCCGCCGTGTTCTTTTCAACCGCGACGCGTCCGACGGTGAGAAAGATCGGCCGCGGCAATCCCGCGAAATCGCCGCGGCGAGCGGGATCATAGAGCGCGGCATCGACGCCGCGGCTCCAACGGCGGAGATTGCCGAAGCCGCGCGAGGCGAGCTCGCGCCGCACCGTCTCGGTCGCCACCATGACGCCGCGCGAGGGCGCATGAAAGCGCCGCATCAGCGCATAGCTCCAAGCGGGCGGCACGCGGAAGCGCGCCGCGACGTATTCGGGAAAGCGGGTGTGGAAGGCGGTGGTGAAGCCGTAACCGCGGCGGAGACAATAACGCCGCGCGGCGAACCCCAGCGGCCCCTCCGTGGTGATATGGATCGCCTCGGGCTGCGCCTCTTCCACGAGTGCGGCGATCATCCGCGTCGGACGAAGCGCCAGCCGGATTTCCGGATATGTCGGACAGGGGAATGTCTTGAAGAGGTCGGGCGTGATCGCCGTCACGTCGTGGCCACGCTCCCGCAGCTCGCGGATGAGCGCGGTGAGCGTGCGCACGACTCCGTTCACTTGCGGCGCCCAGGCATCGCTGACGAGGGCGATCCTCACGATGGGTCGGCGGCGACGGTCACCAGCTCGCGAAGCTTGGGCTCGTGCGGCGTCAGCGGATCGAGCGCGCGGGAATCGAGCCAATGCACGATCTCGAGCCGGCCGTCGAAGTGCTCGACGAGAGCGGTGCAGCTCTCGACCCAATCGCCGTCATTGCAATAGAGCACGCCGCCGATGTCCTTGATGTCGGCCTGATGGATGTGACCGCAGACGACGCCGTCGGCGCCGCGCTTCCTCGCTTCGTCGGCAATGGCGTCGGCGAAGTTGCTGACGAACTCGACCGCATTCTTGAGGCGCGCCTTCAAATAGGCGGAGAGCGACCAATAGGGATAGCCGAAGCGCCGGCGGATGATGTTGAAATCATGATTGAGCCTGAGGCAAAGCGCGTAGGCCCAATCGCCGAGGAGCGCCAGCCATTTCGCGTAGCGCACGACGCCATCGAAGGCGTCGCCGTGGAGGACGAGGAGCTTGCGGCCGTCGGCGGTGACGTGGATCACCTCGTCGAGAAGCCAGACGCCGCCCATCTGCAGCTGCGTATAATCGCGCAGCCATTCATCGTGATTGCCGGGAATGTAGACGACGCGCGTGCCCTTGCGCGCCTTGCGCAGCAGCTTCTGGATGACGTCGTTGTGGCTCTGCGCCCAGAACCACGAGCGGCGAAGGCGCCAGCCGTCGATGATGTCGCCAACGAGATAAAGATGCTCGGACTCGGTGTGGCGGAGGAAATCGAGCAGGAATTCCGCTTTGCAGCCGCGCGTCCCCAAATGGATGTCCGAGATCCAGATGCTCCGGTAATGCCGGACCGCCGGCAGCATCGCGTTCATGCGCGCGCTCCGTCGCGGCGATAGCGCCAGATTTGCACTGGCAGGATGTGAAGCCAGATGCGTGCCACTTCCTCGCCGACGAGGCCCAGCGCGGCGGCGGGAATGGGCGAGGCGAGCGCATTGGTGAGCTGCACGAAGCGGCCGCCATCGCCGAGCGCGGCGAAACAGGCGTCGAGCACGGCGCGCTGCTGCGCGCGCGGAAACCACTTGATCGGCAGGCTCGAGACGACGGTGGCGAGGCGCTCGATGCCGGCGCCGGCGAGGAGCCGCCCTGCATCACCGGCATCGCCGCAAATGACGCGGACACCGGGGAGCCGCTGCTGCAGATGACGCGCGAGATCCGGCTCGCGCTCGATGACGACGAGGCGCTCGGCGGCACAGCCGGCGGCAATGAGGCCGCGCGTCAGGCTGCCGGTGCCGCCGCCCAGCTCGAGCACGGCGTCCGGCCGTTCGAGCGCAAGCTCGCGCGCCATGGCGCAGGCGACGCTCCCGCCGCTCGGCAGGATGGCGCCCATGCCGAATGGGTTGCTGAGCCAATGGCGGAAGAAAATCTCGCGTTCACCGCGCCCCGTGAAGGAGCGCCGCGTCGACCGCGGTGCGAGCTCAGGCGCCGGTCGAAGCGCGTTGCGCATCGGGCGTGCCGCCGGCGATGACGATGTCGATGAGCCGGTCGGTGGTGCGCGTCTTCTGCATCTCGTTGAGCGCGGCGCGGAAGATCGCGCCTACCTGCTCATCGGGTACGGTGACGCTGAGCGGGCGGCCGTTCGCGACCGTCCGTAGCGTCGCCGGTCCCAGGCGGCTGACGGCGAGGATGGTGAGCGCCACGGGATCGACCGCCGAGCTCGGCGGCGCGGGGGGTTGAGGGCCGGCCACGTAGCGGTGGCGCCGCCAGCGTCGGGCAAAGCGGGAGCGCGGTCGCGCCACCCCCAAGAGCCGATTCCAACCTTGCTTCATCTTGGTGCCGAAGCGATCCGGTGTCGGCAGCTGCATCGCGCTCCTCGCGGGGTTGTCGCGCTTCGCGCGCTTCCCTAGCACGGTTCGATGACAGTTTTTTGTCGCTGGCCAGCCGCTGCGGAAAATGGGTCGAAGCGGCCCCTTTTTTCGCGCGGTTGCGCCAAGATGCGCCCGCGGTTGCCGGTCGAGTCGCCCTTGCTCGCTTGCACGAATTTCAGCGCTGTCAGAGAATGGCGCGATGGAGCTTCACCAGGTCCGTTACTGCGTCGCGCTCTACAGAAATCTGAATTTCACCCGCGCGGCCGAGGCGTGCAACGTGACGCAGCCGGCGCTCACGCGCGCCATTCAGAAGCTCGAGGATGAGCTTGGCGGACCTCTATTCGAGCGCGAGCGCAACCTGACACAGCTCACCGAACTCGGGCGTTTGATGCGTCCGCTGCTTGAGCAGACGCTCGCCGCGGCGGAGGCGGCAAAGGCGCAGGCGACGCAGTTTCGCAAGCGCGAAACGGGCTCGCTTCGGATCGGCCTTCCGCCGAGCATTTCCGCGCGCGTCGTCATCTCCTCGTTGGGCGAGCTGATGCGGCGCATTCCCGAGCTCAACCTCGAGCTGGTGATGGCGGATGAGGCAGAGCTCATGGAGGATTTGTTACAGGGCGGAGCCGATGCCGCGTTTGTCTCGAGCACAACCGACCGGCCGGACCGCCTCAACAGCTGGACGATGTTCAAGGAAAGATTTCACCTCGGCATGTCGGCGGCGCATCCGTTGGTGCGATCGGAGATCGTCGCCATTTCGGCGCTTGCGGGGCAGACGCTGCTCGGTCGGCGCGACTGCGTCGCCACCGCCGCTCTCCACAAGCTTTGTGCCAAGGCGGAGCCGCCATTGCGGCTGAGGCATCTCGGCGAGAGCGAGGAGCATCTGCAGCAGCTCGCCGCGAGCGGGCTCGGCCTCGTGTTGGTTCCGCAGCACCTGCCGGTGTTGCCGGGCCTCGCGATGCGGCCGCTGGCGGACGTGACCTTGGAACGGACGGTGCAGCTAGCCGTGGTCGGGGGCCGCCGTTATTCTCCGGCCCTCGATTCATTCATCAAACTCTCGCGCACGCGCGATTTCGCTGCGGAGTTCGCGCTTGACTGACGCAGGCCGCAGGCGCATGGCGCGTCGATAAATCCGATGCATTGAAACGATAGGCGAACGGCATTTCCATCAATGAGCTCGCCCGGTGATCCTCATCCCTGCGCGGCGGCTTTCCCGACCGCGCTTGTTGAGGAAGGGAGAGGATCATGGATGGAAGAAGCACGAGCCGCTGGTCGGTCGGAAGACATCTGACCCTGGCGGCGTTCGTTTCGCTCGCAACAGTGATGGCCGCGAATGCGGCGCTCGCCGGTCAATGCCCCGCCGATAAGCGTGGCGTCGATGTGACGAAGCCCAGCAACGCGGCGGCGAAGGATGTCACGGACAAAGTCCTGGCGTCGATCGACCTCGCCAAGGAGAAGGTGGCGCTTGCCGATCATCACCTGCGCATTCGCCAGCTCGAGATCAAGCCGGGCGGGATCGTGCCCTGGCACAGCCATGGTGACCGGCCGGCGCTCATCTACATCATCAAGGGCGAAATCTACGAATACGCCAGCGATTGCGCCGTGCCGATTTTGCACAAGGCGGGCGAGGTTGCACCAGAGACGTCCGCCACCGCCCATTGGTGGAAGAACGCCGGCAGCGAGACGGTGGTGTTGATCTCGGCCGACCTGCTCCACGATCAGAACGATCACAACATGTAGCGCCCGGTGCGCGTCTGCGGATTGTGGCGCGCCGGCATTCGTCGCCGGCCCGTCACACCCGCTGTCATGGGAGCAAGAGCGATGGATCCGCCGAGCGAGCCGGCAGTTGACGCCATTTCAGCAGCGAGAAAGCTCGTCGGCCGCGTTGGCGGGAGCGCGATCATTGGTCTGACGGCGTTTCTCACCGTCGTCGACCTGTTCGCGACTCAGGCGATCTTGCCGTCTTTGGTTGAGATCTACCATGTATCGCCCGCCGCCATGGGTGTCGCCGTCAACGCCAGCACGCTCGGCATGGCGGTCGCTGGTGTGGCGATGGCTTTCCTGAGCCGGCGCATCGAACGCCGCCGCGGCGTGCTCTTAAGCCTCGTGCTGTTGTCGATACCCACGGCGCTCCTTGCATCGGCGCCCAGCCTCGCCGTCTTTGCGGTGTTGCGGATCATCCAGGGCTTATTCATGGCCGCGGCGTTCACGCTGACGCTCGCCTATCTTTCCGAGCAGTGCAGCGCCGAGGATACGGCCGGAGCCTTTGCCGCCTATATCACCGGCAACGTCGCGAGTAACCTCTTCGGGCGGTTGATGGCCGCGGCACTCGTCCACCATTGGGGTGTGGCGGCGAACTTCTACCTGTTCGCCATGCTCAACATTGCCGGGGCTCTTCTTGTCTATGCGAGCCTTCATCAGGCCCCACCCGCTGCGGCGGATCGCGGCACGCCATCGAGCTCCGGCGCCCTCTGGCGCGCGCATCTATCGAACCCGCCCCTGCGGGCGACCTTCGGCATCGGCTTCTGCATCCTCTTCGCCTTTATCGGCATCTTCACCTATGTGAATTTCGTGCTGGTCCGGGCGCCTTTTGCCGTCAGCATGATGAGTCTGGGCTTGATCTACTTCGTATTTCTGCCCTCCATCGTGACGACGCTTGGGGCAGGGGCGGCGGTGCGACGTTGGGGCGCCAGATCGACGCTCTGGGGCGCGCTCGCGCTCGCTGCCGTCGGGCTGCCGCTGCTGATCGTGCCGGTTCTCGGCCCTGTTCTCCTCGGCCTGGTCCTGGTAGGGATCGGTACGTTCTTCGCTCAGGCGACCGCGACGGGGTTCGTCGGACGGGCGGCGACCGCCGATCGCGGCTCGGCGAGTGGCATCTATCTCGCGAGCTATTTCTTCGGCGGTCTCATCGGTGCGGCGGTTCTGGGCCAAGTATTCGATCGCTACGGCTGGACGGCGTGCGTCGCCGGCGTCGGCGCCTCGCTCGCGCTCGCCGCCTTGTTGGCAGTGCGCCTCCAAGTTCCATCCGTCGCGGTGCGGTGAGGCAATAGAGACTTTCGTCAGCTCTGCGAAAGGCCGCTCAGCGAGCGAACGATCTCTTTCGGCTCCATCCGTTGCTTGAAATCGGGGTCGAGTTCGGCATGCCGGATCACGCCATGACGGTCGACGATGTACGTCGCGGGCACTGGCAGCAGCCATTCCCCGGTCGCGTTCCCGTGCCGCGCGCCGAGATCGATGCCGAGGCGGAGGTAAAGCTCCTTAATCGCCAGCGGAACGCGGAAAATGATGCCGAAGGTGAGCCCGACGCCGTTATCGACGTCGCTCAGCACTTCAAAACCAAGCTCATGGGCTCGCTTTATTGCGGCAAAGGCGGTGCCGGTATCGGGCGTAATGGCCGCGAGGGTCGCGCCCTGGTGCTCGATCTCGGGCAAGGTCTCCTGCAGCGCCTTGAGCTCGAGGCGGCAGTAGGGGCACCAGCCGCCGCGGAAGAAGCTAAGGGCGAGCGGCCCGCGCGCGAGCAGCTCAACCGAAGAGACGAGGGTACCTTCCACGTCCGGAAGCTCGAATTCCGGCATCCTATCGCCAGCCTTGAGGGCGCGTTCGACGACGCCGCTGCGTCCGAGATCGGCGACGAGCGCCTCATAAGCCGTTCTTATCTCGGGCGAGCGCTCGCGCGTACGCCGCCATTGCTCGTCCAATTGATCGCGCAGGGACACGCTGTCGTCCTTATCGTGGCTCGCGGCTGACCGAGCTCAACCAAGAACCTGGCGTGCCGGCCGTGCCGCGACCAATAAATCCAATGCATGAAAATGATAGACCATCGGCATTTCCTTGGCGACCTGCGCGCCGGCAGAGTGAGGCGGTGAGCAGCGCTTTCGCTGGAGGATGAAATGCCCGAGGGAACGGAAATGCGTTTAGCGAACGCTGCCCCGGCATGCCTCTTTTGCGCCGGAGACGGTCGACGGCCGCGCGTGGTGATCGTGGGTGCGGGCTTTGGCGGCCTTTCAGCGGCGCGGGCGCTCGCTGGCGCGCCCGTCGATATCGTCCTCATCGACCGGCACAATTATCATGTGTTCCAACCGCTGCTCTACCAGGTGGCGACCGCTGGACTCTCGCCGGCGGATATCGCATCGCCCATCCGGGCGATCCTGAGCCGGCAGCGCAATGTCACCATCGTGCTCGGTACGGTCGGCGGCATCGACAAGGAAAATCGCGCGGTGCTGCTCGGCGAGCGCCGCATCGGTTTCGACTATCTCGTGGTCGCCACGGGTGCGCGCCATTCGTATTTCGGCCACGACGCGTGGGAACGCGTCGCGCCTGGGCTCAAGACGATCGACGACGCGACCGCCATCCGGCGCAAGGTGCTGCTCGCCCTCGAGCGTGCCGAGAGCAGCGAGGACGAGGACGAGCGGCGCCGCCTCACGACGTTTGCCATCATCGGTGCAGGCCCGACAGGGGTAGAACTCGCAGGCGCCATTGCCGAGCTGGTCAGGGTGGCGCTCGCCGCCGACTTTCGCCGCATCGATCCCTCGATGTCGCGCATCATCCTGGTGGAAGCCGGACCGCGCATCCTGCCGAGCTTTCCGGAGTGCCTCTCTGCCGTTGGGCAGCGCGCGCTGGCAAGGCTCGGCGTCCAGCTGCGTCTCGGCGCCGCGGTCACGGCTTGCGATGAAGGCGGCCTCGTCGCGGGTGGCGAGAGCATCGCGGCCGGCACGGTCCTTTGGGCTGCCGGTGTTGCGGCCTCACCGGCGGCGGCGTGGCTTGAAGCGGCGCCCGACCGCAACGGCCGTGTCATGGTCGAAGCCGACCTAACCTTGCCGGGCGATGCCAACATTTTCGTCATTGGGGACACCGCGCATGCGAGGGATCGGACGGGAAAGCCGCTTCCCGGCGTGGCACCGGTGGCGAAGCAGCAAGGGCTGTTCATCGCCCGGACGATCATCGCCGACATCCGAGGTTCCGCCCAACGCGGCGCTTTTCGCTATCGCGACTTCGGCAATCTTGCGACAATCGGGCGGAAAGCGGCGGTGGCCGAGTTCGGCTTCGTGCGTCTCTCGGGACGCCTTGCGTGGCTGCTCTGGGGCGCGGTCCATATTTACTTTCTGATCGGCTTCCGCAATCGGCTGGCTGTCGTCCTCGATTGGCTCTGGGCTTACGTGACGTTTCAACGCGGCGCTCGCCTCATCACCGGCGCTGACGCCCATGGTTCTTGAAGGGAGCGGATCATGTTGAAGGGAAAATCGGCGCTCATCACGGGATCGACGAGCGGCATCGGCCTCGGCATCGCCGAGGCCTTGGCCGCGCAAGGCTGCAATCTCGTGCTCAACGGTTTTGGCGATGCGACGGCGATCCAAGAAGTGCGCACCCGCCTCGCGCGGACGCATGGTGTCGCGGTCCGCTACGATCCCGCCGACATGAGCGATCCCGGCGCGATCGAGACGATGCTGACGCGCTCGATTGGCGAATTTGGCGCGATCGATGTCCTCGTCAACAATGCCGGCATTCAGCACGTGGCGCCCATCGACGAATTTCCCGTCGAAAGATGGAATGCCATCATTGCCATCAATCTCGTCGCCGCTTTTCACACCATCCGCCACGCCCTTCCGGCGATGAAGCGGCGCGCCTGGGGTCGCGTCATTAATATTGCCTCGGCGCACGCGCTCGTCGCATCGCCCTTTAAATCGGCCTATGTCGCGGCGAAGCACGGCATTGCCGGCCTCACTAAGACGGTGGCGCTCGAGGTGGCGGAGCAGGGGATTACGGTCAACGCCGTATGTCCCGGCTATGTGCTCACGCCGCTTGTCGAAAAGCAGATTCCCGACACGGCGAAGGCGCGCGGCATTAGCGAAGAGCAGGTGGTGAAGGACGTGCTGCTGGCGGCGCAGCCAACGAAGAAGTTCGTGACGGTGGACGAAGTGGCCGCCCTTTCGGTCTTCCTCGCCTCCGACGCAGCCGCGTCGATCACCGGCGCCATTCTGCCGGTCGACGGCGGCTGGACGGCACATTAGCGCTGGGGCCGCATCATGAGTCGATAGCTTTCGTCTATCGAATCCATGCGCAAGACTCATTTCTCCAGCGATTGCTCAACTGGCAGACTCTCGAGCGAACTGGACGTACGATAGGATGGAGGAGGAGATGAGGGCATTTGGCATATTTTCTTTGTGCATCATGCTTGGGCCCGCGGCGACACCGGCATTCGCCGAAGGCGCCGCTGCGCCCGCCTATGTGATGATCATCCGTTCCGACGGAACGCTGACAAGCGGCGAAATTACCCGCGACGCGGCAGCGGCGGTAATTCCGCACGCAACGCGACTCTCGGAGCCGATCATTGTCATTCTTTCGAAGGGCAAGGTCTATCTCAGCGACCAGCCGGCAGCGAAGATGCCGGACGGTTCCAGCATGATGGATTTTCTTAGCTCGAGCTTCTGCAGCGATGCTCAGCATGCCGGTGGCTGCGGCTGATGGAAAAGGCAAGACGCGATTGAGAGGACGCCAATGAACCCCGACGCAATCTCCCGATCGGCCGAGCTTAGAGCCAAGCCGGCGAATCTCGCACGTGACGGTGGCTCGCCCGCAACAGCCCCGAGCGACGTGCGCAAGACGAGGGCAGGAGCCCACCCGGCCCCCGCGCCGACCCCGAAGCCTGATCGCCGACAGGTCGTGCTCGTGCTGCAAGGCGGTGGCGCGCTTGGCGCCTATCAAGCAGGAGTTTATCAGGGTCTTTGCGAAGGCGGAATCGTGCCAGATTGGGTGATCGGCACCTCGATCGGCGCCATCAACGGCGCTATCATTGCCGGCAATCCTGCCAAAACAAGAATGACGAAGCTGCAGGACTTCTGGGCGAGCGTCGCGAGTCGACGTGCTTTCGACGAGGTATGGTCGGCCTCGTTCCTTGGGAATCTTTTCGCCAATATGGCCACCATCGCCCACGGCGTGCCCGGGTTCTTCCAGCCGAATTTGCAAGTACCGTGGGGGCTGCACATTCCAGTTGGCGTCGAGCGCGCCGCCTTCTATTCGACCGAACCGCTGCGACGCACTCTCGCCGAGCTCGTTGATTTCGATCATCTCGGTCGCCGCGAGACACGCCTGACCGTGGGCGCGGTCAACGTGCGAACTGCAGAGATGACCTACTTCGATAGTCGCGATATGGATCTGAGCGTAAGCCACATCATGGCATCGGGTGCCCTGCCTCCGGCATTCCCCGCGGTTCGCATCGGCGACGACCACTATTGGGATGGCGGCGTATTCTCGAACACGCCCGTCGAGGCGGTACTCGACGACAAACCGCGGCGCGACTCTCTCATCTTTTCGGTGAACATGTGGCAGACGAATGGGCCGGAGCCGGCCAGTATTTGGCAGGTTTTCAGTCGGCAGAAAGACATACAATATGCGAGCCGCGGCAAGACCCACGTCGCACGGCAGGATCAGATCCATCGGCTCCGGCATGTAGTGCGAGAGCTGGAGATGCGGCTGAGCGAGGAGCAACTGGCCGATCCGGTTGTGCGTGAACTCGTGAGCTACGGATGCAGGACCGAAATGCACCTAGTTCGTCTGCTTTCGCCAAGGCTCGACCGGGAGGATCACACCAAGGACATCGATTTCACGCGCGCCGGCATCAGCACTCGCTGGCGTGCCGGCTATGAGCATGCACGTCGAGCGCTTGCAGAAAAGCCCTGGGAAGGCGCTTTCGATGCGCTCAAGGGGATCATCATCCACGAGATAGAGGGCTGAGGTCCTGCTGCGACGCGCGCCCAAACAAGGCGTGGGCGATGGCCCACGCTACTTCGCGCGCGATAAGCGCGCCCTATTGCGGTGATGCCGACTTTGCATTTTCGCCGCATCGCACCCTTCTGGCAGACTGCGGTGGTTCCCGCCCCGGTGGCTGTCAACGAAACTGTTCAATGGGGGAAAGGCATGGGACAGAAGGGTAGCAAGAACGGTGTCGCGTTGGATGGGGTGCTGGCGCAGCATGAGCGTAACGTCAATGCGCTCAACGGCGTTGCCAAGCTTGCGCTCCAGAGCGCGCAAGAGTTCGTCGGCGAGAGCTGCGACTTCGTCATAGAGGCACATCGAAGCTTTGCGGTACTTCTCCTGAATGGCGCGACCCCGGGCGTCGATGGAGCAATGGGTTCCTATACCGAGCTCGGCCAGAAGATGGTCGACAATTCATTGGCAAACGCTCTGAAGATGTCGGAAATGGCGAACAAGCTGCAACGCGAGTCTCTCTCCGTCCTGAGACAGAGCATCTCGGAAAATTTCGAGACGATGCGCCGGGCGTTCTCCGAGGGGTTGCGCTCGAACCGCGGCGAACAGGATTGAAGTGTGCGCGGCTATGCTTGCGCCAAAAGCATTTTTTCATTTGCCCCTCCGCTCACGATTTCGGACAGTGCTCGGGCGCGATCTAAAGTCCTGCGGTCTGCGCCATGCAGATGAATCAAATTCGCTATTTCGTGGCGATGTGTGAGACCTTGAATTTCACGCGTGCAGCCGAAAAGTGCAACGTCTCTCAGCCCGCATTGACTCGCGGAATCCAAGCGCTGGAGGCCGAATTCGGCGGTTTTCTGTTCCGGCGCGAGCGCGGCGGCACCCACCTCACCGACCTCGGTAGGCTGATGCGGCCCATTCTGGTGTCGATCTATGAGCAAAGCCGGGCTGCGAAATCAACCGCGCGCGGCTTTCTCCGCCTTGACGATGCGCCGCTCCGTCTCGGCACGATGTGCACGCTTGGGCCGATGCGCTTTATGGGCTTCATCAATCATTTCCACGTCGAATACCCAGGCGTCGAGCTGACCATCGTTGAAGGAACGACCGAACGTCTTGCCCGTGAGCTGCTGACCGGCGCTCTCGACATCGCGGTGATGGCGCAGCCGAAGCCCTTCGATGAGCGTTTCGAGGCGCGGCCGCTCTACCGCGAAGCCTTCGTCGTTGCTTTCCCGCGCGGACACGCCTTCGAGCGAAGCGAAATTGTCAGACTCCGCGAGATTGAGGGCGAGCCCTATCTCTCTCGAATTAACTGCGAGTATCAGGACTATTTTGACTATCTCTGTGCGCAATATGACGTTGATGTCGTCGATGTCGTCGAAGCGCACCGCAGCGAACGAGAGGATTGGATTCAGGCCATGGTGATTGCCGGGCTTGGCATCTGTTTCATGCCTGAATATTCCGCCTCTCTGCCCGGCCTTCCCGTGCGCAAGCTGGTCGAGCCGACGGTCGAGCGCGTGGTCAACCTCGTTACCGTCGCGAACCGCGCCTTGACAGCCCCGGTGCAAGCACTGGTAAGGTCGGCGGAGTCTTACGGATGGCCCTGAAAATTTCTGAGGGTGCGCGCATGCGTCACGTTCCGATTTCACGCGTGAACATATCCCAGCTCATCGCGTCGGCAGTGGCTGCGGTTCTGTCCGCTCCCACGTTGGCCTCCGCCAATCCACCGGCACCGGCGCCGAACTTCGAGGCTGAGAAGTGCTACGGCATCAATCTGCGCGGCCGGAACGACTGCGCCGCCCCTGGGGCGCATAGCTGCGCCGGCGAATCTCAGATATCGAACGATCCGAAATCGTGGATTTACGTTCCGGCGGGCACCTGCACGAAGATCGCCGGTGGGAGCACGAAGCCGAAGAGCTAGGGGCAACTCTCTCTTGCGTTGACGCGTCGTGATCTAGAGAATCCGTCGGATCAAGTCCGATCCCAACGCGCGCTAACGGCGAAGCCGTGGGAGGGCGAGACGGATCCGCTCCAGGGGGTCGTCGTGCAAGAAACGATGCACTGACCCACCTCACCGCTTCGAAAGCGGCGGCACCGGATAGATCGGCTTTGCGGTGGCGACGGCGTCGGGGTAGACGACCTCGAGGCCCTCGGGCTCTTTCTGCATGACCGAGAACGCCATGCCGGTCTGCCGGCCGGAGGGCTCGATGTGGTATTCGCCGCACATCACCGTGACCTTGCCGTCCAGCGCCAGCGCCGCTGCTTTAAGCTTCTCGGCGTCGAGCGACTGCGCGTCCTTGATCATGCGTTCCAGGATCACGCCGGCGCCATAGGCGAGCGCGGTCTGGAAGTCAGCTGGGTATTGCGCGTTGGGGAAGAGCGCCTTGTAACGCTCGATCATCTCGGCGCGGGTCATCCCGTCCGTCACGTTCCAATTGATCTTGTCGTGGATGAGCGTCTGGCTCACGAGATAGTCGGCATCCTTGCCGATGGCGAGGAATTGCGGTTGCGAGCCATAGAAAACATAGACGGCGTTGAAATCGACATTGAGTTCGTGAAGCTGGCGCGCGAACGCCATCTCGTCATCCTCATAGGCCGCCGGAACGAACACCTCGGCGCCAGAGGCGGCCGCCTTCTGGATGAGGATGCTGAAATCCTTGGTGCCTTTGGCGTATTTCTCGAAGAGCGTCACTTCCATGCCGTTGGCCTTCGCCCAATCGGCGCTGCCCTTGGCGATGCCGGCGGGGAAGGGCTCGTCGTCATAGACGATGGCGAGCTTCTTGGCGCCCCAGGCCCTGAGCGCCTTGATGCCGGGCGGGCCCAGGAGCGATGACGCCTGCTGTGTCGCCGAGACGATGTATTTGTAGCCCTGGCTGTAGAGACCCTCCGCCGAGGCGGACCATATGACGAGGAGCTTCTTCTGCTTTTCGGTGGTGGTGATTGCTGTCTCGGTCAAGGTCGAGCCAAAGGGGCCGAAGACCACGTCCACCTTGTCGTCGTTGATGAGGCCCTCGTAGACACGCGGCTCCAACGTCTTGTCGCTGCGGTCGTCGCGCTCGATGAGCTCGATCTTGTATTTCTTGCCGCCGAGCTCGATGCCGCCGCGGCGGTTGACATCGTCGACCCAGATCTTGGCGCCGCGCTCGCCCGATTGTGCCGCGAGCGCGAAATTGCCAGTCGAGGAGACGGCCATGCCGATCTTGATGGTGTCGCCGGTCTGTGCCGACGCAGCGCCGGCCGCGGCGAGGAGTGAGATTGTTGCGCACGAGATGCCAATCGCCTTCATTGCCGTGTCCCCCGAGCTGATTCTTCTCCCTTATCCTGTGCGGTCAGTGGCTCGCGCGTCAATCCCGGCAGGCTGTTGCAATATGGTCGTGCGTCCTTCGGCAGGCTCGGGATGAGGTCTTTTCTTCGTGGCTTTTCGTAGCAAATGCGATTCTCAATTTTCCTCATCCTGAAGCTGTCGACGGACCTACTTCATCGATGCGGCTTGGTCACGCGGTGTTGCCATCGCCGCTCTCCCGGCGATAGTGTCGCGGGGCCCAGGCGAAGGTGGGGGGATGGCGGCGCTCGAACTCAGCGATGCGCATGTGGCGCGGTTGCGCATTTGGATGTGGCTCGCCTTTTGCGGCGTGCTCATCCTGGGGCTCGCGCTGGTGCCATGGCTTAGCCGAAATATCTCCTTCTGGTTCTATCTCATGCTGTGGATGAGCATGGCGTCGGCGTTCAACATCATCTCGGGATTTGCCGGCTACTTGCCCTTCGGCTACGTCGCCTTCTACGGCATCGGCGCCTATGTCACGGCGGTCCTGGTGCGGAAGCTCGACTGGCCGGTCGGCTTGGCCATTCCGCTTGCCGGGATGGCGGGCGTGCTCTTGAGCCTCATCTTCGCCAAGACGCTGAAGCTCTCCGGCATCTATTTCGCCATCGTCTCGCTGGCGCTCGGCATCATCTGCCAGATCTTGATCTCGAACATGCCCGAGGAGATCACCGGCGGCAGCTACGGCATCAATCTCGGCGGCTCGCCCGAGCCGGTGCACAGCTTCTACGCCATGTTGGCGGTGTTGGCGGCGACGCTCGCGACCAGCACTTGGGTCGCGCGCTCGCGGCTTGGCACGGCGCTCAAGGCGATCCGCGACGACGGCGAGGCGGCCGACGCGCTGGGCGTCGATGTGCCGCGCGTCCGCCTTTACGCCTGGATGCTGGCGGCGCTCTTTCCTTCGCTCTGCGGCGCCGTCGAGGCCTGGTACACCAATGTCGTCGACAGCACCACCGCCTTCGACACGCTCATCACGGCAAAGACGGTGATCTACGCCACCATGGGCGGGCTCGGCACGGTGAGCGGGCCGGTGGTGGGCGCGGCGATCCTCGTCGGCATCGACGATCTCATCTGGCAGCACTTCCCGGTCGCCAACCTTTTTCTGCTGGGGCTCGTCGTCGTGCTCCTCATCCAGTTCATGCCGCGGGGCGTCGTCGGCACGCTGTTGCGCCGCAAGCCACAGCTCCGGCGCTATCTCATGTGAGCCCCGATGAGCACGCTCCTCATCCTGCAGGGCTTCGCCTATGGCGTCATCGTCGGTGCCGTTTATGCTCTCTTGGGCTGCAGCCTCAACGTGCTCTACGGCGTGCTGCGCGTCGTGAATTTCGCCCATGGCGAGTTCATCATCGCCGGCACCTTCGTCTCCTACGTCCTCTTCAACGCGCTCCATCTCCATCCGCTGGCAGCGCTGCCGATCGCTGCCGTGTCGTTCTTCGCCGCGGGCTGGTGCCTCTATTACCTGCTCGTGCCGCGGCTCAGGACGGCGGACGACCCCGAGCTCTCTTCGTTCCTGATGATGTACGGCATCTCCCTCATGGCGGCGGCGACGATGCTCGGCCTCTTCGGCGCCGATGCACGGAACATCAGCTACACCTTCCAGCCGATCGCGGTGCGGCTCGGGCCGGTGTTCTTGCCGACCGCGCGGCTGGTGGCGCTCGCGCTTAGCATCATCATCGGCGGGGCGCTCGCCTGGTTCTTCTATCGCACGCTTCCCGGCAAGGCGCTCCGCGCCGCCATCATGAATCCCGAGGCGATCCAGATCGTCGGCGTCGACATCAATCGCCTCTCGGCCCTCGCCTTCGGCCTCGCCGCGGGGCTCGCGGGGGCCACCGGCGTGCTGGTGGGCCTCGTCTTTCCTGCCTTCACGCCGTTCTCCGGACCCGACTACACGCTCATCGGCTTCATCGTCATCGTGCTCGGCGGCTTGGGCCATCCCGTGGGTGCGCTTCTGGGCGGCGTGCTCTTCGGCTTGGCCGAGCAGATGTCGACGGTGTTCATGCCGCAGGCACTCTCGCCGATCGTCGGATTCGCCCTCTTGATCGGCGTCATCTTCTTGAAGCCATCCGGCCTCATGGGCCGCGTGCAGTTGCGCTAAGCGCATGCTCGTCGTCGACGGTCTGTGCAAGAGCTTTGGCGGCCTCGTCGCGGTGGATGGGCTCGATTTCCGGGTCGAGCGCGGCACCATCCTCGGCATGATCGGCATCAACGGCGCCGGCAAGACCACGGTGATGAATTGCTTGAACGGCATTTACCGCAGCGACGCCGGGCGCGTGTCGTTCGAGGGTGTCGACATCACCCATTGGACGCCCCACGCCGTCGCGCGCGCCGGCATCGGCCGCACCTTCCAGGTGCCGCGCATCTTCCGCCGCATGACGCTCATCGAGAATTTGTTGGTGCCGATGCTCAAAAGCGGCGAGAGCGATAGGGCGCTCACTGAGCGCGCCGAGCATTTCCTGGCGCGGGTCAAGCTCCAGGTGCTCCGCCACAACTTCGCTGAGGAGCTCTCCGGCGGGCAGCAGAAGCTGCTCGAGCTCGCCCGCGTCATGATGTTCGAGCCGAAGCTCATCCTCCTCGACGAGCCCTTCGCCGGCGTCAATCCCGCGCTCTGCAAGCTCTTCATCGACGAGATCGAGGCGCTGCTCGCTTCCGGCACCACCTTCGTGCTGGTGAGCCATGATTTGACGTCGATCTATCGCCTCTCCGACCACATCGTCGTGCTCAATCAGGGACGGAAGATCGCCGAGGGAACGGTGGACGCCATCAAGCGCGATCCGGTGGTCGTCGAAGCGTATTTGGGTGCGTGAGGGGATGAGCGACATCGTCATGGAGCTCCGCGATGTGCACGTCGCCTATCACGGCGACATCGCCATTCTGAACGGGCTCAGCCTCGGCATCCGACGCGGAGAGGTGACGGGCATCATCGGTCCCAACGGCGCCGGAAAGTCGACCGCGCTCAAGACGCTCTACGGCTTCTTGAAGCCGCTCCGCGGCGACATCTTCTTGAAGGGCGAGCGCGTCACCGGCCGCTCGCCCTTCGAGCTCGCCAATCGTGGCGTCGGCTACGTGCCGCAGAACCGCAGCCTCTTCAACGAGCTCACGGTCGAGGACAACCTGAAGCTCGGCTGCTGGCCGTTCCGGCGCGACCGCCGCCGCATGGCGGACGCGCTCGAGAAGACCTATGTGCGCTTTCCCATCCTCAAGGAGAAGCGCCGCGATCTCGCCGGCAGCATGAGCGGCGGGCAGCAGCGCTTCCTCGAGATCGGCCGCACGCTGGTGCTCGATCCCGAGATCATCCTCTTCGACGAGCCCACGGCGATGATCGCGCCGCGCATCTCCCGCGAAATCTACGACTTCATCCGTGCGCTCCCGGAGCACGGGATCACTGTGGTGCTGGTCGATCAGAACGTTCGGCAATGCGCGGCCGTCTCCGATCACATCTACGTGCTCGATTTGGGCCGCGTCCGCGGCGAAGGCGACCGCGCCAGTTTCGCCACCGACACGCAGCTCCGCGCCATGATCGCGGAGTGGCTCGACTATCAGATCGATTGAAGGATGTTGTCCGTTGCCAATTAACTCGCGTGTCTCACGTTGTTTGGTAGGTGATTTGGTCCATCGAAGTTTGTCGTCGTCCCTGCGAAAGCAGGGACCCAGGATCAAGCGACGGCTCGATGATCCGCGAACGACTGTCGCGTCATATTGCGTCAAGGCCGCACCGTTGGCCCTGGGTCCCTGCTTTCGCAGGGACGACGGAGAAGAGTCAGATGAGCGGCATCGCGCGTGGCGTGCTCGCGACCCATGCTTCGAAAAACAATCGTCTCGCTTGGAGGGACGCCGATGAGAGTTCGCTCGATCGCCTGCGGCTTGTTGCTATCCGTGCTTCTCTGCGGCACGGCGCTAACACAACGCACGAACCGGCCCGGCGTTTCCGAGACCGAAATCAAGATCGGGCAGACCATGCCCTATAGCGGGCCTGCGTCGGCCTACGGCACCATCGGCCGGGTCGAGCTCGCCTATCTCGCGATGATCAACGAGCGGGGCGGCATCAACGGACGGCGCGTCAGTTTGCTCTCGCTCGACGATGCGTTGAGCCCGCCCAAGACGGTGGAGCAGACGCGGCGCCTCGTCGAGCAGGAGAAGGTGCTCCTCATGTTCAGCACGCTCGGCACGCCCACCAGCATGTCGGTGCGGAAGTACTTGAACGCCAACAAGGTGCCGCAGCTCTTCATCGCCTCGGGCGCCACCGCTTGGGGCGATTACGAGAATTACCCCTGGACCATGGGCTGGCAGCCCAACTACCAGACCGAAGCGCATGTCTATGCCAAATACATTCTCGAGCACGCGCCCGAGGCCAAGATCGGCGTTCTCTATCAGGACGACGATTACGGCAAGGATTACCTGAAGGGGCTGCGCGACGGCTTGGGCGAGCTTGCCGACAAAATGATCATCGCGACGGCAAGCTATGAGACGAGCGATCCCACCGTTGATTCCCAGGTGGTGAGCCTGCGGAGCGCCGGCGCCACCGTGTTCTTCAATGGCGGGACGCCTAAATTCGGCGCCCAGGCGATCCGCAAAGCCTATGACATCGGCTGGCAGCCGCTGCACTTTCTCGCCAGCGTCTCGACCTCGATCGGCGCCGTCTTGACGCCGGCGGGACCGGAGAAGGCGAAGGGCATCATCAGCATCGTCTATTTCAAGGACCCGACCGATCCGAAATGGCGCGACGATCAGGGATACAAGGACTGGCTCGCCTTCATGCGGAAGTATTATCCGGACGGCAATCTCGCCGACAATTTCAACGTCATCGGCTATTCGACGGTGCAGACCTTGGTCGAGGTGCTCCGGCGCTGCGGCGACGACCTTTCGCGCGAGAACATTATGAAAGTAGCGGCCCACCTCGATCTCGAGCTGCCGATGTTGCTGCCGGGGATTAAGATCACCACCAACCCCAGCGACTTCCGACCGATCAAGCAGCTGCAGCTGCAGCGCTTCGACGGCGCTCACTGGGTGCCGTTCGGTGACATCATTGGCGGATAGCGCCACGAGGGAACCATGGCGTCCCCCGGGAGTTACGGGAAAAGCAACGCTGAAAGGGACGTTCGTGGCGCAAACGCGCAAGCCGCGCAAATGGTCCGCGAAGGTCATGGCGACAAGCGACGCCCTCGACCTCGAGAAGAGCATTTTCCGCGCCCCCGACCCCAAACGCATCGCCGCGTCGCTGAAGCGCTCGGCAGAGCGGAGCAAGCGGCGAAAGGGCACGCCCTTTCAATCGGCCATGTCGATGCTGAATTTCTACATCAACCGCGCGGGCAAGAATCTTCCGGCGACGCAGAAGCGCAAGCTCGAGCGTGCCAAGACCGAGCTTCGTCGGCAGTTCGGCCGAGGACCCAAATAAGCGCTCGTTCGGACCAAACATTCCCTCCCGTCGTCTCTGCGAAACGCAGGGACCCAGGGCAAGCGATGGACGTCTAGTCTAGCCCTGGATTCCTGCTTGCGCAGGAATGACGGTGAAGGGAAGGCACCCTAACAGCGGTGCCGACCGCTAACGCCGTAACCGATATCGCGCATCAAGCGTCGGCGGACCGTCGCTTTCGACCTGGGCGGTCTCGACGAGCTCGACGAGATGCGCAAGGACCGAGCGCGCGGCGGCGCCTTTGAGGCGGGGGTCGAGACCGAGATAGACATGATCGACGATGCGCGGGATGCGCTCGTCGCCGGCGGCAAGCTGCGCGAGAATGGCCTCGCTCCGCTCGCGGCGATGGGCGATGAAGGCTTCGACGAAGGGCTTCGGATCGGGGATCGCGGGCCCGTGCGTCGGCCAATAGACCGCATCGTCACGGTGCAACAGCTTCTCGAGCGAGCGCATATAGGCGGCCATGTCGCCGTCGGGCGGCGCGATGACGCTCGTCGACCAACCCATGACATGATCGCCGGAGAAGAGCGTGCGCTCTTCCGCGAGCGCGAAGCAGAGATGGTTCGAGGTGTGGCCCGGCGTATGGACGGCGGTCATCCGCCAGCCCGCTCCCGCCACCACGTCGCCGTCGCGGAGCGGGTGATCGGGACGAAAGTCGTGATCGCCGCCTTCTTCGGTGACGCCGCCGACACCGGTGCGATCCTCGGCGCGGCCTGAGCCGTGCGGACCGAAGCCATAGGTGGGGGCGCCGGTCATGTGCTTCAGCGCCGCCGCGGCCGGCGAATGGTCGACATGGGTATGGGTGATGAGAATGTGCGTCACCGTCTCGCCGGCGAGCGCGTTGAGCAGTGCCTCCACATGCGCGGCGATCGCCGGGCCGGGATCGATGACGGCAACGCGACCGCGCCCGACGATGTACGTGCCGGTGCCCTTGAAGGTGAAGGGGCTGGGATTGCGCGCGACGACCCGGCGGATGAGCGGGCTCAGCGTGGCGACGGCGCCGTACTCGACCTCGAGATTGCGGCGGAAGGGAATCTCAACGGCCATGGCGCCGCCATAGCCGATCGCTCGGGCGCTGCCAAGGGTTTCGCCCGGGAACGGCCCGGCTTCAAGCGGAGGAAATGCTTCTCGACGAGATGCCAGGAGAGCCACGCGGCCAGCATCGCCAGGGGGAGCGCGACCAAGAAGACCTGCCACCACGTGGCTTTGCCGCCCATGGCGTGGATCACCATCGCCTGCACCGGCCAGCCGTAGATGTAGAGGCCGTAGGAAAGGTCGCCAAAACGCGCGGCGCGCAAGACAGGGAACCGTCGGCAGGTGGCCAGATAGATGGCGAGATAGCCGCCGAAAAGGGGAAAGAGCGGAATGAACTGGCGAAGCGGAATGCTCGCGGCCAACCCCGCCAGCGCGAGAAGCGCGATCCGTCCGTCGAAAACGGCGCTGCCGCGGAGCTTGTAGAGCACCATGCCGATGGCGAAGAAGGCGAGGAGAAAGCCGAAGGTGCCGAGAAAGTCGAGCGCATACCATTGCAGCGCGGCAAGCCCGATCGCCAGCACCAGCAGCAGGACGCGAAGCCGGAGCAGGTGCAGCATGCCGAGCGCCAGCACCAGTAGATACATCATGAACTCGTAGCGGAGCGTCCAGAGAGAACCGTTGATCTCGAGCCCCACGGGATTGTCGACGAAGAGCGTGCCGGGAAGTTCGTGAATCCTAAGGTTCAGCAGCGTATTGCCGACGACGTAGCCATAGACCTCGAGCCGCGCGAAATACTGGGCGAGCGGCAATGTCGTCACCAGCGCGCCGAAGACGAAGGCCGAGACCATGAGCGCCGCGAAGAGCCCGGGAAAGATGCGAAGTGCGCGCTTCGCCAGATAATCGAGCGGCGAGGCCGTCCGTTCATAGCTTTCCGTGACGAGAAAGCCGCTGATTGCGAAGAAGACGAAGACGCCACAGAGCCCCAAGATCGACTGCCGCCCCGTGAGCCAGATGAGCGGCTCCCGCGCCTCGCTTCCCTCGGCGATCAGGAAGGAATGCGAGAAGATGACGGCCACCGCGGCGACGAGGCGCAGGGCGTCAAAGTTGTTGTCGCGCTCGCTCATTGGCGCACCTTCGGGTTGGTGCGTGCGGAGCCGCGTAGCGGCGTAGCATGCGCCAACCCGAGCGCCCGTCGTGACGGCCAGCGTCGCTTGCCGCTGAACGGCCCGCATGAGACCCGCCGCGCGGCGGGCGCCGGGAGGTTCGAACGGACCACAGGGTGTAGCGCCAAGCTGTGCAGGCCGGAGCGCCTATCAATGAGCGATCCGCACGATCTCCCGGCTCGGGTCAGGCTATCGCATTTTGGGGGAAATTGGTTATGGGCTATTGCGTGGGTTTGGATTGGGGCGGCAGCGCGCATGCCGTCTATGTCATCGATGATGACAGCGGCCGCGTCGTCGAGCATTGGGAGACGCCGCATACGGCCGACGGGATCAAGGCCATGCTCCTCCGTCTGGCGCGCCGGGCGCCGCCGGGCGAGATGGCGATTGCCATCGAGCGTCCGTCGGGTTTGCTGGTCGATGCCCTGATCGAGGCCGGCCATCCCGTCGTGCCGATACATCCCAATGTGGTCAAGGCTTGCCGGCCGCGATACCGAGCCGCCGGCGGCAAAAGCGATCCCGGCGATGCTTACATGCTCGCCGACATTCTTCGCACCGACGGCCACCGCTTCCGGCCGCTGCGGCCGTGCTCCGATGAGATCAAAGCCTTGCGCGCGCTCGTGCGCACCCGCGACGACCTCGTCACCCAGCGCGTCGCGCTCGCCACCCAGCTGCGCAGCTTGCTCGAGAGCTTCTGGCCCGGCGCCGCCGCTATCTTCGCCGATATCGACTCGCCGATCGCACTCGCCTTCCTGCAGCGCTACCCAACGCCGGAAAGTGCCGTCCGCCTCGGCGAGAAGCGCCTCGCCGCCTTCCTCGCACAGCACAGCTATTGCGGCCGTCGTTCGCCCGCGGAGCTCCTCGCTCGCCTGCGCACGCCGCCGGCCGGCCGAGCCGGCGAGGCCGAGGCGGAAATGAAAGGCGAACTGGTCCGCGCGTTCACCGCCGTCCTCGTCACCATCGCCGAGATCGTCAAGCTCACCGCGCGCGTCGAACATGCCGTCGCGGCGCTGCCGGACGGGAAAATCGTCATGTCCTTCCCGCGCACAGGCCGCGTCAACGCCGCCCAAATCCTCACCGAAATCGGCGACGTGCGTGAGCGCTTCCAAACCGAAGACCATCTCGCCGCCGAAGCCGGTGTCTGTCCCGTCACCCACGCCTCCGGCAAAAGCCGCGGGGTCGTCTTCCGATGGGCCTGCAATCACAGACTCCGCGCGGCTCTTACCTGCTTCGCAGACAACTCCCGCCACAGCTCGGCTTGGGCCGCCAAAATCTATGCCGCCGCAAGAGCGCGCGGCTGCGATCACCCGCACGCCATCCGTATTCTCGCGCGCGCCTGGGTGCGCGTCCTCCGGCGCGCTTGGCAGGACCATCTCGCCTACGATCCCGCAAAGCACAAAGCCGCTGCCCAACTCGAAATCGCCGCGTGAGGTTGACACAGGGTGTCTCATGCGTCCCGGAGGCTTGCCATCGCCGCGCAACCCAAACGCTCGCGCGGCGCAAGCATTCCACCCGAGGTTCAGCCCGGTGGCTTCATCGTCACCGAGAACATGACGTTGGGGAGGATCTCGCGGATCGCCGCCCTGAGTGCCGCCTCGTCGGCGGCCGCCGCGGTCGCGAGCGCACGGCGCGGGTTGCGGCGCAGGATCGTCGCCATGGCGCGACCGCCCGGCGCGGAACGGATGGTGGCGAAGGCACTCGCGGGATCGACGCGATTGAGCGCCTTGCGCAAGGCCGAGCGCCCGGCATCGCTGTCGAGATCGTGCACCGGGAGCTCCTTGCCGGTCTCCTCGGTCTCCGGCGGCAATTCCGCGTCGACCGCTTCCACCGATTGGTGGCGCGCCAGGCGCTGGAAGACCGCCCGGCCTTCGCCGGTATCGATGCGGAATTGCAGCTCCCAAGTCTCGCCGCGTGCCGCCAGCTCCGAGATGAGCGCGAAGAGGTCGTCACAATCGGAATCATGGCTGCAGGTCAAGAAAGCGAGCCGGCCTTCATGTTGCACGACGCGGTCGTCATCCTGGGCGAAGCCCAACTCGTCGAGTGCGTTGGTGAGTGCCCGCTCGGACGCGATCAGCAGCGTGCTGACATGCAGCTTGGCGCTCTCGGCTGGGTTGTCGGCGGCATCCATGGCACCCACTTAAGCCCGCCCCCGCGCCAAGCACAAGCCAGGCACCGCCGGTTAGCGAAGCGCCCCGTTGCCCTCTTTGCCCTCCCGCCGGTACCAAGCTTCCTTGAGGAGGCCGCGCGCGCGGGCGAGTCGCGACATGACGGTGCCGATGGGCACGCCCAAGACCTCGCTCATGTCGCGGTACGCGAGGTCCTCCACTTCGCGCAGGATGAGGACCTCGCGAAACAGCGGCGGCAACTGCTCGATGAGCTCATTGAGCAGCGCCGCGTCGCGCTGGCGCCCGACCAGGGCTTCGGGGTCGAGCAGGGGCTCGCCCCCCAGTCCCGCGGCGCTCTCCACCGCCGCTTCGTTTTCGGGCGAGATGGGCGTCACTTTCGCTGAACGGTTGCGCTCCAGCCAACGATAGCAGGTGTTCCGGACGATCATCAGAAGCCAGGCGCGTGGGTTCTCGCCGCGATACCCATCGAAATAGGTGAGAGCGCGCAGGAGCGCCTCCTGCACCACGTCGGCTGCGTCGGCATCATTGCGCGTCAGCCAGCGCGCGAGATTGTAGGCGGCATCGAGATGCGGCAGCGCCACCTCTTCAAAGCGCTGATGCGTCTTGTCTCCAGCCAAGCTGGCCCCCCAGTTGGCCGATCGGCCATGACCAAGACTCTTCGAGGCGCAATCTTATTTCCCGCGCACGGCGATGAAAACGGCTATCGCCAGGGCCTAGCACTCTTTTCATCGTTATCCCGCTGTGAGCGAAATCGATCATGATCACCGTAGCGTGATTTTCCGGTTGAGGGCGACCGCCATAACCTCACCCCTTAGGATCATGGGTTCGGATGCGATCGTGCTGCCGGCAATGGTAATCGACGATCGGGGTGAGGTTTGGGCGCTTGGTGCGCCAGAACTCCGCGCCCATCTGCCGCACGCAGCGGGCGAGGAGGACGTCGCCGCTTATGTGGTTCGCCACCACGGCTTTGTCCTCCTTCGGCAGCAAGGGCGTCGGTTGCGCGCGGTGATGCGCCCGGCGATGGTGAAGCCGGCGACGCTGATCTCGCTCTATTATTGCCTCATCGATCGCCGGCCGGAGCAGATCGTGCTGTCGCGACTCGATGGCGAGCACGGTTGGCACGAAGTCTTCGACGACTTCGCAGAGTTCGCCGCCACCGTCGAGCGTGCGGTCGAGGACGAAAACCTGCAGCGATATCGGCCGCTCTATGCGGCGTCGTCCCGCCCGCTCGGCCATCTCGGCCGCCCCCGTTATTCGCGGTTTGCACCACTGATCTCGCTTTGGCATGCACGCCACGGTCGGCTGCCCGGCGACCTTGCGAAGGAGGTGCTGCGCTGCGGGGTTCACGCGCGGTCGTGCCTGCTGCGCAATCCCACCGGCAGCAGTCGGCTCATCTTCGAGCACATGGGCGCCGGCTATTCCTTCTTCGGCGAGGCCTGCCTCTCGTTCCTGCTCATCGGTCGTGACCTCCAGACGCTCCCCGATCGCGGCTTGGCCGAATGGGCGGCGCCCAGCTACCACGAGTGCCTCGCCGACGAGAAGCCGCGGCTTCAGGTGGTCAGCGCGGTGATCGAGCAGCCGCGCGGCGATCGCTATTGGAGCTACTATGATCGCCTCCTGCTACCCTGGCGCAACCGGGACGGCACCGCGTTCGTCCTCAGCGTCGCTGAAGTGCGTCGACGCGCCCTCGCCGCCTAGGCTCGGCTCTACCCGCCCGCGGGCGCAAGCACAGGCGGGGCGGCGCCGCGCGAGCGCGCCCCGACCCGCAACACCAAGAGCGCCGCGGCAAAGCACAGAAGGCCGGCGCCGATGAAGGCGCCGACATAGTCGCCGAACAGCGTGCGCACCAGGCCGCTCCCGTAAGCGGCGGCGGCCGAGCCAAGCTGATGCGTGACCGTCTCCGCGCCAAACGCATTGGCGGTGAGTTTCACCGTCGGCGGCACGGTGGCAATCCAGTCGAGGCCATAGAAGAGGCCGAAGAGCGACAAACCCCAGAGCGAGAAATCGAAGGCGTAGGGCAGGAAGAGCAGCGAAAGCCCGCGCAGCGCGTAGTACCAAAAGAGAAGGTGACGGCTGTCGAAGCGATCGGACAGCCAGCCCGAGAGCGTCGTGCCGATGAAATTGCACACTCCCATCGCCGCGAGCAGGCCGGCGGCACTCGCTTCGGCGAGGCCATGATCGACGCAGGCGGCGATGAAATGCGTGCCGATGAGGCCGATGGTGCTGGCCCCGCACACGAAGAAGCTTGCCGAGAGCAGCCAGAAATCGCGCGACACCACGCCACGGCCGAGCGCGGAGAGCGTCAGCGCGAAGGGGTTGGCTCGTAGCGATCGCGGTGCCGGATCAAGCGCGCCGCCGGCCTCGCCATAGGCGCGGAGCCCGACATCGCGGGGCCGGTCGCGCATGAACAAGATCACCAGCGGCAATGGCACTAGCGCAAGCGCGCAGGCGAACCAGATCGCGTGTCGCCAACCGGTGTCGGCCGAAAGCTCGGCCAGCAGCGGCATGAAGATGAGCTGGCCCGCGGCGCTGCTCGCCGTGAGGAGCCCCATCACCAGGCCGCGCTGCGCCACGAACCAGCGGCCGGCAACGATTGCCCCCAGCACCATCGCCGTCATGCCAGTGCCGCAGCCGACCAGCACGCCCCAAAGCAGCAGCAGCTGCCAGGCGGCGTTGATCAATGGAGTGAGGCCGAAGCCGATATCGAACATGATGACCGCCGTCAGCATGACGGCGCGGAGACCGAAGCGCTCGATGAAGCCGGCCGAGAAGGGCCCGACAAGCCCGTAGAGCAGCAAGCCGATCGAGATCGGAAGAGCCAAAGTGGCACGGCTCCAGCCGAAATCGTGCTCCAAAGGGACGAGGAGAACGCCGGGGGCCGAGCGGATGCCCGCCGTCACCAGCAGGGTCATAAAGCTGATAGCGACGACGATCCAGGCGTAATGTAGCCGCGACTGGGCGCCGGCGCTTGCGCGCATTCTTGCGATCCGTCCCGAACGGCGAGATGCCGTCCGGCGATTATGCGCACGCGCCCGCCGGCGCCAAGCGCGGCGGGCGCATGGCTGGGATGCCCCTCCCAGGCAAGGGCCGCACGGCACACGCGCCCGACGGGGCGGCTCGGCCGTGGCAGCGGTGCGCGGCTACTAGGCGAAGAGCCGGCGCAGCTGTGTCAGCGGCTTCAACGATCCGAGCCAGGTCGTGCTCGATGCAGCGGGCGCGGCCGGACGCCCGGTGACGCCGTTCAGCACGTTCTCGCGCGCTTGCTGCAGCACGCGAACCACGAGCCCGTGGGTGGTCAGCGGGTGATCGTTGAACATCTCGATCCGCAGGTAGTCGCGGCCGGTAACCTGCTTGATCGCCAGCAGGATCGGCTCCTTGAGGGCGATCGTCGCATCGGCCGCCATCATGGCGCCCAAGATGCAGCGCCGCCCGTCATAGGACCGCAGTTGCTGTTTGCACCAGCGGTCCTCGCGGGCCAGCAGATCGATGACTTTGTCCATCTTGTCGAGGGCCTCAATGCGGCCTTCGTAGCCGGTACCGTCGAAGGGCATAGCTCTTTCCTCACTGAGCGTGCAGCCCCGGCGCCATTGTGGCCGGTGCTCATAGAACCAACGGACAGAACGGAACAAAGTTCGCCGGGATCAACCGCCGCAAGTTTGCCACAGGGGGGTGTGGCGCGTCCGGCCGTCCGCCGGATGCGTCCCTAGCTCAGATCTCGATCTGGCCGCCCAGCTCGATGACGCGGTTGGTGGGAATGCGAAAGAACTCGGTTGCGTCGAGCATCGTATTGGACATGAAGATAAAAAGACCCTTGCGCCAACGCGCGAAGGCGCTGCGGTGGCCGGCCACGATCTTCTCGCGGCCGACGAAGAAGGATGTCTCCAGCAGATTGAAATGAAATTGCATGGCGCGGCATTGCGCCAACGCCCGCGGGATGTTGGGCTGATCCATGAAGCCGTAACGAATGAGCACGGTGTGGATGTTCTGATCGTAGTGGCGGATCTCCAGGCGCTGCTCCTCGGCAACATGCGGGATGTCCTCGGTTTGCACGGTCATCAGCACGACCCGCTCGTGCAGTACCTTGTTGTGCTTGAGGTTGTGGAGTAAGGCGTTGGGGATCTTGTTGATATTCCCGGTCATGAAGACCGCCGTTCCCGGCACCCGCGGCGGATGGTCGGGCCGGATGCTGGCGATGAAGGTCTCGAGCGGCAGGGCGTCGCGCTCGCGCTCGTGGACGAGATGCTGGCGGCCAGTGCGCCAGGTGGTCATCGTCAGATAGACGATGGCGGCGACCGCCAGCGGAAACCAGCCGCCTTGCTCGATCTTGAGCATGTTGGCGCTGAAGAAGGCGAGATCGACGGCGAGGAAGAAGCCGAAGAGCGCCGCCGCGAGCGCCGGGTTCCAGTGACGCACGCTGTACATGTAGACGAGCGCCAGCGCGGTGGTGATGCTCATGGTGCCGGTGACGGCGATGCCGTAAGCGGTGCCGAGATTGTCCGAGGTGCGGAATCCGATCACCAGGGCGATGACCGCCACCATCAGCATCACGTTCACCTTGGGCACGAAGATCTGCCCGATCTCTTGCTCCGAGGTGTGGCGCAGCTCGAGCCGCGGTAGGTAACCCAGCTGTACCGCTTGGCGCGTCATCGAGAAGGCGCCGGAGATGACCGCCTGGGATGCGATGATGGTGGCGGCCGAGGCGAGCACCACCAGCGGATAAAGCGCCCAGTCCGAACGCGGGGCCAGGAGGAAGAAGGGATTTTCGAGCGCTTCGGGCGAATTCAGCAGCAGCGCGCCTTGCCCGAAATAGTTCAAAAGGAGCGCGGGGAAGACAAAATAGAGCCACGCCTGGCGGATGGGGCTGGCGCCAAAATGTCCCATGTCCGCGTAGAGTGCTTCCGAGCCCGTCACCGCCAGCACGACGGCGCCGAGCAGCAGGAATCCGCGCCAGGGATCGGCGACGAAGAAGCTCAGCCCGTAGTACGGATTGACCGCGAGAAGGACGCGCGGCGCGCCGATGATGCCTTGAACCCCGAGCACGGCGATGACGATGAACCAGAGCGCCGTCACCGGGCCGAACAGCCCGCCGACGCGACCCGTCCCGCCGCGCTGCATGAGAAACAGCGCCACGAGAAGGGCGATTGTGATGGGAATGACATACGGCTCGAAAAGCGGGGTCGCCACTTTGAGGCCTTCGACCGCGCTCAGCACCGAGATCGCCGGAGTGATCACGCCGTCGCCATAGAAGAGGGCAGCGCCGACCAGGCCCGCGGCCAAGATGAGGGCGTGTGCCCGCGAATGCGGGCTGCTCCCGCGCAGCGCCAGCGCGGTCAAAGCGAGAATGCCGCCTTCGCCGCGATTGCTCGCGCGCATGATGACGATGACGTACTTGAGGGTGACGACGATGAAGAGCGACCAGAAGATCAGCGAGAGAATGCCGAACACCCCGGCCTCGCTGACGCCGCCTACCTCGGTGAAGCACTGGCGAATGGTGTAGAGCGGCGAGGTGCCGATATCGCCATAGACAACGCCCAGTGCGCCGACGAGCAGATTTTGCTGCGCCTTTTGGCGCGCCGATGGTGCGCCGTTGAGCGTGGTATGCGCCATTGGTCCCCTGGATCTATCCCCGACGCGCTCGAGCCACGATCCGCCACGCCGCAGCGGGTGGGTCGGCCGCGGCGGCGGACATTAGGGCCATCGACGAGCGAACGCCATACCTGCTCGTCGCGTGCCTCTGCCCCGATTTGAAAGATCGCGTTCGCCTTATGGTTGCGTGACGGTTTCGTTCAGCGCCGCCCCTTGCCCCGCGCCGGGGGCATGGCGTGCAGCGGATCTTCGGGCCAGGGATGTTTCGGATAGCGGCCGCGCATGTCGCGACGCACTGCGGGATAGCTGCCCCGCCAGAAACCGGCGAGATCGCGCGTCACCTGCAGCGGCCGACCGGCCGGCGAGAGGAGATGCAGCACGAGCGGGACGCGCCCTTGCGCCACCGCGGGTGTGACCTCGCTGCCGAACAATTCCTGAAGGCGTACCGCCAGCACCGGAATATCGCCGCTGCCATACTCGACGGCGACGCGCGCGCCACTCGGCAGCATCACATGCGTTGGCGCGAGCTCGTTGAGCCGCCACCGCTGCTCGCCACTGAGGCCGGCCGCGAGGATTCCAGCGAGATCGAGGCGCGCAAGCTGCGCCAAGCGGGTGATGCCATCGACGTACGGGCGAAGCCAGTCCTCGAGCGTGGCAAGGAGGGCCGCGTCGGAAGTATCGGGCCACGCGTCTTCGCCCTCGAGCCGCCGGAGGAACATGAGGCGATGGCGCAGGCTCTCGGCCGCGCGGGTCCAGGGCAGGGCGGCCATGCCGAGCTCGCGAATGCCGACGAAGAGTGCCGTCGCAACCGCATCCGTCGGCGGGTCGGCGAGCGGCTCGTCGGCCAACACCAGCGCGCCCAGCCGGCGCTGGCGGCGCGCCTCGACCGCTTGGCTGCGGCTCTCCCATCGAACCGACGCTTCCGGTTGGATCGCGGCGGCGAAATCCTCTTCGATCTCGGCGCGCGAAAGCGGCGCCGCGAGGAAGATGCGTGCCGAGCGCCGCTCGCCATCGACCGCGGCCACTGCAAGGAAGTCCGCTCCTGCCAGAGCATCTGTGGTCGGCAGCTCAGCTCCTTTGCCGTTAGCGAGGCGGAATTGCCCAATGGCGCCGGGACGCCGCGCGGCAATGCGATCGGGATAGGCGAGCGCGAGCACGCGGCCGGTGGCACGCGGATCGATCGGCTCGGCCGCGCCGAGACGAAGCTGACGCTCGATTTGGTGCGCCGCTTGCCGGACGCGCTCCGCCGCACCCCGGTCGAGCGAGAGTCCGGGCGGCAGATGTTTCGCTTCGCCGCGCCCGCGCATGAGATCGAGGCGAAGTCGGACGTCCACGTCGCGCGCGCCCGGCGCCCATTTGACGATGTCGCGTTCGCTCAGCAACGCCGCCAGCTGCGCCGCCAGCCGCCCATGGCCGTGCGTCCGCGCCCGTAGCATCATATGCGCGAGCCGCGGATGGAGGGGGAGCGCCGCCATCTCGCGGCCGTGTGCCGTGATGCGTCCGGCGGCGTCGATCGCGCCCAATTCAGCAAGAAGCGTCCGCGCTTGCGCATAGGCCGCGGCGGGCGGCGGATCGAGCCAAGCGAGCGCGGCCGGATCAGCGGTGCCCCAGCGCGCCAAGGCGAGCGCCAGCGGGACCAAATCCGCTTCGACGATCTCGGGAAGATTGAACGGGGCAAGCTGCATCGTTTCGCTCTCGCGCCAGAGGCGATAGCAGATGCCGGGACCGGTGCGTCCGGCGCGGCCGCGCCGCTGCTCGGCCGAAGCCTGCGAGATGCGCCGCGTCTCGAGCCGCGTCATGCCGCTCGCGGGATCGAAACGCGGCACGCGCGCGAGCCCGCTGTCGACGACGGCGGCGATGCCCTCGATGGTGAGGCTCGTCTCGGCAATCGGCGTCGCCAGTACGATCTTGCGCGTGCCCGGGCGTGCCGGCCGGATCGCTGCGTCCTGCGCCTCGCGCGGCAGATCGCCATAAAGCGGCGCCATCGCCACGTCGGGCGGCAGGCCGGCCTCCTCGAGCAACCGCGCCACGCGCCGGATCTCGCCGCCGCCGGGAAGGAAGGCGAGGACACTGCCGTCGTCCCGAGCCAGCGCACGGCGAATGGCGGCAGCAACCGCCGTTTCCAGCTGGTCGGGAGCCGGCCGCTCGAGATACCGCACCTCGACGGGATAGGCGCGGGCTTCACTGTGGATCACCGCCGCGTCCTCGATGAGCGCGGCGAAGCGCGCGCCGTCGAGCGTCGCCGACATGATGAGGAGGCGCAGCTCCTGCCGGAGATGGCGCCGCGCCTCGAGCGTCAGCGCGAGTGCGAGATCGCCCTCGAGATGGCGCTCGTGGAATTCGTCGAAGATCACCGCGGCCACGCCTTCGAGCGCAGGATCGTCTTGCAGAAGCCGCGGCAGGATTCCTTCGGTCACCACCTCGATGCGAGTTGCCGGACCGACGCGGGTGTCGAGGCGGGTGCGGTATCCGACGGTGCCGCCGACGCGCTCGCCCAGCATTGCCGCCATGCGCTCGGCCGAGGCACGCGCGGCAAGGCGGCGCGGCTCGAGCATGATGATGCGCTGCCGATCGAGCCAGGGTGCATCGAGCAGCGCCAACGGGACGAGCGTCGTCTTGCCGGCACCGGGCGGCGCTTCGAGGACGGCGGCGCCCCCTTGCGCGAGCGCATCGGCGAGCGCGGGGAGCGCATCGCTCACCGGCAGATCGCGCCAGACCGAAAGATCGCGCGGCGTCATGCGCGAGCTATAGCGCAAAGCGCTGTGCCGCGGCATCGGCAGCCTTCCCTCGCGCGGCGCCTCGGCCTATGCTCAACGACACTAGCGAGGAAAGTGCCAATGGGCCGGGCCCTCATCACGGCGGCGATGGCCGCCATCCTCTCTCTCGGATCGATTGCGGCTCGTGCGGAGACTGTCGATCTCGCCCTGGTGCTGGCGGCGGACGTCTCGCGCAGCATCGACGACGACGAGTTCAAGCTGCAGCGCCAAGGCTACGCCGCCGCCGTGACCAACCCGCGCGTGCTGCAGGCGATCGCCGCCGGGCGCAACGGCGCCATCGCCATCTGCTTCATCGAATGGTCCGGGCCCGAGGAGCAGCAGGTGGTGACGGAATGGACGACGATCCGCGACGGCGAGACCGCCGCCGCCTTCGCCGCGACATTGCTCGCGGCGCCGCGTTCCTTCATCGGCCGCACCTCCATCAGCGCCGCCATCGATTTCAGCCGCGCTTATGTAACGAAGCTCGGCGCTCTCCCGGAGCGCCGCGTCATCGATGTCTCGGGCGACGGCACCAACAATTCCGGCCGGCCCGCGCCCGATGCGCGCGACGAGGCGGTAGCGGCGGGCTTCACCATCAACGGGCTCGCCATCATCAACGAGCATCCCAATCCCGGCTATTTCGCCCACACCCAGCCGCCCGAGGGCTTGCCCGAATACTACCGGCAAAACGTCATCGGCGGCCCCGGCGGCTTCCTCCTCGTCATCCAGGATTTCAATTCGTTCGGCGAGGCCATCACCAACAAGCTGGTGAGCGAAATCGCCGCAGCGCCGCCGCGCGCGCTGCACGCGGCGGCGCTGCGCTAGAGTCTGATCCATTCAGGTTGAAGCGTAGCCTGCGTTTCGGAAGTAGTTGGCGCACTCTTGCGGCGAGACGCTGCTGAGGAGGGTTCCGATCTGGCGCCATGTGTCCTCGACGGTTCGCTTGGCGGCTTTGCGGA
>DASZAN010000030.1:0-3446 GCA_035945115.1 Allostellaceae bacterium
CGCCGCCGCCGGCTACAACTTCAGCCTGCTCCTCCGCTGGCTCGCGGAGTTTTTGCGCGCCTTGATCGCCGTGTTCTCCGAGAAAGCCGCTGCCTCTCAGGTCGCTTAAATCGCACCCAACCCGCGTTCTTCACGGTCGACTATCGAACAGTCTCGCGCTGCACGAATACATTCGCGAATACCTCAGACGAGAATTCTCCGCGGATGGCGAAGCCTTAAATGACACGCTCGAAGGTTTAAGCGAACTTCCCGCCATCTTAGCGGCAATGCTCCGATTTCATCTGGATGACCTCGCCCTCGTCTCGGCACTTCGGGCACGGATGTCAGACATGCACCAGCGGCTCGGGCGCATTGAGGCGCGATCTGAGAAGAAGAGAGGGCTCGTCGCCTCGGTAATGGAGTGGGCCGGCATCAAAAAGCTCACCGAGCCCGATTTGACGGCCTCATTGCGTGAGCTCCCTCCGGCACTCATCGTCATTGAGGAGGGGAGAATCCCCGAAGCGTTCTGGAAGCCGCAGCCGCCGAAGCTCGACCGCAAGGCGCTCCTGGCGACCCTCGAAGCCGGTGAAGTCGTGGCCGGTGCCGCACTCGGAAGGGGCTCCACCACGCTTGCGGTGAGGACCCGCTAATGCCGTTCTCCGAAGCGCAGGTAAGGCTGCTCTCGGGCAAGCTCGACGAGAAGGTCGTCAAGACCCGGCAGGAGCGGGGGAAGACGCTCTCTTATATCGAGGGCTGGCATGCGATTGCCGAAGCGAACCGGGTGTTCGGCTTCGAAGGATGGGACCGCGAGACGGTCATGGCCGAATGCATCTGGCAAGACGGGAAACGTGAGCCCAAGGCGTGCGCCTATGCGGCGCGGGTGAGGATCCGGGTGCGGGCCGGCGACACCATCGTCTGCCGGGAAGGGAGTGGCGTCGGACATGGCACCGGCGCGACGCTCGGCGATGCCCATGAAAGCGCGCTCAAGGAAGCTGAGACCGACGCGACGAAACGAGCACTCGCCACCTTCGGCAATCTCTTTGGCCTGGCGCTTTATGACAAAGAGCCGAACGGTGTGCGTCGGCGGCGGAACGGCAACGGCCTCGCCGTCGGCATCTACTGGGTGCTGCTCTCGGGGACGGGGGCGGTGCTGAGCCGATATGAGCTCCCTGAGACCTATTGTGGTGCGTTCCGGGAGCTGCTCGAGCGGACGCCGACGCTCGATCGATTACAGGCGATCTGGGCGCGCAATGCACCGACGATCCGACATCTCCGAACCGCCTAGCCCGATCTCAAAACCGCGAATGGCACGCACTACGCCGACGTGCTGCAACGGATCTACGAGCAGCGGGTCGAGCGGCTCAACGGCGCAGGCAAGCGCTCCGCCGAACCACACCGGGGCGACCCCGGCACGCCGGAACTTCCGCTGGCCAGTCCAAAGCGGCTTCGGGACGCCGAGCATTTGCAGTTCGTTGCCACGCAGCCCTGTATCGTCTGTGGTCGATCACCATCGCATGCCCACCACATCCGCTTTGCCCAGCCGCGCGCGATGGGTGCCAAGGTCAGCGACGAGTTCACCGTGCCGCTCTGCTTCCTGCATCACCGTTCGCTGCATGACAGCGGCTCGGAAGAGACCTGGTGGCAGGTGCATGGCACCGATCCGCTTATCGAGGCGAAGCGGCTTTGGCAATTGAGTCGTAATGATTTGGATCAGGGCACCGGGGCAGCACCAGCGATCAACGGTGTCCCTCCCATTGGAGGCGCGGAGCCGGTGAATGCCGCCGCACCCGCGGCGGGAGACCCCGTCGCGGCCGTGGCGGAGTGATCGTCGATGACATCAAATTTGCAAATCGAAGCCAATCGCCGCAATGCGCGGCGGAGCACGGGACCCCGCACGGCGCAGGGCAAACGCAGCTCGAGGATGAATGCGCTGCGGCACGGACTGACTGCCCAGCACGTCACCGTTTTTGATGAAACAGAAGCCGATTTTCGCCGATTTCATCGTCAGTTGATGCGGGTATTGCGCCCGGAGGGCGCGATGGAAGCGCAACTGGCAGAACGCGCCGTCATTTGCGCATGGCGGCTTCGGCGTGTGTACCGAATCGAGACTGGTATGTTCAGTAAAGCGCGCAAACTTTGGGCGCCCACCGGACCGACGCTGGCGAATGACATCGAGATCGTCTATACGCGCCTCTCCTCCCAACGTGATGACCTGGCGAAGCTCTCTCGATATGAAGCGAGCATTCAGCGTTCGCTGCGACGCGCCTTGCTCGATCTCGAGCGCCGTCAGGCGAGACGCAGAAAAGGAGAAGAGCTCGACCGGCTCTTTTTGATTGGTAAAGCAAGCAATCAGTCGACCCCTACTTAGCGTCTTTTCCTTAGCGAGAGTGGAGCGGCCGCTGGACTCGGGATCAGTCCCAGGCAGCAAGATCCAGGGGCGTTGCCCTGCCTCGAGCGCGGCGTCGTCGGTACGTGTAGTTGCGCGCGCTGCTCGGGTCTTCACTGACTTAGAGCCGATCCAGAAAGTTGTTGAGTCGGGAGAATCGTTTGTGATTCCTTGTGTGGCACCCGGATCTTTGCTGAGGGGTGCTCGATGTGGAAGCCAGAACATCGCCGCGCGGCGGACCGGCGCGGCTTGCGCTATCCGAGCGATCTGACCGATGTCGAGTGGTCGCTGACCGAACCCGTGATCCCGCCGGCCAAGCGCGGCGGGCGACGGCGCGAGGTGAACGTTCGCGAGGTTCTGAACGCGATTTTCTACGTGCTGTCGACCGGGTGCCAGTGGCAGGCGTTGCCGAAGGATCTGCCGCCGAAGAGCACGGCGCATTATTACTTCATGCTGTGGGAGTGGGACGGGACGCTGGAGCGCCTCCATCACGCGCTCTACATCGCCACGCGCGAGCGCGAAGGCAGAGAGGCGAGCCCGACCGCGGCGATCATCGACAGCCAGAGCGCCAAGGCCGCTCAAAAAGGGGCTCTGCGCTCGACCCGCAGGGCTTTGATGCGGGCAAGAAGATCACGGGCCGCAAGAGGCATATTCTCGTCGACACGCTCGGCCTCTTGCTGAACGTCGTCGTCCACTCGGCCGATGTGCAGGATCGCGATGGCGCGCGGCTGGTCCTCGACCATCGCACGCGCCGCCTTTTCCCGTTCATCGAGCGCATCTTCGCCGATGCCGGCTACCAAGGCGCAAAAGCGGCGGTCGCCATTGCCAAGAGCGGCACCTGGACGCTGGAGATCGTCAAGCGCAACGAGCTTCACCGCTTCGTCGTCTTACCCAAACGCTGGATCGTTGAACGAACGCTGGCGTGGATCAGTCGCAATCGCCGCCTCGCGCGCGACTTCGAGCGCTACGCGCGAACCGCCGCCGCCTTCGTCCGCCTCGCCATGATCCGCATCATGCTCCGACGCTTGACCAGGTCAGCTTATTGCTCCTGAATCCCAACTTCTTGGATCGGCTCTTAGAC
>DASZAN010000031.1:0-1568 GCA_035945115.1 Allostellaceae bacterium
CCAGGGCGCGACCAGTTCAGTCCGTCGGGAGGCAGGAGATCGAGCAGTTGCATTGTGTCGGTCCGCATGAGGCGCATCCATCGGAGGAGGCGCGTAAGCTCGGTGCGGGTGACCGGGCGCCGCTCAAACGCGTGTCGGACCTCATAGTTCCCCCACCGCATTGGTTTCGCTCGCTGGTGCCGTTCCACGACGCGCACCGCAACCGCTCCTGGCGGCCCGGTCCGCTGCCCGTGACGCCTCAACCATCGAAGGTAGGCGAGGATCGCTTTGGGTAGGGTCCGGAGCGCGGCCTTCTCAGATGGTTCGTTGACAAAGCATCCCGGCAGTTCTGGGACCCAGGCGGTACACCAGCCGTCGCTGCCCACTTCAATGCTCGCCGAGAACACGCCCCACCGACCCCGCCGCCTTCGGCGATCTCCGCATCGTCACTTGAGCCTACTCTGGTTGAGCGATTTCATCAACATATGTGGGCGATATCCTCTGCCGCATCAGTTCTCCGCTTATCAGAACCAGCCCATGCTCGCGCTTCGGCAAGGGCGGGTGTGAAGGCGTCACGCGGACTTGGACTTCGGCGTTCTTCTTCCAATCGAGGCCACTCTAGGCAATTGTCCGATAGGCGATAGGCCATGGGGGTAATCGCCAAGTCCCGACCAAGCGTCCAGAAACGGCTTGGTGGGATCGCGGTGCTCGGCCCAGGCTTGGGCGAGTTGATCGTCATTGCCGATGTAGGCTACGGTAAAAGCAACCTCATAAATTGACGCAGCTAACGTGGCCGCTTGCAAGGGATAACCGTGGATCGCGAGCAGTTCAGTGCAGCGCAGGTCGTTTCGCTAATCGAAGTAACAACTTGATGGCCGATTGCAGGGATAGCGGCAATGAACCTGTCGGCTCTTTCGCCTCCTTGGGCGCGTGCGACGTCAGCGTGCCTATTAGGTTGAAAACAGTAGTCGTGAAACGCAGATGGTCGCGCAGCTCCGGTTCAAGCTCACGGGCTACGCGCCGTTCCGCCACGTCCAGCGATGCGGCGATCTTGTCCTCCGTCATTTCCAGGAATCTTTTCGGACCAGCTTCTGCCAGAAGTTAGGGTCAGCGCGAGGTTTGGGCTCTGCGCCCGGCTCGTTGCTCGGTGAGACGGCAGACTCGCTAGACGCTGTCGTGGGTGCCGTGGTGGTCACACGATACTTTGCAGCCTCGGCCTGGCGCAACCATTCCGCCCGCCGATTGACAGCCCCGCGTTCCCACAGAGCGGCACCTTGCTGACCGACCAGAACCGTGCCTACAACGCCGACGATAGTCACGAGCAGGGAGTGGATCGAAACTGATCCGGCGCCAGGCTGGAGTGCCAAGATACCGCCGGCAAGAGCCGCCGCGGCCGCAAAGATTCCGAACGCACCCCGCATGCCGGTCTGCGCCTGGCCGTGTAGGTTGGCGCAATCGTCGGGCCACGTATCGAAGAACAATAGACTCGGTGCTGGCGGTGCTGGGAGAGACCGCGCCGGCACGACAATAGCCGCGACGGTCAACATGGCAGCCGCAACCGCGGCATCGATCACCATGCTAGTTATCCG
>DASZAN010000032.1:0-145532 GCA_035945115.1 Allostellaceae bacterium
ATTTGCCGATTTCGCGCGACAGCCCCTTGGCCCAGGCGTGCATCGCCGCCTTGGCCGAGAAGGCGGCGTTGAGCCCCTCCGGCTCCGACTTGCCGGTGATGTTGACGATGCGGCCCCAGCGCCGCTCGATCATCTGCGGCAGGAGGGCATGCGCGATCTGGCGCTGGCGGGTGAAATTGAGGGTCATCGCCTCCTCCCAGCGCTCCTCGCCGGCATCGATCGGCAAGGGCCGGCTGCCGCCGGCGCAATTGACGAGTATCTCGACGCCGCCCAAGGCGGCGAGCGCGGCGTCGCGGATGCGGTGTGCGGCGTCCGCCGCCATGATGTCTTGCGCGATGATCGTGGGCGCCGTGCCGCCGGCGGCTTTGATCTCGCCGGCCAACTCCTCCAGCAACGCCCGTCGCCGCGCCACCACGGCAAGCCGAACCCCCTCCGCCGCCAGCCCGCGCGCGATGGCGCGCCCGATCCCCATGCTGGCGCCGGTCACCACGCCCGCGCGGCCTTTGAGTTGCAGATCCATGTCCGCCTCGCCTTCTGAGATGTCCCGTCGTGCTAACCTGAGAGAGGGACGCGGTGACATCCCCCTCACCCTGTCCCTCTCCCCGAGGGGAGAGGGGACGCGCGGCGCGTATCTTACCCTCTCCCCTCGGGGAGAGGGGAGGGTGAGGGGGCGCCACGGCGATAGAAGTTGGAGAGACGGCAAATGAAATGGCGCGTCGGCGAGGTCGGCATCACCAAGCTCGTCGAGCTCGAGGCGACGGGCGGCAGCCGCTTCATCCTGCCGCAGGCGACGCGCGAGGCGGTGCGCGACATCCCCTGGCTCTATCCGCATTTCGCCGATGAAGAGGGCCGGCTCAAGATGAGCGTGCACGCGCTCCTGGTCGAGACGCCCAGCCGACGCATCGTCGTCGACACCTGCATCGGCAACGACAAGCAGAACCGCGCCGTGCCGTGGTGGAACAATATGCAGGGGCGCTTTCTCGAGGACCTCGCCGCGGCGGGATTTCGGCGCGAGTCGATCGACACGGTGCTCTCGACGCACCTCCATGTCGATCATGTCGGCTGGAACACGATGCTGGTGGAGGGACGCTGGGTCCCGACCTTCCCGCGCGCCCGCTACCTCATGGGCCGGGTCGAGTTCGAGCATTGGCGAACTCAGCGCGACAACGAGAGCCATATCGCGGTCTTCGCCGACTCCGTACAGCCGGTCTTCGATGCTGGGCTCGTCGATCTCGTCGCCACCGATCATCGCGTGGCGAACGAGGTGAGCCTCGTGCCAACCTTGGGCCATACGCCCGGCCACGTGAGCGTGCGCATTTCCTCGCGCGGCGAGACGGCGCTCATCACCGGAGACTTCATCCATCATCCCTGCCAGATGGCGCGGCTCGACTGGTCATCGGCCGCCGATCACGATGCGGGACAAGCCGAACGCACCCGGCGCGACATGTTCGCCGCACTCGCGGACACGCCCACCCTCGTCATCGGCACGCATTTCGCCGGCGCCACCGCCGGCCGCGTGGTGCGCGACGGCGACGCCTTCCGCCTCGCGTTGTGAGCACTACCAGGCGAGCTCGAGGATCTCGATGAGATCATCGGCCGATTTGATCGGCCGCGGATTGGCGCGGACTGGCGGGTCGTGCATCGTGTGCTCGGCGATGGGGCGGAAATCATCGCGCTTGATGCCGACCTCGCGAAGTCGCTGCGGCAGGGCGAGACGCGCGACGAGGTCCGCCACGATCTCGCTCAAGGCTCGGTCGGCGTCGCCCAGGAGCGCGCTCACCTGCCGTTGCCGGGCGGCGTTCGCGGCGGCGTTCCAGCGCAGCACCGCCGGCAAGGTGACGCACGACGTGATTCCGTGCGGCACGCCGTAGGAGCCGCCCAGCGTGTGGCCGATGGCGTGGCTCGCGCCGACGCCGATGCCGGAGGCGGCGCCGGTGATCGAGAGCCACATGCCGAGCTGTCCCTCGAGCCGCGGCGCCAGCTCTTGCGGCGCTGCTTTGATCGCGGGCAGCGCGCGCGTCAGCAGTCGGAGCGCCTCGCCGCCGGTCGCATCCGAGAACGGGCTCGTTTGCGGCGCGCAAAGCCGCTCCACCGCGTGATCGACCGCCTTCATGCCGGTCGAGAGCAGAAGCGGCAGCGGCGTTGGGAGCGTTGCGGCGGGATCGAGCACCACCGCTTGCGGCACGAAGAGCGGATGGGCAAAGCCCTCCTTGACCATGCGCCGCTTGTCGGAAACGCCGGCGATGTAAGTGAATTCGGCGGCGGAGTAGGTGGTCGGCACCGCTACCAGGCGAATCGCCTTTTCCATGCCGGGCGGTCGACGGCTCGGATCGGCGCCGCGCCAGCCACGATGGGCATCGAGCGCGTCGACCGTCGTGAGCCCGTGCCACAGACAAAGCAGCATCGCCTTTGTCGCATCGATCACCGAGCCGCCGCCCACCGCCACCAAGAGATCGGCGCCGGCATCGCGTGCCGCGCCGGCGCCCGCGATCACCGCCTCGCGCGGCGAATGCGCGGAAATGTCGGCATATGTCCCGGCATGGCGCTCGCCGAGCTTGGCCGCGATCTGCGCCGGCAGGGCATCGCGACCGGCAAGCGACCGCGTCGTCGTCAGAAAGATGCGCCGCGCGCCGGAGCCCTCGACCTCATCGGCCACCGCGTCCGCGGCGGCCCGGCCGTAAATGACGCGCTCTTGCAGGAAATATCGATGCGTGCCGCTCAACATCTCGGCGCCTCCTCGGCAAGGTGAGCTCCCACCCTCGGTACAATATCGCATCGGCTCGGCGAGATGGAGGTTCGCCCGAAGGGCTATGAGCAGGGGGTCCTCACGGAAACTTGAGAGATTGTGAATGTATCGGCGCGTGCGGCATTGCAACCTTGCAGATCCGTCGCGCGGCCCGAGGAGGCAGCAGTGCCGAGTATTGATGCGGTCGCCCGCCGTGGCGAAGCGCCGATCCTGTTGTTAGGGCGTGCTGCGCTAGCGGCGCTTTATCTGCCGAGCGGCTGGAGCAAGCTCACCAATATCGCGGGCTTTGCCGGTGTGCTCGCCACGAAAGGCCTCCCCGGTCCGGCGATGGCTTGGGCCGTGGTCGGTGCCGCCGTCGAATTCTTTGGCAGTCTCGCCATCCTTTTGGGCTTCAAGACGCGCTACGCAGCGCTCTTGATGATCGTCTTCACGCTTTTTGCCGCCTTCCTCTCGCACAATTACTGGACGATCACCGACCCCACGGCGATGCGCAATCAGTTCATCCACTTCTGGAAGGACATCGCCCTCATCGGCGGCTTTCTCGTCCTTTTCACCCGCGGTGCGGGCCCGCTCAGCGTGGACCGGCGTTAGCATCATCGGTTGAGCTGGCGATTGCCGCTTTACGGAGCCACGACACCAATCTCGCGCGACGTGGGTCGCCGATCAGCGCCGGCGACCACCGCAGGACATGCACCTTGGATGACGGCAGCCGTTGGTTATCTGTGAGGACGGGCTTCAACCGTCCCTCGGCGATGGCGTCATGGACCAGCAGCGACCGGCCAAGCGCCACGCCGATGCCGGCAACGGCAGCGGAAAGCGCGGTCCCGATATCGCCGCAATGGAGGTCGCGAGGCCGTGACGATGTCCGCCGCGGCAGCCGCCACTGCTCGAACCAGGTGGACCATCGCCATTCCGGGCCGGCGTCATGGCGACGCCCGACGGTTTGTCGCTCCTCCTTGTGGATGAGCGGCAAATCGGCAAGTGCGGCGGGATCGATCGGCGTTGTCACAACCAAGTGCGGACTCGCGACGGGAAAGACCTGCTCGCGAAACAGTGGGATTTGCGTCGAGCTGGCGCGTGCTTCCTCGCGTCCGACCCAGAGGAGCGTCAGGTCGATATCTCGCGTTCGCGCCGCTTCGTCATTCTCAAGCGGCAGCAGTGCCACGGTGACGTCCGGATTCTTCTTGACGAATTCGCTGACACGTCGGGCGAGCCACCAGCCGGAGACCGAAGCGGAGGCGCCGCTCCGCAGCGCGGATACCGCCTTGCTTGCCTTTGCGAGCCCGTCGAGACGTGCCATCGCGTCGAATAATTCGCTCAAGCGCGCGGCCACGGCAGCGCCACCGGCGGTGAGCGCCAGTCCCGGATTGAGGCGCTGCAGCAACGGCATGCCGAAATGCCGCTCCAACCGCTTGACGCGATGGCTAACGGCGCTCTGCGTCAAGCCAAGCTCGTTGGCGGTGCGGGTGAAACTCAAATGACGCGCGACCGCGTCAAACGCGATCAGCGGGGCGAAGGGCGGAAGATTGGACATGCGATGAAAATAATTCATGCGCTCGGGCGATGTCATCATTTGAGTGTCCGCGCGGTTCTCGCCGACACTGGCGGGCGATGGCAGGGCAGTCGTGAACGCGCAATCCTTCGCGGACGTTTGGCCGCCGTTATCGTGCTCGGCCTCGCCGCCTTTCTGAGCCAATTCGATGTCACGGCGCTCGCCGCGGCGCTGCCGACGATCGGCCGCGCGTTGCGGCTCGATGCCGCCGGCGGCGCGTGGATCGCCGATTCCTACAGCCTTGCGTTTGCCGCGGCACTTCTGCCGGCCGGATATTTGGCCGACGGTTGCGGGCGTCGCCGCGCGATCCTCGCGGGTCTGACGATCTTCGCACTGGCCTGGTCGGCTGCGCTCTCGCGACGAGCGGCGTCGAAATTTGGACATGGCGCGCGGCACAGGGTGGTGGTGCGGCGTTCCTCACCTGTGCGGCGCTCGCGCTGCTTGCGCGCTGAGCGGCTTCGGGCGTTTGCCGGCCTCGGCACGATCAGCAGCATCGCCATGATCGCCGGTCCCGTCGGCGGCGGACTCCTCGCGGGCCCGGCTCGGCTGGCAGGCCATCTTCTGGATCAACCCACCCCTCTGCCTCGTCCTCTTCGCCGGCTCACTGGTCCACCTCGAGGAGCAGCGTGGCGCCGCGGCTTGTCGCCACGCGGCGGGTTCGATGCTCATGGCCGCGCTCGGCGTGCTCGGTCTCGTCTGGAGCCTGCTGGAAGGGAGCCATCGCGACTGGAGCGGCGACGTCGTCGTCATCCTTGGTGCCGCCTCGTCTCGCGCCATCGTCACTCAGTTCGACGTCGGGATTGAGCCGTGTCAAAAGTTGCAAGCTAAGGAAGTCCTCAAAGACGGCGAACCTGATGACTATCTGGACTCTGCGCGACACCCAGCGCGTCGGCTGCGCGTGTAACGGAGCGGTGGCGAGCGACCGCATCGAATGCAATCAGCGGGCCGAATGGCGGCAAGCGTCGGATCATCGAAAAGTTCCTCCTGGAGCATGATTTAGATTCATGCCCTTTTGAGGAACGATCATTCGCGATAGCCCGATGATGTGAGGCATGACGGCGGCATGCCGAACCCTCCATCGACAAAGCGGACTAGCGCGCCTCAGCCCCCATTGGACGGGCCGGCGGGACCGACTCCCGTACATTTGAACTCGGCCGGCGCCCTATCGACCCTGTTCGCCGCGTGTGTGAGCGGCTTCTTATTCCAATTCGACCTCACGGCTCTATCAGCGACGCTGCCGGATATTGCGTCGAGCCTTTCCGCGCGGGTTGCCGACCAAGCCTGGGTCATCGACGTTTACAGTCTGGCGTTGATCTTCGCGCTCCCGTTGGCGGGGCCCGTGGCCGATCGCTATGGGCGACGGCGCCTGTTCATAACCGGCGCAGTTCTCTTCGCCTTAGCGGCGGTTTTGTGTGCGACTACGACCACCCTTGCCAGCCTATTGGCTTGGCGCGTGTTGCAAGGGGTTGCCGGTGCTGCGCTGACGGCCTCTGCGTCGGCACTCCTTGCGGCCGCTTATCCCGGTCCTCGCCGGGCCTGGGCATTCGGCATATGGGGGACAGTAGTCGGCGCGTCTATGGTAGCCGGGCCGCCGCTTGGCGCACTCATTGCGGCGGTGTTTGGATGGCCTTGGGTATTTTGGATCAACATACCGATTTGCGTCGCGTTGGTGCTGCTGACTTGTCGCACTGCGAGCGACCAAGCTCGTGCTGAACCGCATGTTCCATTGGACTGGGCCGGGCCAGCCACTCTCGCAGTGTGCGTCGGGTCGCTCGCGTTCCTCATGCTGGCTGGTCATGGACCTGCGGGATCGGGCGCCATCTCAATGTCCGCCGTGCTTGGCGCGAGTATCACCGCCTTGGTGCTCTTCATCTTGGTGGAGCGGCGGCACGTCGCGCCCGCGTTCGACTTTGCGCTGTTCGGCTCGTCACGATTTGCGGCGATGTGTCTTGTCCCGATCGCAGGCTCGATTGGCTTTTGGGCCCTGCTCGTCCACTTGCCGCAAATGGCGAGAGGGCCCATGACGCTCAGTCCAGGTGCCACAGGGTTGCTGCTAACTGCTTTAACGGTTCCCATGTTCCTGGTGCCGTCGGTCGGCGCAAAGCTTGCCGTGAAGCTGCCGGCGCGCTGGTATTTCGCGGGCGGGCTTGGGATCGTGGGCGGAGCTGATCTCTTGCTCGCACTTGCGGCACGCGACCTCAGCGCGCCACTGGCCATTTGGGCCGTTGTCGGCGCACTACTTGTCGGCGGCGCTGGCTGCGCCGTGTTCAACGCACAAATCACGGCTGCGGCCGTCTCAGCCGTGCCGCCCGATCGCGCGGCGACGGCATCGGCAATCTGCGTGACGATGCGACAGATCGGCTTCGCGTTCGGGATCGCGTTGATTGGCGCTCTGCTGCAGCGAAACGACCCGCTCGCCTACACAACGGCCTTCGCGGTGGTTTCTGCGTGTACGCTTGGTCTCGCCGCACTCGCGTTCGCTCTGCTCAGTCGCTCCGACCGATGAATACGGTTCGCCGTATGAAAGGCGTTTGTTGGCGTCCATCATTGGCGGGCGCTATACCGCCCATAGCTGCCGTCGAGTGTGGCTTGGAACAAAGACGGACTGGGTCACGAAGGAACGGTTCGCGGTCCTGGCGCTTCTCCTCCTGTCCCCTCGATAGCTGCCGTTGTTGGCTGTTGCGTGGCGCTTGATCTGCACCGTCGGAAATCCGCCCGTAAGACGGTTGACTGTGAAGAAAAAGCGGGGAGCGTGGCGCTGTCCGCGTCCTCGGCCGGGAGAAGGAGAGGGTGAGGGCGACGTGCCTCACCGCATTACGAGTCCGAGGACGACTGACCAGTCCTCTCCGCGATTTTGTGCGCGATCTCGGCGCGCCATTCTTCCATCGGCCTGAAGCCCGCCCGCGTGCGGCAGAAGGCTTCGGTCTCGCGCAGAATGTCCGCTTCCGGCTGATCGAGGTCGAGCGGCTCGCGCACCGGCTGCGGTACGTGCCAGGGGCTGTCGGTGAAGACCTCGATGCGGTTCCCTTCGGGGTCGCGGAAATAGATCGACCAGGCATTGCCGTGGCTCACCGCGACGAGCTCGCGCGGCGCCTCCTCGCGCACGCGGCGGTAAAAGCGTTGGAGGTCGGCGAGGCTTGAGAGGCGGAACGAGATTTGATTGACGATGCGGTCGGGAAGGCCTTCAGGCCGTCCCTCGACCAAGACGATCTGGTGATGATCGGCGGGATCGCGGCTCAAGAAGGTGAGGCGGCTCTCACCAAGCTTGCCCTCGTCGGTGACGGCAAAGCCGAGGACGCGCGTATAGAAATCGGCCATGCGCGCCATCTCCGTGACGAAGAGGCCGACATGGCTGAAGCGCAACGAAGCCGGCGCGGCGGTGCGTGTCATTGTTCAGGGCTGCCCGGCGTAGGGATAGACGAAATCACCCGTTTTGTAGGCGGGCGGGTAGAGAATGACTTGCGTTCCCGGGCGCTTGAATTGCTCGAGATCATTGCCGGCGATGCCGCGGTACTGCACGAAGAGCGCACGCGGGTCGCTGGGCTCGCCACTCTCGCCGAAGGCGATGTCGCCTACCACGGTGCTGAAGCGCGTCTTGTGGAGATATGCGGCGATCGCCGCCTGATCGAGGCTCTTCACCGCCTCGATCGCCTGCGTCAGCACCTGCATGCGCGCATAGGCGTAGGGAGGCGTATAGAAACCGAGCGGATCGGCGCCCGCTTCCGCCGCCTTCCCTTGATAGCGGGCGAGGAAATCGGCGAGGCCAGGAAAGTTCATCGTCGGCGCCGGCACAAAGACATCCCAATAAACGAGGCCGTTCAAGAGGGGACCCAGCTGCTGCTTCACCGCGGCGTATTGCAGGCCGATCATGCCGCCGCCGAACATTCGCGCCTTGAGCCTGGCCTCGTTCGCGGCACGGATGATGCCCACGGTGTCGGCGGGATATGACGCGACGTAGACGATATCGGGCTCAGCCGCTTGGATCGCGCGGATCACCGGCGCGAAGTCGACGGTGGCGGGCGGATAGCGCTGGCTGTAGACGACCTTGAGCCCATGCTTTTCGGCGTTGTCGCGCGCACCATCCACGGCGATGCGGCCGAACTCGGCATCGGCGCCGACGAGCGCGATGGTGCGGGGCGGCGGCGTCATGCTCATGGCCACGTCGATATAGCCGCGCGAGAACTCATGCGTCGGATCGTCGCCGCTCGGCACGATCTGGAAATAGCGGCCGTAGTGGAACTGCTGATTGACGGCGAGGCCGAAGAGGCTCACCAGCACGAGGCCGCGCTGCATCGCGATCGGCACTAGCGGCGCAATCATGTTGGTGGCGTAGCCGGAGACGATGAGGTCGACCTTGTCGACGTCGAGAAGCTTGCTGTAGAGCCCGGGAACGGTCGTGCCGTTGCTTTGATCGTCGTAATAGACGAGCTCGACCGGCCGGCCCAGCAGGCCGCCCTTCGCGTTCTGATCGGCGGCCCACATCTCGCTCGCGAGCAACGCGGCGCGGCCGGTGCCGGCGAGCGGTCCGGTGAGCGCCATGCCGAAGCCGATCTTGAGGGGCTCCGCCGCCACGGCGGCAGCCGGAAAGGCGCCCAGAGCGAGCACCAACCACATTGATCGAAGGAGCCGCGGCATTGGCGCGCGCCGCCGCGGCAGGCTCATCCCGCGCCCACTTGCTCCGTCAGCACGTAGTCGTCGCGCCGCTCGAGCCAGCCGACCATCTCGGCATCATTGGGCTCGCGAACCTCGAGGCCGTCGCGGTGATCAAGCGCCGCGAGCGCCAGGGCCGTATCGATGGCGTCGGCCGCATCGCTGGCGCGGACCACCGCCAGTGGCCGATTCTCTTTCGTTACCGTATAGATCCGCATGGCCGGCCCTCCCGCCGAGTGTGTCGATTTTAGCGCAAACGCCGGGAATTTGTCTCGCGTATCTGCAATTCTCTTTTTTGTAGAAAATAGGATCGGCAAATTCCGTTTTACGAGCGCCTTCGGTCCTGTTGCGGGCTGATTTGATCGATTCGTCGGAGTGAGCAATAAAAAATTGCGGGGCGCCTCGGACTGGCGCAGTCTCATAAAAAAACGGCGACGGGGGGAGGCATGGGCGAGGGGGCCAAGAACGAGGTTGGGGTCGAGCGGCGCGGCAAGAAAGGCCGCGCCACCGCGCTCGACGTGTTTGCCGGAAGGCGACTGCGCGAAGCGCGGCTCGATGTGCGCATGACGCAGGAAGAGCTGGGGCGCGAGCTCGGACTCACCTTCCAAGCCATCCAAAAATACGAATCCGGCGAAAACCGCTTGAGTGTCGGCCGTTTGGTCGCCGCCGCCAAGGTCCTGCAGAAGCCGATCAGCTATTTCGTGCCCGAGGACGATGGTTGGGCGACGGACGCAGCCGCCTCGCTCTCCTCCGAGGAGGCGGAGCTCGTCGGCAGCTTCCGCCGCATCAAGCGCGGCGACGCGCGCGACAGCCTCTTGACCCTGGCCCGGCAATTTACCGACATTCCCCGTCGCTGAGGGGGATCGCGCCGATGCAGGAGATGCTGGTCGACAAGCGAGGGCGGATCTGGTCGACGCCAGTCCTCGCCCGTCACTACGGCTACCGCTACCCCGCCGACTTGTCGCTCGCATCCTTCGCCGTGCGCGAGCGTGGCTTCATCCATGTGCGACGCCGTCCCACTGGCGTCGAGATCGCGCTCCGCGCCGGGAAGTTCACCCAGCGTGGACTCCTCGCTGCGATCCTGGCGCTCGAGCAGATGCCGGCGCGCATGGTCTTGTCGGTTTTCGACGGTGCGCGCTGGACCCACGAGCTCTTCGCCAGCATGGCCTCGTTCACGCAGCTCGCAGAAGGGCTCGCTGCCGACAAGCCGCTCGGTCCGCAGGAGCCATGGATCGCGACGCGACTTGATCTCGATGCCCTCGCACAACCTCGCTTGGCGAGCTTGCAACCGCTCGTGAGCCTTTGGGAATCCTCGCGCGGCCGCTTGCCGGAGCAATTCGATCGCCACGTTGTCGCGGCTGGGCACCAGCCGCGTACGATTTTGCTTCGTCAGGAGAGCGAATCTAAGCGATTTATTTTTGAGCGTGTTCCGTCAGATTTGCGAATGCTCGAACCAGATCAGTGGTTAAAGTTTCTCGGGCGCGATCTCGAAGAACTACCCGACCAAAAGTACGGTGCGTGGGCCCACCGCGCCTACACCGAGGTCCTCGCGAAAGGTCAGCCGCAACTTGACTCCGTGCGAGGAACGACGCGCGAGTCTAGGGGCGGCGCGTTGCGCATACGCTACGACCGCCTCGTGATTCCGTGGACAGCGGGATCGGATCAATTCGTTAGCACTGTCACCATTCGGCGAGCGCTCGCGATTACCCCCTGATGCGTGTCTTTGGCTATGTCGGCGAGGAACTGCTGGCGCGTCTGATATGACACGGCGATCGGTAGATCGAGACCGGCGACGCATATCCACCCGCCTCGAGAAATGGTGAGCGATCCCCAAGCGCGCGCGACACCTGAGTCAAGGTGAGTGCTATTGATAAGCCCCCAAAAGACCGACGGTTCCCACTTCTCGACCGCATAAGCTTTGCAAGTGCGGGATAATATCTTCGTTAAGCCGAAGTGCCGGTAGTCGGGCCGTATCCAGGCCCCGCCGATATACACTGTGTGACCCGTTGTCTTGCCGGATCGCACATCGTCGGGAAGATCGATGTATTCGCCGCGCGCGATGTGCGGTGCGGGGTCCGAATAAAATATGCGCAGCGAGCGAGCCTCCTCGGCGAACGTCGAGCGCGGCCAAAAAAAAGCGCGCGCGGCGTGGCATGCGACTATCTCGCCGTGGTCGTTTCTCGCTTCGATCCACAGTCCTGTCTCCGGCGTGAGAATACTGAGTGCCGGATCAAGAAGCGGGATGAGCGGCGGCCAGCTGTCGCGGTTGGCGCGGTTCACCTCCGCGAGCGCGGCCAGGTCGTGTCGACAACGAAGTGATATACCGGCTTCGCCGGCTTGGGCCTCGGCGAGCTGAAGAAAACGGCATGCGAGGGAGGCGTCCGCATCGAGGGCATAGACCATGCAAATTCCCTTTCAGATGGTGAGGCAACGGCAACAGACCGCGCTTCACAACCTTAGAGGGAAAATGGTTAACAAATTTGCGATGCCCACCGCACCAGCACATGAAGGATCGGTGCGAAGGGACGGCTATTCCTCGGCGAAGAAAGCCTCGATCTCGGCCGCCGTCTCCGCCGGACATTCGTCGCTGAGGTAGTGCCCGCAGGGGAGCGCCACCGCGCGGCGGATGTCGCGCGCGTAGCGGGGCCAGACCTCGGCGGGACGGTGGTGCCGGCCGACGCCGCCGGTGGCGCCCCAGAGCAAGAGCACGGGGCACTCCACTTTGCGCCCCGCCGCAACATTGGCGGTGTCCATCTCGAGATCGATGCCGACGGTGGCGCGGTAGTCCTCGCACATGGCGTGGATGGTCTCCGGGTTCTTGATGCAGCGGATGTATTCGGCGAGCGCTTCCGGCTTGAAGAAGCTCAAGCCCGCCGGCGTCTTCGCGAGCTTGTGGCGAATGAAGTATTCGGGATCGGCGCCCATGAGGCGCTCGGGAAAATCATAGGGCTGCACCATGAAGAACCAGTGATAGGAAAAGACGGCGAAGCCGAGATTGATGTGATTGAGAAGATGATGTTGCGGCAGGATGTCGAGAAAGGCGGCGCGCGTGACGCGCTCGGGATGATCGAGGCACATGCGATGGAGCACGCGTGCGCCGCGATCGTGACCGGCCGCGGCAAAGCGGGTGAACCCGAGGCTCCCCATCACCTCCACCTGATCCTGCGCCATGGCGCGGAAGGAGTAATTCTCGTGCCGCTCGCCGCCGGGCGGCTTCGCGCTGTCGCCGTAGCCACGCAGGTCGGTGCACACGACGGTGAAGCGCCGCGCGAGCACCGGCGCCACCGCGTGCCAGGATAGATGCGTGAAGGGGTTGCCGTGCATGAGCAGCACGGGCGGTCCGCTCCCGCCGTAAACCGCGACGATCTCGGCACCGCCAGTGCGGATCATGCGTCGGGTGAAGCCTTCGAACATGCACGTGCCCTCCTCGTCTCCGCACCACTCGCTCCGCATTGTGCGCTTCTACCCCTCACCCTCCCATCGCTTCGCGATGGGCCCTTCCCTCTCCTACAAGGGGCGAGGGGCATAGCGTGCTCGGTGCGCTCCCTCTCCCCTCGTGGGAGAGGGTTGGGGTGAGGGGGCGGCGATGGCGAGCAAAGCGCGCCAACGCTAGCATGAGCGTCGGGAGGATCGCATGTCGTTCCTCATCAGCGGCACGCGCACGCTGTCTCGAGAGGCGCTTGTGGCCAGCGCCGCGCGCGCAGCGGCGGGCATGGCGGCGCTCGGCATCGGCGAGGACGATGCGGTGGCGCTGGTGCTGCGCAACGACTTTGTTTTTTTCGAGGCGGCGCAGGCGGCGGCGCTCATCGGCGCGTACGCCGTCCCGGTCAATTGGCATTTCACCGCGCAGGAGGCGGGCTACATCATTCGCGATTGCGGCGCGAAGCTCGTCGTCCTCCACGCCGATTTGCTCGAGCGCGTCACCGCGGCCGTTCCCGGCGGTATCCCGATGCTCGTCGCAGCGACGCCAGCGGAAATCGCCGCCGCTTACGCCATCCCGCCCGAGCGCTGTGCCGTGCCCGCCGAGCATCAAGCATGGGACGCTTGGCTCGCCCGCCAGGCGCTCTGGACGGCGCCGGCGAAGCCGATGCGTGCCAACATCATCTACACCTCCGGCACGACGGGACAGCCTAAAGGCGTGCGCCGCGCGCCGGCGACGGCGCGCGAGACGCAGCAGCGCCTGGCGCGCACCATGGCGCAGGTCTTCGGCATCCGCGCCGGCGAGACCATCCGCGCCGGCATCACCGGCCCGCTCTATCACGCCGCGCCCAACGCCTTCGCGCGCGCTTGCCTGCGCGAAGCCGAATGCATCTTGTTGCAGCCGCGCTTCGATGCGAAGGAATTGCTGCAGCTCATCGAGCGGCATCGCCTCACCCATATGCACATGGTGCCGACCATGTTCGTGCGCCTGTTGAAGCTGCCTGCGGCGGTGAAGCGACGCTACGACCTCTCGTCGCTCCGCTTCGTCGTGCATGGTGCCGCCCCCTGTCCGCCCGCCGTAAAGCGCGAGATGATCGCGTGGTGGGGCCCGGTGATCAACGAATACTATGGCGGCACCGAGACCGGCGGCGCCGTCTTCCACACGGCCGCCGAAGCGCTCGAGAAACCAGGCACGGTCGGACGGCCGATCGAGGGTGCGGCGGTGAAGATCATCGACGGCGCGGGCCGCGCGCTCGGCATCGGCGAGGTCGGCGAGATCTATCTCCGCGTCGCCGACAATCCCGACTTCACCTATCAGGGGCTTCCCGAGCAGCGCCGCGAGATCGAGCGCGATGGATTTATCACCCTTGGCGACATCGGCTATCTCGACAAGGACGGCTATCTCTTCTTGTGCGACCGCGCCCGTGACATGGTGATCTCGGGCGGCGTCAACATCTATCCCGCGGAAATCGAGCAAGTGCTGGTGACGATGCGGGGCGTGCGCGACTGCGCCGTCTTCGGCATTCCCGATGAGGAGTACGGCGAATCCCTCTGCGCGCATATCGAAGTCGAGGAGGGCGCGATGCTCTCCGCCGATGAGGTCAAGACCTTCCTGCGTCGCCACCTCGCCGGCTATAAGGTGCCGAAGCGGATCGAGTTCTGCTCTGCCTTGCCGCGCGAGGATTCCGGCAAAATCTATAAGCGGCAGCTGCGCGCGCCCTATTGGGAAAGAACGGGGCGGCAAATCTAGAGGGAGGTGAAGCGATGTCGGTGATGGCGCGACGGTCGGAGACGATCGAGCAGACGCTCGCCGAGGTGCGCCGCATCGAAAGCGAGCTCGGTGTGACCCGCGCGGCGTTGGACGCGCTGAAGCCAGTCCTGATCGAGCTCGCGGCGAAGACGGAGCTCTTTCCCGCCGAGCATTTCCCGGTGGCGGGTGGCAACACCGGCCACGTCTATCGCCTCGCCGAGGATCCGGATGGCCGCTTCGCCCTCTACGCGTCGGCCGGCGTTCCCGGCAAGGCGCAGCCGCCGCACAATCACACCACGTGGGCCGTCATCGCCGGCGTCTTTGGCGACGAGCATAATGTGTTTTACGAACGCTTCGACAACCGCGACGCGCCCGGCACGGGTCGCATCCGCAAGACGGGCGAGCTTACGGTCCGCCGCGGCAGCGCCTGTGCCTTCCTGCCCGACGATTTCCACACCATCGAGGTGACGGGTGGCAAACCCAGCCTTCATCTTCACCTCTACGGCATGAGCCTCGAGAATTTGCCGGAGCGGATTTATTTCTCGTCGTCCGAGGGCGGGCGCTACACCGTCTTCGGCGCGCCGCCCAACATTGCTTGCCCGCTCGCACCAGCCCACGACCTCAAGGCGATGCTGGAAGACGGCGAGGAGATCGCGATCCTCGATGTGCGCGAGGAAGGGGTCTTCGCCGAGGGCCACCTCTTCGCCGCCACCTCGCTGCCGCTGAGCCGGCTCGAGCTCAAGCTCGACGCGCTGGTGCCGCGCCGCGATACGCGCACCGTCCTCTGCGATGGCGGCGACGGTCTTGCCAATGTCGCCGCGCGGCGGCTCATGCGTTTCGGCTACCGCAACCTCGCGGCGCTCGCGGGCGGCGTGAAGGGCTGGAGCGAGGCGGGTTACGAGCTCTTCAGCGGCATCTACGTGCCGAGCAAGGCCTTTGGCGAGGTCGTCGAGCACGAAGCGAAGACGCCGCATCTCTCCGCCGCCGAGGTGAAGGCGCTCATGGGCAAAGGCACGGACATGATCGTGCTCGACAGCCGGCCCATGGATGAATTCCGCAAGATGAGCATTCCCGGCGGCATCGATTGTCCGGGCGCCGAGCTCGTCTATCGTTTCTACGACACCGTGCGCTCGCCCGAGACCCTCGTCGTCGTGAACTGTGCCGGACGCACGCGCAGCATCATCGGCGCGCAATCGCTCATCAATGCCGGGGTGCCCAATCGCGTCGTCGCCCTCAAGGACGGCACCATGGGCTGGCACCTGGCCGGCCTTGCGCTGGCGGTAGGCGAGACGCGCCACGCGCCGGCGCCATCGCTCGACGGTCTCGCCAAGGCGCGCGCCGCCGCGCGTCGGCTTGCCGAGCGCTGCGGCGTGCGTCTCATCGGCGCCGCCGATCTCGATGCCTTCGGCCGCGAGCCTTCGCGCACGCTCTATCTCTTCGATGTGCGCACGCCCGAGGAGTATCGCGCCGGCCACCGCCCAGGCGCGCGGTCGGCACCGGGCGGGCAGCTCGTCCAGGCGACGGATGCCTATATGGCGACACGCAATGCGCGGGTCGTGCTCTACGACAGCGACGGCGTGCGCGCGCGCATGACGGCATCATGGCTCGCGCAGATGGGTCTCCCTGAGATCTATGTGCTCGACGATGGCGGCGCGCTCGAGGAGATGGGTCCGGAATCGACGCGCGTGCTCGGCCTGTCCGACGGCGTCCCCCTGGTCAGCGCTGCGGCGCTAGCACCGCTGGTCGAGAAGGGGCGCGTCATCGTCATCGATCTTGCCACCAGCCTCGACTACCGCGCCCAGCACATTCCGGGCGCGTGGTTTGCGATCCGCTCGCGGCTCGCGGCGGCGCTGCCGCGCCTGCCGACGGAGGGGACGTTGGTGTTGACCTCGCCGGATGGATTGCTGGCGCGGCTCGCGGCACCGGAGCTGCAGGCGCTCACGGATCGCGCGGTGAGCGTTCTCGACGGCGGCACGGGTGCCTGGCGCGCCGCCGGTTTGCCGTTCGCCGTCGGCGCCGAGCGTATGGCGGACGAAACCACGGATGTCTGGCACCGGCCGTACGACCGCAGCGCCGACGTCGAAGAGGCGATGAAGGCCTATCTCGGCTGGGAGGTCAATTTGCTGCGGCAGATCGAGCGCGAGCCGGCGGCGCGATTCCGCGCGCTCGGCTCTGCGTAAAAGGCGCGCGCTGGTTCGGATGCAAGCGCCTACCAGTTTCGCACCGGCCCGACATCGACATGGACGAAGCCGTCGCGCCAATATGTCCCGACGCCGCCGGCGTTGAGCGACAGCGCCGCGCGCCTCAAATGCTTGAGGCGGACACCGCCGATGCGGATATCCGCGGCTTTGCCGAGGAGATGCTCACTATGGGCGGCGGCGTTGTGGCCTTCGTGCTGCAGCAGACGATTGGTGGCGGCGGTGCGGAAACCTGAGAGGACATTGACGCTGCGCTCGGTCTCGAGCGCGCCGGTGAGGTGATGCAAAAGATCGAGCAGGTCGGCGTCGATCGGCGCCACCGCGTCGCGATGGAAATCGCGCATCAGCCAGTTGATGCGTTTGCGCGATTGCTCGACATAGGTGCCGTCGCACCAATAGACGCCGTTGAAGCGCTCGTCGGTGTGGGGATTGTAGAGGGAGAGGCGCCGTTCGCCGCGCGGTCCGGCGCGCGCGATCCCGCCGATTGCCGTCAGGAACATGATGCTGCCAGCGGTGCAGAGCACGTGCCGGCGACCAACATTGGGGCACGCCACGCCCCTCTCGGTCGCATTGCCGGGCATTCGCGTAAGTCTCCGTTCATTCCCGACAACCGCGACGGCTGCAACCTGTTCCGCAATTTCCGCAAGGCGCGTACTTCTTCCGCCCAAGGTAAGCCGAGCGTCAATCGGGCGATTTTGTGGCGCTCGGGAAGCGCCCAGATTGGGCATGTCCTTTGTCGCGAGATCGCTCTTTCTGCCAGGGTCAGGTGCGTTAATTTTCTCTCGCGAGGTTGCGTGCTAAAATCATTCCATGGTCTCAGCAGCAGCGAAGACGACCAGCGCAACGGTGGTTCCCACCGGCGCGGCGCTCGGCGCCGAGATCGGCGGGGTCGATCTCCGCCGCATCGATGCCGCAGATTTCGCGGCGCTCCGCCACGCCTTCATCGCGCATTCCGTGTTGCTGATCCGCGATCAATCGCTCACGGACGACGACCTCATCGCCTTCAGCCAGCGCTTGGGCGTGCTCGACTGGGCACCCGTGCAAGAGAACGGGCGCCGGTTCGTGCCGGGAAAGCCCGAGATCTACGTCGTTTCCAACGTCGTCGAGAACGGCGTCGCCATCGGCAGCCTCGGCGCCGGCGAGGCGGCATGGCACACCGACATGTCCTATATCGAGGCGCCGCCGATGGCGAGCCTGCTCTATGCCATCGAGGTGCCCCAGGCCGGCGGGGACACCAGCTTCTGCAGCATGTACGCGGCCTACGACGCGCTCCCCGCCGCGCTCAGGGAGCGGATCGCCGGGCTCAGGATCAAGCATGACGGCACCTACAACAGCGGTGGCTATGTGCGCGCCGGCTTCGCCGCGAGCGACGATCCTCGGACATCGCCCGGGGCGGTCCATCCGCTGGTGTGCGGCCATCCCGACTCGGGGCGGCGCTATCTCTATCTCGGCCGCCGCCGCAACGCCTACATCCCCGGCCTAGAGCTCGTCCAATCGGAGGCGCTCCTCGACGAGCTCTGGGCTTATGCGACGCTGCCGGAGAATGTCTGGACGCATGGCTGGCGCGCGGGCGACGTGGTGCTGTGGGACAACCGCTCCACCATGCACCGCCGCGACCCCTTCGATCCCACGGCGCGGCGCATCATGCATCGGACGCAGATCAAGAGCCCGGCACCGCCGGCGGCGTGAGGCGGCGGGCGGGAAAAAATTTCTCGCCAGTCTGTCGGTTTTGCTCGGCCTCGGTCGTCATTCACTCAGGCGGCCGGCGCTGTGCCGGGACCGCCCCAGCGAAGGGAGCCTTTCATGCCCAGTTTCCTGCTGCTTCTCCACGGCAACGTCGATCAGCCGAAGCCGAGCTCGCCCGACGAGTACATGACGATGATGAAGACCTACATGGCCTGGACCGACCGCATCCGCCGCGAAGGCCACCATCAAGGCGGGCAAAAGCTCACCGATGATGCCGGCAAGATCCTGCGCAATAGCGGCGGCCGCGTCAGCATCACCGACGGGCCTTATGCCGAGAGCAAGGAGGTTCTTGGCGGCTACTATCTCATCAGCGCGCGGGACTACGAGGAGGCCTGCAAGGTGGCGGCAACCTCGCCACATCTCGGCTTCGGCGGGCGCATCGAGGTGCGTCAGATCCACGAGCTCTGACGGCGATGGCCGAGAGTGACGCGCTGGTTGGCGATCTCTTTCGCCGTGAGGCCGGAAAGATTTCGGCATGGCTTGCGCGTCTTCTCGGCCCGTCGCGGCTCGATCTCATCGAGGACGCCATCCAGGATGCGTTCGGTGTGGCAGTGGCGCGTTGGCCCGAAGATGGCGTACCGGAGCGGCCGCCGGCGTGGCTCGCGGTCGCCGCGCGCAACCGCGCGCTCGATCGCCTGAAGCACGAAGCGAGGAGTGCGTCCTTCGACGAGACGGCGGTCTGGCGGCTCGGCTTCTCCGACCCGGAAGAGACCGGCCGACTCGACGACACGCTCGCTCTCATGTTCGTCGCGTGTCATCCGGCGCTCGCGCCCGACGAGCAGACCATGCTCACGCTCAAAACGGTGTGCGGCTTCGGCGTCAAGGAGATCGCGCGGGCCTATCTCGCGACGCCCGAGGCGGTGACGCAGCGCCTGGTGCGCGCCAAGCGCAAGATCAGCGAGCTCGGCCTTCGCTTCGAGATCCCCGAAGGAGCGGCGCTCGGCGAACGGCTCCCCGGCCTCATCGCCGCGATCTACCTCCTCTTCAACGGCGGGTATACCACGGGCGAGGGTGAGGCGCTGATGGCAGGCGAGCTCTGCGCCGAGGCGCTCAGGCTCGCCACGCTGCTGACGGAGCATCGTGCGACGGCGACGGGCGAAGCGCAGGCGCTCGCGGCGTTGATCGCGTTCCACCATGCCCGCGCCGGCGCGCGCACCGGCGCAGCGGGCGAGATGCTGCTTCTCTCGGAGCAGGATCGCAGCAAGTGGGATCGCGCCCTCATTGCCCGCGGCTTTGCGCATCTGGCATCGGCGATGTCAGCCGAGGCGCTGAGTCCACTTCATCTCGAAGCCGCCATTGCGGCGACCCATGCGGCCGCCCCTTCGTTCGATGCGACGGATTGGCCGACCGTCGCGCACTATTACCGTTTCCTCGAGGAGATGAAGCCGACGCCGGTGGTGCGGCTCAACGCGGCGATCGCTGCCGCCTATGCTGACGGGCCCGCGGTGGGCCTCGCCCGCCTGGATGCGCTGGCCGATGCCGGCAAGCTCGCGCGCTACGCGCTCTATCACGCCGCGCGCGGTGCGTTGCTGCTGCGCCTCGATCGCCGGAGCGAGGCCGCAGCGGCCATCGACCGCGCTCTTGCTTGCCCTCTCAACGCGCCGGAGCGCGCCCATCTCGAGCGGCGGCGCCGCGACTGCCGCGCATGAGCGCGCAGTGGCGGTTTTCTTGCGACGTCAGGCTTTTGGAAAGGATACGACTTGTCCGTCCTCGCGCGGGAGTTGACGCCGGACGGCTTCGAGGAATTCCTTCACGCGGATCGGCTTCAGCATGTAGTCATAGGCGGCGAGCTCGCCGGGCGCGAGGCTGAGCCCATGCGCCGTCAGCACCAACGCCTTCACACCCTTTGCCTTCGCCTGGTCGGCGATCCGCAAGCCGTTGCCGTCCGGCAGGTTGACGTCGGTCACGACGAGATCGAAGGGTTGCGCCGCGAGCAGCGCCGTGGCGTTCGCCACGCTTTCGACCGCTGTGACCTCGAAGCCGCCCTCCGTACCGAGCACGTACTCGAGAAGCGCGCGAACGTCGAGATCATCTTCGACGAGCAGGATGCGGGCCATAACGGCGCTGATCTTACCAGTCGCAGCGTCCGGTCATAGAAAATTCACCCAACAGCCGCGACCCCTGGCAGTCGGCCATGGCGTGGCAACGAACATAGAGCCGGCAGCGGGGAACCCGCTTGCGTCTGGCGCCGGGGATATCCGCCTCAAGGGGCTCCGCCAATCGGCGTTTCCGCCGGCCGAATTTCCGTTGACTCCCGGGGGGCGGCGAAGAACTCTCTCATGACCAAAAAGCGGCAGCGGCGGTCTCCGTCGCCGGCTGCAGGTGCGTGGGAGGACCAGAATGCACAAGACAATCCGCTGCGCGGCGCTCATCGTCATTCTCGCCCTGATCTCCGCCGGTCCGGTTGCGGCCAAGACCTTCCGCTGGGCCAACAATGGCGATTCCAACTCGATGGACCCCTATGCGCGGATGGAGAGTTTCCTGCTCTCCTTCAATGGCAACATGTACGAGCCGCTGGTGCGGCGCGACAAGGATCTGAAGCTCGACCCGGCGCTCGCCACCGAATGGTCGCAACCGCAGCCCGATGTCTGGCGCTTCAAGCTGCGCCAGGGCGTCACTTTCCACGACGGCACGCCGTTCACCGCCGACGACGTCGTCTTCTCCTACGAGCGCGCCGTCAATCCCGGCTCCAATCTCACCGGCACCGTCGCCACGATCAAGGAGGTGAAAAAGGTCGACGACTACACCGTCGACATCGTCACCAAAGGACCCGATCCCATCCTCCCCGACGAGATCACCTTCTGGTACATCATGAGCAAGGTGTGGTGCGAGAAGCACAACGCGACGCGCGCCGCTGACCTCACCAAGAACGAGGAGAGCTACGCCACCACTCACGCCAACGGCACCGGCCCCTTCATGCTGAAGGACCGTCAGCCGGACGTGCAGACGACGCTCGTAAAGAATCCGAATTGGTGGGACAAGACCGGCCTCGCCATCGACGAGACCGTGTTCTTCCGCATCGCCGACGCCCATACCCGCGTGCAGGCGCTGCTCGCTGGCGACATCGACATGATCTATGACGTGCCCTCGCAGGACATCGACACCATCGCCAAGGCGCAGCACCTGAAGATTCTTCAAGGGCCGGAGCTGCGCACGATCTACTTGGGTTTTGATCAATGGCGGCCGGAACTGGTCGAGAGCAACGTCAAGGGCAAGAACCCCTTCAAGGACATCCGGGTGCGCAAGGCCTTCTACCAGGCGATCGACGAAGAGGCGATCAAGACCAAGGTGATGCGCGGCTATGCGGTGCCGACGGGGTTGATGATCGGCAAGGGCATCAATGGTTTCGAGGAGTCCCTGAACAAGCGGCTCCTGCCCCATGATCCCGCGGCCGCGAAGAAGCTCCTGGCCGAGGCTGGCTATCCCGAAGGCTTCGAAGTAGGCATGGACTGCCCCACCGATCGTTACAACAACGACGAACAGATCTGCACCGCGATCGCCGCGATGCTCGCCAAGATCGGCATCAAGATCGTCCCCAACTTCCAGACGCGCGCCAAGTACTTCGCCAAGATCTTGGGTCCTGGCTACAACAGTAGCTTCTATATGCTGGGCTGGACGCCGGCCACGTATGACGCGCACAACATGCTGATGAGCCTGTTGGTGAAGCCGACCGGCAAAGGGCGCGGCGACTACAACGTTGGCGGCTACACCAATCCGCAGGTCGAGACGCTGGTGGACCAAATTCAGGTGGAGACGGACAAGGAGAAGCGCGCCACCGAGATTCATGAAGCCCTCAAGATCACCAAGGACGAGGTGGCGACGATCCCGCTCCACCAGCAAGTCCTGGTCTGGGCGACGCGCGACAATGTCGAGCTCGTGCAGATGGCCGACAACCAATTCCCGTTGCGCTTCGTCAAAGTGAAGTGAGCCGTGCCGCACTAACTGGGAGTCGATGCGGTGCGTCCTTCGACATGGCGCTTCGCGCCAAGCCCAGGATGAGGCATTTTCTTTGTGCCATAATCAATTCATCCTCACCCTGAGCTTGCGCGCGCAAGCGCGCATGTCGAAGGGTGCACAACCAGTCATGCAGGGAGGCACGTCGTGCATCACGCCGTTATCGACCGCCGCGCCTTTGTCACTTTGCTCGCGGGCTCGCTTGCCGCGCCGCGGCTTGCCTGGGCTGAGACCGTGAGCGGCAAGGCTTTCTTCTATGCGAGCGTCGGGCCTGAGCTCGCGCTCTATCACATCGATGTCGAGGACGCCTCGCTCGCGCGGCAGGGCTCGGTCATGCTGCCGGCCATGGTGCAATATGCGTGGCCGCACCCGACGGCGCCGGTCTTCTACGTCGCCTCGAGCAATGGCGGCCCCGGCAGCAGCGGCGGGCTTGGCGACACGCATCACCTCACCGCCTTTCGCATCGATCGCGGCAGCGGCGCGCTCACGCCGCATAGCGACGCGACGGCGCTGCGCTGGCGTCCCATCCATATGAGCGTCGACAAGGCCGGGCGCTATGCGCTCATCGCCTACAACCGGCCGAGCGCCGTCAGCGTCCATCGCCTCAAGGATGACGGCACCATCGGTGAGGAGGTGAAACAGGCGGCAACACTCGACACCGGCATCTACGCGCATCAGATCCGCGTGACGCCCGACAATAGCGCGGCGATACTCGTGACGCGCGGCAACGACGCCGAGCAAGGCAAGCCCGAGGATCCCGGCGCGCTCAAAGTCTTCGCCTTCAAGGATGGGCAGCTCACCAACCGAGCCTCGATCGCCCCCGGCGGTGGCCTCGGCTTCGGGCCGCGCCATCTCGATTTCCATCCGACCCTGCCGCTCGTCTACGTCTCGCTCGAGCGCCAGAACCGACTCAGCGTCTTCAAGCTCGAGAACGGCACGCTCACCCCGGAACCGGTGTTCGCCCACGATACCCTCGCCGAGCCTGGCAAGCTCCGCCCAAAACAGCTCGCCGGCACGCTGCACATGCATCCCTCCGGCGGCTTTCTCTACCTTGCGAATCGCTCGGACTTGACGAGCGAATTCCAGGGGCAGCAAGTGGATGGTGGCGGCGAGAACAATGTCGCTGTCTTCGCCCTCGACCGCGCGACGGGCGAGCCGCGGCTCGTGCAAACGATCGAGAGCCGCGGCTTTCATCCCCGCACCTTCGCGCCCGATCCGAGCGGGCGCATGCTGGTCGCCGCCAATTTGACCGCGCGTCCCGTGCGCGAGGGCGATAGCGCCCGTGTCCATCCGGCGACACTCGCCTGTTACCGTATCGGCGACGACGGCCGCCTGACCTTCGCGCGCGCCTACGACATCGAGACGGCCGGGAAGCTGCAGTTCTGGAGCGGGATGGTCGCCGTCGCCTAGCGCGTCGCCGCGGCGAGCGTGTCGAGCCGCTCGGCGAGGCGGTTCAGATCCCAGCTGCGTGCGAGCGCTGCCGCATCCGTCCAACGCGGCGTCTGGTCGCGCAAATCCGGCAGCGGCGCCGCGCGGTCCATGGTCGCGATCGAGCGGTAGAGGCGGAGCTTTTCCGCCTGGCTCGCAAATCGGCCGCCCGCCAGCACCTGCTCGAGGCTGCCATATTGCTTGATGAGGCTCGCCGCGCCTTTGGGACCGACGCCCTTGGCGCCGGGCAGCTTGTCCGAGGGGTCGCCGCGGAGAGCGATGAAATCGGGCACCTGCGTGGGATCGACGCCGTAGCGCTCGCGCACCTCCGCCGGCCCGATGCGCGCCATCTCGCCACCCCGTTGCGGCTGCAGGATCGTCGTTGATGCCGAGGCCAGCTGAAACGCATCGCGGTCGCCGGTGGCGACGAGCGCGGTGCCGCCGCGCCGTTCTTCCGCCGCCACCGCCGCAGCGAGGAAGTCATCAGCTTCATAGCCGGCGTGCTTGGCGCAGGCGAAGCCGCAGGCGGCGACGAAGTCCGGCAGGACCTCGAGCTGCTCGATGATCTCTTCCTCGAAGTCGCGGCCGCTTTGGTAAGCTTCGAACGCCTCGTGGCGATATGTGGGCTCGTCGAGCGTGTCCCAACCGACGAGCACCGCGCGCGGCCGCTCGCTCTCGTAAAGCCGGAGCAGCGTGTTGGCGAACCCCACGATCGCCCCTGCCCCTTTGCCGCCGCGCCGGCGAATGGTCTTCGGCAGCGCGTGATAGGCGCGATGCGCAAATGAGTCGCCGTCGATGACGAGGAGCGGGTGTGGGGCGGTTTTCGCGCGTGCTGCCATTGTCGAGTTTTGTGCACGAAGAGCCATACCCTAAAAGGGGCGCTGGCAATCGCCAAGTGCGGCGCCTCCGGATTGGCAGGAGATCCATGCGGGAACTTGCGGGAAAAACCGCGTTTGTGACGGGCGGCGCCAGTGGCATCGGTTTCGCGCTCGGCCGCGTTCTTGCGGCGGCCGGCATGAAGGTGATGCCGACATCGAGAAGGAGGCGCTCGCCGCCGCCGTCAAGGCGCTGAACGACGGCGGACATGATGTGCAGAGTGTGCTCTGCAAAGTGGCCGATGCCGCCAGCGTCGAGCGCGCGGCAAGGGCGTGCTTCTCGGCATTCGGCAAGGTGCACGTCGTTTGCAACAACGCCGGCGTCGGCAACGGTAGCGGGATCGATGACATCTCGCTCGAGACGTGGCGATGGGTGCTCGACGTCAATCTGATGGGCGTGTTGCACGGGATTCGCGCCTTTCTGCCGCACATGCTGGCGCACGGCGAGGGCGGTCACATCGTCAACACCGCCTCGATGGCGGGGCTGCAAAGCGGTCTCGGTTTCAGCCCTTACGCCACCAGCAAATACGCCGTCGTCGCCATGTCGGAAGGATTGGCAAAGGAGGTGGCGACGTGCGGCATCGGCGTCACCGTGCTCTGTCCGGGGTTCGTGCGAACCCGCATCTGGGAAAGTGGGCGCAACCGGCCGACACGCTACGGGCCGGCGCCGCCGCCCGATCCCGCGAGCACGGCGGGAAAGCTCCTCGCCCAGTTAGCCGAGCTTGGTCGGTCAGGCCTCGACCCCGACGATGTCGCCGCGCAAACGGTTGCCGCGATCCGCGCAAACGAGCTTTACGTGTTCACGCATCCTGAGATGCGCGATGAAGTGGACGAGCGATTTGCAGCAATCACCGCCGCGCTCGACAAGGCGGCGGCGCGCTAAACGATCGCTGCCTGCGATCTACGCCCCCTCGCGCACGATCTGTTCATACGCCGACAGCGTCAGGAATTCGACGAAGCGGTCGCTCTCGATCATGGCGAGGAAGAGCTTCGCCGCGTCGTCGAAGCGGTGGCCCTTGGGCGCGCTGGCTTTGAGCGTCGCCAATTCTCCCTCGAGGGTCTCGCGGCAGAGTTCGAGCGTGACCTTGCGGCCGTCGGCGAGCGCGGCGCCATGGCGGCGCCATTGCCAGACCTGGCTTCGGCTGATCTCGGCGGTGGCGGCGTCCTCCATCAGGTGATAGAGCGGCACGCAACCGATGCCGCGCAGCCACGATTCGAGATAGCCGAGCCCGACATTGATGTTCGACCGGAGCCCCGCTTCGGTGATGGTGCCGCTCGGCACTTTCAGAAGATCAGCGGCGGTGACGTGCACGTCCTGGCGTTTGCGCGCGATCTGATTGGGCACGGGCATCTTGTTGTCGAAGACGTCCTTGGCGAGCGCGACGAGGCCCGGATGTGCCACCCAGGTGCCGTCATGGCCCTCGTTCGCCTCGCGCTCCTTGTCGGCGCGCACCTTGGTCATGGCGGCTTCGTTCGCGGCGGGGTCGTTCTTGATGGGAATCTGTGCCGCCATGCCGCCCATCGCGTGGACATTGCGGCGGTGACAGGTCTTGATGAGGAGCCGCACATAGCTTTGCAGAAAGTGCGTCGTCATCGTCACCTGCGCCCGGTCGGGCAGGATCGCCTTGGGATCTTCGGCGAATTTCTTGATGAAGCTGTAGATGTAGTCCCAGCGGCCGCAATTGAGGCCGCCCATATGGTCCTTGAGCTCGAAGATGATCTCGTCCATCTCGAAGGCGGCCATGATCGTCTCGGTGAGGACGGTCGCCTTGATCGTGCCCTCGGGCAATCCGAGCGCTTTCTGGGCGTGGACGAAGACCTCGTTCCAGAGCCGGGCCTCGAGATGGCTTTCGAGCTTCGGGAGATAGAAGTAAGGACCGGTGCCGCGCGCCACCAGTTCCTTGGCGTTGTGAAAGAAGAAGAGGCCAAAATCGAAGAGCGCGCCCGCCATCGGCGCGCCATCTACGAACAGATGCGCTTCCGGCAAATGCCAGCCGCGCGGCCGCACCAGCAGCACCGCGGTCTTGGCATTGAGCGCGTAATGCTTGCCGCTCTCGGGGTCGTCGAAGGCGATGGTGCGGCGCACCGCGTCGCGGAGATTGATGTGCCCCTCGATAAGGTTGGCCCAACCGGGCGTGCTCGCATCCTCGAAATCCGCCATATAGACGCTGGCACCGCAATTGAGCGCGTTGATCACCATCTTGCGGTCGACGGGGCCGGTGATCTCGACGCGGCGGTCGAGCAGATCCTTGGGGAGCGGCGCCACCATCCAATCGCTCTCGCGAACGCCGCGCGTCTCGGCGAGGAAATCGGGCTTCCATCCCTGGTCGAGCTTCGCCTGAAGCTCGGCCCGGCGAGCGAGCAGCCGCTCGCGCTCGGGCCCGAAGCGGCGCTGCAGCTCCGCCAGGAAGGTCATCGCCTCGGGGGTCAGGATCTCGCCATAGCCCAGGCGCATCGCGCCCCTGATATCGATACGGCCTGAGAACGATTTGGCTGCAACGGCCATGCAATGTTCTCCCATCGTCGGCGGCGAAGGTCAGAGGGCAACGTTCGCGGTAGCCGCGAGTTCCCTATGACCGTCCTCTCCCTGCGAACGCCGCAGCGAAAAAGTCGATGAGCCGGGCATAGAGCACGCGCAGGTTCTTGGGCTTGCGCACCCCGTGCCCCTCATCGGCGAAGACCAGCGTCTCATAGCGAACGCCGGCCGATCGAAGCGCCGCCTCGACGACTCGGAGGTTTTCCGGCGTCACATTCGGGTCATTGGCCCCCTGGATGATGAGGAGCCGCCCCTTGATGCGGTCGACGAAATGGATGGGCGAGCGTTGGCGATATCGGTCGGGCGCGCCGGCGGGGCTGCCGCCCATCATCTCCTCGCTATAGGGCCGGATGTCGGGCCGGGTCGTCTCGTAATCGACGACCAGATCGGTCATGCCGCAGATGGGGGCCGCCGCCGCGATCAGCTCGGGCGGGTAGCGGGTGATGGCGCACCAGGATGAGTAGCCGCCATAGGAGGTCCCGGTGATGCCGACTTTGCCGGGCTCGGCGATGCCGCGCGCAATCATCGCCTCGATGCCGGTGCGGATATCGTCCTGCTCGAGCCCGCCCCAGCCGGTCTTGCGGATGGCCTCGCGGAAGGCAAGGCCGAAGCCGGTGCTGCCGCGGTAATTGGGATCGAGCACGCTGAACCCCGCCGCACAACAGCTTTGAATGAAGGCCGAGAAGCTCGCCTCGCTGTGCGCCGTCGGCCCGCCATGGACCTGGACGATGAGCCCGCGCGACGGGCCTTGCGGCCGGTAAAGCCAGCCCTGGATCTCGAGCCCGTCCACCGAGCGCCAGCGCACATCCTCGGCCGCGGTGAGCATGCTGCGGCTGAGGCCCATTGCACCCCAGGGGTCGGCGAGCGGCCGCATGGGCCGCGCTGTGCCATCTGTTTCGATAGCGAAACGAACGAGCGTATCCGGCTGGCGTGCCTCGCCGAAGCGGCCGACCCAGGTGCCGTCGGCGGCGGGGCCGAGCGGCAGGAGGGTCCCTTCCGGCGCAGCGAGTTCCGCGATGGTGCCGTTCGCGGGATCGATCAGGAGCCCCCGGCTTCGCGCCTCCGCGACCTCGATGGCGACGACGCGATCGCCGGTCCAGGGCGCAAACGCCGTCTCGATGCTGCGAAGAGAATCGTCGACGAGCCAGTGGAGCGCGCCGGTTTCGCTGTCGAGCACGCCAACCCGCTTCGTCGCGCCGCCTTCGGCGATAACGAGCAGGCGCCGGCTGTCGGGAAACCAGCTTGCCGTGGCTTTGACCGCGCCGCCGAGATTGAGGATTTCGCGCTCGCCGCTACCGTCGAGGCCGACGAGCCAGAGCTGGGTTCCCGCGGGATCATGGTCGCGGCGCGTGTAGAGCACGCGAGTCCCGCGGCGGTCGAGCCGCGGGGTCAGGTTGTTGGGCTTCAGCGGACGCGCGAGCGCATGGCGCTCCCCGGTGACGAGGTCCTGGCGGATGACCCAGCTTGGTTCATGCGTCTTTCCCGTGGCCGGATCGAGATTGGCGCCGAAAACGAGAAAGCGGCCGCTCGCATCGATCTCGCCGCCCTGCGGAAAGTGGGCCGGTGCGAGCTCGGTGAGCGGCGCGAGCGCACCGTCGAGCCCGAGGCGAAGGAGCTGGTAGTGCTCGTCACCACCTCGATCCTCGGCAATGACGAGGCCCGAACCGTCCGGCACCCACGAGAGGAGATAGCTGTCATCGTCGGTGCTGGTGAGGCGCCGCGGCGGCGCGGAGCCGTCGGTGAGCGCGACAAAAATATCCGCGGCGGGCGCGAGCCGGGACCAGCTCCAGGCGACGTGCCGCCCATCGGGGGCAAGCAGCGCCCGCCCCATCACGGGCAGCGACAAGACCGCATCGATGAAGCGCTCAGGCGCCATGAGCGCGGGCTAGAACTCCGCTGCCTCGATGATCATCGGCTCGTTGCGCGCCGCCGCGAGCCATTCCTGAAGCGCCGGAAGCGCCCAGATCGCGTCAGCATAGCGCTGCGCTTCCTCCTCGAGCGCGATTTTGTAGGTGCGAAACCGGCTCACCACCGGCGCGTACATGGCATCAGCGATGGTGAAGTGGCCGAAGAGGAACTCGCCGCCCACGCCGAAGCGACTGCGGCAGTCGCGCCAGAGCGCGGTGATGCGATTGATGTCCGCCTGCGCCTCCGGCGTCACGCCACGGTCGGGAAAACTGGAGCGCATGTTCATCGGCAAATGCGTGCGTAATGGGGCAAAACCGGCATGCATTTCCGCGCTGACGGCGCGGGCGACGGAGCGCGCCTTCATTTCTTCGGGCCAGAGCCGGGCCGGCGGATAAAGTTCGGCCAAGTATTCGCCGATGGCCAGCGAGTCCCAGACGAGGTGATCGCCATGCTGGAGCGCCGGTACCTTGCCCGAGGGCGAATGGCGTAGGATGGTGGCACGCGTGCTTGGCTCGCTCAGGGGAATGATGACTTCGTCGAAGGTAGCGCCGGTGTGCTTCAGCATCAGCCAGCCACGCAGCGACCAGGATGAATAGTTCTTATTGCCGATATAGATGGTGAACTCCGCCATCGGCTATCCTCACCCCCCCGCTGCGGTTTAGCCTAGCCTCACTCTGGCGGTCGCCGGCCCGGGGCGCAACCTTGCTAAAAGGGGTAGTAGATGACCGCCATCTCTCAAAGAGTGTGACCATCCCATGCTTTCTCACTTGGTCGCTGATGCCTCCGACGCCATCCCGCTGACGCTCGTCACTGCCGAGGCCCTTGCCCAATCGGGCCTGCCGCTCGAGGAGCGCGATCGGCGCTGGCTGGGCGCGCTCGGCTACAAGGCCGAGCCCGGCAAGTCCGCTCTGCTGCCCGGCGCCGGCGGCGGTCTCGCCCGCGTGCTGGTCGGCGGGACGAGCGCTGAGGCGCTCTGGTGGCTGGCGGGCTTGCCCGAGGCGCTGCCCGAGGGTGTCTACAGCCTCGATCCCGAACCGGACGCGCCCACCGCGTCGCGGCTGGCCCTCGGCTGGGTGCTCGGTTGCTATGCCTTTACCCGCTACAAGGCACCGAAGCGCGGCTTCGCCAAGCTGGTCTGGCCGGAGAAGGCCGATCGCGGCTGGGTCGAGCGGCTCTCACGCGGGATCGCGCTCGCGCGCGATCTCATCAACACGCCGGCGGAAACGATGGGGCCGGCGGAGCTCGCCGGCGCCGTGGAAGCGCTTGCCGCGCAAATGAAGGCGCGCTGCCGTGTCATCGTCGGCGACGCGCTCCTGGCCGAGAACTATCCGATGATCCACGCCGTCGGCCGCGCCAGCGTGCGGGCGCCGCGCCTTGCCGATCTCGTCTGGGGCGACGAGGCCGCGCCCAAGGTGACGCTCGTCGGCAAAGGTGTCTGCTTCGACAGCGGCGGCCTCGATCTCAAATCGGCCGGTCCGATGCGGCTCATGAAAAAGGACATGGGCGGCGCTGCCACCGTGCTCGGCCTCGCCAGCGCCATCATGGCGGCGGGCGTGCCGGTGCGCCTCCGCGTGCTCATTCCCGCGGTCGAGAATTTCGCCTCGGCCAATTCCTTCCGGCCGCTCGACGTGCTGCCGACGCGCAAGGGGATCACCGTCGAGATCGGCAACACCGATGCCGAGGGCCGCTTGATCCTGGGCGATGCACTCACCGAAGCCGACCGAGAGAAGCCCGCGCTCCTCATCGACATGGCGACACTCACCGGCGCCGCGCGAACCGCGCTCGGGCCCGAGCTGCCGGCGCTCTTCAGCAACGACGACGCGCTCGCCGCCGACCTCTTGCGCGAAGGTGAGGCAGCGCTCGATCCGCTCTGGCGCCTGCCGCTTTGGCAGCCCTACCGCAAGCTGCTCCAAAGCAACGTCGCCGACATCAACAACGCGTCGGAATCGCCCTTCGCCGGCGCCGTCACCGCAGCGCTCTATCTCCAGGAATTCGTCGCCAAGGAGACGCCCTGGGCACATATCGATACCTACGCCTGGAACGCGGGCAGCCGCCCCGGCCGACCCGAAGGCGGCGAGGCCTTGGGCTTGCGCGCGCTTTATGGGCTCATCGAGCGCCGCTTCGGCGCGGCTAGGAGCTGAGCCACCTCAGAGAAGCGGGCCTCAGTGCACCGCCCAGGTAAATTGTGAACCGAGCGTACTCCCGGCGACGACGAAGCAGCCGAGATTGCCGAGCAACGTGCCGCCCAGCGGGCGCGCCGACCGAAGATCAGCTCGGCGGCCGCGCCCGCGACCTGAACAGCGATGCCGCCGATGATCCCGGGCATGTAATAGCCGCCTGCGAGCCCGATGAGCACGATGCTGCAGCCGATCATGGAGACGAAGACCTGCCGCATGGTGAGGCCGCCCACGAAGACGGCAGCACCCAGAGCTGCCAGCGGCAGGTTCAGCGTCGGGATCAGGGTCTCGATACCCATCTGCGTTAATCCCTCCTCGACGTGCCCCGCAGGTCATTGTTCGTCCCGGCCTACTTAAGCGGGTGTTACCGTGCGTCCGCGATAATCTCGTATTTGCGGCAAAGGCGCGCGTTGCCGACGCTGCGGCTTTACGTTTCCTCAACTGCAAAGGGAGAGAATGGAACATTGACGTAACGGAGGCCGCAAATGGCCGAGCTTAAGCCGGCGCAGGCGCTCGATCTCTGGCGCACCGTTCTCGTGGACACCGTGCGGAGCGCGGGTCCCGATCTCTCGGCGCGCCAGCTCGCGATCGTGCTGACCGTCTATCTGACGCCGCCGCCACATACCGTGCGCGGCCTTGCGTCGCTGCTGCGCATCTCGAAGCCGGCGGTGACGCGTGCGCTCGATCGCTTGGGCATGCTCGGCCTCGCGCGGCGGCGGCGCGACGAGCAGGACCGGCGCAGCGTCCTCGTGCAGCGCACGGTCAAGGGTTCGGTGTTCTTGAGCGATTTCGCCACGGCGGTCGCCGAGGCAAGCAAGCGGGTCGAGCAGGAGCACGCCGAGCTCTTCCCAGATTTCGGGCAGTCAATAGCGCTCTGACGGATCGACGCGGTAAAGCAGGGGCTTTCCCTGCGCGAGCCGGCGTAAATTCTCCGCCACCACCGGCGCCGCCGTCGGCGCATGCGTCACCGCCGCCACATGCGGCGTGACGGCGATCTGCGGATGGCCCCAGAAGGGATGATCGGGCGGCAGCGGCTCGTCGGCGAAAACATCGAGCACCGCCGCCGATAGCTGTCCGTTCGCGAGCGCGTCGAGGAGATCATCCTCGACGAGATGCCGGCCGCGCGCGCAATTGACGATCGCGGCGCCGCGCGGGAGCTGCGCGAAGAGGCGGCGGTCGAGAATTCCCGTCGTATTCGGCGTCAGCGGCAGCAAACAGACGAGAATTTCCGATCGGCGGAGCAGCGCCGACAATCCGTCGGCGCCGTGAAAAGCGGGAATGCCGTGCAGACGCTTCTCGCTGCGGCTCCAGCCGGCGACATCGAATCCCAGCACCTTGAGCTTGAGCGCAGCGTCGCTGCCGAGCACGCCTAGCCCCAGCACGCCCACCCGGCGCTCGCCGGCATTGGGCTGCGGCAACTGCCGCCATTCGCGCGCCTGCTGCTGGCGCATATAGGTGAAATCCTGGCGGTGAAGACGCAGCACCTGACACTGCACGTACTCGCTCATCGCCACCGTCATGTAGGGGTCGACGAGCCGCACCACCGGCACGGATGCTGGCACCGTCGGATCGGCGAAGAGGGAGTCGACGCCGGCGCCGAGCACGGCGATGAGCTTGAGATGGGGGAGACTCGCAAGAAGACCCGGCGGCGGCCGCCAGACGATGGCGGCGTCGATCTCGCGGGGATCGCCGATCTCCGGCCAGACGCGGAAGTCGAGCGCGGGCTGGTGCTTGCCGAGCTCGGTCTTCCATTCCTCCGCGGAATCGCCGGTCGAGAAAAAGAGAATGGCCATCGCCGCGGACTCTACTGCGTCGTCGCGGCGCGCTCCACCACTTCAAGATTGAACGCGGCGGCCATGAGCGCGCGCGTGTAAGGGTGCGCCGGCGCGGCGAAGAGGCGCTCGGCAGGACCTTGCTCGACGATCTTGCCATCCTTCATGACCAGCACGTGATGCGCCAGCGCCCGCACGACGCGAAGATCGTGGCTGATGAAGAGATAGGCAAGGCGATAGCGCTCCTGGAGCGTGCGCAAGAGGTCGATCACCTGCGCTTGCACCGACATGTCGAGCGCCGAGGTGGGCTCGTCGAGGACGAGAAAGCGCGGCTTCAGCACGAGCGCGCGGGCGATCGCCACGCGCTGGCGCTGTCCGCCGGAGAATTCGTGCGGATAGCGGTCGGCCGCGTCGGGATCGAGCTCCACTTCGCGAAGCGCGGCACGGATGAACTCGCGGCGCTCGGCCGCGGTCTTGCCGATGCCGTGCACCTTGAGCCCTTCCTCGACGATCTGTCCGATCGAGAGCCGCGGCGAAAGGCTCGAGAAGGGGTCCTGGAAGACGATCTGCAACGCGCGCCGGAGCGGCCGCATCTGCGCTTCACGCAATCCCTCGATGGCGCGTCCGTCATAGCGGATGGCGCCATCGCTCTCGATGAGGCGCAGGAGTGCGAGGCCGAGCGTCGTCTTGCCGGAGCCGCTTTCGCCGACGACGCCCAAGGTCTCGCCGCCGCGCAAAGTGAAATCGATGCCGTCCACCGCTTTCACATAACCGCTGACGCGGCGGAAGAGGCCGCTGCGGATGGGAAACCAGACTTTGAGAGTCGCCGCCGCCATCAGCTCCGGCAGCGGCGGCTCGACCGCGACCGGCTGTCCCTTGGGCTCGGCGGCGAGGAGATGGCGCGTGTAGTCGTGCTGCGGTCGTGCGAAGACCTCCGCCACCGGCCCGGCCTCGACCACCTCTCCCTTGGTCATCACCAGCACGTGGTCGGCCATCTTGCGGACGATGCCGAGATCGTGGGTGATCAGCATCAGCGCCATGCCGAAGCGCGCCTGCAGGTCCTTGAGGAGCTTCAGGATCTGCGCCTGGATGGTGACGTCGAGCGCCGTGGTCGGCTCGTCGGCGATGAGGATGTCCGGCTCGTTCGCCAAGGCCATGGCGATCATCACCCGCTGCCGCTGGCCGCCCGAGAGTTGATGGGGATAGGCATCGAGCCGCTGCTCGGCATCGCGAAGGCCGACGAGGTGCAGGAGCTCGAGGATGCGCGCCCGCGCCCCACGGGCATCCATGCGTTTGTGGAGGTAGAGCGTCTCCGAGAGCTGCTTCTCGATGGTGTGGAGCGGGTTGAGCGAGGTAATCGGCTCCTGGAACACCATGGCGATGCGGTTGCCGCGGATGTCGCGCATGATCGTCTCGGGCGCGCCGACGAGCTCCTGCCCCTGAAAGATAATGCTGCTGCCGCGAGAATGGCTCGCCATCGGATAGGGCAAGAGCTGTAGAATCGAGAGCGCAGTGACCGATTTGCCAGAGCCGCTCTCGCCCACGACGGCGAGAGTTTCGCCGCGGTCGAGATCGAACGACACGCCACGCACCGCTTCAACCGCACCACCCGGAACCGCGAAGGTGACGTGAAGGTCGCGGATAGAAAGAAGCGCGCCCATCACTTCACTTTCCTTGGGTCAAACGCGTCGCGCACGGCTTCACCAACGAAAATCAGCAAGCTCAGCATGAGGGCGAGGGTGAAGAACGCGGTAAACCCAAGCCAGGGTGCTTGCAGATTATTCTTGCCCTGCGCCAGCAACTCGCCGAGCGACGGTGAGCCGGGCGGTAGGCCGAAGCCAAGGAAATCGAGCGAGGTGAGCGTGGTGATCGAGCCGTTGAGGATGAACGGCAGAAAGGTCAGCGTCGCCACCATGGCGTTGGGCAGCACATGGCGCCAGATGATGACGGGGTTGGATACGCCGAGCGCGCGGGCGGCGCGGACGTAATCGAAATTGCGGGCGCGCAGGAATTCCGCGCGCACGAGATCGACCAGCGACATCCACGAGAAGAGCAGCATGATGCCGAGGAGCCACCAGAAATTGGGCTGGATGATCGCCGAGAGGATGATCAGCAAATAGAGCACCGGCAAGCCCGACCAGACCTCGATGAAGCGCTGGAAGAGCAGGTCGGTAAGCCCGCCGTAATAGCCTTGGATGGCGCCCGCGGCGACACCGACGATCGAGCTCAGGATGGTGAGCACGAGGCCGAACAGCACGGAGATGCGGAAGCCATAGATGAGGCGCGCCATCACGTCGCGACCCTGGTCGTCGGTGCCGAGCCAATCGACCGCGTCAGGCGGCGACGGTGCGGGACTGGATAGGTTGTAGTTGATCGTCTTGTAGCTGAAGGGGATGAGCGGCCATAGCACGAAGCCGTGCTCGGCGATGTGTTTTTGCACATACGGGTCGCGGTAGTCGGCTTCGGTCGGGAATTCGCCGCCGAAGGCGGTCTCCGGATAATCGAAGAAGACCGGAAGATAGAAGGCGCTGTCATAACGCACGAGGAGCGGCCGGTCGTTGGCGACGAATTCGGCAAAGAGGCTGACGACGAAGAGCAAGAGGAAAAGCCAGAGCGACCAGAAGCCGCGGCGGTTGGCGCGGAAATTGGCGAGCCGGCGCTGCGTCAGCGGCGTCAGCCTCACGCCCAATCGGCGCGGCGCGGGCGCACGAGCCGCTGTGGTCGCGGATGCGCTCATGCGCCGCGCGTGGCGAAGTCGATGCGGGGATCGACCAGCGTGTAGGTGAGATCACGCACCAGCGCCATGACGAGGCCGATCAGCGTGTAGATGTAGACCGTGCCGAACATGATGGGATAGTCGCGGCCGATCGCCGCCTGGAAACCGAGATAGCCCAAGCCGTCGAGCGAGAAAATCACTTCGACGAGTAGCGCTCCCGTAAACAGAATCGAGATGAACGCCGCGGGGAACCCGGCGATCACCAACAGCATGGCGTTGCGGAACACGTGGCCATAGAGGACGCGCCGCTCAGTGAGCCCCTTGGAGCGCGCGGTCACCACATATTGCTTGTTGATCTCCTCGAGGAACGAATTCTTAGTCAGCATGGTGAGGCTGGCGAAGCTGCCGATCAGCAGCGAGGTCACCGGCAAAAAGATGTGCCAAAAGTAGTCGGCGATGCGGTGCGGCCAGGTGAAGCTCGACCAATCGTCGGAGACGATGCCGCGCAAGGGAAATAAATGGAGGTAGCTGCCGCCGGCGAAGAGCACGATGAGCAGCACGGCGAAGAGGAACGGGGGGATCGAGTAGCCGACGGTGACGACGCCACTTGTCCACAGGTCGAACCTGCTGCCGTCGCGCACCGCCTTGCGTATGCCGAGCGGGATCGAGACGAGATAGCTGATGAGCGTCGCCCATAATCCGAGCGAGATCGACACCGGCAGTTTGTCGGCGATGAGCTGAACCACCGGGCGGTCCTGATAGAAGCTGGTGCCGAAATCAAAGGTCAGGTAATTCTTCATCATCGTCCAGAAGCGCTCGGCGGGTGGCTTGTCGAAGCCATAGAGCTTGTTGAGCTCGGCGATGAATTCGGGATCGAGGCCGCGCGCGCCGCGCGATTGATCCTGGGTCGATGTCGCGGTGTTGCGCAACTCGCCGCCGCCGCCGGTGACGCGTCCGATCGCGCCGCCTTGCGTTCCCTTCAGCTGGGCGATGAGCTGGTCGACCGGTCCGCCCGGCGCCGCCTGCACGATGATGAAATTGACGAGGATGATCGCGAACAAGGTCGGGATCATTAGCGCGATGCGGCGGATGGAATAGGCGATCATCGCTGCTCCGCACGCTGTGCGCGCGCACCCGGCGCTACGCGCCGACCTCTCCCCAAGGGGAGAGGCGATGGAATGGCGCCCGTCATGTCCCCGATTGGACTCCCGTCACTGCTTCTTTTCCTGCGCCTTTTGCGTTTCGACCACCTGCTCGCGGCCGCTGTCGATCCACCAGGTGTCGAACGCCGGCGAGTAGGGCGGCGAAATCTTCGGCCGCTGGAATTTGTCCCAATAGGCTTCGCGAAAGATGGTGAGGTGCCAATTGGGCACGACGTAGTAGCTGTGGAGCAGAATACGGTCGAGCGCGTGCACGCGGGTGACGAGGTCGGCGCGGGTCTGGGCGCTGACGATGAGGTCGATGATGTCGTCGACCGCCTTGCTGCGCACGCCCATGTAGTTGGCGCTTCCTTCCTCGCTGGCGGCGCCCGAGCCCCAGAACTCGCGCTGCTCGTTTCCGGGCGAGAGCGATTCGCCGATCGCCACCACCGTCATGTCGAAATCGAAATTCTTCATGCGGTTCTCATATTGGGCGGGATCGACGGTGCGGAGGTTGGCCTTGATGCCGATGCGCCCGAGATTCTGGATGAAGGGCAGGATGATGCGCTCGAATTCCGATTGGAAGTTCAGGAACTCGAACTCAAAGGGCTCGCCCTTGTCGTTGACGAGCTTCTCGCCCTTCACCGACCAGCCCGCCGCCTTCAGGAGCCTGAGCGCCTCCCGCATGTTGTCGCGGATGTTGCCGGAGCCGTCGGTCTTGGGCGGCTCGTAAGCCTTGGTGAAGACCTCGTCGGGAATCTGGCCCTTGTACTTGTTGAGAATCTTAAGCTCATCCTCGCTCGGGAGGCCTGACGAGGCGAGGTCGGAATTCGAGAAATAGCTCCTGGTCCGCGTATAGGCGCCGTAGAAGAGCTTGTCGTTCGTCCATTCGAAATCGAAGAGGTAGCCCAGCGCCTCGCGCACGCGCGCGTCCTGGAAGAGCGGATGGTTGGGCCGCGTGTTGAAGCCGAAGCCCTGCATCCCCTGCGGCAGCTTGTTGGGAACTTCCGCCTTCGTGATGAGGCCGTCCTTGAGCGCTGGGCTCTTATAGCCGATCGCCCAGTTCTTGGCGACGTTCTCGAGCCGGATGTCAAACTGCCCGGCCTTGAACGCCTCGAGCGCCACCGTCTGGTCGCGGTAGTAGTCGTAGCGGATGACATCGAAATTGTTGCGACCGCGGCTCACCGGGAGATCCTTCGCCCAGTAGTCGGCGAGGCGGCGATAAACGATATAGCGGCCGGTGGCGAAGGACTCGATCTTGTAGGGCCCGCTGCCGAGCGGCTCGTCGAGCGTCGTCTTGTCGAATTCGTGCGTCGACCAATACTGCTTCGACAGCACCGGAAGCTGTCCGACGATGTGCGGCAGCTCGCGATTCTCGCCGTTGCGGAAGCTGAAGCGGACGCCGCGCTCGCCCACCTTCTCGACCTTCACGACATCGGCATAGTAGAGGCGATAGTGCGGATCGCCTTTGCTCTTGAGCGCCTCGAAGGTCCAGATCACATCCTCGGGCGTGATCGGCGAGCCGTCGTGGAAGCGCGCCTCCTTGCGCAAATTGTATTGGACCCAGGTGCGGTCGGCGGGAATTTCGACGCTCTCGGCGACGAGGCCATACTCGGTGTCGGGCTCGTCATAAGAAGGAAACATCAGCGTGTCGAAGAGCTGGCCGATACCTGCGGGCTTGTTGCCTTTGAGCTGATAAGGATTGAGCGTATCGAAAGTGCCGATCGTGGCGTAGCGCACCGTCCCGCCCTTGGGCGCCTCGGGATTGACGTAGTCGAAATTCTTGAAGTCGGGTCCGTATTTGAGATCGCCGAAGAGCGAGAGGCCGTGGCTCTTGGTAACGCCTTCCTCGGCGTGCGCGGGCGCAAGCATCGCCAGTGCACAAAGCGCAAGCGCGAAGGCGGCGATTCGCATGGCAGACTCCTCGGACCCTCTAAGCGACGGGGCAGTCTAGAGGAAACGCACCGGCGCGGCAGCACGATCCGAATGCCGCTCCATTCAACCCGCGAGCATCCGCCGGGCGAGCGGGGCGAGCGCGGGATCACCGCAAGCGACGACCGTGCCGTCGGAGCCGAGATCAAGCGCGCGGCCCTGCCAATCCGTCATCACGCCGCCCGCGCCTTCGATCACCGGCACCAGCGCGCAGTAGTCATAGGGCTTGAGCCCCGCTTCGACGACGAGGTCGATGAAGCCGCTGGCGAGCTGGGCGTAGGCGTAGCAATCGGCGCCCATGCGCACGAGCTTCACCGCGCTGGCAAGGCGGCGATAGCCCTCGAGATCGGCGCCACGGAACATCGCCTCCGGCGCGGTCGAGAACAGCGTCGCCTTGTCGGGCGTAGCGCAGGCGCGGCTCCGGACCGGCGCGCCGTTGAGGGTCGTGGCACGATCGACGGCGCCGACCCAGCGCTCGGCCAAGATCGCCTGGTCGATGACGCCGAGGATGGGCCGGCCGCGATGGGTCAGGGCGATGAGCGTGCCGAAGAGCGGAATGCCGGAGATGAAGGATTTGGTCCCGTCGATGGGGTCGAGCACCCAGACATACTCGGCCTCGCGCCGCACCGCGCCATGCTCCTCGCCCAAGATGCCGTGCTCGGGGAATTGCGCCTCGATGAGGCGGCGCATCGCCGCCTCCGCCTCGCGATCGGCGATGGTGACGGGCGTCAGGTCGCTCTTGTCGTCGACGGCGATCTTCTGGCGGAAATAGCGGCGGATCACCGCGCGCGCCGCGTCGGCGAGCCTTTCGGCGAGCGCTAGATGCTGGGGGGCGAGCGGATCGGTCATGCCGCGCCGCCCTTGGGCGCTACTGGCTCGCGGCCAGCGGCTTCGGGCTGTCGCTCAGCGAATTGAGATAGGCGATGACGTTGGCCCGATCCTCCGGCTTGGGCAAGCCGACGAAGGTCATCTTGGTGCCCTTGGCGAAGACCTTGGGATTGGCGAGCCACTGATTGAGCTCTTCCGGCGTCCAATTGCCCTTGTGCTCGGCCAGCGACGACGAGAACTGATAGCCCTTGCCCTGCGCGATGGGCTCGCCGACGGTGCCATAGAGATTGGGGCCGATGCGGTTGGGCCCGCCCTTGTCGAAGGTGTGGCATTGCACGCATTTCTTGGCGACGTCCTTGCCGGCGTTGGCGTCGGCCTTGGCCAGCAGCGGTCCGATCGGCTCCACTTTGGGCGCTTCGCCCGTGGCGCCGGCCTTGGGCTGCGTCGCTTCGGCGCCCGCCACCATATAGGCGGGGTGCTCTAGCGGCCGCGGCCGCACCAGAATGCTGGCAACGATGCCTGAGACCATGGCCAAGATCATGGTCGCGAGGATGGCGCCTGCGATCTTGTTCCACTCGAACGACGACATTCTTGTTCCCCGGACAGTGCGCGCCGTGGTTGGTTCGGCGGCGGGAGAAAAGCCAATTTTCGCTGACAACTCAAACGAAATGTGTTTGAAGCGGCAGCGGAGGGAGCGTCCGTTTGTGTCGCGGCATTGAGTTTTCGTGCGGCATAACGCCGCAAGCCGGCTGCGGCACCGGCCAGGGGAGGGAAGGAAGTGAACGAAGTGGCGGGCGGTTTGCGGCCCATCGTCATCATTCCGGCGCGGCTCGCCGCGAGGCGGCTGCCAGGCAAGCCGCTCGCCGACATCGCCGGCACGCCGATGATCGTCCATGTGCTGCGCCGCGCCCAAGAGGCGGCGGTGGGGCCGGTGGTGGTCGCCTGCGCCGAGCGCGAGATCGCCCAAGCGGTGGAGCGGGCGGGCGGCCAGGCGGTGCTGACCCGGCCCGATCACCCTTCGGGCTCCGACCGCGTGCAGGAGGCCGTGGAGCGGGTCGATCCCGCGCACCGCCACGACGTGGTGGTCAATCTCCAGGGCGACCTTCCCACCATCGATCCCGCCGTCATCCATGCGGCGCTCCTGCCGCTCGCCGATCCCGGCGTCGATATCGGCTCCGTCGCTTATCGGGTGAGCGATCCAGCCGAGCTCGCCAATCCCAACGTCACCAAAGTGGCCGCCGGCTTCGCGCCGGGCCGCCGCGTCGCGCGCGCGCTTTATTTCAGCCGCCTTGCCGTGCCCTACGGCGCAGGCGAGCACTATCATTTTCCTGGCATCTACGCCTATCGCCGTGCCGCGCTGGCGCGCTTCGTCGCGCTGCCGCCAAGCGTGCTCGAGTTGCGCGAGAGCCTCGAGCAGCTGCGCGCCCTCGAAGCCGGCATGCGCATCGATGTGGCGCTCATTGACAGCATTCCCTTCGGTGTCGACACTCCGGCCGACCTTGCCCGTGCGCGCGAGATGCTGGCGGGATCGGGGGGTACCGGCGGTAGTTCATGAGCGCATCTCCCGATCCAACGAAGCTCATCGCCTTCCAAGGCGCGCCCGGCGCCTATTCCGATCTTGCCTGCCGCGAGGTCTTCCCGGCGCTCACCACCTTGCCCTGCGACGGCTTCGAGGATGCGATTGCCGCCGTGCGCGAGGGCCGCGCCGCGCTCGCCATGCTACCGGTGGAGAACTCGGTCGCCGGCCGCGTCGCCGACATCCATCACCTCTTGCCGGAATCGGGCCTTCATATCATCGGCGAGCACTTCCAGCGCGTGAACCATCACCTGCTCGCGCCCAAGGGCGCGCGCCTCGAGGGGCTCAAACTGGTGCGCTCGCATGTCCATGCGCTCTCGCAATGTCGTGCCCTCATCCGCGCGCTGGGAGTGAAGGCGGTGGTCGCGGTTGATACGGCGGGCGCTGCCGCCGAGGTGGCCGAGCGCGGCGATCCCACCGAGGCCGCCATCGCCTCCAAGCTCGCCGGCGAGATCTACGGCCTCGTCTCGCTCAAGGAGAACATCGAGGACGCCGAGCACAACACCACGCGCTTTCTCGTCATGGCGCGCGAGCCCCGAACGGCGCCGCAGGGCAGCGGCCTCGTCGTCACCACCTTCGTGTTTCGCGTGCGGAATGTGCCGGCGGCGCTTTACAAAGCATTGGGCGGCTTCGCCACCAACGGCATCAATATGACCAAGCTCGAAAGCTACATGGTGGGCGGCCGCTTCACCGCGACGCAATTCTACGCCGATGTCGAGGGCCATCCCGACGACCGCCCGCTCAAGCTCGCGCTTGAGGAGCTCCGCTTCTTCTCGCGCGAGGTCCACATCCTCGGCGTCTATCCCGGCCACCCCTTCCGCCGCCTCGCGACGCAGGGCGACCACGACTAACGGGTCACCGTTCCTCCGGGGTCTCTCTCAACGCCATTCCACCTTGACGGGAATTGCCGGTCTGGCCCAGACTGGTGCGACAAGCCCATGAAGTGCCGCGACAAAGCGGCCTCGGGCGCCACGGCCAACGTGGTTGGGGGAGAGGCTCGTCATGCGCAGCGCGTTGGGATACGGCGTCGCCGCTGTTCTTTTGCTCGGCGGCATTGCCGGCGGCTGGTACTGGTGGGAGGTCGGGCGCTTTATCGAGAGCACCGACGACGCCTTCGTCCAAGCCGACATCTCGGCGGTGAGCCCGAAAATCCAGGGCTATGTGCGCGAGGTGCGCGTCAGCGACAACCAGCTCGTCAAGGCCGGCGACGTGCTGGTGGTGATCGACGACCGCGAGTTCCTCTCGAAGCTCGACCACGCCCATGCCAACGCCGCCGAGAAGCGCGCCGCGATCGCTATGCTCGAGACGCGCCGCACCTGGCAGGAGGCGGTGATCGAGCAGGCCTCGGCGGCGGTGGCGAGCGCCGAGGCGGAGCTCCACCGCGCCAGCCTCGACTTCGCGCGGCAACGCGATTTGTTCAAAACCGACATTTCGAGCCGCCAGAAATTCGAGACCGCGGAGGCTGACCGGCGCAAAGCGGAGGCGGCGCTCGCCCGCACCCAGGCGGCGCTCGTCGCCGAGCGCGACCAGCTCGCCGTGCTCGATGCCCAGCGCGAACAGGAGAAGGCGAAGCTCGATCAGGCCGAGGCGAGCCTTCACTTGGCGCAGAACGATGTCGACGACACGGTGATCCGCGCGCCGGTCGACGGCGTCATCGGCAACAAGGGCGTGCAGGTGGGGCAACTGGTGAAGCCGGGTACGCTGCTGCTGGCGCTGGTGCCGCTTCCCCACGTCTATGTCGTCGCCAATTTCAAGGAGACGCAGCTCGCGGGCATGCGGCCCGGCCAGCGCGTCCGCCTCACCATCGACGCCTTTCCCGGTGCGAGCCTCCACGGCTTCATCGAGAGCTTTGCGCCGGCGAGCGGTGCGCTCTTCAGCCTCCTGCCGCCGGAGAATGCCACCGGCAACTTCACCAAGATCGTCCAGCGCGTTCCCGTGCGCATCGCCCTTTTGCCGGACGAGCCGCTCCGCCCGCAATTGCGTCCCGGCCTCTCGGCGGTGGTGCATGTCGACATCCGCGAGGGCGTCAGCGTCGCCGTCGCAGGGCCTGGTTTCACGCGGTAGTACTCGTGCGCCGTCTTCCCCCTCACCCCTCCATCTCCCCCAGGGGAGAGGGAACGCACCGCGCTCTCCTTCCCCCTCTCCCCCCGGGGAGAGGGGGGGGTGAGGGGGGCAGCCGCACGATGCGCGCCGCGAGAGTTATCCGCTGATGGACGGCAGCCGCTTCGCACCGATCGTTCGTGCCGCGCCCGCGGCGCTGCCGGAACTGCCGCCGCTCAAGGCGCGCGACGTCGTCACCTTCATCGCCATGGTGCTCGGCATGTTCATGGCGATCCTCGACATCCAGATCGTCTCGAGCAGCCTTGCCCAGATCCAGGCCGGTCTTTCCGCCAGCGCCGACGAGATCAGCTGGGTGCAGACCTCCTACCTCGTCGCCGAGGTGGTGATGATCCCGCTCTCGGGCCTGCTCGCGCGCATCTTCTCGACGCGCGTGCTCTTCGCGCTCTCGGCTGCGACCTTCACGCTGATGAGCATCGCCTGCGCCTTTGCCTGGAACCTGCCGTCGATGATCGTCTTCCGTGCGCTGCAAGGTTTTCTCGGTGGCGCCATGATCCCGAGCGTGTTCTCGGCGAGCTTCATTCTGTTCCCGCTGGCGCGGCGACCGCTTGTCACCGTCATCATCGGCCTCGTCGCCACCATGGCGCCGACGCTCGGGCCGACGCTCGGCGGCTATCTCACCGAAGAGCTCAATTGGCACTGGCTCTTTCTCATCAATGTCGTTCCCGGCATCGCCACGGCGACCGCGGCGTGGCTGCTCATCCGCATCGACCGGCCCAATCCGGCGCTGCTGCGCGGCTTCGACGTGCCGGGCCTCGTCTTCATGGCGCTCTTCCTCGGCAGCCTCGAATACGTCGTCGAGGAGGGCGCGCGCAACGACTGGTTCGAGGACGGCTCGATCCGCACCTTCACCATCGTGAGCGGCATCGGTGCCCTGCTTTTCTTCTGGCGCGTCCTCGTCTATCGCCATCCCGTCGTCGATCTCCGCGCCTTCGCGAACCGCAATTTCTCGCTGGGCTGCCTCTACAGCTTCATCCTCGGCGTCGGACTCTACGGCTCGATCTTTCTCCTGCCGATGTTCTTGGCGCGGGTGCGCGGCCTCAACAGCTTGCAGATCGGCCTCATCATGATGGTGACGGGCCTCGCGCAATTTCTCTCGGCGCCGGTCGCGGCGGCGCTCTCGCGCCGGCTCGATCTCCGCCTCATGCTCGCCTTGGGCCTGGTGCTCTTCGGCACCGGCATCTATCTCAATTCCTTCCTCACCAACCAATCCGACTATTGGGAGCTCTTCCTGCCGCAGGTGGTGCGGGGTTTCTCGCTCATGCTCTGCTTCATGCCGATCAACACGCTGGCGCTCGGCACCTTGTCGGCGGACGCGCTCAAGAATGCGAGCGGGCTCTACAATCTCATGCGCAATTTGGGTGGCGCGATCGGCCTTGCCTTCTTCAACACGCTCATCATCGAGCGCTTTGCCTTGCATACGGCGCGCATCGCCGAGCATGTGAGCTTGGCGCATCCCAACGTCCAGGCCTATGTCGATCGATTGGCCGAGCGCATGGGCGGCTTGATCAACGGCGATGCCGAGCTCGGCGCGACGAAGCTGCTCATGCGTCTCGTCGAGCGCGAGGCGACGGTGCTCACCTTCAACGATTGTCTCGGCCTCATGGCCCTCGTCTTCGCACTGGCGCTGCTCCTCATGCCGCTCTTGCGCAAGCCGCGCGTCGCCATGGCGGAGGCCGATTAACCAAAGCCCTCGCAAACTTAACGCTCCAGCAAGGCGCGCGATGCGAAAGTCTCTCCGGTTGACCTCGCCGGAGAGGAACGATGCGTAAAATTCTCGGAGTCTTTGCGGCATTGGCGCTGTGCGGCAGTGCTTGGGCGGCGCCCGATCGCTCGGCGCTTTCCTATGACGAGAACGTCGTCATCAACACGGCTTGCGGCGCCATCGCCAAGCAGAACAACGCCACGTTCCAGTCATGCGTGCTGCAGCAGATGGAAGCGCTGCGCAGCCATCCCAGCCCCGACCGGTCCGGCCTCTCGGCCGAGCGGACGCGCGTCATCGAGACCTATTGCGGCTATCTCCGCCGCAAGGACATCGGTCAATATAACGACTGCGTCACCAAGATGATGGGCACGCCCGCCGCGCAATCGCAGCCGCCCGCCGCGCCGGCGGAAGGAACGAGCACGTCGTCGGCGCCAGCCGCGGACGAGGTGCCGACGAGCTGACGACGCCGACTACCGCCTCAGCCAATCCTCGATGAGGCGGCGGGCGATCGAATCGCGGCGCGGCATGCGGAAGCTGTCGTCATCCTGGTGCGAGAGGAGAAAGCTCCGCTCGTACCAGCGCGCGTCCTGAAGCTCGCTCTCATCGACGTGGATCTCGGTGCTGACGGCGCGCGCGTGGAAGCCCAGCATGATCGAGGAGGGGAAGGGCCAGGGCTGGGACGAGTGATAGGCGACCTGGTCGACGACCACGTTGGTCTCCTCGAACACCTCGCGCGCGACAGCCTCCTCGAGGCTTTCGCCGGGCTCGACGAATCCCGCCAATGTCGAATGCATGCCGGGGGGCCAGATGCGCTGGCGCCCGAGGAGACAGCGATCGCCGTCATGGACCAGCATGATCACCGCCGGATCGGTGCGCGGGAAATGCTGTGCGGCACACGCGCTGTTGGTGCAGCGCCGGACATGGCCCGCTTCCTCGCTCGCCGTGGCGGCGCCGCAGACGCCGCAAAAACGGTGCCGCGTGTGCCAATAGGCAAGACCGCGCGCATAGGCCAAGAGCGAACCCTCGTGGCGCGCGAGAAGCGGACCCACCCGCCGCAAATCGGTGAATTCCGCTGGCATCTCCAGGCGCAGCGCCGAGAGCGGCATCTCGACATGGGAGAGATCGACGGCGAAATAGGCGCTGTCGGCGACAAGGCCGAGCAGCGCCGTCTCGCCCAACTCGGCGATCTCGTGACGGGCAAGGAACGCGGCTCGGGGCGTCGCGCCCTCGATGGCGAAGACCAGATTCTGAGTGCGCCAGACCGGAACGAAGCGGCTCTGCGGATCGGCGAGGCGCTCGGCCACCCAGCTTGGGTCCTTGCGGCGGTACCCCGCGCGGTTGAGGCCGGTGGCGGCATAGAAGTTGGGATCTTTCATCGCGAGCGCGACACTCGCACAGGCGGGTAGCGGCGGGCAAGACGGCCTTGCCCCTCACCATCCCCGACCTGATATAGTGGGGTTGGGAGGTTGGCGGCGGACAGGTCTCTCGCCAACCCGGTCAGGTCCGGAAGGAAGCAGCCGTAACGAGTTTCGACCTGGGTCGCTGTCCAGCCTCCCGCCTCCAAAACCCAAGCGACCCACGTGCCGATCCGTCCAGCCCGCTTGATGCCTCATGAGTAACGGCAGCGCCTACCGCGTGCTCGCGCGCAAGTATCGGCCGATGCGCTTTGCCGAGCTCATCGGCCAAGAGGCGATGGTGCGCACGCTCACCAACGCGATTGCCACCGGCCGCATCGCGCACGCCTTCATCCTCACGGGCGTACGCGGCGTCGGCAAGACGACGACGGCGCGCATCCTGGCGCGCGCCTTGAACTGCGTCGGCTCGGACGGCAAGGGCGGTCCGACGATTTCACCGTGCGGGCAATGCGAGCCCTGCCGCGCCATCGCCGAGGACCGCCATGTCGACGTGATGGAGATGGACGCGGCCTCGCGCACTGGCGTCGACGACATCCGCGAGCTCACCGATGGCGTGCGCTACAAACCGGTCGCGGCGCGCTACAAGATCTACATCATCGACGAAGTGCACATGCTCTCCAAGAACGCTTTCAACGCGCTGTTGAAGACGCTCGAGGAGCCGCCGCCCGACGTCATCTTCATCTTCGCCACCACCGAGATCCACAAGGTGCCGGTGACGGTGCTGTCGCGCTGCCAGCGCTTCTCGCTGCGCCGCGTGCCACTCGAGCTCTTGATCGCGCATTACGATGAGATCGCGAAGACAGAAGGCGTTGCGGCGGAGCCGGCGGCGATCGCGCTCATCGCCCGCGCCGCCGACGGCTCGGTCCGCGACGGCCTTTCGCTGCTCGATCAGGCGATCGCGCTCGGCGGCGAGACGATCAGCGAAGCCGCCGTGCGCGACATGATCGGGATCGCCGATCGCGGCCTCGTCTTCGACCTCTTCGAAGTCGTGCTCAAGGGCGATGCGGCCGATGCGCTTCAGCGCATGAAGACGCTCTATGAGGGTGGCGCCGATCCGCTCATGGTCCTGCAGGATTTGCTGGAGCTCACGCATTTCCTGACGCGCGCGAAGCTCGTGCCGGAGGCCGGCGCCGAGGATCCGACGCTGGCCGGTGCGCGGCCGCGCGCGCTGGCGCTGGCACAGAAGCTCGGCTTCGCCGTACTGGCGCGCGCCTGGCAGATGCTGCTCAAGGGCATCGAGGAGGTGCAGACCGCACCCTCGCCGCTGCAAGCGGCCGAAATGGTGTTGGTGCGGCTTGCCTATGTCGCCGACCTCCCGGCACCGGCTGAGCTTGTGAAGCAGCTCTCCGAGCGCGGCGAGGGCACTCAGAGCGGCGTTCCGTCGGGTCGTCCGGCAAGCGTGCCGACGTCTTCCGGCGGCGGCGCGCGTCTTGCGGTATCGCTCGACGGCGGCAGCGCCGCGCCGCGTCTTGCCCCACAGGAGGCGAGCGCGCCCGCGCCGGCCCTGCCGCAGCCGCAGAGCTTCAACGAGGTGGTGGAGCTCTTCGAGAAGCATCACGAGGCGATGCTGCGCGCGCATCTCGTCGCCCATGTGCATCTCGTCCATTTCGAGCCGGGCCGCATCGAGTTCCGTCCCGGCCTCGGCGCGCCGCGTGATCTCCCCAATCGCCTAGGTCAGCTCCTCTCGCAGTGGACGGGGACGCGCTGGATCGTCAGCATTTCCAGCGAGGAGGGCGCGCCCACGCTCGCCGAGCAGGCCGAGGCGCGCGAGGCGTCGCTCCGGAACGAGGCGGCACAGCACCCGCTGGTGCGCAAGGTGCTCGAGACCTTTCCCGGCGCCCGCATCGAGGCGGTGCGCGAGATTGTCGCGGCAGAGACGGCGCCCGCCGCGGCGAGCGTCGAGGAAGCAGGTGAAGGAGACGAGTCGCGATGAAGAATCTCGGCCAGATGATGAAGCAGGCGCAGGAGATGCAGGCGCGCATGGCGGAGATGCAGGCGCGTCTCGATCAGGTGGAGATGACGGGCGTCTCGGGTGGCGGCTTGGTGCAGGTGACGCTCACCGGCAAGGGCGAGATGCGCAAGATCAAGATCGACAAGTCGCTCCTCGATCCCAACGAGGTCGAGGTGCTCGAGGACCTCATCCTCGCTGCCTTCGCCGACGCCAAGCAGCGCGTCGAGGGGCATGTCGCCGAGGAGATGGGGAAACTCACCGGCGGCCTCAAGCTGCCGCCGGGTTTGAAGCTGCCGTTTTGAGCGCGTGAGCGACCTCGACCGCATCGTCCAGCTCCTTGCCAAGCTCCCCGGCCTCGGTCCGCGTTCGGCGCGCCGCGCCGCCTTCTTCCTGCTGAAGCGCCGGCAGTCTCTGTTGGAGCCGCTCGCTCAAGCGCTCGCCGCCGCCGCGCGCGACATCCGCGCCTGCGCCATCTGCGGCAATCTCGACACGAACGATCCCTGCGCCATCTGCCGCGATCCGAAACGCGACGCCGGCCTCGTCTGCATCGTCGAGGACTTGGCCGATCTCTGGGCGATCGAGCGGACCGGCGCCTATAAAGGCCGCTATCACGTCTTGGGGGGTACGCTCTCCGCCCTCGACGGCATCGGTCCCGAGGATTTGCACATCGACGCGCTTGCCGCACGCGCGCGTCAGGGCGGCATCCGCGAGGCGATCCTCGCGCTCAACGCCACGGTCGAGGGGCAGACGACCGCGCATTACATCACCGACCGCCTCGCGGGTTGTTCCGTGCAGATCTCGCGCCTCGCCCATGGCGTGCCCGTCGGCGGCGAGCTCGACTACCTCGACGAAGGCACGCTCGCCGCGGCGATCGCCGCGCGGCAGGTGGTGCAGAGCGGATAATTTTCACTGCGGTTCGGTGGCGCGTCCTTCGACAAGCTCAAGATGAGTTCATTCTTTGTGGCCCTGGTTAAGGGCCAGGCCCGCTCTTCCTCATTGTCGAAGGACGCAGGATTAGAATGCAGCTCGTCAGGAAAAGCTAGCTGTGTCCCGACCCACTGAACATGGCGGCATAGGGTCGGCCGTCGAAGGCCGAGCGGACATTGGCGATTTTTCCGTCTTTTAACTGGTGCCATTCGGCGACCAACACCTTGCCTTCGGCGGGCGCCTTCGTTTCCAGGTTGAAAAACACGGCGGCGTCGTTTCCCTGCCCGATGATCCCCTTCACCTCAAGGCGAACCGTGACCTGCAGGAGGCCGGCCAGCGCTTTCAAATAGGCGTCGGCGCTGCGATAGGTGTCGAAGAGGCCGACGAAGACGAGGTCGTCCGCGAGATAGGCGCGCGCCGCGGCGAGGTCCCGTCGCATCACTGCCTCGTAGAATTTTTTCAGAATCCGCCCGCTCTCGGGATTGCCGAAGGCGTCGCGTTTGCCGGCCACCATTTCATAGTTGGTGAACAGCACGTCGCCATCGACTAACTCGGACCCATAGGCCGCTTCGAAGCTGTGCACGGCGTCCGATTGTCCGTGTCGTTTTTGCGCGGCGGCATCGGCAAAAATGAACAAGTGCAAGAACCGAGTCGGATCGTCTTTTTGCTGCCAGGCAAGGTACATCTCGGTGCCCGGCTCGTGCTCCGCGATATGTGGAACGAAATCCTTGATCGCCTTTTTCACCTTGTCCACCGCGGACGCGTTCACCCGATAGCCGCCGGTTTGATAGATCGCCATTGCTCGTTTCCTCTCTCAACACATGGCATTGCGACTAATGGAGCGATCGTGACTTCACGCGCGCTCGCGTAGTTGGTCGCGGTACTCCTGCTCCAGGCGCAACTTCGTCGTCCAGAAGGGCCGCGGTTCGCGGCCGGCAAGATGATCGTCGAGCAGTCCGAGATGGGCATGCCATCCGCTGGCAACGTTCGCCATCGCGTCGAGATCGCCGAGGCGGCGATGGGTGATGACCAGAAGCACCTTCTTGCCCCGAGGTGTGAGCTCGAAGGTCACTTCCGATGCATCGGCGCCCTCGCCCCAGGTGAAACTCAAGAGGCGCGGCGGATCGCATTGCGTGATGCGCCCGGGAATCTCACACGAATCATCCTTACCGGGCGGTGTCCTCTCGCTCGTAAGCTCGGAAAAACGGAACCGCAATTCGACGCGCCCCTGTGCTCGCAGCTCCATCGGTCCGGCGCCAAACCACTTCTTCCGCTTTTTCGGATCTGTGAGATAGGTCCAGATGCGCTCGATTGGGCCCGGCAAAAGGCGTTCGATGCGAAAGGCACCGGGCTCAATGGCCGTGCCGTGCTCATCGCGGATCTTCCCTTCGCGATCGCTTGGCTTTTTCGGGCCCGCGCTCATCGCCTCACTCGTCGCCTCCTTGGTTGCTTGACCGCGGCAGCCATCTCGTCTTCCGCATGCAAGAGAGCCTCGAGAGCATCAAGCCGCTTCGTCCACAGCGCACGTTGCGCATCGATCCATGACGCCGCCGCATCGAGCGGAGCCGGATCGATCGAGAGGAAATGCTCGCGGCCGGCGCGCCGCCGCCGCACCAAGCGCGCGCGCTCGAGCATCTGGATGTGCTTCGAGACGGCATTGAGCGACATGGCGAACGGCTCGGCGAGCGAGGTGACGCGGACCTCCCCCCCGGATAGTCGCTCAAGGATTGCTCGGCGCACCGGATGCGCCAGCGCCAGCAAGGTATTGTCGAGCCGAGGCTGCGTTGTCATTTCATTCAACCATTCGGTTGAACATAGCCGCGCGCTAATTCGATTGTCAACAGCGCGCCGCCGCGGGTTCGTAATCCCGACGCCACGGCGACTGCTACTTAAGTCACGGCAATTCTGCTCGTGCGTCCGACGACGGCTCAGAATGAGGTTTCTTTACCGCAACGTCGATCCGCGGCGGTCCTACCTCACCAATCTCGGCAGCGGCGGCGCTTCGGGCGCGACGTGCTCCGCCTCGCCGTCGATGAGCAGATTGCGCTCTTCCGCATGCACGCTGTAGCTCGGCAGGTTCGCCGGCAGCGCCTTAGTCGCTTGCACGCCAAGCTTCGCCAGGTTGCGCGCCCGCGGCAGGAGGCGCTGGTTCACGGAAGCGGTGAGCTTCGCGAAACTGTCGGCGGCCGCCTTGATGCCGCGTCCCAGCGTCGCCGCGTGCCCGAGCGTCACCGCGATCGCATCGAGCAGCGAGCGCGTCATCTCGGCGATGCGCTGCTGGTTCTCGATCTGGCGCACCAGGTTGATCTCGACCGACGCAAGCGAGATGGCGCAATGAAGGCCCGCCGGTCCCGCGGGAATGATCTGCAGCGCCCGGGCTTTCTGCATGAATTGCGGATCGGCGCGGTAGAGCTTTTCGAGCGCCGCTTCGTTCGGGAGATACATCACCGAGAGCACGCGGGCGATCGCGTCCTCGCGTCCGCCCTGCCGCCACGCGGCGAGAATGGCGCTCTTGTAGTCCTTCTCGGCGAGCGCGCGGAGATGCTGGTTCATAGTGCGCGCGAGATTGCGGTAGGCCTCGTCTTCCTCGGGGGTGCCCTCGGCGCGGGCGATCTCCAAGAGGAATTTCGAGGCCTTGCAGTCGATGACGAGGGCGCTGTTCCCCGGCAGGAACACCACCGCGTCGGGGCGGAGCCGGCGCCCGGTCTCCTCATCCTCCGTCACATGCTGCAGGAGGAAGTCGCGGCCCACCTCGAGGCCGAAGGAGGCAAGCGTGTTGGCAAGGCCGATCTCGGCGAGTTCGCCGGCGCCCCCCGGGCTCGAAAGGGCGCGCCAGAGCGTGTCGACCGCCTCACCCTTCTCTTCGACCTGGCCGTGGAGCTTGTGGACGGCCTTGGCGATCTCGTCCACTTGGCGGACGAGATGCTCGCTCGCCTGGCGGACGCGTTCCTCCGCCTCCTTCTTGGCCTCGCCGTTCTCGCGCTTGTGGTCCTCGAGGAGCTTCGATGAGAGCTGCTGGGCCGTCGCGAGCACGGCGGCCTGCGCCGCCTGCAGGCTTTCGGCGCGCAGCCGCTCGAAATCGGCGAGCCGGTTCTCGCCGTCGGCAAGGCGCTGGCGCGCCACCGCAAGCTCCCGTTCCGCGGCGACTCGGGCATTGCCCGAGCGCGCCAGGAGCATCGCAAGGACCGCCGCTAATCCCAATGAAATCAAGCTCAAAGCGGCAAGCATCAGAGTCATGTTCGGTCTCCCCGGCGGCGGGCGCTATTTTACCATGGCGGCTTGCGGCCAAGGGTTGACGCCGGCGGCGCAACGCCATACCTAAGGCGCCGATTCCTCATGAAATATCGAGGCTCCGCCCGCCCATGGCCTTGCTGCCGATCCTCACCGCTCCCGATCCGCGCCTCAAAATGAAGGCGAAGCTGGTCGCGGCGGTCGACGACCGGGTTCGCCGCCTCATGGCGGATATGCTGGAGACCATGTATGCCGCGCCCGGCATCGGCCTTGCCGCGCCGCAAGTGGGCGTGGCGACGCGGGTCCTCGTCGTCGATGTGGCGCGGGAGGGCGAGCCGCGCCAACCCATGAAGATCGCCAATCCCGAGATCCTCTGGCGCTCGGCGGAACTGCTGACCACGAACGAGGGCTGCCTCTCGCTTCCCGAGCACTATGCCGATGTCAGCCGCCCCGCGAAAATCCGGTTGCGCTATCTCGACGAGCAGAACGAGATTCGCGAGATTGAGGTGGAAGGCCTGCTCGCCACCTGCATCCAGCACGAGATGGATCATCTCGAGGGTGTGCTCTTTGTCGACCACATCTCCGCGCTCAAGCGCGGCATCATCCTGCGCAAGCTCGCCAAGGCGAAGCGCCAGCAGGCGGAGACGGTCCCAGCCTGAGCGGGCGATGGCGCGCGCCGCGCCATGAAGAAGCTACGCCTCGCCTTCATGGGGACGGCGGAGATCGCTCTGCCGAGTCTCGAAGCGCTGCGCAAGGCGGGGCACGAGATCGTCGCCGTCTACACCCAGCCGCCGCGTCCCGCCGGCCGTGGTCAGCGGCCGCAGCTTTCGCCGGTGCACGAAGCGGCCGAGCGCGCGGGACTCGCCGTGCGCACGCCGGAACGGTTCGATGGCGAGACCATGGCCGCGTTTGCCGGGCTCAATCTCGATGCGGCGGTGGTGGTGGCCTATGGCTTGATCCTGCCGGCCGCGGTGCTACGCGCGCCGCGTCTCGGCTCCCTCAACGTGCACGCCTCGCTCTTGCCGCGCTGGCGCGGCGCGGCGCCGATCCAACGCGCCATCCTCGCCGGCGATGCCGAGACCGGCGTTACCATCATGATGATGGATGAGGGCCTCGATACCGGCCCTATGCTCCTCGCCGAGGCGACGCCGATCGGGCCGAAGACCACCGCGCGCGAGCTGCACGACCGTTTGGCCGCCATCGGCGCGCGGCTCATCGTCGCAGCGCTGGAAGGCGTCGCGGCAGGGCGCCTCTCGCCGAAACAGCAGCCCGCAGGGGGCGCCACCTACGCGAAGAAGCTCCGCCGCGAGGAGGGCGCGCTCGATTGGCGCCGTCCGGCGGCGGCGCTCGAGCGCGCAGTGCGTGCCTTCGATCCCTGGCCCGGCGCCTTCTTCGAGCATGCGGGCGAGCCCATCAAGGTGCTCGCCGCGGAAGTCGTGCCAGCGCTGCGGCATGCCGCGCCTGGCACGGTGCTCGACGCGCGCATTGCCATTGCCTGCGGCGAGGACGCGTTTCGCCCCTTGCGCCTTCAGCGGGCGGGCCGCGCAGCCCAAGATGTCGACGCCTTCTTGCGCGGCTATGTCATCGCTGCCGGCACCATCCTGCCATGCTCCGCTACAAGCTGACGCTCGAATATGACGGCACCGGCCTTGTCGGCTGGCAGCGGCAAGCAAACGGGCTTTCGGTGCAGGAGATCCTGGAGACGGCGGTCGAGCGCTATTGCGGCGTGCGCGCCACCGTCCACGGCGCGGGGCGCACCGATGCCGGCGTGCATGCCCTAGGCCAGACCGCGCATGTCGATTTGCCGCGCGAAGCCTCGGTCGAAGTGATCCGCAACGCGCTCAATCAGCATGTGAAGCCGGCCGCCGTCGCCGTGTTGGCGGTGGAGCGCGTGGCGGAGAGCTTCGATGCCCGCCGCTCCGCGCGTGGCCGCATCTACCGCTATCGCATCTTGAACCGCCGTCCGCCGCCCACGCTCGAGCGCGGCCGCGTCTGGCATGTCGGGCGCCACCTCGATGTCGAGGCCATGCAAGAAGGCGCGCGCGTCCTTATCGGCAAGCACGATTTCACCAGCTTTCGCGATTCGCTCTGCCAAGCGAAATCGCCGGTGAAGACGCTCGACTGCCTCGAGGTCGCGCGCCTTGGCCAGGAGATCCACGTGGAGGCCCGCGCGCGCTCTTTCCTCCACCATCAAGTGCGCAACATGGTGGGGACGCTAAAGCTGGTGGGCGAAGGCAAGTGGCGCGTTGCCGACGTAGCGTCGGCGCTCGCGGCGCGCGACCGCCGCGCCGGCGGCCCGACCGCGCCCGCCGAGGGGCTCTATCTCGTCGAGGTCGTCTACGCCCTGCGCTGAGCGGTCAATGCATTCGCGTCGCCGCGACGAAGAGCTCGGCGCCGGCGATGATGAGCGCCACATTCCAAAGCGTCGCGGCGAGGCTCGCGGCAAGGCCGATCACGAGGGCGCGGCCATCGCCTTCGAGAAGCCCCAGCGCGATGATGATGATGCCGAGGCCCATCGGCGCGTTCCCGAACGGGACCGGCAAGGCGAGGATCAGGCTGAGCGCGATGAGCGAGACGCCGACGAGCCGTTCGCCGGGGCCCTCGGTCAAGCCGGACGGCCGCGGGCGAAGCCAGCGTTCGAGGCGGAGCAGCACCGACTCGGTGCGCAGCACGAAGCGCTCGAAGCGCCGCCGCTCGATCGCGAGGCGTTTGAGCCAGCCGGGGAGGCGTGGCGAATGCCAGCCGACCGCGAGCTGCAGCCCGAGCAAGGCGATGCCGATGGCGAAGGGCACGGAAAAGCCAGGGATCATCGGCCCCGGCACCACATTCGGCAAGGCCAGCAGCAGGATCAGCAGGCCAAACCCCTGATCGCCGAGCGCCGCCAAAAGATCGGCCACCGCGAAGCGGTCGCTGCGATGCTCCTCGGCCAGTTGGCGCAGCGCGGCGGCGATGCCGCGCGGGCGATCCTTACTCAATAGAGGCTCTGCGCGACCTCGCCCAAGCCCATTCCGAGCACCAGGTCGAGGAGTACGACGGCAGTCGTGACCAACCCGCCGGCGCGGAGCGCAACACGGGCGATAAACCATTCATAACCGATGAGCGCCACCCACAGGGTGACATTAAGCGCCACCGCAAAAGTCGGTGTGAGCGCGCCAGCAATGAGAGCAATCGTGATCGAAGGTAGAATCTGCAGCAACTGCGCCCAGTTGTAGGCGACGATGAAGTCGAGGGCTTGCTCCTCGCGCCTCAAGCGATGCGATATCTCGAAGATGATCAGTGGCAGTGCAGTCCAGCCGATAACATAGCCAATACTCTCGACGATGAGCGTAGGAACGGAAGGTACATCCCACGGCTGCGCCGGCGTCGGACGTAGCGCCAGCAGCACGAGGAAGCCGGGATAGGCGAGTGCCATCGCCCAGAACGACCGCCACACCCCGCCGGCGCTGCGATCGAACCAAGCCATGGCACCGGCATCGAGCCGCGCCAGACGCCAGGCGCCGTACATGCCGTTCGAGACCTCGCGCAGGCTCACCACGTCCGATCAACCGGCGGGAAAGTAAAGGTCCAGCATGGTGCGGTAGATATCCGTGAGCTGCGCCATGTCGGCGAGCGGCACGCGCTCGTCGACCTTGTGCATGGTGAGGCCGACAAGGCCGAACTCGGCGAGCGGGCAGTAGTGCTGGATGAAGCGCGCGTCCGAAGTGCCGCCCGTCGTGCTGAGCTCCGGGGTGCGGCCGGTGACGCGCTTAATCGCCGTCGTCAAAAGCTCGCTCACCTCGCCCGGCGGCACGAGGAAGGACTCGCCGCTCACATGATAATCGACCGTGTACTTGCCGCCGACCGCGTCGAACTTCTCTTTGATCCATGCTTTGAGCGCGGCGCTCGTCCAGCGATCGCTGAAGCGGATGTTGAAGGTGGCTCGCGCCACGCCGGGAATGACGTTGGCCGCGGTATTGCCGATATCGATGGTGGCGATCTGCAACGTCGAGGGCTGGAAATGCGCGGAGCCGTCGTCGAGCGGCTCGGCGATGAGCGCCTGGAGCATGGCCACGAGCCGGTGCGCGGCGTTGTCGGCGAGATGCGGATAGGCGGTGTGCCCCTGCACGCCGTGCACGGCGAGATAGCCGTTCATGCTGCCGCGACGGCCGATCTTCACCATGTCGCCGAGCTCTTTGGCGTTGGTGGGCTCGCCGACGATGCAGGCATCGAGCTTCTCGCCACGCGCCGCCAGGTATTCCAGCATCTTCCTGGTGCCGTTGATCGACACACCTTCTTCGTCGCCGGTGATGAGCAAGCTGATCGAGCCGCCGAACTCTTGCCCGCGCGCTTCGATGAAGCGCGCGACGGCGGCGGCGAAGCAGGCGATCGCCCCCTTCATGTCGGCGGCGCCGCGGCCGTGCAGCGTGGCGCCGTCGATCGCGCCGGCAAAGGGCGCGATCTTCCAGGCGTCGAGCGGCCCGGGCGGCACGACGTCGGTGTGACCGGCGAAGCAGAGATTGCGCCCCTCTGTGCCGATCCGGGCATAGAGGTTGACGATGGGATCGGTACCAGGCTCGGTGAATTCCTGGACGTCGCAGCGAAATCCCAGACGCCCGAGCACGCCCGCGAGATAGGGAATGACGCCCTCGTCCTTGGGCGTAACGCTGGGGCGGCGGATGAGCTCGGCGGCGAGCTCGACCGGATCAACGGGCTCGTTGCGTTTGGCTTTCATCAATCGCGCAGCAACTCGTTGATCGCGGTCTTGGCGCGGGTACGCTCGTCGACACGCTTGATGATCACGGCGCAAGCGAGGCTCGGCGCCGGCGTGCCGTCGGGGAGCGGCTTGCCAGGGAGGGTCCCCGGCACCACGACGGAGTAGGCGGGAACGCGTCCCTGATAGATCTGCCCGGTCTCGCGGTCGACGATCTTGGTGGTGGCGCTGATGAAGGTGCCCATGGCGAGCACTGCGCCGGTTTCGACGATGACGCCTTCCACCACCTCGCTGCGCGCGCCGATGAAGCAATTGTCTTCGACGATCACCGGCTCCGCCTGGAGGGGCTCGAGCACGCCGCCAATGCCGACGCCGCCCGAGAGATGGCAGTTCTTGCCGATCTGGGCGCAGGAGCCGACCGTCGCCCAAGTGTCGACCATCGTGCCGCTGTCGACGTAAGCGCCGACATTGACGAAGGAGGGCATGAGCACGACACCAGGCGCGATGTAAGCCGAGCGACGCACGATCGAGCCCGGCACGGCGCGGAAGCCCGCCTCGCGAAACCGGTTGGCGCTCCACCCCGCGAACTTCGGCGGCACCTTGTCCCACCAGCTCGACGCACCCCACTCAGGCTCGCTGGGGCCTCCGCCGATCTCGGCCATATCGCTGAGGCGGAACGACAGCAGCACCGCCTTCTTGAGCCATTGATGGACGTGCCAGCGCCCCTCGAATTTTTCGGCGACTCGAAGACGCCCCGCATCGAGCCCGTCGAGCGCCGCCTCGACGGCCGCGCGGACCGGTCCTTCGGTCTGAACCGTGATGCTCTCGCGCACCTCCCAGGCGGCATCGATGGTTGCGGCAAGTTCTCTGTCGTTCATGCGGATGATCGCGGTTCACAGGCGCTCAGAGCGCGCGGAAGATGAGCCACCGGGCGCCGACCTGTCAACCGCGCGTGACCCGCGCCGCTCGTGTGGCGCGTCATCAAGGGGTCGGCAGATGAACCCACGGCTGCGGCGGCGACCGACTATGCCTATGCCGGCGACAAGCCTTAGCGAGGCACGTTTGCGGTAGCGAGCCACTGTGTCAGATCGTCGACGACGTGGTGAATGTGATGCGGCTCAGCACCTTCACGGGCCCAGTCCTTGGGCGTCTTCACCCAGGCGGTGGTCATGCCCATGGCGGCGGCGGGCGGCAGATTGCGCGCCATGTCCTCCACCATCAGCGCGCGATCGGGATCGATGCCGTGGCGCTCCACGAGGCCGCGATAGCCGCTGGGATCGGGTTTCGGCAGGTAGTCGCAAGCGATGACGTCGTGGATCTCGACGAAATGGCCGGTGAGGCCGATCCGCGCCAGGATGCGCTCGGCATACTCGACGGTGCCGTTGGTGAAGACGAATTTGCGGCCGGGCAGCGCTGCGATGGCGGCGACCAGCGCCGGATCGGCCAAGACCGGCGAGAGGTCGATCTCGTGCACATAGTCAAGGAAGCGCTTGGGCTCGATGCCGTGCTCGATCATCAGGCCGCGCAAGGTGGTGCCATGGTCGAGGAAGAAGCGGCGGCGGAGCGCATGGGCGGCGTCATGATCAAGATCGAGCTCGCTCATGATGAAGCGCGCCATGCGCGCCTCGGCTTCGGCGAAGAGGTTGCAATGCGAGGGATAGAGTGTGTTGTCGAGATCGAAGATCCAGGTCTCGATCTCCTGGAGCGGGCGGCCGCCGCGGCGAGGCTCGGTCATCGCCCCTTTATGGCTGAGGCGGACCCTTCAGCTCAACCACGTTGCCGTCGGGGTCCGTGATGTAGAGCGAAGGACCCACACCTTCCGCGCCATAGCGCGGCACCGCCGCCCCGCACTCGACCCCATGTGCGGCGAGATGGGCGCGGATCGCCCCTTCGTCGAAGGGATCGATGGCGAGGCAGAAATGATCGACATTGCGTCCCCCGCGACCCGCCGCAGCGCCCCCGGCCTTACCGAGCGGCCCGTCGACGGCGACGAGGTCGATGAGCGACGTGCCCGCGCGCAGCTGCAGCAGGCCGAGTTTCTCCTGCCACTTCTCGAAGGCGCAGCCGATGACGTCGCAATAGAAGGCGCGCGCACGATCGAGATCGGTCACCCGCAGCACGACATGGTCGAGCGCTTTGACACGAAACGGCGCCATCCTCGCCTCCCTCGTGAGAAAAGGAGGATAGAGCTGATCCCGCGCGATGGGAATCGACGTGCTTCGGAGGTGAGTGTCGAAAAAATAAACGGGGGGATATGGGGATGAGTGGAGATGGAGGGGAGTTCACCGCGAGTTCCCCTCATCCCCATCCATCTCCCTGATCTCCTTTGAAAATCTCCGGTGCCGAGACTGGGATATCGCCAACGCAGCGCTCCTCTATGTCAATCGCCCGCCGCCGCGTCGCGGGCGACCACGAGCACCGGCTTCGGTAGCGGCGGGCGCGACATCGCCCAGTATCCCGCCGCCATGATGACGGCGCCGCTCACGATATTGCCGAGCGTCACCCAAAGGAGATTGTGCGCCATGCCGGCGAGCGACACCGTCGCCGGATGCTCGCTCAGGAGCGCGATCGAGAACAGCGTCATGTTGGCGACCGAATGCTCGAAGCCGCTGCCGATGAAGGCGAAGAGGCACCAGAAGATGGCGATGCATTTCCCGGCGTCGCTGGTCATGCGGCCCGCCATCCAAAGCGCGAGGCAGACGAGCCAGTTGCAGAGGATGGCGCGGGCGAAGAGCGCGAGCGCGGGCGCGTTCATCTTTGCCGCCGCCACGGTCATGAGGAAGCCGCTTTTCGAATGAAGCACCGCACCACCGCCGCCGGTGACGAAGAGCACGGCGAGAAGGCCCGCGCCGACGAGATTGCCGAGCCATGACATCGCCCAGGATGCGCCGAGCTCGCCCCAGCCGATGCGGCCGCGCAACAGGCCAAAGGGCATGAACATGGTGTGGCCGGTGAAGAGATCGGAGCCGGCGAAGACGACGAGCGTCAGCGCGATACCGAAGGACGCACCCATGACGAGCGCGCGATAGCCGGCATCGACATCGGAACCGACACTGAAAATCAGGATAATGCCGAGCCCGATATAGGCGCCTGCCATCATCGCGCTGATCCAGAATCCCGCAGGCGAGCGCTTCAGGAACGCGCTTCGCGCCACCGCCACGCCGGCGAAATGATCGACCGTCTCGAGATACATCGGATCTCCCGCCCATGCCTCTGCCCGAGGGCGCAAGAAGCATGCCAGCGAAGAGCGCCGCAGATTTCCGCGATTTGCGTGACTGCCGACATTCCCGCTGCCCGAATTTCCGGCGCGATCTGACCAATTCATGAGCGACCGTCTGGTTGCCTAATTCCTGGGCGCTTCGCCGCAGGACAAGGCAATCGAGCGGGGGACAGCTGCGGAAAAACTCGGTGAAATGGCCGGTTCTCTGCGAGCCGGGGCTGGCACTCCGCTTGCTAGAGGGGACGCAGTGGTCGCGTCCCACTGGCGTCGTCATGGCCGGCTTGACCCGGCCATCCACGTAGACCTGCGGTCAAGCCCGCCGGTGACGAAGAGAAGAATGGCGCGACAAGAGTGAGTTGTGATGACCGGCACAATGGGTTTCACCGAGGAGCAGAAGCAGTATCTCGAAGGGTTCTTGGGTGGCGTGCTGGCGAAGCGCACCGCCCAAGTCCCGGCGGCGACGCCTGCGCCACCGCCGGCAAGTGACATCCATCGTGCCGCACAAGACCGCGTGCTTGCCGAAGGCAAGAAGCTCACGGCGGAAGAGCTCGCGAAGCGCGAGGGCCATCCGCTCGACCTCTGGGACGCCATGCGCGAGAACGTCGCCGCCGCGCGCTTCCCTAGGGGGATCGACGTCTTCCGCCACAAGTTCCATGGCCTCTTCTATGTGGCGCCGGCACAGAACGCGTTCATGTGCCGCTTGCGCATGCCGAACGGCATCCTCTCGTCGCATCAGCTGCGCGGCATCGCCGAGATCGCCCGACGCTGGGGCGGTGGTTACGCCGATGTGACGACACGCGCCAATCTGCAGATCCGCGAGATCGGCGCCGCGCATGTGCTCGACGTGCTGACGGCAATCCAGGATCTGGGCCTCACCTCGCGCGGCGCCGGCGCCGACAACATCCGCAACATCACCGGCAGCCCGACCGCCGGCATCGATGCGCAGGAACTGATCGACACCCGCCCGCTCGCGCGCGAGCTCCATCACTACATCCTCAATCACCGCGAGCTCTATGGGCTCCCGCGCAAGTTCAACATCGCCTTCGATGGCGGCGGCCAGGTGGGCGTGCTCGAGGACACCAACGACATCGGCTTCGCCGCCCTCATGGTGGAGAAGGGCGCCGGCATCGAGCCCGGCGTCTATTTCCGCTTGCAGCTGGGCGGCATCACCGGCCATGGCGATTTTGCCCGAGATGCGGGCGTCCTGCTCGCGCCCGCCGAATGCGTTCCGGCCGCCATCGCCGTGATCCGCGTCTTCATCCGCGAAGGCGATCGCACCGACCGGAAGCGCGCGCGACTCAAATATGTACTCGATCGCTTGGGCCTCGAGCGCTTCCTCGCCGAGGCCGAGAAGCATCTCCCGTTCACTTGGCGCCGCATGCCCCTCGCCGCCTGTCGCCCGCGTGGGCCGGTGCTGAAGCATGGCCATATCGGCGTCCATGCGCAACGGCAGCCCGGCCTCAACTATATGGGCGTCGTGCTTCCCGTCGGGCGCATGAGCGTGGACCAAATGCGCGGCCTCGCCGACATTGCGCAGCACCACGGCGGCGCCACCATCCGCCTCACCGTCTGGCAGAATCTGCTGATCTCCGACATTCCCGACGCCGCCGTCGCGGAGGCCAAAGCGGCGATCGCGGACCTCGGCCTCGCCACCGATGCCAGCAACGTCCGCGGCGCGCTCGTCGCTTGCACCGGCAACACCGGCTGCAAATTCTCTGCGACCGACACCAAGGGCCAAGCCTTAATATTGGCGGAGCATCTGGAAAACCGCATCGCGCTCGACCAGCCGATCAACATCCACCTCACAGGTTGCCCGCACTCCTGCGCGCAGCATTTCGTCGGCGATATCGGCTTGCTCGGCACCAAGGTCGGCGAAGAAGCGCTCGAGGGTTACGTTGTTTACGTCGGCGGCGGCGCCGGCGCCGAACGTGGCTTGGGCCGCGAAATTTATCCGGCGCTCGCCATGGCGGACGTGCCGCGCCGCGTCGAAGGCTTGCTGCGCGCCTATCTCGCCCACCGCCTTGCGCAACAATCCTTCCACGACTTCGCCGCATCGCACGAATTGAACGAGCTGCGCCGGCTTGCGGAAGCGGCGCTCGCGGCGGCCAACTGAGTCATGAGCTACATCGCGCCAATCATTCCCGAGAACGCGCCCTTTACCGCGGCACAGCGCGCTTGGCTCAACGGCTGGCTCGCGGCTTATCTCGGGCCGGCCGGCGCCGCTAATGCGCCCGCCTCATCGATCGCACCCGCTGCAGCGCCCGAAGCGGTCGAAGATTTTCCCTGGCACGATCCGAGCGTGGCGCTCGACGAAAGGCTGCGGCTCGCGGAGGGCCGCGCGCCGGCGCGCCTTCTCATGGCGGCGATGGCGCAGCTCGATTGCGGTCAGTGCGGCTATCTCTGTGAGACTTACGCCGAGGCACTGGCAAGCGGCGCCGAGAAGAGCCTCACGCGCTGCGTGCCCGGCGGCAAGGAGACGGCAAGGGTGTTGAAGGAACTGATCGAAGCCCCACCGGTCGCTACTCGCCCCGCCTCACGCCAACCCTCTCCGCCCCCCGGGGCGGAGAGGGAGGGGCCCGCCGCGCAGCGGCGGGAGGGTGAGGTGGGGGCTGGCGCACGCGGGACCGCGCCGGCCCGCTTCGATCGCGCGCTCAAGCTCAACCGCGACGGCTCGGAGAAGGACACCCGCCACGTCGTCTTTCGCCTCGACAGGTCAGATCTCGCTTACGAGGTGGGCGACAGTTTCGGCGTCCATGCCGCCAATTGCCCGGAGCTCGTCGAGGCGGTGATCGAGCGCTTGGGCGGGCGCGGCGGCGACGACGTCGATTGCCCCGACGGTACGCGCTGCAGCTTGCGCGAAGCGTTGACGCTCGTCTGCGACATCGCGCGGCCGTCGGACGAAGCGGTCGAAGTGCTCGCCTCGCGCGCACCCGATCAGGACGAGTCGCAGCGGCTACAGGCGCTCGCCGAAGGCTATCCCGGCGCGCAGCCGGAAGACGCGGACCTTCTCGATTTACTGCTCGCCTTCCCCTCGGCGCGGCCACCGGTGCAGGAGCTGGTCTCGGCGCTGGGCGTCCTCCAGCCGCGGCTTTATTCGATCGCCTCGTCGCCGAAAATGGTTCGCGGCGAGGTCCATCTCACCGTCGCGGCGGTGCGCTACGAAAAGCACGGGCGCCGCCGCAAGGGCGTGGCCTCGACCTTCCTCGCCGAGCGCGCCGCGCCCGGCGCGGCGGTGCCGGCTTTCATTCGGCGCGCCCACGACTTTCGCCTGCCGCCCGATCATGATGCGCCCATCATCATGATCGGTCCGGGGACGGGCGTGGCGCCGTTTCGCGCCTTCCTCCAAGAGCGTCGTGCCGTCGGCGCGCGCGGTCGCAACTGGCTCTTCTTCGGCGATCAGCACCGGGCTTCGGATTTCCTCTACGAGGCGGAATTCGCGGCATATCATCGCGACGGACTCTTGGCCCAGCTCGATCTCGCCTTCTCGCGCGATCAGCGGGAGCGCGTCTACGTCCAGCACCGCATGCGCGAGCGTTCGGCCGAGCTCTGGTCGTGGCTCGCGGAGGGCGCGCATCTCTTCATTTGCGGCGCGCAGGCGATGGCGCGCGATGTCGACGCGGCGCTGGCGGCGATCATCGCCCGGCAAGGCAAGATGAGCCTCGGCGCCGCCAAGACCTATCTCGCCACGCTGGCGCGCCAGCAACGCTACCAACGCGACGTCTACTGAGAGCCATGGATTATTTCCCCGTCTTCCTCGATCTCAAGGGCCGGCGCGCGCTCGTCGTGGGCGGCGGCGAGACGGCGTTCGAGAAAGCGATGCGGCTCAGGCATGCCGGCGCCGCGGTCGGGATCATCGCGCCGCGCCTCTCTCCCACGCTCGCCCGTGCCGCGCGGGAGGGCGAGATCGAGCATCTTGCGCCCGGCTTCGCGCGGTCGCTGCTTGACGGCGCTGCGCTCGTCATCGTCGCCGATGAGTGTCTGGCGGTGCGCGAGAAGGTCGCCGCGGCGGCGCGCGCCCGCGGCATCCCCGTCAACGTCGTTGACGACGCGGTGCTCTCGAGCTGCATCATGCCGGCGATCGTCGAGCGACCGCCTATCACCTTCGCCATCGCCACCGGTGGACGGGCGCCGCTGCTCGCGACCTTGCTCAAGCGATGGCTCGATGCTCGCCTGCCCCTGCGCTTGGGCACCCTGGCGATCCTTGCCGGCCACTTCCGCCCGCTCGTCAGGCGCAAACTGCGCGACCCGTTGCTGCGCCGGCGCTTCTGGGAGCGCGTCTTCGGCGGCGATGTCGCGGCACTCGCGCTCGCCGGCGAACAGGCGGCGGCCGGCGCGGCGTTGGCGGAGATGCTGGCGCAAGCGGCGAATTCGGCGAGTGGACGCGATCGCGCGGCGCAACGGGTGGCTTAGAAATCGAAGGCGCCATCCGTCGCTCGCTCCCCCTCACCCTCCCATCGCGTCGCGATGGGCCCCTCCCTCTCCCACGGTGGGGAGAGGGATAAGCGGCGCCGTTCTCCTCGCGGGAGAGGGAGGGGCCCGCGGCGAAGCGGCGGGAAGGTGAGGGGGCGGATCGCGAAAGTGAGGAGTAGGGCGGCTCGCTCAGCTCTGGCGGCGAATGAGCGTGCCGGCACCTTCGGCGAAGAGCTCGAGCAGGATCGCGTGCGGCACGCGGCCGTCGATGATGACGGCGGCCTCGACGCCGCCCTCGACCGCATCGATGCAGGTCTCGATCTTGGGGATCATGCCGCCCTGGATCGTGCCGTCGGCGATGAGCGCGCGCGCGTCGGCAACGCTCACCTCGTGGATGAGCCGCTTCTCCTTGTCGAGGACGCCGGTGACGTCGGTAAGGAGGAGCAGGCGCGTCGCCTTCACCGCCGCGGCGACCGCGCCCGCCGCGGTGTCGGCGTTGATGTTGTAGGTCTCGCCGGGACCCCCGACGCCGATCGGTGCGATCACGGGAATGATCGCCGAGCGCTCGAAGAGCGCCAGCACGCCGGCATTGATCGCCTGCGGCTCGCCGACGAAGCCGAGATCGAGCACCTTCTCGATGTGGCTCCCGGGATCGCGCTTGCTGCGGGTGAGCTTCCGCGCCTTGATGAGATCGGCGTCCTTGCCGGAGAGCCCGATCGCCGAGCCGCCGGCGGCGTTGATCGCCTGCACGAGCTGTTTGTTGATCGAGCCCGAGAGCACCATCTCGACGATCTCGACGGTGTCGCGGTCGGTGACGCGCAGCCCGTCGATGAAGGAGCTCTTGATCTTGAGCCGCTCCAGCATTTGCCCGATCTGCGGCCCGCCGCCATGGACGACGATCGGGTTCATGCCGATCTGCTTCAAGAGCACCACGTCCTGCGCGAAGAGATCGGCCAAGTGCTCGTCGCCCATGGCGTGCCCGCCATATTTGACGACGATGGTCTTGCCGGCATAGCGGCGCATATAGGGAAGCGCCGCCGCCAAGGTGGCGGCCTTGCTCGCGGGATCGAGGGTGGCGGGCTTCGCGCTCATCGCGGCGCACTTTAGGGCAAGCTTCAGTCAGATGGAATCGGCATTCTCTTCATCCGCCATTCCCGCGAAAGGGAGAACGAGAACCATCGCACATCGCTTGCCCTAGGCATCCGCCTTCGCGGGGGCGACGACGGAGAATGCTTCCGTGCAAACGCGATCGGACGCCTATCGCGCGTCGGTCCAGCTTTCCGAGAAGGCAAGTGCGCTCGTACTGAAGGGACGGCCTTCGCGTTCGGTCGGCCACGACTTGCCTTTGGCTTCGACGCCGTTCCGGGAGAGCCGCGTTCCGAGCGCCGGGATCAAGAGCGTGCACACTCCGTAGCGCCGGCCGCCGGTGTTGGGCTGGGTGTGAATCAGCAAGGGCTCGCCAATCTCGTACCAGGTGAGCGTGATGTCCTCTCCCGGCGCGACGGCGCGCTCGGTCCAGAAATAGTGCGGATCGCCGGACTTGGAAAACTCGGCCTCGGTGACCGGGATCGACTGATCCTGGAGCTCATTGTTGAGCATCCCCTGCACGGTCGACTGCAACCAGCGCGCCATCGCGATGTTGTCGGAGTAGATGCGCCAGCGATTCTCGGTCAGTTCGCTTTTGACGTAGAGCACGTGGCCCGGACCGGCCGGACACAGGATGATGCGCCAGAAGCTCGCGTTGGTGGTGATCGGATCACCGTTCTTGGCGCTCAAGCGAACGAATGGGTTCTCGCCCGTCAAGATGACGCGGTTGGGGTCTGCGGTCGTCATGGCAATTTTGCCTCCATCAGAAACTGGTAGTTGAGGCGCGCGAAGGTGGCGGCATCCACGGTAACCCCGGCGAAATCGGCGCGGGCTATATCTAGATGACGTCCCGGCGCCCGGCGGTGCGTCCGGTGACGATCCCGAACAGCCGCTATTTCATGCCGCTGCTGGCGTTGATCGCGGCCCGCGGTGCCGACAGCCCCGCCGTCGGCAGCCACCGACTCGGCGAGCGGCGCTTTGAGTAGGGGTAGGATCGCCGCAGTCGCTCTGAAGGCGCGATACTTACCGATCGCCAGCCGGCGGGTCGACCGCCACCGTACCCATCTTCGCCGGCACGGAGACTTCGAGAATCTCCATGTCGTCCGACGTGAGTGTCTCGTTGTGCCGCATGCCGCCAGGTATGAACACCGAGTCACCGGCGGTGCAGTGAAGTTTGGTGCCGTCCTCGAATTCGAGGTCGAGAAAGCCCTTCAGCACATAAACGAACTGAGCATCGCAGACATGGTAATGCCAGCCGGTCGGCTCGGTCATGCCCTTCTTGATCGAGGTTATCTGCGCGCGCATGAAGCCGCTGGTCGCGTCTGACACGCCGAGATCGCGGTATTCGGCGAAGCTGCGGCGCCCTCGAACAAGGGGTGCGGTCGCCGGCGTGCTGTAGGCGAGCTTCGCTTTTTGCTTGTCAGTCGCATCATTTGCCACGTGTCCCTCCCTTTGTCCTCTGGGCGCGAAGTTAACGATAACGATTCCGGCAAACAAGTTTGCAGCTGACCGGGGCCGGACCGCCACGGCCGGCGGGGATCACGCGTTGGACTTCATCTACTAGCTCGCCAGCGCGGCAATGCTGGCGCGGAGTGCGGCGATGCCCAATCCGTCGTGCGCGCTTGTCAGATGGATCGTCGGATGCGCCGCCACATGCGTTGCCAGCTCCGCCGCGGTCGCCGCGGCTCGGCGCTGCAGCTCGGCGGCACGCACCTTGTCGATCTTGGTAAGCACGAGCTGATAGGAGACGCCGGTCTCGTCCAGCATCGCCATGATCGGTCGGTCGGCCTCCTTGATGCCGTGGCGCGCATCAATGAGCAGCAGCACGCGGCGGAGCGTCGGCCGGCCCTTGAGATAACGCTCGGTGAGCTTGGTCCAGCCCGCCACCTTGGCCTTCGAGGCTACGGCGAAACCATAGCCGGGCAGATCGACCAGCATCAGCCGTTCCGCGAGCGAGAAAAAATTGAGCTGCTGCGTGCGGCCGGGCGTGTGCGAGATGCGGGCGAGCGTGCGCCGTCCGGTGAGAGCGTTGACGAGGCTCGACTTCCCCACATTCGAGCGCCCAGCAAAAGCGATCTCGGGAAGGTGCGCCGGCGGAAGCGCCGCGTCGCTCGGCGCGCCGGCGACGAAGTCGCAGGATTGTGCGAAGAGGTGCCGGCCCTTTTCTTCCGCATCGGCGTCGGGCGCGCTGTCGGGCGGAAATACCGCGGCCGCCTCGCGCAGAGACGAGGCCGTCACGACCTCAGACGTGTGCCGGCGCCGCCGCGGCGCGGCGCATGATGAACCATTGCTGCGCGAACGAGAGCAGGTTGTTCCAGGCCCAATAGATGACGAGGCCCGCCGGGAACTGCGCCAGCATATAGGTGAAGACGAAGGGGAGGATCATGAACATCTTCGCCTGCACCGGATCGGGCGGCGTCGGATTGAGCTTCTGCGTCAGGTACATCGTGATGCCCATGATGATGGGCCAAAGGCCGATATGGAGAAAGGCGAGCTCCGGCGGCAGCGTGAAGGGCAGCAGGCCGAAGAGATTGATGAAGCTGGTGGGATCGGGTGCCGAGAGATCATGGATCCAACCGTAGAACGGCGCCTGGCGCATCTCGATGGTGACGTAGAGCACCTTGTAGAGCGAGAAGAACACGGGGATCTGGATGACGATCGGCAGACACCCCGCCGCGGGATTGGCGCCGACGCGCTTATAGAGCGCCATCATTTCCTGATTGAGCCGCGCCTTGTCGTCGCCGAAGCGCTCGCGCAGCTTCTGCATCTCCGGCTGCAGCAGCTTCATCTTGCTCATGGCGCGGTAGGATTTGTTGGCCAGCGGGAAGAAGATGAGCTTGATGATGAGCGTCAGCAGCAGAATCGAGAGACCGAAGCTGCCGTGCTGGCCCGCGAAGAGATGCTTCGAGAAGAAATCGAGCGCCAGGAAGATCGGCTTGGTGATCCAGTAGAACCAGCCGAAATCGATCGCGCGGTCAAATTTGACGTCGCCCAGCTCCGCATCGTAGGCGTCGAGGAGGTGCACTTCCTTGGCGCCGGCAAAGAGACGGTCGGTCGTGGTGATGCGCTCGTGCGGCGGCACCACATGCTCGGCGCCGGTATAGTCCGCCTGAAAGATCTCGGCCTTGTCGCGATCAAAGCGGATGAAGCGCGCCTTCAGCATCTCCGTCTGGTCGGGGATGAGCGACACCAGCCAGTATTTGTCGGTGAATCCCAGCCAGCCGCCATGGGTGGTGAAATTGTGCGGCTGGTCAGGCTTGAGATCGCTGTATTTGACGCCGTCGTCGAGGCGGCCGTTGAAGACCGCGATTGGCCCCTCATGGAGGATGTAGGTGCTCGAGGTCACGGGATTGCCGGTGCGCGAGACGAGGCCGTAAGGAAAGAGCGTCACCGGCTGGTCGCCGGTGTTCTCCACCGTCTGGGTGATGGTGAAGAGGTAGTTGTCGTCGATCGCGTAGTGCCGGATGAAGCGCAGCCCTTGGCCATTGTCCCAGGTGAGGTCGACCGGCTGATGCGGCGTCAGCACCCCGGCCGAGGCGGTCCAGCGCGTGTTCTTGTCCGGCAGCTTCAGCGTCGCGCCCGGTGCGCCGACCCAGCCGAACTCGGTGAAATAAGCATGCTCCGAGCCGTCGGGCGACAAGAGTTCGATATGTGGGCTCTTGGGATCGGTGGTTTCCTTGTATTCGCTGAGGGTCAGGTCGTCGAGCCGCGCGCCCACGAGGTTGATCGTGCCGCTCAACGTTGGCGTCTTGATCTCGACGCGCTCGCTCTTGCTCGCGGCGATCACCTCCTCGCGAGGCTTCGATGTGGGCACCGCGCTCGCATTGGGCTGTGTCGGCGAGGGCGCCTGACCCGGCGCCGGGGCTTGGCCAGGCACGGGCTGCGCGGTCTCGGCGGGCGCCGGCGGCTTCGGCGGCGCCGGCGGGAAGAAGTATTGGAAGCCCACCATGATCGCGATCGAAAGCGCGATGGCGATGATGATGTTGCGTTGCTGTTCCATGGGCGGGCGCGGCCTCAGCAGCGATGCCGGTGCATCGGCGCGGGTGGGACGGGGTCGATGCCGCTGCCGCCCCAGGGGTGGCAGCGCAAGAGCCGGCGGAGCGCGAGCCAGCTGCCGCGGCCGGCGCCGTGCAGCGCAATCGCCTCGGCGGCATAGATGGAGCAGCTCGGCCAATAGCGGCAGGAAGGCGCCAGCGCCGGCGAGAGGGCAAGCTGATAGGCGCGGATGAGCCCGCGCAGAAGGGCGCTCAGCAAGGCGTCGCCGGCGGCTCTCGCCATCACGTGTCCGCTGCCGCCCGCCAGGCGCCGAGATGCCTCAGCGCCGCCTCGACATCGCCGATGAGCGCCGGGAATGGCCGCTTCAGCGTCCCGAGCCGCGCGATCACCACGTAATCGTGGCCGGGCGCGGCGTGGCGCGGCATCACTTGCGCCGCGGCAGCCTTGAGGCGGCGCCGGGCGCGATTGCGCGCCACGGCGATGCCGACTTTGCGGCTCGCGGTGAAGCCCACGCGGGGGGCGTCGTCGGTGTCGCCATTCAGCATCGCCGCATGTTCCCTGGGGCGTTCCAGCGCTTGCAGGATGAGGCCGGGCGTCACGGCCTTGCGCCGGCCGCCGGCAACCCGCAGGAACTCCGCCCGCCGTTTCAGCCGCGCAATGCCGGCCATGGCGGCACCGCGCGCGCCCCAGCTCAGGCCGACAGCCGCTTGCGCCCCTTGGCGCGGCGGCGGGCCAGCACGATCCGGCCGCCGACGGTCGCCATCCGGGCGCGGAAGCCATGACGGCGCTTGCGGACGAGTTTGCTCGGCTGATAGGTGCGCTTCACGGCGGTGCACTCCGAACGACGCTGCTTCGGGGGATCGGGGCGCTGTATAGGCGAGCACCCGCCCTCGAGTCAATCTCGACTGGCCGGGATTAACGATCGCTTACGCGGCTTATGCCGAGCGATCCAAGGCATCGAGATCGGCTTGCAGCGCGTCGCGCGTCACCTCGGCGATGCGTCGCCAGCGCGCGGCATTGACGGGATCGCCGCCCGCCGCCGCCTTCAGCGCCTGATGCGTTGCGTAGGAGACCGCCCGTTCGCCGAAGCGGTCGATGAGGAGACGCGCGAGCGAATGGGCGTCGCGCGGGGATTGCGGGGTCCCTTGCATGGAAAGACCATCCTTGACTGTCGACCCATATCCCTCACTCCCGCGCGCACCCTATCACAGGCGATGGCCCTTGGCCCAGCGGCTTCGGTGGCAGGCAGGCGAGCGGGTGCGGTATGGTGCGCGGGGCATTGGATTGCGCACGAGTGGCTCACGGCGAGGTGACTGGAGCGGGATCGAGCCGCCGATAGGATTGGGGCGCCGCCGCAGATGAGGGTGCGATGGACCAGAACATGGCGAGGGCGGAGGGGCGGAGCCTAATCCGCGATGTGATCCGATGGCTCCCCGTGCTCCTGGTGGTGGCCATCGTGGTCGCCTGCCTGCTGCTCGGTGTTCGCACCGATACGGCGTTCCAGGTGCTGGCGAAAAACCGCGAGGCGCTGTTGGCGTTCGTGGCGCGCCTCGGCCTCTTTGCGCCACTGGTCTTCATCGTCGTCTATGTGACGGTGGCGGCGCTCTCGATCCCGCTCGGCGCGGTCTTGACGGTGAGCGCCGGCTTTCTCTTCGGCACCGTTGCCGGCGGGCTCTACTCGCTCCTCGGCGCAACGGCCGGCGGCACCATCCTGTTCCTCGTCGCGCGCACCAGCTTCGGCTCCTCTTTGCAGCGCCGCGCCGGTCCGATGCTGCAGAAGGTCGAAGCGGGGTTCCGGGAGAACGCGGCGAATTATCTCTTCGTCCTGCGCATCGTCCCGCTTTTCCCGTTCTGGTTCGTCAATCTGGTGTCGGCGTTCTTCGGCATACCGCTTCGCACCTTCGTCCTGGTGAGCCTGCTCGGCATGGCCCCGGCAAGCTTCGTCTATGCCTATCTCGGCGCCGGCATCGGCGCGGTGATCGAAGCCGGGCGGCCGCCCAACTTCGACATCATCTTGAGCTGGCCCGTGCTGGGGCCGCTCCTCGCGCTCGCCCTGCTGGCGCTCATTCCCGTCGTCTACAAATGGCTGAAGCAGCGCCAGGAAGAGCCGGCGCGATGACCGAGCCGATCGCCGCCGATATGTGCGTCATCGGCGCCGGATCGGGCGGTCTCAGCGTCGCCGCCGGCGCTTCGCAGCTCGGCATGAAGACGGTGCTGATCGAGCGCGGCAAGATGGGCGGCGATTGCCTCAACTATGGCTGCGTTCCCTCGAAATCGCTTCTCGCGGCGGCAAAGCGGGTGAAGCTCGCGCGCGCCAACGCCCCCTTCGGGCTCGGCGGTGCGGCGCCCGCCGTCGATTTCGCCGCCGTCATGCGGCATGTCCACCAGGTCATCGCCGCCATCGCGCCGCAGGATTCGGTGGAGCGCTTCGAAGGCTTGGGCGTGCGGGTGATCAAGGCCTCGGCGCGTTTTCTCGGCCCCAATGAAGTGGCGGCCGGCGAGGTGCGCGTGCGCGCGCGCCGCATCGTCATCGCCACCGGCTCCGCACCGGTGGCGCCGCCCATCCCCGGTCTCGACCAGGTGCCCTTCTTCACCAACGAAACCGTGTTCGAGAACGAGGTCCTCCCCGAGCACCTCGTCATCATCGGTGGCGGGCCTATCGGCCTCGAGATGGCGCAGGCGCACCGCCTCTTGGGCGCGCGGGTCACCGTGCTCGAAGTGGCGCGCGTGCTGGCGAAGGACGATCCCGAGCTTGCGACGCTCCTTGTCCAGCGCCTTCGCGCCGACGGCATCACCATCGAAGAGGGGGCCAAGATCCGCCGCGTCGAGCGCGCCGGCGCGGGCGTCGCGATCATTCTCGAGGACGGATCGGGCGAGCGGCGCATCGAAGCCTCCCATCTTCTGGTGGCGACCGGGCGGCGCGCCAATCTCGGCGATCTCGATCTCAAGAAGGCCGGCATCGCCACGAGCGAGCGCGGCGCGCTCGTGCTCGATCGCCGGCTCCGCACCAGCAACCGCCGCATCTACGCCGTGGGCGACGCCGCGGGCGGGCCGCAATTCACCCATGTCGCCGGCTATCATGCCGGCATCGTCATCCGCAACGCGCTCTTTCGCTTGCCCGCCAAGGTCGATTACCGCGCCTTGCCGTGGGTCACCTACACCGAACCCGAGCTCGCCCAGGTCGGCATGACCGAGGACGACGCGCTCAAAGCCCATCCCGGCGACGTGCAGGTGCTGCGCTGGCCCTTCCACGAGAACGACCGCGCCCAGGCCGAGCGCGAGACGCACGGCCTCGTCAAGGTGCTGGCGCGCAAGAACGGACGCGTGCTCGGCGCCTCGATCCTCGGCGCGCATGCGGGCGAGCTCATCCAAAGCTGGGGCCTCGCCATCGCCGGCGGCGTCAAGCTCTCGACGATCGCCGGGATGATCGCGCCCTATCCCACCTTGGGCGAGGCGAGCAAGCGCGCCGCCGGCAGTTTCTTCATGCCCAAGCTCTTCAGCGAGCGCACGCGGCGGATCGTGCGGCTTCTCGCCCGTTTCGGCTGACGTGATAGGATATCGGCAATGGCGCCCCGCTCCTCATTGACGCGCTATGTCGGCAGCCTCTCGGCGCGGCTTCTCGTGCTCACGGTGATCTTCGTCATGGTGAGCGAGGTGCTGATCTTCGTGCCGTCCGTGGCGCGCTTCCGCCTCAATTACCTTCAGGACCGGATCAAGGACGCGCATCTCGCCATTCTTACACTCGACGCGACGCCCGACTACATGCCGAGCAAGGAGCTCGCGCTCGATCTGCTGCGCCATGTCGGCGCACACGGCATCGTCATCCACAAGCAGAGCACCACGCTGATGCTCGACGAGGGCGCGCCGCCGGCCATCGCCGAGAGCTACGATCTGCGCGGCGCCAGCTTCATGACCCTGATCGGCGATGCGATGATGGCCCTCGGCGAGAAGGGCAACCGCGTCATCCGCATCGTCGACGCTTCACCCAAGGACCCACGCCTCGTCGTCGAGGTGTCGATCGACGAAGCGCCGATGCGCGCGGCGCTCTGGGACTATGGCGTTCGCATCCTCGAGCTCTCGATCGTCATCTCGCTCATCACCGCGGCGCTGCTTTATGTCGCGCTGCAGTGGCTGCTGGTGACGCCGCTCCGCCGCCTCACCGCGGCGATGATCGCCTTCCGCGAGAATCCCGAGGACGCCGCGCGCGTCGTCATGCCCGTCGGCCGCGACGACGAGATGGGGTTAGCCCAGCGCGAGCTCGCCACCATGCAAGAGACGGTGCGCCAGGCGCTCCGTCACAATGCGCGCCTCGCCGCGCTCGGCACCGCCGTCACCAAAATCAATCACGATCTCCGCAACATTCTCGCCACCGCGCGGCTCATGTCGGACAGCCTCGCCGAGAGCGAGGTGCCCGAGGTGAAGCGCGTGACGCCGCGCCTGCTGGCGGCGATCGACCGCGCCGTGGCTCTGTGCACGGGAACGCTGAGCTTCACCCGCGAGGACGCGGCGCCCTTGCGTCCCTCGCGCTTCGCCTTGGCCGGCCTCGTCGAGGAAATCGCCGAGGTGATCGAAGGGAAGGGCGAGGACCGGCCGCGGCTCCTCAATCAGGTGACGCCGACCCTCATGGTGGAAGCCGATCGCAATCAGCTCTTCCGCGTCGTCTCCAACCTGGCGCGGAACGCCATCGAGGCGGGCGCGCGCCAGGTCACCATCCGCGCGCGGCGCGACGCGCGCGCCACCAGCATCGAGATCGCCGATGACGGGCCGGGCCTGCCGCCCAAGGCGCGCGACAATCTCTTCCGCCCTTTCGCCGGCTCGGCGCGGCCGGGCGGCACCGGGCTCGGCCTTGCCATCGCCCGCGAGCTGATACGCGCCCATGGCGGCGACATCGTGCTCGACAGCACCGGCGCCGCCGGCACGACCTTCCGCTTGACGCTCCCCGACATGCCCGGCGCGGCGCCGACCGCGCGTGCCGAGCCGTTGCACGAGATGCGCCCGCCAGCGGCGTCGTGAGCGGCCGATCGCGCTAATCCTCGCGCAGCACGCGCGCGTAGTCCTCGACGACGCCCGCCATTGCCCGCACGAAGCCGTCGTATTCGGCTTCGCCCAGCGGCAACGACAAGGTGACATAGCCGCGCCGCGCCATGTAATAGCCGCGCAGCATCAGCTCGAGATGGAGAAGCGCGCGCTTTTCCGTCGCCGGAATGATGTCGGCGGTGCGCTTGATTGGTGTCGTCTGGAAATGGAACCCGAGCAATGAGCCGACGCCGGTGCACTGCATCGCCACCTCGTGCTCGCGGAAGAGCGCGTTCAAGCGCGTCTTCAAGCGCTCGCCCGCGGCGCTCAAGCCGCGCGCCGCCTCGGGCGTAAAGATCTCGCGCAGGCCTACCACGCCCGCCGCCATGCTCATGACGTTGTTGTTGAAGGTGCCGGCATGGGCAAAGCTGTTGGGGCGCGACGGGTCGTAGCGCTCCATGAGGCGGCGCGCGCCGCCGAAGGCGCCGAAGCTGAAGCCGCCGCCCAGATACTTGCCGAAGGTGGTGAGGTCGGGGCAGATGCCCGCCACCTCCTGGAGGCCGCCGGGCGAGAGGCGCGAAGTCATGACCTCGTCAAGGATCATGACGATGCCGTGCTTCTCCGTCGCCTGGCGGAGCGCGCGCAAGAACTCGTGATCGGCTGGCACTGCGCCGGCGGCACCCATCATCGGCTCGATGATGAGCGCCGCAAGCTCGTGCTTGTGCTGCTCGATGAGCGCGAGCGTCGCCTCGCTGTCGTTGTAGCGCGCCATCACCATCGGGAAAGGCACGTTGGTGGGCGCGGGCCCGTGGCCGAAGCTCAAGACGCCGCCGTGGTATCCGCCCTCGAACGCCATCACATGACTGCGGCCGGTGACGGCGCAGGCTGTCACCAGCGCCATCAGATTGGCTTCGGTGCCGGAATTGCAGAAGCGGATGAGATCGATCGAGGGAAAGCGCCCTTTGATGAGCGTCGCGAGCGCCGCCTCATTCTCGTTGGGCCCGCCAAAGACGATGCCGCCTTTGAGCGCGCGCTCCGCCGCCGCCATGATCTTCGTATGCGAATGGCCGTAAAGCCCGGCCGAATACTCGCCGAGAAAATCCGTGTAGCCGTGCCCATCGATGTCGGTGAGCGTGCACCCCTCGGCCTTGCGGAACGCGACGGGGAAGGGGCTGTAGTGCAGCACGGTCCGCGTGTTGCCGCCCGGCATCGCTTCCGCCGCCTGCCGATTGCGCCGTTCAGAGAGCGGATTGGCCGCGGTAAACCGCCGCTCCGTCTCCTTGAGCGCCTCGATCAAATCGAAATTGACGCGAGTCTCGGGCATGGCGTCCTCCCGGAGAGTGGCAAACGATTGTGCGACAGCGGCGGCGCGCGCGCAATCGCGCGTCAGTCGAGCGCGAGCAGCTCGGCCTTGAGATAAGCGCTTTCCGGCAGCCAGGGATGGACGGGGTGGTCGGCGGCGGCGCCGCTGGTGCGCAGGATGCGCCCGCCGCGGCGGGCGTCTTCGAGGCCGCGGCGCACCGCTTCCGAGAACGCCGGCGGGTCGACATTGTGCGAGCATGAGGCGATGAAGAGGAGCCCGCCGGGCGCCACGAGCGATGCGGCGAGCCGCGCGAGCTTGCGGTAGCCGCGGAGCCCCGGACCCAGATCCTTCTTCGACTTCACGAAGGCGGGCGGGTCGGCGATGACGAGATCGAAGCGCTCCTTCTCCGCGCCGAGCCGCTCCAGAGTGTCGAAAATATCGGCGCGCTGAAAGCGGCAGATCTCGCCGACGCCGTTCAGCGCCGCCGCTTGCCCAGCGAGCGCGAGTGCCGGCTCGGAGCGGTCGAGCGCCAGCACCCGATCGGCGCCGGCCATCGCCGCGGCGACGGCGAAGCCGCCGGTGAAGCTATAGAGATCGAGCACGCGCGCGCCCTTGGCGAGGCTCGCGACGACGCGGCGGTTCTCGCGCTGATCGAAGAACCAGCCGGTCTTCTGTCCCGCGAGCACGTCGGCGAGGAAGCGGGCGCCATTCTCGCGCAGCTCGACGGGTCCCGTCACGTCGCCTTTGGCGACGCGCCCCTCGCCGCCGAGCCCTTCGAGCGCGCGCGCGCCGCTGTCGTTGCGCAGCACGATCGCTTCGGGTGCGAGCACGGCCGTGCACGCCTCGACGATGTCGCCTTCGAGCGCCGCCATCCCCGCGGTATTGAGCTGCACCACCAGCACGTCGCCGAAGCGATCGGCGACCAAGCCGGGAAGCCCGTCCGCCTCGGCATGGACAAGGCGATAGAAGGGCTCGTCGTAAAGGCGCCGCCGCAACGTGAGCGCCGCTTCGAGCCGCTCGGCGAAAAAGCCGCGATCGATGCGCCGAGCGGGATCGCGCGCGAGGATGCGCGCGCTCACCAGCGTGTGCGGATTGAAGGTGGCGACGCCGAGCGGCTCGCCGCCCGCCGCGCGGAGCGTGACGAGGGTGCCGGGCGGCAGCGCCTTCGCCGCCCCATCCATCGCCACTTCGTTGGAATAGACCCAGGGATGTCCCGACGCCGCCCGCTTGTGGCGACCCGGCTGAAGCGTGACGGTGGGCCGTCGCTTGGGATCGTCGCTCATCGGAGCGCGAGTGTAGTGACGAGCGCCGCGCAAGCAAGATTGTGCGGCCTCGGCCTTGCTGCTTCAACTCGACGCGTCCTACTCGACGCGATATTGGGGTGGGTGTTGAAACCGAAACGGGATATGGGGATGACTCGCGATGCGGGGATCAAAGCACCCCTTATCCCCCTTCATCCCCCCGATCTCCCGAAAAACTCTAAAATGAAGCCCGCGAACAGCGGAGTGTGGGAGCCATGGAGAGCCAGAGCGAGGACAAAACCTTTCATTACCCGGCGCGAACCACCTGGCATGGGGCGCGGCAGGGCGTGCTGGCGGCGGAAGCAAGGCCGGACATCGCCGTCGGGAGTCCCCGCGAATGGAATGGGACGGGCGAGCAATGGGCGCCCGAGGAGCTGCTTGTCGGCTCCGTCAACAGCTGCATCATGCTGACATTTCTCACGCTGGCGAAAGCGCGCGGCGTCGATCTCGTCGGCTATGACAGCGACGCCGAAGGCACGCTCGAGAAGGTGGGCGGCGTTTACCAGATGACCAAAATCACCATCCGGCCGCGCATCGTCGTCGCGAGCGAGGCACAACGCGACGCGGCCCATCGCGCCATGGAACAGGTCGAAGCTCGCTGCTTCATGTCGCAGTCCGTGAAGGCCGCGGTCACGCTGATCCCCGAGATCAGTTTCGGTGTGCCATCGCGATGACACTACTGCCTGCGGGGTGGGATGATCGCTATGCGTCCTGAGTGTTAGCGAAGGACGCATGTCGAAGGGCGCATGATCCCTACCACGCCTCGATCCACGGCCTCAAATCGAGCTCGTGGGTCCAGGCGCTTCGCGTCTGGCAATGGAGTTGCCAGTAATTCTCGGCGATGGCGTCGGGGGCGAGAATGCCGTCGCGTTCTTTGCGGGCGTAGCGCTCGGGGAAATTGTCGCGGATGAAGGCGGTGTCAATGGCGCCGTCGATGACGACATGGGCGACATGGATGCCTTTGGGGCCGAGCTCGCGCGCCATGCTTTGCGCGAGCGCGCGAAGCGCGTGCTTGGCGCCGGCGAAGGCGGAGAAGCCGGCGCTGCCGCGCACGCTCGCGGTGGCGCCGGTGAAGAGGATGGTGCCGCGGCCGCGCGGCAGCATGCGGCGCGCCACCTCGCGCCCCATGAGAAATCCGGCGAAGCAGCCCATCTCCCAGACCTTGAAATAGACGCGGCTCGTCGTCTCGAGGATGGAGAAGCGCACATTGGCGCCGATGTTGAAGACGGCGACCTCGATGGGCGCGATCTCGCCCTCGATGCGCTCCACCAGCGATGCCATGGCGTCTTCTTTTCGGGCATCGACGCCGAAGGGGACGGCGTCGCCGCCCGCGGCGCGGATCGCCTCCACCAGGGGCGCGAGCTTCTCGCCGTTGCGCCGCGCGACGCAGGCGATGAAGCCCTCGCGCGCGAAGCGCCGGGCGATGGCGCTTCCCAGCGCATCGCCGGCCCCGATGACGAGCGCCGCTTTCTTTTCCGCCGCACTCATGCGCGTGCGTCAAGATAGGAGCGGCCTTGGAGGGCGTCCTCGACGAAGTCGAGGCGATCCTGGCCGAAGAACATCTCGTCATTGACGAAGAAAGTGGGCGCGCCGAAGACGCCGCGCTTCACCGCCGCCTCGGTATAGGCCTTGAGCTTCGCCTTGACGGCGTCCTCGCCGATGCGGCGGAGCACCAGACCATCGTCGAGCCGGTTGTCGCTGAGCCATTGCGCCAGCACGGCATCGTCGTCGAGCTTGAGGCCGTGGCGCCACATACCGCTGAAGGCGGCCTCGACATAGGCGGAGAGAAAGCCCTCTTCCTCGGCGACGACGGCGCCACGCATCAGCTTCAGCGTGTTCACGGGAAAGTGCGGGTTGCGCTCGAACGGGACCTGGTACTTGCGCACATAGCGGGTGAGGTCGCGCTGGCTGTTCGGCCATTTAACGGGATCGCCGGCCGGACTGCGATTGCCGGTGAGCTGGAAGACGCCGCCCAACAGCATGATGCGGTAGGCGAGCGTGGCGCCTGTTCGGCGGAGGATCTCGGGCAGCCGCCGATGCGCGATATAGGAGAAGGGGCTGCCATGATCGAAATAGAACTCGACGGTCGCGGCCATGTCGCATCTCAGTTCCAAAAAAGAACTATGTTGACAGCCTGCGTTCCAAAAGGGAACTTGTCAACCGGAATGCCTGCGATGGGGATCTGCCATGCGTTGGGGTGAGCTCAAGCGCGAGAAGTGCTCGGTCGCGCGCACCGTCTCGGTGATCGGCGATCGCTGGACGCTCCTCATCCTGCGCGATTGCTTTCTCCGGGTGCGCCGCTTCGATGAGTTCGAGGGCCGGCTCGGCATCACCCGCCATGTCCTCGCCGATCGCCTCAAGAAGCTGGTGGCGGCCGGCGTCTTGGAGCGGCGCCTCTATCAGGCGCGGCCGCGTCGCTATGAATACCGGCTGACGCAAAAGGGCCTCGAGCTCCACCCGGTGCTGCTGACACTCGCCCATTGGGGCGACCGCCACATGGCCGGCGCCAAAGGCCCGCCCGTGCTCTATCAGCACGGCGCGTGCGGGCACACTTTCGCGCCAGTGCTGACATGCTCGGCGTGCGGCGAGAGGGTGGAGGCGCGGGACGTGCGCGTCGGGCGCGGACCCGGCGGCACGCGGGACGCCCGGATCGCGAGCTTTGAGGCCAGCGCCTCGCGCGGCTAGCACGTTTGCCTGCGTGCAAACCGCTCATCCGCACCCAACAATTCGCCGAGGTCAAGACGCCGCGGGCGCCGGCTTAAGCTGACGTTCGAACATCGTGCGGATCGCCGCGAGCGCCGGTGGATCGATGGTCATCCCCATATGTCCAATGCGCTGTGACGCTGGCGCCGGCAATTCTGTCGCCTACGGCCGTTAGCCGCGCTCGTCCCGGCCAGCGCTTGCGGATTGCGCGCAAAACGCGCGAACGTTTGGTACCGTTAAGGCGACGCGCCGCCGGCGCTGAATTCGATCACCGTGCCGAACGCGTCGCGATCGGAGACGTGGAGCCGGTCGCCGGCGCGGCGGAAGGGTATCTCGTTCTGCCGCAGGATCGTCTCGACACGCGCCAGATCCGTCACCGCGACGCCGTAACCCGCGAAGCGCGGACCTTCGCCGCCAGCATCGTGGTCCGCGGTTGGGAACCGCGCCTTGAAGTGGGCGCGATCGAGCACGGTGATGGCGGCGCCATCGAGGTGGACATGGAGGGCGTTCGCGTCCTCGCCGACCCTCCGCGGCTCGACGAGCCGGCCGAAGAAATCGGCGAGCTCGCGCGGTGCCTCGGCAACCATCAGCGCCTCGACGGCCGCGACGGCGCCGTTCTCGTGACGCTGGAACTCCGGCTTCCAGAAATGCTCTGGCGCGTGCTGCTGACAGACGAAGAACGCCGTCTCCGGCATCGCCCTGTTGGTGACGAAGGCGAGCGAGAAGCCGACGACGGCCTCGCCGCCATCCGGCAGCGACGCCTTGCGCGAGAAATCGAAGGGCGCATAGGTCTCGAGGCCGCGGGCGAGAAATTGGCGCTGATCGGCGCGCGCGTCGTCGCTGGGAAAGACCAGCATCGACAGGCCCTGGTGCCGACCGAGGAACGCCGCCGCGAAGGCAGCGAAGTTGAAGTATCCCGGCTGCGCCGCGGGAATGCGCGCGCGATCGGCGACGGCGAGCAGCTCGAGGAAGCTCCCTTGAAGCTGCGCCAGATGGTTGGCGGTGCCGAAGGGATGCTGGGCGCGCGGCGTGAGGCGGAAGCCGAGCGCCTCATAGAAGCGCCGCGCCCGGTCGAGGTCGTCGACGCAGAGAACGAGGTGGTCGATGGCGTGCTTCACGGCAGGATGCCCTTTCTGTCACCGATAGGCCGTGTTTCTAGGCGAGGCCGACGCCGGCCGCGAGAGGCACTCCCAAAGCGCTGAAACCGTCCCAACGCAGGTCCGCAATCTTCGCAATCGGGTAGTGCCTCAGTTTGAATTGCAACAAGCGCTCCCCGCGCTTGACGTGTCTCTCTCGGTTCCCATGCTTAGCGGAAAGCTAAGGTGGAGTAGGCGTAGATGACCGAGACGGACAAATTGGTTGCAGCCATATTCACGGCATCGATATGCGCACAATCTGGCGCAAACGGCCCTGACGAGTATCTCGCGCAATATGAGGCGTTCTTAGAAAAGATGCGCGAACGAGCCAGCCGGTCGCCCGAGGTCGTAATCGCTAAATTTGGCAAGGACGAGTAAGCCTGATGCCCAAAGGCCCCCGAGGCGAGAAGCGGCCGGCCGATGTCATCGGCAACGCCGTCAAGGCTATGCGGATCGCCACTGGCGAGGAGACCGAGGGGCTATCGCTGGAGACCCGGACAACTTCGTGAAGATGCACTAGACGCTCAAGATGACGCCAGCAATGGCGGCTGGCGTGAGCCGCGAACTGTGGTCGGTCGGTAACGTCGTGGACCTGATCGATGAACAGGAAGAGCGCAACGCGCCCAACCTAGCAAACCGGCTTGTCGGATAATCCCAAGAATAAGGAACTGAAAATGCCCTTGGCGCGACTGGTGCTAGCGTCGTTGATTTTCCTCAGCGCATGCTGCTGGAATGGTCCACGCTGGTCGCGACCGGATGGCACTGACGATTGGGATATCGAACGCGTGAAGCGTTCGGTAGGGAAGTTACAAGCAAACTGAGACACCACCCGCAATCGTTTGTCATGCCGTTGCCCGGCAAAGCGCGATAACCTAGGCGCATCTCGCAGCGCTCAGAGGGAGAAGGGCCATGCCGTTTCCCGAATACGTCGATTATGACGGAGTGGGTCTTGCCGATCTCATCGCGCGCCGTGACATGACGGCGCTCGAGGTGGTGGATGCGGCGATTGCGCGCGCCGAGGAACTCAATCCGCGGCTCAACGCGATCATCTATCGCAACTTCGAGCGCGCCCGCGAGCATGCGAGGGGCGCCTCGCCCGATACACCGTTCAAGGGCGTGCCCTTTCTCCTCAAGGATATCCTGGCGCAGACGACCGAGGCGCCAACGCGCTCGGCGAGCGCTTTCACGCCCAACGTTCCGGCGCCGCACGATGCCGAGCTCACGGCGCGCTTCCGCCGCGCGGGCCTCATTTCGCTCGGCAAGACCAATGCGCCGGAGTTCGGGCTGCTGCCGATCACGGAGTCCAAGCTCTATGGTGCTGCCCGCAACCCCTGGAAGCTTTCGCACTCGACCGGCGGATCGAGCGGTGGATCCGCCGCGGCGGTCGCAGCCCGGATCGTGCCGCTGGCGCATGCCAATGACGGCGGCGGATCGATCCGGATTCCGGCGTCGTGCTGCGGCCTGGTCGGGCTCAAGCCCACGCGCGGGCGCAATCCGCTCGGTCCCGATCTCGGCGATGTGCTGGGCGGGCTTGTGGTGGAGCACGTCGTCTCCCGTTCGGTGCGCGACACCGCTGTCGCGCTCGACGCGGTGGCGGGACCCGACCTCGGCGATCCCTATGTGGCGCCGCCGCCGGCGCGGCCTTTCACCGACGCGCTGCGCCGTGATGGACCGCGGCTCAAGATCGCCTTCACGCGCCGAAATTTGGCCGGAGAGCCGGTGCATGCCGACTGCATCGCCGCGGTCGAGAGTGCGGCGGCGCTCTGCCAGGAGGTCGGTCACGAGGTCGGCGAGGATGCGCCTCCCGTCGACGCCGCCGCGACGTTCCAGGCGTTCCTGGCAATTTGGGCCGCCGGCGTCGCGATGGTGATCGATGCGGTGGCGATGCTAACCGGACAGAAGCCGAGCGAAGATCGGTTCGAGGGCCTGACCTGGGGCTTCTATCGGCAGGGCAAGACGATCGCCGCCTCCCAATACATGATGGCATGGCTGCAGCTCCAGCGGATGGCCCGAGCCGTCGCCCATTGGCAGGTCAAATGGGACGTGTGGCTTACCCCGACGCTCGGTGCGCCGCCCTTGCCGCTCGGCAGCGTCGACACTGCCGAGACCGACCTGGCCAAGGCCTTGGCGCCGTTGTTGGGCTATGCGCCGATCACGCCGTTGCAAAACGCGACCGGGCAGCCCGCCATCAATCTGCCGCTCTACTGGAATGCCGCGGGGTTGCCGATCGGCACGCAGTTCGTCGGCCGCTTCGGCGAGGAGGCCACATTGCTGGCGCTCGCCGCGGAGCTCGAGCGCGCGCGGCCGTGGGACCGCCGCCGGCCGCCAGTCTAGAGCCGTTCCACGTGGAACAATCGCGCGCGCTCCCCGTCCAATCCGCGGCGCCGCCGAACAATTTTTTGTCGTCATTTGTCATCATTTGCTGATTGAGACGGCACGCGTTCCGGGCCGGTTTCCGGCCGGCCCAGCGCGGGCCGTTGATTTAGGTCAACGCGTCTCGCCCCCTGGCTCGGTCAAATGAACACTCCATGCAACGGCGACACCGGAGGGGATCATGAAACATCGGTTCTGCGTCGCCTACGCCCGCACATCCTATATGGAAGTCGAAGTCGAAGCGGAAAACGCCCGACAAGCCGAAGCGATCTTTGAAAGCGCGGCGAAAACCAACCCGTCGGCGTGCGAATGCGGCAAAAGACTGACGCCGCCGCAATATCGGATCATCGATGTGGTGGCGACCGAGGCCATGCCGATCGAGCTGCAGCACCAGCTCTTTCCTGACGCCGCCTAGTCTCCCACTGCCGCCCCGTCGCGGCGGTCGTCCGTGGCGCCTTCAAAGCCGCGCGCGGTGACGCGGATGCCGACGAGCCCGCTCGAGCGCTCGGCGACATGCACCTCATGGCCGCGGGCGGTGAGCGCGGCGGCCAATCGCTGGGCCTGCGGTCCCGCTTCGATGTCGGTGGCGCCGTTGCGATTACCGATGTTCGGCATGTCGAAAGCAGCTTGCAAAGTCTCATGCCAGTCGAGGACAGCGATCACGCTCTTGGCGACGTCGTCGATGATGGCGGGCCCACCGGCCGAGCCCAGGGTGAGCACCAGCCGACCCGCGTGATCGAAGACGAGAAGTGGCGTCATCGAGCTCCGCGGCCGCTTCCCGCCCTCGACGCGATTGGCGACGGGTTTGCCATCGACCTCCGGCACGAAGGAGAAGTCGGTGAGCTCGTTGTTGAGGAGAAACCCGTCTACCATCAGGCGCGAGCCGAAGGCGTTCTCGATGGTCGTCGTCATCGCGAGCGCATTCCCCGCGGCGTCGACGATCGAGATGTGGCTCGTGCCTGGCAGCTCCGGCGCGCGATCGTCGCGCCACGCCTTGGCATGGGCGCCGGGCGGGTCGCCGGGCGGCGCGCGCCCCGCCATGGCGCGGTTGCGGTCGATGAGCCGTGCGCGGTCCGCGAGATAGGTGGGATCGACGAGGCCGCGGACCGGCACCGGTACGAAATCGCTGTCCGCCATGTAGCGGTCGCGATCGGCGAAGGCGAGCCGGCTCGCCTCGGCGAAGAGATGGAGCGCCGCCGGCGCCTGCGGCGTCGTGCGCGCGAGAGGGAAATGCTGCAGCATGCCGACGATCTGCAGCAGCGTGAGCGTGCCGGAGCTCGGTGGCCCGATGCCGCAGAGGCGGTAGCGGCGATAGGTGCCGCAGACGGGCGGCCGCTCCTTCGCCTCATAGCGCGCGAGGTCGTCCGGCGTGAGGTCGCCGGGATGGCGCGGTGCGCCGTGGACGGCGGCGACGATCGCTTGGGCGATGTCGCCGCCATAAAACGCATCGGCGCCGTTCTCGGCGATGGCGCGCAGCACGGCAGCGAATGCCGGATTGGCAAGGCGCGCCTTGGGGGTGCCGTCTGCCTCGTAGAAATACTGTCGCGTCGCTTCTTCGCGGCGCAAGACCGGATCGCTGGCGAGAAGCGCCTGAAGCCGCGGCGGCACATCGAAACCCTGTTCGGCGAGCTTGATGGCGGGTGCGAAGAGTGCGGGCCAGGGAAGCTTGCCATAGCGGCGATGCGCGAGCTCGAGCAGGCGCAAGAGGCCGGGCACCCCCACCGAGCTTCCGCCGATCACCGCATCGTAGAAAGCGAGCGGCTTGCCGTCGGGTCCAAGAAAGCGGTCGGGCCGCGCCGCCGCAGGTGCGGTTTCACGGCCGTCGAGCGTCACGACGCGATGCTCTTTGGCCGACCAATAAACGAGGAAGGCGCCGCCGCCGATGCCGGAGGATTGCGGCTCGACGAGGTTGAGCACGAGCTGCGTCGCGATCGCCGAATCGATAGCGTTGCCGCCGTGGCGCAGGATGTCGCGTCCGGCCGCCGCCGCCATCGGGTTCGCTGCTGCGACCATGTCGTGCGCAGCGAAGGCTGGCGCATGCGCATGGCGTGCGGTGGGCACTTCCGGCGCTTGTGCGCGCGCCACGGCGCTGACGAGAAAAAAAAGAGCCACCACAGAGACGGTGAGGCAGTGAGGAAAGTATCCTTCCTGTGCACGGTGGGAGAATTCCGGTCGCCTCACTGTCTCACTGCCTCCCTGTAACTTTTCGTTCCGCGCACATTGCGAGCTTCGCGTGCCTCGACGACAATGCGAGGCATCATGGGCGTCGCTCCCGGTCCGCGCAATCTCATCACCGATGTCGCCGGCCTCAGCGTCGGCAATGCCGAGGATCTGCGCGTCCGCACCGGCGTGACCGTGGTGCTGCCGGATCGGCCGGCGATCGCCGCCGTCGATGTGCGCGGCGGTGCGCCGGGAACGCGCGAGACCGATGCGCTCGATCCGAGCTGCTTGGTCGAAACCGTTGACGCCGTCGCGTTGAGCGGCGGCTCGGCCTTCGGGCTTGAGGCGGCATCCGCAGTGATGAATTGGCTCGCCGCGCAAGGCCGCGGCTTTGCCGTAGGCACAGCGCGCGTCCCCATCGTGCCGGCGGCGATCCTCTTCGATCTCTTGAATGGCGGCGACAAAGCCTGGCGTGAGACGCCGCCCTATGCCGCGCTGGCGCGCGCCGCCTGCGTCGCGGCCGATCGCCGCTTCCGTCTCGGCAATGCCGGCGCCGGGTATGGCGCTAAGGCCGGCGCGCTCAAAGGCGGCCTCGGCAGCGTCTCGGCGGTGACGCCGGACGGACTCGAAGTGGGCGCACTCGTCGCGGTGAACGCCCATGGCGAGACGGTGATGCCGGGCGAGACCTGCTTCTGGGCCTGGGCCTTGGAACAGGCGGGTGAGCTCGGCCGTCAGATGCCGCCGCGCCGCGCGCTTCCCGCGGGCGAGGCGCCGATCCCGCCGTCCCCGCTGCTCGGGATCGGCGGCAACACGACGATCGGCGTTGTCGCCACCAACGCCGCGCTTTCGCGCGCCGAGGCGCGGCGCGTCGCCATGATGGCCCAGGACGGCTACGCCCGCGCCATCCGCCCGGCGCATACGCCCTTCGACGGCGATACCATCTTCGTGCTGGCGATGGGTGTCCGTGCGCCGCCCGGGCCGCGGGCGGCAACGGTGGCGAGGATTGGCGCGCTCGCCGCCGATTGCGTCGCCCGCGCCGTGGCGCGCGGCGTCTTCGCGGCGGAAACCCTGGGCGATCTCAGGGGCTACCGCGATTGGCGGGTGACACAGCCCTGAATTAGGTCTCCCAGGGGAAGACGATCCAAGTGTCCTGGCTCACCTCGGTGACGAAGGTGTCGACCAGCGGCCGCCCCGCGGGCTTGGCGTAGACGGTGGCGAAATGCGCCTTGGGCAGCATGTCGCGCACGACGCGCGCGGTCTCGCCGGTATCGACGAGGTCGTCGACGATGAGAAGACCGGTGCCGTCACCGGGGATGCGCTTCAGCACCTGGATGGAGCCAGGGGCACGGTCGGCGTCCTCGTAGCTGGTGACGCAGACGGTATCGACGAGGCGGGCACCGAGCTCGCGGGCGACGATCGCTGCCGGCACCAGCCCGCCGCGCGTCACCGCGACAATGCCGGTAAAGGGACCGAGACCGGCGACCCGCCATGCCAAGGCGCGGCAGTCGCGGTGGATCTCCTCCCAGCTCACCGGGAAATTCTTGATCGCGGTCGGCAGCGCTCCGCCTCCCTTGACGCGGCGAGATCCCGCTCAGCGGACGTAGAGCTGGACTTCGTCGCTCTGCACGCTGGTGCTGGTGGTGGCCGAGAGCGAGACGCGCTCGGGCGGCAGCCCCATGCTGGTGAGCGAGCGCAGCACGTTCTCGGCGTTGCGCTTGGAGGCGTCGGAATGGAGCGCCACTTGCGCGGGGTTGCCGGCATTGGGCGCCACGGCGACGAGATCGAAGGCAGCGTCGGGACGCCGCTCGAGGGCGCGGCGGACGGCGGTGTAGAGCGCCTCCTCATAAGGCACGTTCGGCCGATCGAAGCGGATCACCACCAGCGGCCGGCGATCGCCAAGGTTGCTCGAGCTGACGGCGGGGCGCGGGTTCGCGCGCGGCGCCGGCGCGGTGGCGAAGGCGCGGTTAGAGAGGCTTTGACCATAGAGCTCGCCATTCTTGACGGCGAGCGAGAGCGTGACCAGGTTCGAGCGCTCGTTGCTGACGTAGTTGCTTTGGCGGCTAATGTCGTCGGAGATGGCGTTGAGCAAGCGATCGATCAGCACGACGGTGCGGTTGACGTCGCTCTCGAGGGTGCGGAGCTGGCGATGATCCTCGTCGACCGCGCCCTGGAGCCCGTAGGCCGCCTTCACCGATTCGAGGATGTAAGCGGCGAGTGAGCTGTCGGACGCGGTCTGGTTGGAGAGGCTATTGAGCTTCGCCACGTCGTCGGCCATGCGGTCGAGCGCCGCTTGCGCCTGGTTCCACCGCGCCATGACCTCGGGATTGCCGGGCGTCGTGCCCACCTGGAGGCGCGAATTGATGGTGCCGACGAGGCTGTAATAAGTGGCGGCGTCTTGCGCCATGCCTTGGCGAAGCTGCTGCAGATCGGCGTTGTGGCGGTTGATGTTGTCCTGGAGCCGCTGCAGGTCGCCGCGCAGGGACTGGACCTTGGCGCCGACATAGGTGCCAGTGGCCGAGCCGGGCGTCACGGGGCTGGCGGCGAAATTGCCGGTGCCGACCGGCGGCGCGGCCGGGCGCGGATTGAGCGTCGGCAGCGGATTGCTTTCCGACGCCGCCGGCGGGATCGGAATGACGCTGCCGCTCTTGCTGTCCGCCTGCCGCGAGGGCGTGCTGCTCGAATCTTCGCCGGACAGCGTCGACCAGACGGAATCGGCGGTGTTGCTGAGGAACGAGCAGCCTGCCAATAACCAAGCCGCGGTCATCACGCCAACATGCGAGCGACGGATAAACATGCGAATCCGTTACCTTTTTTAAGCTGCCCCCAGCTGAAACCAGCGCGGCGAAATCAGCCGCCGCGAGCATCGGCGTTTCAGCCATTCGACCCCTGGCCGATACTACGGGATGGCTCCTCTAGCGACAAGCGCGTTTCGCGCCGCCGGCAATTCGCGCGAGACCCGCCTTGCCTTCGGCCCGACGGGCGGCTAGGTTCCCCCGTCCTCGCCGAACGGCGCGGCCGCGCACGCGCCCGTAGCTCAACTGGATAGAGCACCAGACTACGGATCTGGGGGTTAGGGGTTCGAATCCTCTCGGGCGCGCCAGTTTCCTCGCTCATGCCCTTGGGCATTCCGCTCGCGCTGTGTGCTGCGTCACACCGCCCTCTGCGTCTCGTCTCTAAGTCTAGCGCATGAACGGGCCGCGCGCGGCCAGCGGAGGGGAATGGGACAATGGCGGAATTTCTCGAGCGCCTCACGAGCGGACGGACCGTGCTGTTGATTGCCGTGGCGGTCGTGCTCGTGCTCCGGCTCTCCGCATCGCAAGAGCGCCACCAGAGCCCGACCGCCGCGCCGCTCGATCCGGCGCCCGCCGCGCAGGAAGCAGACGCGGTCACCCCCACTCGCTAGCGCTTGGGGCTGACGCTCAGAGCGTGAGCCCGCCATCGACGTGGAGGCGCTGGCCGGTGATGTAGCTCGCCTCCTCGCTCAACAGAAAAGCCACCACCGCCGCCACCTCGTCCGGCCGGCCGAGCCGGGCGAGTGGGATGCGCTTCTTTGCATCTTCCCAGCGCGCGGCATCGAGCGCCGCGCTGGCGCCGGCATCCTTCTGGATATAGCCGGGAACGACGCAGTTGACGGTGATGCCCGTGGGCGCGAGCTGCGCCGCGAGCGAGCGTGCGAAGCCCTCGAGCCCGCTCTTCGCCGCCGCCGAGGCCGGAAAGGCGACGCCGCCCAGGGAGAAACGATGGGCGACGAAGGAGCTCACGGCAACGACGCGACCTGAAGGCGATTTCTTGAGCCATGGCAGCGCCGCGTCTGCGAGGCGGAAGAAGCCGCCGAGAATTGCCGCCACTGATGCGTCGAACCCAGCCGCATCCAACGCGCCGACCGGCCGGCGGTCGGCGAACCCGGCATTGGCGACGAGCCAATCGAGCCCGCCAAAGCCGGCAACGGCATCGTCGACGAGCCGTGCTGCCGTATCGGGCGCGGCGAGATCGCCGAGCGCCAGCCGGCACTCGCTGCCGCGCGCGGCACAATCCGCGGCGACGCGTTCCAGCGCAGCGCGGCGCTCGCGCGTATGCAGCAAAAGACGCGTGCCGGGACCGGCGATGCGGCGGACGATGGCGGCGCCGATGCCGCTCGCCGCACCGGTAACGAGGGCGATGCGCGCGGTACTCACGCCTCGCTCCAGCTGAAATCGCGCGGCTGCAGCCCGGCATGGAACCAGGTGAGGAAGCTCACGATGTCGAATACCGGACGGTGCACGTGGCGGGCGAGCGCGCGCGCATAGGGCGCCATGTTCGTGCATTCCAGCACGATGGCGCCGATATCAGGATGGCGCGCGAGGAGCGCGTCGCCGGCCTCGAGAATATCGCGCTCCGCGGCGGCGATATCGAGCCGCGGCTCGTCGCCTAGGATGGCGCGGCTGAATTCGCGGCCGCCATCGGTGCCGATGATGGGCGTGTCGCGCGCCACGCCGGCGGCCTCGAGATGCTCGGGCGAGAGCGTCGCCGCGCTGATGGTGAGGATTCCCACGCGCTTCCCGGCCGGTAGCAGGCGTTCGACAAGCGGCACTTGCATGAGGCTCGAGATCGCCACGGGAACGCCGATGGCGCTCGCGATCTCGCGTTGGAAGAGCGAGAGAAAGCCGCAGCTGCTGGTAATCCCGTCGGCGCCGAGCGCCACCACCGCCCGCGCGCCCTCGATGAAGGCCGGTAGCAAGCCGTTGGCGCGGTCGCGCACGACGCGGTCGGGTGAAGCGCCGCGCACGACGTGATAGAGCACGGGAAAGGGCCATGTGCGCGCATTCCGGATATCGCCGGGAATGCGGGGAAAGCGCGTTTCGAGCAGGAGAATGCCGAGACGCGCGCCGTAGACCGACTTGCCGCCCTCGGCGATCTCGCGTGCGGTCACCGTCACCTCCCTGCTCACGCGACCCACTCGCTCACCGGCGCGCGCGCCTCGTGCAAGGGCTGCGCGATGATGTCGACGAGTGTCGGCCCCGAATGCTCGACCGCTTCCCGCAAGACGCCATGCAAGGCCGCGGGATCCTCGACCCGCCAGCTCTTGACGCCGAAGGCTGCCGCCACCTTGGCGTGGTCGGTGCGCGAGAAGTCGACGGAGAAATAACGCTGCTGATAGCCGCTCTTCTGGCCCGCCTTGATCCAGCCATAGACCGAGTTCGAGACGACGATCATGGTGAGCGGCACGCCGAGTCGGGTGATCGTTTCGAGCTCGCCCGCGGTGAAGCCGAAGCTGCCGTCGCCCATCACCGCCACCACCTTCTTGCCGGGCCGGCCGAAATGCGCGCCCACCGCCGCCGACATGGAATATCCCAACGCACCATGCGCGCGGTTCGAGATGAATTGCCGCCCCGGCGCCGCCTGCGTGAAATAGGCCGAGAAATAAGGGCAGGGCGTGCCGGGATCGGCGACCAGGACCGCATCGGGCGGCAGCACCGCCTGGAACTCGGCGACGATCCGCTCCGGCCGAATAGGTGTTTCGTCCGACGCGGCGAGCGCACGGAAGGCGGCGAATTTCTCTGCCTTGGCGCGTGCCACGGCGGCGGCATCGAGCGTCTTGCCCTTCATTCGCCGCGCGGGCCCGAGCGCATGCCGCAGCGCCGCAAGCGCGAGCCGCGCATCGCCGACGAGTGCGGCGTCGGCACGATATGTCGCGCCGATCACACCGGCATCGACGTCGATATGCACGACTTTCGTCTTGCCCGGCGCGGGATAGCGCCAGCGCTCGGTGGTGACCGAGCCGGCGCGACAGCCGACGAAGATGACGAGATCGGCCGCGGCCACCAGCTCGCGCGTCTCGCGCGTCCCGCCATTGCTGCCGACGACGCCCAACGCGAGCGGATGGTCGTCGCCGATGCTGCCTTGGCCGCTGATCGTCGTGGCGACGGGCGCACCGAGCGCTTCGGCAAGCGCCTGTAGCTCCGCTTCAGCGCCGGCGATCACCACGCCGCCGCCGCAGATGAAGAGCGGATTGCGCGCGCCGGCGAGGAGATCGGTGGCCTTCGCCACGGCCGCCGGATCGGGTGCCGTGGGACGCGCGGGAAAACGGCCGAGCGTCGCATCGCCCCAGACGTCCTCGGCATCGACCGGCCCGTTCAGGACATCGAAGGGGAGCCCCAGATGCGCGGCGCCCGGCCGTCCCGTCGTCATCTGGGTAAAGGCGGCGCGGACATGTTTGGGGATGTCGGCGGCGCGGTCGATGACCCGCGTCATCTTGGTGAGCGGGCGGAAGAGCGCCTCCTGGTCGAGCTCGGTCAAGGTGAAGCGGCCGCGCGAGCCTACGGAAATGTCGGTGGTGAGCGCGAGGATGGGGATTGATGACTCGTTCGCCTCCACCACACCCGGAAGAATGTAGGTGGCGCCGCCGCCGCTCGGCCCTTCGCAAACACCGACCCGGCCGCTGACGCGCGCATAGCCGTCCGCCATGTAGGCGGCCGAGCGTTCATCGCGCGTCAGGATGTGAGTCATGCCGTGATCGAGCCGATAGAGCGCATCGTAGAACGGCAAGCTGGTATCGCCGCACAGGCCGAAAATGTATTTGACGCCGTGCAGTTGTAGGAGGCGGACCAGCGCCTCGGCCCCGGTGAGTTGGTTGGTGGCGGTCATTCGTCCTCACTCCTTGACCGGATGATCGGCATCGCGGTCATGACACGCTCCGCTGGACACGCGCGAAGCCGAGCCGGCGCGCGGCCAGCACGATGAGCGCCGAAAGTCCGCCCATGTAGCTCCGCATCAGCGCGATCACCAGGATCGCGAAGATCACCATGTCCCATTCGCCATACTTGGCGAGATATGACGTCAGCATCTGGATGATGGGTGCACCGATCAATGGGCCGAGAAAGGTGCCGAGGCCGCCCACCACCACCATGATGATGAGCTTCGCCATCTCGCTGAAATCGGCCATTTGCGGGCTCAGCACCAGCGTATAATGGCCGTAGAAGGCGCCGGCGAGGCCGGCGAGCGCGCTCGAGAAGGTAAAGACGAAGATTTTGACGCGGGTCGTGTCGATGCCGAGGCTTTGCGCGCGGAGCTCGTCATCCTTGATGGCGCGCATGAAATAGCCGAGCGGCGAGGCGACGACGAAATACATGAGCAGGACGCTCAGCACCGCGAGCGCGACGAAGGTGTCGTAATAGGCGTCCGGCCGCACATTGGCATAGAGCGCCGGCACTATCAGCCCGAGCTCGCCGCGAGTGATGTTGAAGGCGGCCGTCAGCAGGATGTGAATCGTCTCGGCAAATGCCCAAGTGGCAATGGCGAGATAGATCGCGCGGAGCTTCAGCACCATGCGGCCCAGCGCATAACCCAGGATGGCGGCGACGGCGACGCCGCAGGTCATCGTCAGCCAAAGCGGCAGATGGTAGTAGCGGATGAGGAGGCCCGAGGTGTAGGCGCCGACCGCGGCGAAAGCTTGATGCGCGAGCGAGAACTGGCCGGTGAACCCAGCGAGCAGGTTCCAGCTTGCGGCGAGAATGACGTAGTAGAGGCTGATCGTGAGGAGATGGAGGAGGTAGGGTCCGGCGACAAACGGCGCGAGCAGCAGCGCGACGGTCGAGAGCGCTGCGATTGCCAGAACGCGGCGCAGATCGAGGAACGTGCCGATGCTCTCGCTCAGCCGAGCAAGCATTCCTGGATGAGCTCCCTGATGCGCGGTGCGGTGAAGTCACGGGGCGGGCCTTCGGCTTTGATGCGGCCCAAATTGATCATGTAGATGTAGTCGGCATGCGGCAGCGCGTCCTCGACGTTCTGATCGACGAGCACGACGGTGGCACCGATCGCCTGCCGCGCTCTGTCGAGGAGACCGTAGACCTCGTCGACGAGATTTGGGGCCAAGCCCGCCGTCGGCTCGTCCACCAGCATGAGCGTCGGTTCCGTCATCATCTCGCGCGCAACCGAAAGAAGGCGCCCCTGGCCGCCGCTCAAATCACCGGCGCGCAAACGCCGTCGTGCCGCGAGTGCTGGAAACGTCTCGTACGTGCGCTCGAACTGGCGACGAAGCCGCGCCTTGTCCTGTCGCAGCGTCCACGCGCCCATGCGCAGGTTCTCCTCGACGGTGAGATGCGGAAAGATGTTGATCTCCTGCGGCACGTAGCTGATGCCCTGCCGCTTCACCGCATAGGGCTGGAGCGCGTCGATGCGCTCACCGTTGAAGGCAATGCTGCCGTCGTACGGATGAAGAAAGCCGAAGATGGTGCGCAGCAAAGTGGACTTACCCGCGCCATTCGGCCCGATGATCAAGGTCAGCTTGTGCGCCTCAGCCGAAAGCGACAGGTCCTGCAAAATGTCGATGCCGCTTTGATAGCCGGCATGAATGCGCTTGACGGCGAGGAGGGACGCGGCGCTCACGCCCAACCCTTGCCGAGATAAGCCGCGATCACCTCGTGGCGCCCCGCCACCTCGTCGAGCGTCCCTTCGCTCACCACGTGTCCTTGCGCAAGGACGCTGATCGAGTGGCAAAGGCGGCGCATGATCGCCATCTCGTGGCTGACGATCACGAAAGTGAGGCCGCGCGACCGGTTGGCCTCGAGGATGAGCTCGATGATCTCCTCCTTGATCACCGGGTTGATGCCGGCGAAGGGCTCGTCGAGGACGTAGCAGCGCAGCTCCGGCAGCATGAAGCCCGACGCCACCTGCAGGAGCGCGCGCTGGCCGCCGGAGAGCTCTTTCGCCGGCGCGTCAGCCAGCCGCGTGAGCTTGGTGAGTTCGAGCAGTTCGCGGGCCCGGGCCGAGCCTTCGGCGAGCGCGGCGCTGCCGCGCGCGAGATAGGGCAGCAGCAGGTTCTCGCGGACCGAGAGATTGCCGAAGAGGCGGCAGACCTGGAAGGTGCGCAAGAGCCCGCGCCGCGCGACGAGATGGGGCGGCAAGCCGGTGAGGCGCTCGCCGGCTAAACGGATCTCGCCGGCGCTTGGCGGGTAGATGCCGGTGATGAGGTTGACGAGCGTGGTTTTGCCTGCGCCGTTTGGTCCGATGAGGCCGCGAATCTCGCCGGCGGCAATGCTTATGGATACATCTTCGGTGGCGGTAATCCCGCCGAAGCGTTTGGTCAGTCCCTCGGTCTCGAGCAGTGTGGCCATGACTCAGACGAGCCGCCCGCGTTCGCCGAAAAGTCCGGTCGGCCGCACCAGCAGGATGGCGATGACGAGGAGGAAGCCGTAGACATTTTGGTAGGGCGAGGAAATGAAGGCGGCGCCCAATGATTCGACGACGCCCAACAGCACGCCGGCGATGAGCGCGCCGGGGATCGAGCCCAGGCCGCCGATGACGATGATCTCGAAGCCCTTAACCGTCGTCACCACGCCGTTCGTGGGAAAGACCAGGAACACCGGCGCCAGCAGCGCGCCGGCGATGCCGGCGAGCGCCACGCCGATGCCGAAGGCCATCTGATCGAGGCGAAGAACGTTGACCCCGGCGGTCTCGACGCCGACGCGGCTTTGCGCGGTGGCCCGGAGCGCGAGGCCGAACCAGGTCTTGCGCAGCAGAAGATAAAAGAGGGCAATGGCGACGAGGGCGAAGACGAACGCGGCGACGCGCGCCCCGCTTTGCGGCAGCGGACCCAACATGACGGTCGGCAGATTGGAGCCGGGTGTGCGCTGATAGGGGCCGCCCAATCCGGTCGCGAGATTGCGCAATAGCAGGAGAAGCGCGATGGTGACGACCGTCGCGTAATCGTCCTTGCGCTCGATGCTGCGCGTGAACATCGGCTTGATCAGGATCGGTTCGACGATGGCGCCGAGGATGAACACGCCCAATCCGGCGATGGGAATGGCGAGATACCAAAGATCGGGTCCGAGCAGCGAGACGACCAGCATGTACTGGAGATAGCTGCCGATCATGTAGAACTCGCCCATCGCCCAATTGATCATCTTGACGATGCTGTAGATGAAGGTAATGCCGAGCGCCATCAGCGCGTAGAGCACGCCAATGGTGACGCCGGCGATCAGCGTCTGGACAAAGAGCTCGGTGGTGAACATCGCCGCGGAAGGCGCTCAGGGCGCCGTGCCGACATGCTCCAGAACGAGCGTCGCGTTCCGCCAATCCTGGTTGGGCTCGGTGTATTTCAAGATGAGAATTGGCGGCGACCAGTTGTGCCAATAAACGCCCGCCGCGCGCGGAAACGTGACCGGCGTCGCCGCCCAGTTCTTGAATGTACCCGTCTCGAGCGCCTTGATGATCGCCTTGGGGTCGGTGCTCTTCGCCTGTTCGGCGGCTTCCGCGAGGATCATCACATCGCCGAAGCCATTGAGCGAGGAATAGACTGGCGGCTCGTTGAATTTCTCCTGATAGCGCTTGGCGAACCACTCGCCCACATCGCTCAGCTTCTGCCGCGGCGAGTAATAGGCGATGAAATAGATGCCGTTGCCGTTCTTGGGATGGAGCTGCCAGTACTGCGGCCGCACCGGCGCGTCGTAGGAGAGCAGCATCGGCGTCTGCGGCAGGAGGCCGATGGTCTCCGCCTGATCGATCATGAGGTCGAGCGGCTGACCGACGCCGATGTTGACGACGACATCGGGCTTGAACGCCTTCACTTGAAGGAGCTGCGGCGTCAAATCGGTCGCGCTGTGGTCGAAGGTGATTTTTTGCAGCGTAAGGCCGAGCTTCTTGTCGTCGTTCTGCCGCTCGGTCTCCTCGGCGATGCCGATGCCGTAATCGGTGGTCTCCGCCACCAGCGAGATACGCTTGTAATTCTGCTTCTGGAAGAAGGCGAGGAAGGTCTGCACGCGAATGGGATCGATCGCATGCGTGCGGAACGCCACCTCGTAGTGTTTCGCGGTGATATCCGCAGCCGAGGCCTGCGTCGAGATGGTGGGAACGCCGAGCTCGTTCGCGACTTCGTTGACGGCGATATTGACGGAGCTGTGGAAGAAGCCGGTGATGCCGATCACCTGCTCCTCGCCGACGAGGCGGCGATATCCGGCGATGCCCGCTTCGGTGCGTCCCTGCGAATCCTGCACCGCGAGCGCGATCGGTTTGCCGCCGAGAATGCCCTTCATCTCATTGTTGACGTATTCGACGGCGAGTTCGCCGCCGCGGCGGATCAGTTGTCCGGCCGACGGATCACCCGGCGGCGACAGCGGAATCTCGAGGCCGATCATGACCGGCTTGTCGGCTGCGAACGAGCCGCCAGTCAGCGCCAAGAGCGCCGCGATGCCTGCCGCAAGGCCTCTTCCCTTCATGACTCCCTCCCGATCCACGCCGCAGCTTGTCGCCGCCGCCTTCCTGCTACCTTATCAAGTGCTTTCTGCCGCCGCCAGAATGGCGCAGAGACCGCGCGGATCGCGCTGTTGTCGCGCTGGCACCGCGGGTCTATGCTCGGTGCCAAATGCGATCACAGGAGGACACCATGGCGAAAAGCGAGTTCCGCCTCCAGCTCGAAGACGCAATCCAGAAGCGGCATTCGAAGGTGCATCCCTGGAGCGATGCCTGGGTGTCGGGCCGCTTGAACCGGCATCTCCTCGGCGAATGGACGAAGCAGCATTACCACTATGTGAGCCACTTCTCCTCCTGGCTCGCCACCGTCTTTGGCAACTGCGTCGACGACGACATCCGCCATTACCTCGCCGAGAACATCATGGAGGAAGAGGGCTTCGTCGGCGATGCCGGCTTCCCAGCGGTGAAGCATACCGACCTGCTGCTCGATTTCAGCGAGCATTGCGGCATGCGCCGGCAAGAGATCATCGATGCGCAGGTGAACGGCGAGCTTTTGCCGGAGACGTTGGGGTTGCAGAGCTGGTGTTATCGCCAGTCGCATCGGCCGCCCGTCGAAGCACTCGCCGGCTTGCTGGTCGGCCTCGAGTCCCAGGTGCCGCAGATTTACAGCCGCACCACGCCGCCGCTCGTCGAGAAATACGGCTTTACCGAGGAAGAAATCGTCTTCTTCCGCCTCCACATCGTCGCCGATCAGGAACATGGCGAGCGCGGCTTCGCCATTCTCGAGGCGCACGCGACCACGCCGGAGATTCAGGCCACTTGCGTACGGCTGGTGCGCGAAGCGACGATGATGCGCCGGCTCTATCTCGACGGGCTCTACAACAAGTTCCTGGCGGGCCCACAGGCGCAGGCGGCGGAGTAGCGGCAGGACTCATCCCGTGCTCACTTACAAGACCCTCAGCCTCGAAGAGGCCGAGCTGATGCTGGATGCCGCGCAGAAAAAGGCGGCGGAGATGAGCGTGCCCGAGGTGCTATGCGTTGCCGACGGCGCGGGCTATCCGATTGCGCTGCGCCGCCTCAACGGCGGCAAGGTGACGAGCGTGCAGATCGCGATCAACAAGGCCTTCACCGCCGCTGGCCACCGCAAGCCCACGCATCATTACAAGAACGCGCTTCCCGGCGAGGAGGCCTTCGGCATCTTCACTCAGCATGAGGGGCGCTTCACCGTCTTCGTCGGCGGCTTTCCCGTGGTGGTGGATGGGCAGGTGGTGGGCAGCATCGCCGCTTCCGGCGGCAATGGGGAGCAGGACATCGCCTGTTGCGAGGCGGGTATTGCCGCCCTCATGAGCCATCTCGGCAAGCGATGAGCCGCCGCCTCCGGTGAGCGAGGAAAACGCGGGCCTTCCTGCCGCCTGGTACACGCGGCCAGAAATTTTCGCGCGCGAGCGCCGTGCCATTTTCGCCGGCGCCTGGCAGCTCCTCGGACGCCGCGACCAGCTGAGCAAGCCCGGCGATTATCTCGCGGCGACGCTCGGCGGTTGGTCCGTCTTCGCCATGCTCGATGACGCCGGCCAACTCGGCGCCTTCCAGAATGTCTGTCGCCACCAAGGCTTGCCGGTACTCGATGCCGGTGGCGGCAATTGCGAGATGCTGCGCTGCCGCTATCACGGCTGGACCTACGACCTCCAGGGCCGTTTCACGAAAGCCCCGCCGGCGGTGGCGCCGGCCGATCCAGCCGATCCCCTCCATCACCTCGTGCGCGTGGGTGCGGCGACAGCAGCGGGCTTGATCTTCGTCCGCATCGATGGCGACAACCCGCTCGATGCTGCTCCCGACATTGACTTGCCCGGGCTCAGGTTCACCGGCCATGCCGCAAACGACATCGACGCCAATTGGAAGCTCGTCGTCGAGACTCTGCTGGGCGGCAGCGACGGGTTCCGCTGGTCGTGGCCAACGTTGGTCATCCGATCCAGCGACGACGGTGCAGTCGTCTATCAAGTGACGCCGCGCGCCTTCCGCCGTACGCGGCTTGTCGCTCACCTCTATGCGGATGCGGCGCATGACGGAACAGCGATGGTGGAAAGAGCGAACCGCACTGCCGATGAAGCCAAGGCGTCGTGTGAGGCGCAACAGCGCGCCTTCGAGAGTGGCGGCGCGGCGAGGCCGACCGAGCCGCGCTTGGCGCAGTTCCACGCTCAGTTGCGCACGGCGCACGCGGCAATCGACACGTCACGGCGCGGCGGGAACTGACGCCCGCTCATTGCCAATCGGGCCGCCTACTCCCATAGTCGAGTGCGCATGTTGGTGGTGAGGGAGGAGATGAGATGCTCGACATCCTCATGCGGAATTGGTGGGCGCTCGCTTTGCGTGCGGTGGCCGCCATCATCTTCGGCATCTTCGCCATCCTCTGGCCCGGCGTCACGCTGCAGGTGCTGGTGCTCTTCTTCGCCGCCTACATGCTGGTCGACGGCGTCTTCGCCGTCATCGCCGGCTTGCGCGCGGTGGAGCGGCAATGGCTGCTCGTCATCGAAGGCGTGCTCGATCTCATTGTCGGCGTCATCGCCTTTGCCTGGCCAGCGATCGCGCTCCTCGCCTTCATCTATCTCGTCGCGTTCTGGGCCATTCTCTCCGGCGCGGCGCTGCTGGCGGCGGGACTCCGGCTCCACCGCAGCAACGGTGAGGCGCTCCTCGTCTTAAGCGGGGGACTGTCGCTCCTCTGGGGGATCGTCATCTTTTTCTGGCCGATCGCCGGCGAGGTGGCGATGGCATGGTGGATCGGCGCCTATGCGCTGCTCTTCGGCATCTTCATGCTCGGCCTCGCTCTTCGCCTGCGCCGGCATTGGCGCGAGCTGCACCCGGCTTGAGTTGCATCAGCGATTGATGAGCCAGAGGATGAGCGACAGCACCACGCTGATGACGATCGACGTGGCGAGCGGGAAATAGAAGGAAAAGCCGTCGCGTTCGATGCGGAAGTCGCCCGGCAGATGGCCCAGGCCGAGGCGCGTCAGCCATGGCCAGAGCAACCCCGTCACCACGCAGATGACGCCGATGGCGATGAGCAAGCGCGACATCTCAATTTAGGCCGAGGGAGTCTTCGGTGGCGCCGATGTGGTGCTTTGCGCGAGCGACGCCAAGCCCATGATGCCCGCGGGATTCATCGCATCCACCATGCTGCTCGGCATCAAGATGGTGGCGCCGCGCTCCTTGGTGGTCTCGTAGACGATGTTCATGGCGCGAAGCTGCAACGCCACAGGGTTGTCGCCGTAGAGCTTTGCCGCGGCGACGAAACGCTGCGCCACCTCCTCTTCGGCCGAGCCGAGGATGACGCGCGCCTGGCGCTCGCGCTCGGCTTGCGCTTGCCGGCTCATCGCGTCCTGGAGTGCCGCCGGAATGGCGACGTCGCGGATCTCGACCGAGCTCACAGTGATACCCCATTCCGCCGTCTTCTTGCCGATCTCGTCCTTGAGCTTGCGATCGGCCGCTTGGCGGTCTGAGAGCAGCTCCGAGAGCATGGAGGCGCCGATCATTTCGCGCAGCGAGGTCTGCGCCACGCGCTGGACGGCGGTCTTGTAGTCGGTGATCTCGAGTGCCGCGCGCTGCGCATCCTGTGCGATCCAGAAGATGATGGCATCGACATTGACGGGCACGGTGTCGCGCGTCAGCGCCTGCTCGGCATTGACTGCGGTCGTCTGAATGCGCTGATCGACCCATTGGGTGATCTGGTCGATGACGGGCACGATGAAGAAGAGGCCGGGGCCATGGACGCCCGAGAGCTTGCCCGCGCGCAGCACCACTGCCTTCTCCCATTGCCGTGCCATCTGCAGCGAATAGAGCATGGTGATGGCAAGCAGAATGAAGACAACGCCGATGATCGGCGCGCGCACCACGACGAAGGCGAGCGCCGCAGCGGCGAAGAAGGGGAGGGAGGCGGCAATGGCGATGGGATTCATGCGTCTCTCCTGTGCTTCATGGTTCCGCCGTAGGGGCGTTGGCGAGCGTGAGCATGAGCCGCGCGACCTCGCGCGGATCGAGGCCCAGCGAATGCGCCGTGGCGATGGTGCGCTGCGCCAGCCCCTCGACCGTCGCGGCGCGGAGCGACGGATCGACGGGCGGCGGCGCGTCGGCGACGAAGGTGCCGCGGCCGCGGAGCGTGGTAAGGACGCCCTCCCGCTCGAGTGCGGCATAGGCGCGCTGCACGGTATTGAGGTCGATTTTGAGCGCCACCGCCACTTCCCGCATGGTCGGCAGGCGCGCGCCCGGCTTCAGCGTGCCGTCGCCAATGGCATGGAGAATTTGCTCGCGGAGCTGCACGTAAATCGGCACCCCGCTATCGCTGATTCTGAGGCGGCTCAGCATTGTATGCATATTAGCATACAAGCCGACATCTTGCAAATCGAGGGCTCAGCGCGCCGCAGTATAGCCCTTGCCGACCATGCAGCGTTCGACGAAGTCGCCGCTCCGCGCCTGGTTGCTGTCGGAATACTCGTACTGTTTGGTGCGAAGCAGGCCCTGGCGCTGCCAGTCATGGCTGCGCGTCGCCAGGATATCGGTATCGATGGCGGTGTCGGCGCCAAGCGCGAGCTCGGCCGAATGGCGGCACTCGGCATAGTCCTGTGCCGCTTTCTCCGGCGTCGCTCCGGTCTTGCTCCATTGGCTGGCGCCGCTGCAGCCCGCGAGCAGAAGGCCGAGGCCGAGCAGAATCATGGGTCGCATCGCAGGCTCCACTCTTGCTCACCGGGTTGCAAACGGAAGATTAACCAGGTCGAGGATTAGAATACCCGATGGTTTCGATCCGCCGCACTTGCCCATTATTCGCCATCGGAATCTTCGCGCTCCTCGCGGGCTGCAATGCCTGGCAGACCCGGGCCGAGTTCGCCGCGCCGCAAAGCCGCTGGCCCTCGACGCTGTCCTCGCCGGCGGGAGCCGAGGATCCGCCACCGCCGATCCCCGTCCAATATTGCTACCGCACGCTCGCCACCGTCGATTGCTTCACCGAGGCGAAGCCCGATCGGCTGACCGGATACTCCGGCGTCTATCCCGATCCCGACAGTTTGCCGCAACGGCGCTGAGCCTTAGAAGCGGCCGAGCTGGAAGTCGAGGATCGCCTCTCGGATCTGCTCGGGCGTGTTCATGACGAAAGGACCGTAGCGCGCGACCGGCTCCTTGAGCGGCCGGCCCGCCGCGAGCAGAACACGCGCCGCGCCGGCAGGGGCGCTCACCAGAACGCCGTCACCTTCGCCGAGTACTGCGATGCTGCCGCGGGCGAGGCGCGTCCCCGCTTCCCCCACCGCTGCCTCGCCATCGAACGAATAGAGGAACGCGGCATGGCCGCGCGGCAGCGGCAGGGCCACGGAACCGCCCGCCGGCAGCGCGAGATCGAGCAGGACGGGATCGGTGGCGATGCCATTGATGGGACCGGTCTGTCCCGCGACGGTACCGGCGATCACCTTGACCCTGACCTCGCCCGGAAGCGTCGCGACGGGAATCTCTGCGGGCGGGATTTCCTGATAGCGCGGCGCTGTCATCTTGTCCTTGGCGGGCAGATTGACCCAGAGCTGGAAGCCCTGCATCAGCCCGTTCTCCTGCTCCGGCATTTCCGAATGAATGATCCCGCGCCCGGCGGTCATCCACTGCACGCTGCCGGCGTCCAGCCGCCCGGTATGGCCCTTGTTGTCGCCATGCCGCATCCGCCCGGCGATCATGTAGGTCACCGTCTCGAAGCCGCGATGGGGGTGGTCGGGAAATCCGGCGATGTAATCGTTGGCATCGTCCGAGCGGAACTCGTCGAGCATCAGGAAAGGATCGACGTCGGCAAGCTGCGGCGTGCCGATGAGCCGGTTCAACTTGACGCCGGCGCCATCGCTTGCCGGCATGCCACGTACCAGCCGCGCTACGGGCCGAGGGCGGGTCAAGACGCCATCCATGGATATTCTCCTCGCTTCGTCGTCGCCGCTACCGCCGGGCACATGTAATGTCTCGGCCGCGCGCGGCAAGAGCGATGGCATTCGCGCCGCCGTCAACCGCCGCCCCTCGATTATCAGCAGGACCCGCCGCTTCTCCTCCCTCGATGCGGTGGGCCAGCCCGTGATCTCATCGAGCGTACGCCAGCAGCCGCGGCAATAGCCGCTCGCAGCGTCGAGCACGCAGACGTTGATGCACGGCGACGCCGGATCGCCGCCGCTCACGATTGCTTGGCCGCCTCGGTCACGTCGGCGAGCTTGGTGCGAAGCGACTTCGCCTTGTATTCCTGGATGGCGAAGACCCAGGGCGAGAGCTTCGCGTTGAGGGCAGCGGCTTCTTTTTCCGCATCACCTGTGCCGCTCGCTTCGAGGTGCGCCCAGTTCTTGCCGTCCTTGTCGAAGAGCGCGACCTTCACCACGAGGCCGTCGAAGGTGGTGAATTCAGCGTGCGATACGTGCTTCTCCGGCACCGGCAGCTCGCTCGCGGGACGGACATCGGCAAGCGTCAAGCTCGCGAGCGCCGTGGTGGGCTCCACCAGGGCCGTGTCGCTCTTGGGCTTGGCATCGGCCGGCGCGTCCTTGAGCGCGAGCGGCGCGTCCGACTTGTCATGGGCGATGTCGAGCTTCGCGCCGTCGGGCGCGGTGAGCACCACTTCTTTGAGCTTCTCGCGCGGCAAGTCGACGATGGCATGATCGAGCCAGGAGGGCGTGTCGCCCGCCACGTCGAGCGTGCCGCGGGCAAGCCACGATTGGGCGTCGCCGGGCTTACGCACATAGACGCCGTCGACATTGCCGCCGAGCTGGTCGATGCGGCGCTTGCCGGCGATGATCTCACCCAAAATGTTGCCCTTGTCGTCGCTCGCGGTGATGAGCGTCGACTTCGCGTCCTTCGGGCCGGCGTCCTCCACTTCGAGACGCGAATAAAATTCGGCCTTGCGTGTCTTGGGCTCGACATAGCTCAGCTCGGCGAGGCCAAGCACCGTCTGGCGCAGCTTGCCGGCGTCGACGGGATACTTGCCGCGCTCCTCCACCACCCAACCATTTCCTTGTCGAGCCAGCGTCGTCCGCGCGTCACCGTGGACGAGCGTCAGCCGCGCCACCTCGCTGAGCTTTTGCCCGAACTGCGGCAGCACCTTGGCGCCGACCAGCGGGTCGGCTTGGGGCCCGCGCGCGCCCGTGCTGACCAGCACGGCAACGACCACGGTGACGGCGGTGACGACGAGGAGACCGATCAAGCCTTTGCTCTGCATAGCGGCCCTCCTCACTGGGCGTAGGCGCGGCGCTTGCGGCGCTGCAGGCGCACGATGCCGAGAACGATGGCGGCGACGCCGACCAGCAGCGGGACGAGCGCGATATCGAAGAATTCGAGCACGGCCTTCAAGCGGTCGATGTCCTGCCGGAGATCGAGCTGCACGCGGCGCAGCTCCTGGCGGATTTGCAGCATCTGCCCGCGAAAGTTCTCGAGCGTCTGCGTCTGCTCGGCGGCGAGCGTGACCCCACCGCCCGGGCCTTCCTTGCCCTGCAATTCCTTGATCTTCGCCTGCGTGTCCTTGAGCTGCTGCTCGAGGTCCTTCTCGCGCGCTTGCGAGCGGTCCTCGGCGGCACGCTGGATCGCCTGCACCACCTCGAAGGGTCGCGCCGCGCTGCTGCGCGAACGCAAGCCGATGAGATCGTTGCCGCCGGACAGTACGTCGACGGCGTTGGCGACGAAGTCGCCGTTGCCCGCATTGGGAAGGGCGACGCGTTGGCCAAAGAAATCCTGCACCTGCACCCAGAACCGGTCGTCCAAGATGTCGGTGTCGGCGACGACGATGACGTTGATCGGCTGCGCCGCGGTCTTGATCTGCGCCGGCGCGTCCTGCGCCGGCGCTTTCTCGCTCTTGCTGTCGCTCGCTTTCTCCTTGTCGTCCTTCGCCGCAGCCGGCGGTCCGTCGGGAAAGGCGGTGTCGGCGAGGCCATTGATCCTCGCCGCGAGCGTCAGCTTCGCGCCGCCGGGCTTGTAATCGGCGAGGAGACCCGCCACGTCGGGAAGGCCCTCGACCTTTTCCGCGGGGATCTCCTCCGCTTCGGCCGACGTCGTGATGAGCGGCGTGAAGGTCGTCTTCGCTCCCTCGCGCGGCCGTAGCACGCCCGCGCTCGCGACATTGATGGCCGAGAGATCGCCAGTGACGGGATCATCGCGATTGAGGTTCTCTTCCTTGAGCGAGAGCCAGGCGACGTATTCCATCGGCTTGACGCGGCTTGCCGTGCCGGCATTGACGCGCCGCGCATAGCGGCGGTCGGCGGCGATCTTGTCCTTGTCGAGGCTCAGGCCCCAGGCGGAGAAGAGCTTCTCGAGATCGCTGCTGCTGGGGCCGCCAGGCGGGCTCATGCGTCCCGCATGGGCGAGCTGCGTCTCGGAATGGGGATCGACAAAGACGAGCGCCTTGCCGCCCTTGAGGACGAATTGATCGATGGCGTAGAGCGTCTTCTCCGAGAGCTTCTGCGGATGGACCAGCATCAGCACGTCGACGCCGTCCTCGACCTTGTCGAATTCCGGCGAAAGCGTGCGGAGCTCGTAGAGCGGACGAAGCTGCTCGATGACCGTATAAGGCTCGAGCGGGCGGCCCTGCATCGCCGCCATGAAATCGCCCTCGAGCGGCAACGAGCTTACCACGCCCACCACCGTCTTCTTGGGGAAGGCGAGCGCGTGGACGAGCTTCGTCAAATCGTATTCGAGAAAGCGCTCGCGGTCGGGTTGGAAGAAGGGAATGACTTGCTGGTCGTCGGTGGAATTGGTGGCGGCCAGCCCGAAATAGACGGATTCGCCGCCTTGATCGAGCGGCACGCCCTGCAAGCCGAAGGCGACAGCCCGGTCTTCCACTTGCGAGAACGGCTCGGGATCGAGGATTTCGAGATTGATCTTCCCTTTGGCCCGCGCCGCGTACTCCTCGAGCATCTCGCGCACGCGCTGGGCATAGATGCCGTAGGACGGCACCTCGTTGCCGAGCCGAGGCGAGTAGTAGAAGCGCAGCGTGATCGGCTCGTCGATGCGGGCGAGCGTCTGCTTCGATCCCTCCGACAAGGTGTAAAGGTGCCGCTGCGTCAGATCGAGGCGCGTCGCGCGCAGCACATGATCGGCGATGACGTTGACGGAGACGAACAACACCACCGCTGCGAAAAGCGAAAGAAGCGCGATGGTCCGGCGCGACAGTGAGATCATGGAGCGCTCCTCAATCCGCCTTCTTCAATTCCACCAACACGGTGTTGGCGAAGAGGAAGAGCGCGATGACGGAAAGGAAGAAAACGGCGTCGCGCGCATCGATGACGCCGCGCACGATGGCATTGAAATGCGTCAAGAAGCTGAAGGAGGCGACCGTGCCGAGCAACGCTTCGGGCGCCCAGCTCTTGAGGAAGCCCAGCACGATGGGCGAACCGCTGACCGTGAAGATGAAACAGACGGCGGCGGTCACGACGAAGGCGATCACCTGGTTCTTCGTGAGCGCGGAGAGTGACGCACCGATGGCGAGGAATGCGCCCGCCATGAGAAAGCTGCCGATATAGCTCGCGACAATGACGCCGTTGTCGGGGTTGCCGAGGTAGTTGACGGTGATCCAGAACGGAAAAGTCAGGAGAAGCGCGATCCCGGCAAAGGCCCAGCTCGCCAGGAACTTGCCGAGCACCGCCGCGGTCATCGAGATCGGCAGCGTGAGAAACAGCTCAATGGTGCCGCTCTTCCGCTCTTCCGCCCAAAGCCGCATCGCGAGCGCGGGAATGAGCACGAGATAAAGCCAGGGATGGAAGGTGAAGAAGGGCTGGAGGTCGGCTTGCCCGCGCTCGAAGAAGTTGCCGAGAAAGAAGGCGAGCGCGCCCGCCATGACGAGAAAGATGACGATGAACACGTAAGCGAGCGGTGTGGCGAAATAGCTTTGCAGCTCGCGGCGGAAAATCACGAGGGTGCTGTGCATATCAGGCGTCCGATGGTCGGGCTTAGGCGCGTTGGAGAGTGATGGCGCGGAAGACGTCGTCGAGCCGGCCGCGCTCGACGCGGAGCGCTGCGACCGGCCAGCCGGCGACGCGGATGAGGTCGGTCACCTCGGCGATGATCGATTGCCCCTCGCGGGGAAAGATCATGAGCGCGCTGCCGTCGATGTCTTCGATCGACTCCACCGTGTCGACGCCGGGAAGGCGCAGCAACGCCGCCGTCGCGTCATATCCGTCGATGGCGAGCTCGAGGCGAACGGCGTTGTGATGGCGCGAGCGGGCGGCAAGGATGCCCGGCGTGCCGTCGGCGAGCAGGCAGCCTTCGGCGATGACGATGGCGCGGGTGCAGACCGCGTCCACCTCCTCGAGGATATGCGTGGATATGACGATCGCCTTCTCCGGCATGCTCGCGATGAGGCGGCGCACCTCGTGCTTCTGATTGGGGTCGAGCCCGTCGGTGGGCTCGTCGAGGATGAGCACGTCGGGATCGTGCAGCAGCGCCTGCGCCAAGCCGACGCGGCGTTTGAAGCCCTTGGAGAGCGTCTCGATCGGTTGATCGAGCACGCCCGCGAGCTCGGTGCGTGCCACCGCGAGCTCGATCCGCCGCTCGGCTTCCTGGCCGGAAAAACCGCGGATGCGCGCGATGAAACCGAGAAACCCCGCGGGCGTCATGTCGGGATAGGCGGGCGCGCCTTCGGGCAGATAGCCGATGTGACGCTTCGCGGCGATGGGATCGGCGACGATGTCGTGCCCGGCGACCACCGCCGTTCCGCTGGTCGGCGCGAGAAAGCCGGTGATCATCTTCATCGTCGTCGACTTGCCGGCGCCGTTGGGGCCCAGAAAGCCAAGCACCTCGCCGCGGGCCACGGTGAAGGACACGTCGTCGACGGCCGTCACCGGTCCGAAACGCTTCTTCAGATGCCGGACTTCAATCATCTCGTCCATGGCTCGTGCCACCCCGCTTCGACGCTTCTCGGTTTGTCCTCTGAGTGCGGTGCGTTCTGCCGCATTTCCAGGGCGAAAATCAAGCGGATGCTTCCGATCCGGCAAGTGAATTCGCTGTAAGGTCGGCACGACCTGCCCAGCCGTCATGCTCTCTCGCTGCGGTCCTAGGCGACGAATTCGATACCGTGCAGCCATTTGGCACTCTTTCAGATTTGCAGTTGCGCGCTGCGATAGCCTCGCCGAGACTGGCGCGCCCTTTTCCAGCCCGGGCGGCCATGCCGGTTCAACTGATCTTCGACCTCTTGAAAGGCGTCGCCGTCGGCATCGTCATCGCGCTGCCGGTGGGACCGGTGGGCGTGCTCTGCGTGCGGCGGACTCTCTTCGAGGGGCCGAGCTACGGCTTCGTTTCCGGGCTCGGCGCCGCCACCGCCGATACGGTCTTCGGCGTCATCGCCGGATTCGGCCTCACCTTCGTGCGCGATCTTCTGCTGGGTTATCAGGATTGGCTAGGCGCCACCGGCGGGGCCTTTCTCATCGCCGTCGGCATCAAGGCGCTCACCACACGGGCGGACATCGAGCCCGAGCCGGTCGAGGACGAGGCGCTCTTTGCCGCCTACGCCTCGACCTTCGCGCTCACCATCACCAATCCCATCACTATTCTCGCCTTCGCCGGCATTTTTGCGAAGGTGGGAGTGAGCGAAGAAGCCGGCTTCCTCGACACCGGGGTTCTCGTTGGCGGCGTCTTTCTCGGTTCGCTTTGGTGGTGGCTGGGACTGAGCTTCGGCATCGCCGGCCTCAGGCGCACGGCGGGGGCGGTGCGTCTCGTCTGGCTCAATCGCATTTCCGGCGCGATCCTCACGCTCTCGGGGTTGGGCCTTCTCGCTGCGGCCGCCCTCACCTTCGCCGGCATTCCCGTGTAAGCCGAGCAATTGTCGCGCGAAAGGGCAATTTTGCGCCGCGGGACGAGGATGCTTGGCGCTCGCCGAGCCCGCGAGTAATCTCCTGCGCCATGATCCCGTGGCGCATCTTCCGCTGGCTCGCGCTCGCTCTCTGCGCGGCGGCGGCCCTCGGCCCGTTGTCGCTTGCCGAGGCACAGCCGCAGGCGCCAGCCGCCGCCCAGGCGCCCGCGCCGGTCTCGGCCGACGAGCTGGAGCGGCTCGTCAACACCCTCCAGGACGACGAGGAGCGGGGGAAGCTCGTCGAGGAGCTGCGCGGCCTCATCGCCGCGCAGCGGGGGGTCGAGCAGAAGGAGGAGACCGAGAATCCCGCCGCGGTCCTCAACGTCATCTCCGCTCAGATCGGCGCGGTGAGCGCCGAGATCGTCGATGCCGCCGCGGTGGTGGTCGACGCACCTTGGCTCATCGGCTGGTTCGAGGCGCAGGTGAGCGATGCCGATGCGCGCGCGCGCTGGCTCGAGCGCGGCTTGAAGCTCGGCATCATCTTCGGCGCGGCGCTCCTCGGCGAGTGGCTCGCCCGCACGCTCATGCGTCGTCCCCGCGCGCGGCTCGCGGCGCGGACAAATGGGGGCGCCATGGCGCAGGCGCTGCTGCTGGTGATGCAGCTCGTGGTCGAGCTCTTGCCGATTGCCGCGTTCACGGTGACGGCGTTCACCGTTCTGCCGCTGGTGCAGCCGAAGTTTGGCACCGCCCATGTCGCTCAGGTCGTCATCTATGCCGTGCTCTGGGCGCGCGGCATTCTCGCGGTCTCGCAGGTGTTCTTACTGTCGGCCGGCGCGACACTCATCCCGTCCCTTGGCGAGGAGACGCGCAACTACCTTTACATCTGGGTCCGCCGCTTCACCAACTGGGCGATCTACGGCTATGCCCTGGCGACGGCGTCATGGTGGCTCGGCATTCCCGGCGCCATCTACGTGCTGCTGCTGCGCGGCACGCTCCTGGTGCTGGGCGTGCTCTCAGTGGTCTTCGTGCTGCAGAACCGTGCCGCCGTCGCCGAGTTTCTCCGCGGCAAGCCGCCTGGCCCGGGCGAGTCGGCGGCGCAAGGGCATGGCTGGCGCCTCCTCCGCCAGCGCCTCGCCGATACCTGGCACATCCTCGCCATCATCTATCTCGCCGGCACCTTCGGCACCTACGTGCTTCGCATCGAGAGCGGCTTCGCGTTCATCCTGCGAGCGACGCTGCTGAGCCTCGTCGTGATTGTCGCCGCGGGGATCATCGTGCGGGCGGTGAAGCGCTTGAGCGAGCGCGGCTTCGCCGTCAGCGCGGACCTCAAGACGCGCTTCCCGACGCTCGAGCAGCGCGCCAACCGTTATCTGCCGGTGCTGACCGTTCTCGCCTCGGCGGTCGTCTATTCCTTCATGGTCCTGGCGCTGTTGCAAGCCTGGGGGATTGACGCCTTCGCCTGGTTCAGCAGCGCCTTCGGGCGAAAGATCGCAGGAAGTGCCGTTTCGATCGGCACGGTCGTCGTCGTAGCGCTCCTTCTCTGGGAGCTCTTCGGCGCCGCGGTCGAGCGCTACCTGAACGGCGTCGGCTATGACGGCCGTCCGGTGGCGCGAAGCGCGCGCACGCGCACCCTGCTGCCGCTGCTGCGCACGACGGTATTCATATTCCTCGCCACCATCGTGACCTTCATCGTGCTCTCGGCGCTGGGTGTCGACATCGCGCCGCTTCTCGCCGGCGCCGGCGTTGCCGGCATCGCCATCGGCTTCGGCTCGCAGGCGCTCGTCAAGGATGTCATCACCGGCCTCTTCATCCTGCTCGAGGACACGCTCGCCGTGGGCGAGGTGGTGGATGTCGGCAAGGGCCATGTCGGCACCGTCGAAGCGATCTCGATCCGCGCCATCAAGCTCCGCGACATCGAGGGCACCGTCCACACCGTGCCCTTCAGCGAGGTCTCGACCGTGCGCAACATGACGCGCGACTATTCCTACTTCGTCGCCGATGTCGGCGTCCTCTACCGCGAGGATCCCGACCGCGTCGTCGCCGTGCTGCGCGAGGTCGCCGACGAGCTCCGCCGCGATGCGGCCTGGGCTCCTTTCCTGATGGCACCGCTCGATGTCGTCGGGGTCGACAAATTCACCGACAGCGCCATGGTGATCCGCGTGCGGCTCAAGACGGTGCCGCTGAAACAGTGGCCGCTCGGCCGCGAATTCAATCGCCGTATGAAGAAGGCGTTCGACCAGCACGGGATCGAGATGCCCGCCGCGAACCAGACCCGCTATCTCGAGGAGCATCCGGCGGACGCAGAGCAGCACGACATCGCCGGCAGCTCCAAGGCCGCGCGCGCCTGAGAGGCCGCCACTTGCGGCTGCCGAAGCTTGGGGCCTCGGTCCTCGGCGAGAGAGAACCTAGTCGGCCTGAAAATACAGGCCGGAAACAGGCAAATGGCGTCTTGCGAGATTCGAAGGGCGAGAGCGGCCTACGCAGTTCCAATGCCCTTGGATAAGATATTCGCTCGCCGAATAATTGTAATTGGCTTCGTTCGGTAATTTGCTCCTACATTTTGGGCATGGTCAACGCGGGCGCTAATGCTTGGCGAGGCGCACCCCAGCCGCCGCCATTCTCGGGGATGAACTCGACGCCGGCTTGCTCGAGGGCCTGTCGGATCGCGGCCATGACGTCGGGAACCGGCCGGCGCTCGTCCGCCTCGAAATGGACGATGGTGCGCAAGCTCACGTCGCTGGCCGCCGCCAGCTCGACCTGGGTCATATCGAGGAGACCGCGGGCGCCGCGGCATTGGGCGGGGGTGATGTTCATGACCGGTCCGGGCATCAGTGCCGCAGCGGTGATCAGTGGTGGACCTGCCATTGAAAGTGAGGAGCAGGCGAATGCCATCGCACCAGAGGCAAGAGACGCTGTTGCGGCCACAGCGGAATGATCAGTCGGTCTGCGCGCTCCTTTGCACGCCTTGAGAGAACCTCAGCCTGCCCTTCTCTGGGATGGGCTTCTTTCGTCCGAGACCACCAGGTTCCGCTGAGACGATTGTCGCTTGACCTTGGAGCGGGCCAAACGCACCGAAGCGGATCGCGGGCTCACGGTCATGAAAGAGCGCGCGAACGGATCGGTCTCCCGTTGCTGCTCCTCCTGGATCTTAGCCACCTGCGTGCCGTTTCCGATCCGCAGAGCGTTTCGGATGGCGATGTACCTCTCGACATGACGCCGCCATGCGCCGCCCTCGATAATCAGATGATGCTCTTCGTTATCGGCTAAGCGCTTGAGAAGATCTGCCTCGCTGAGCGGTCCCTCGCCGTCGATGCGAGATTGATATCGATATTGACGGTCGCTCTTGAGCCGCGCGAGTGCGTAGCTCAAAACACTGGCGCGGTTGAAGTAAACAAGGAGACGCCCCAGGCCCTGGGATTGCCCGACCGCCCAATCTTCCGTGTATGCGATGAACTCCGATGCAGCGCAGCGCAAACAAACGCGATGTCGCTGCTCGACCATACCAGGCGCGAGCCCCAGGACTCGCTCACAGAGGTCCTCAACTGTCCATGCGCCATCCGGTTGCTCGAAGAAGAGACGAGCGACAGCGCGCATGAGATGCCCGGGACCCATATCGACCTCACACCGTTCACGTCGAGGCGATGAATCCCAAGTTAACGAAAATGAGTGCTGGTGTTAACCATGTTTTAGAGGATGCGCTTCAGATAATTCTGCGAAAGGGGGATCTACTGTGACTGAGAGTCAGGAGTTGCGCGCCAGGGCAGCCGAATGGCGAGTACGCGCCCAATCGATTGATGACCGAGGGCTTCAGCACGAATTGGTTAGACTAGCGAGCCTGTTTGAAGAAGCCGCGGAGCGAATCGACACTCACAAAGGGGCGGCGTTATCGCGTGCCTACGCGGGCGTTGGTGAGGCGTGACTTTGGCCGCGGATCGAGCATAGCGAAGAAAGATGCGCGTGAGAGCGGTGGTCGTCCTTCTGATGGGCGTGGTGCTTGTCGGCTGCGAGTCGTCAGGCGTGGCCGAGCGACAGACATTCGAGCTCAACAGATCTTATGCCACGTGTTTGAAGAACGAGGCTCGCCGCGTCGATACCGGGGCGGCGGAGCCGGCAACGGTGGCGATGGCGATCTGGCCGGCCTGCTCGCGTTTTTTCACGCGGATGCGCGAGGCTGTTGCCCAGGGTGAGGACGCAGGAGCTCGCCAGGAGCTCGACTCGCGATTTCGACTGAGTGACCTCGATTTCGCAACGAAAATGGTGGTTGAGCAACGGGCAGAAAGGACGTCCGCTCTCCGCTGAGTCGATCCCCGCTGGCACTGGCGTCTGCTCGGCCAATGCTGATCATCGTGGGTGCGGGCCAAACAGATGTAATCTGCTCTCGAACTGTCCCCCTCAAGTGGGCAGAGCGCTCTAATGATGGGCGACGATACTCTCGAGGGCGTCGGGTGTATCGATAACGATCCAGCCCCCACCGAGATGCACAATCCCGCGCCGCTGCCAATCGCGCAAACAACGATTGACGCTTTCTCTCGTGCCGCCGATTAACATCGCGAGTTCGCGCTGAGACAAAGATACCTTCGGGCGTCTTGCGTTGCTTCCCACTCCCTTTGGGATGATTGCTTTGGTGAGGAGAACTTTCGCCAGTCGAACCGAGAGCTCCGAAAAGGCGACTTCGGTGATTCGTTCGTCGGCCTGGCGTAACCTTTCGCACATCGTCTCGAGCAGGCGGAGACAGGCCTGGGGATGATATTCGAGAAATGCCATCACATCGCGGCGCTCGAACACCAACAGTTCACAGGCGGAGAGCGCAATTGCACTCGCCGTTCGACCTCGGCCATCGAAGAGGGCAATTTCTCCAAAAACTTCGCCCGGACCAAGATCTGCCAAGACGATTTCTCGACCGCTTGCTGACCGCGCGGTGATACGCACTGTTCCGGTCAGCACCGCGAGCATGCTTTGCTCGGCTGAGCCGATTTCAAAAATCGATTCACTCGCAGCGAAGCGATAGCGGTGGGCGCGCGAGGCGAGTTGGAAGCGAGTCTGCTCATCAAGCGCGCGGAAGAGGCGACACTTTTCCAAGAGTTGAGTGCCTTCACGCACGACACCTGGAACGCCGTCCGGCATCGCGGCAGTCACTCGGAGCGGGGAGCTCCGATCATCGCTTAGAGACGCGCCGCAAGCCGCGCAATACTTCGCATTGTGAGTGTTGGCAGAGCCGCATGCCGGGCACGGGCTCGCCAAAGAGTTTCCACAATTGGTGCAAAAACGGGCGGTATCAGGAACGTTGTTGCCGCACCGCGTGCAATCCATTGGAAGCTCCAGTCCCCGAGCTAAACGATTATGTTCACGGGTTAGCCCCCGCCTGCAAGGCACGAAGCGCTTGGGCCAGGTCCGCTTGGCGCAGCGGTTTGCTGATGAGCGGAAAGTCGCCTTCGAGGTTCGCCGCGCCCACTAAATCCTCGGCATAACCCGACGTCAATACGACTTTGATCCCAGCGCGAAGTCGCCTGGCTTCGCGAGCGAGATCGATTCCACTCATTCCGCCCGGCATCACAACGTCGGTGAGAATGAGCTCGATATCGGGTCGACGTTGCAGCACCCTCAGCGCTTCCTTCCCCGTCGTTGCTTCGATGGTGCGGTAGCCCAGGTCTGTCAATAGCTCTGTTATGGTTTTAAGAACGCCCTCGTCATCCTCAACCACTAGGACGAATGGCAAGTCATCGCTGGCTGGGAGTTGGCGTTCTTCCTTGTGAATTGAGGTCGCCACCGGTATTTCGGTGGCTCTCGGAAAATAGAGCTCAACCGTCGTACCGGCACTAGGTGCAGTTCGAATTTCCGTGTAACCGCCGCTCTGTTTTGCGAATCCATGCACCATGCTGAGGCCGAGCCCGGTTCCTTTGCCAGGCGGCTTTGTTGTGAAGAATGGCTCAAAAGCTCGAGCCGCAACGGATGGTAACATTCCCTCGCCGGTATCGGTCACCGCGAGCAGTACATAGCTCGATCCATCGATCATCACGTTTTTTGCAGCAACGATGAGCTTGCCACCGTGGGGCATCGCATCATGCGCATTGAACGAAAGATTGAGTAGTGCCGTTTCGAGCTGGGCCGGATCGAGGCGACAAGGCCACAGGTTGAGATCAACGTCGAAGGCGACGGTCACTGCGTCGCCGGCAGCACGTTTCAGCAGGTCTCGGCACCCCGTCAAGACATCAAATACATTGATAACCTTCGTCCGAAGGGTTCCCTGTCGTGCGAAAGCGAGGAGGTGTTCGGTAATCCGTTTCCCTGTCCCAACTGCCTCAAGCGCCGCAGCGGCAAGCCGTTGAACTCTTTCACTCGACGATGGGCGGTGCGCGATGAGCTCGAGGTTACCGCCAAGCACCGTGAGGAGATTGTTGAAATCATGGGCGACGCCTCCGGCCAAGCGTCCGAGGGCTTCGAGTTTGTGAGTTTGGGTGAAATGTTCGTTGTCAGACGAAGGTTGCCCATCACGGTTCGAGGTAAACTCGGCGGTGCCGGTTCGCACAATCGCGATCTCAATGCCAGTAGTCTCGCCATCCAGGCGCTGGGCGTACCAGGTTTCCTCCCAATTCCGCGCGGGTCCTGGTATTGCTTGGCTAAGCAGATGGAGCCCATGAGCGGGTTCGCCCGTCTCGATAACTTGTCGTGCCGCGGCGCCCGCCTCTGCCGCGCGTCCCGGAATCAAATCCTGCAGGGTCTTTCCAACGAGCTCTGCCGAAGATTTTCGGTGTAAGTGGGCGAAGGTCTCGCTCACGCGGAGGAACTCGAGATCCGCGGTTAAGGATGCGAGCGCTATCGGCGCAATACGGTATATCGTATTGAGCTCTGCCCGAAGTCTCTGCAGTTCCTCTTCAGCGCCTCGGTCAACCATTGGAGCCCAACCGCCTGCCCCGATTGCTGATCGGTGGCACCGACGTCGCCGCGTTCTCAGGATCACGCATGGTCATGAGGGCACCAGCTGGTGCTCTGCGGACTGCCGTCCTCAGGTCGTCCTCAGCTTCGGGCCCAATCCCCTTAATGCTAAGGCTATTCTCATATGAGAGTTCGCGCAATACGAGGCTGCGCTTTCGGCTACTGCAGCCCCAAATTCTGGCCTCAACCTACTTTCGGCCCGCCTCCCGCGCCTTGAGTTCGCGCTCAACTTCGAACGCTCGTTCTTCGAAATCACCGGCGAGGCGCTCGAGCAATCTGATGATGGCGGCGGGATGCACGACGCCAGGTTTCACAGCGCTTGCGACGCCGCGAAGATATACCGCCTTGGCTCGAAAGTAGGCCACCTCCGCGGCGCCCATCTGGTCCTTGGGCTCGTATAGGTCCCCGTGCCCACAAGACGTTTTCATTCTGCTCCTGGAACAATCGTCTTTTTGCAAGCAGTGTCGGTCTCGCACGCTCACATCTCCAACATAGAACCGAGCGAACCTGCGAACCCATGACGGCCGGCACAGCGCGGGCGTGACGCACCGCACAGCGACGGACATGCCCTCACAAGAGTGTTTGCCAGTTGCTTTTCCGAGCGTGTGGGACTGTTCGAACCCCCTTTGCTGCCGCCCATCGGGCCAGCAAAGGAAATGCTTGATCTCCGATGCCTTGCTTCTTTGCCTCGGTCTACGTCGTGATGAGCACCGCGCAAGTGTACAGCTCGCCGCGCCCCGCCCGTCGCTCGCCGCGATCACGGAGGGGGCAGCCCGCACCGGATACATTGCGGAAGCGCCGGCCATGGCTTCTCATGAAACAGCACTGGCCATGCCGCATAGCTTAGCCCGATCGCCGAGCCGAGGAGGACCATGAAGAGAAGGACGGCGCGCCAGCGCTGGTCATTCATCGACAGCCATCAGTCGCTTTCGTCCTCGTCGAAGGTGGCGGCGCGGGTTTCAGCACCACTCGCATGACGTTGAGTTTCATTTGATTGAAGCACGGCGACTATTTGCCGTCCGTCGGGAACGTGAGGCGGGTTCTTTTGTCCAAGGAACATGATGGCGCAATCTGAGAAAACCCGGCTGGCGGCCAAGCTGATGGTCGCAAAGTATGGCATAGCGGCGCCGCCAATCGCACGGATGCGCGCGCGGCAAGCGTCGCGCCAACGGGACGATGCGGCGGTCGCCACATGGACGGCCATTTCTCGGTCAGCAACAGCAGTGCTTTCGCGCTCAAAAGAGAAAGGCGAGGTCGCGCTCTCAGATGTGCTCGGCGGCGGCGTGGTGAAGCAACTCATCGCGGCCGATCAAGTCACCCGAGAGGACGTCGAGCATTTGATGGCGGAGACAAAGCGCCGCCGCGACGGACCCGTAGCGGAGGGAAATAAGCGGAACAACGCCGCTCCATACTGGTCGCGAGAGAGCGTAACCGGTCGCGATAAGTGTGCCTGACTTTAAGCCCGGCACGCCCACCCTCATAAGCGAGATAGAACTTGCCGGCATGGTTGAAGTGCTCGACATGGCGCGCTGATGGTGACGAGGAGCGCGCCAATGCGCGAACTATCTCATCGTCGGTACCCGATGGGATCGGTTTTCGGCGCAGTCCTCCCATGTCCCCGGACCCAGACGGTTCCATCCCGACCTGTCAAGAAGTGAGCTTGCTGCCGGCAGCGAGTCCAGCCTAACGTTGAGCCATGTCCGTCTCCGACTTCGAAATCCAGCGCTTGGCGCATCTCTTCGTCCAGCTTGACGGCGAGCAAGCCCTAGCGAAGGCGCGCAACATGGTGGAGGAGATGCGCCGCAAGGGCGATCACGACGGTGCTGATAAATGGCTGCGGATCATCGTGGCTATCGGCGACCTCGAGCGGCAAGGAAGCGGCGCGCCAGCGGGCTAAGGCTTCCGTGGATAACAGCACTGTGAGGCGTGATGGGCTACCCGCCCGCTGGCCAGCCATGGAGCACACGCGGCCTAATGGCCGCGGTGATCTTCGCGCTCATAGCCGTTGCCGCGCTCCTGGTGATCTCAGCCGTTTGCGGCGGACATTCCCATGAGGCCGCCGTCAGCGGGCGGCGAGGTCTGTAAAGGCGGATGGTGCGCGTGCGCCCAAGCACGACCTGCGGGTTATTCAAATTTCCGAAGCCGCAATTCGGGAGAACCTTGTTCGACCAAAGGGACGTCGTGTGGCGCGGAACTAGATCCAAGATCCGAAATCTTTGATTTCGCCAGCGCCGCTGTCTAATATCCGGCCGAAGCGTGTGGAGAATATCTGATGGCGAGAAATGAGACGCGTTTGAAGCTTCCTGATATCAAAGAGCCGACAGGCAACCGCGCCAGCGTCGTTGCCGTCTATGATTATTCAGATGGTGACATCCGATTTGTTCGTTTCGACGTGATCCAGAAGGGCCGACGGGGGCCCAAGCCAGGCAAACGCCGGGGTCGCAAGCCAGGTCCGAAGCCAGGATCGAAGCGGCGGAAGGGTGCAGCGAGCGCCGCGGCCCAATAGCCCCCTCTCACTTCGGTGTGACAGCGATCACTTTCTCGCTGTTCCAGTCATCACACCCCTCCCGCTGTTAGATTGTTTAGTTTGCGAGGCATGGCAGCAACCGCTGAGGGGAGCGCGCCATGAACAGACTGGGGTCCGTCTTCGCCGGCTACGTTCGAGCGACCAGCCATTTCTCGATCACTGAGGACGATCTCTGGATCTGGATCGTCGCCACGCTCGCCTGTGCCGCGGGCGCCGCCGCCGGTTATGCTTTGGTCGCCATCATGTGATTGGAGTCACCTGGTACCGCTCGTGGTGTGGCGGCAGTACTGAGCTGATAGGGTCGAGGCACCAAGCCGGCTGTTGCGGGGCCCGACATTGAAGCGGGAAGGAGAGTGCGATGCGCTCGCTGTTCGCCGGTCAGCTCGTTGAGTTTTCCGATGTATCGGCCGGTTCTGTCGTGATGTGGCCGGAGAGGAACGGTAGACCCTGCTACGCGCTCAAAATCGCGCCCGAGGCCACAAATGGGGTGGCCGTGTTTCGAGAAGACTTGCTCATCCTATCCCCGTCCACTGAATTTTCGGTCGGACAGCTACTGTCGCGCGACCAAAGAAGTCGCGTTCTCATGCTTCAAGACGCTGCTATAGCGCCGGTGCTGAGCGATATCGAAATGTCGGTCACGGGGATGAGTAAGCCCGGCGATTTGGAATTATGGCCCGACCGGATTTGCATGCGGGCACGCGCCAAGGATGGGGACCGAGAAAACCCGCTCGTTGACCTGTGTTCGGGCGCGATACTGGTGGACGTTGGTGAGCAGTCGCAGCGAGATGAAGTGCGATTTCCGGCCATCATCCGGCATTGGGAGTTAGTGCGCCAAGTGGCGGCGCGTTCTGACAAGGAAATCTTGTATCGGAAGGGTTGATGCTGCTGAGCCCGAGCACTCGTCACAAGCCAAATGTCGGAGGCCCGTGACGGCGCACTGACGGCTATCGACTGGCGATCAGTTCCGCGCAACGAGCTAGCGACACCGGCTGGCGGATCTCCGGTAACTTAATCATATGCTCACACGTGCCGTGACTACTCGGCCGTTGTCGTTTGAATGGCATCGTCGTACAACGCCGCCATTGTCGATGTTCTGCGTTCAAAATCTTCGGCGGTATGCACGGTCGATATGCATACCTCTTTTTCGGCGGGTGACTTGGTTGATGGTGTTCATCCTACTAAATCCGGCTATGCCAAAATGGCACGGATATGGGAGCCGGCCATCAGAGCGATGATGGATGCAGCGCGCCCGTCCGAAGCACGATACCCCTGTGGCAAGTCCGCCCGTGCGCCATCGCTTGGTAAGATTACTCCTCAGAGCGAATAGGTGGATTTGATTTCGTTTTGCACGAGTCTTCGTGGCGAGTGCGGCAGCGAGGCAGACCGGCCCGCCCGGGTAAGAATTCAGGGTAGGAAGCGACGTTGACCTTGCCTCGACTCGCGGCCAGCGAGTACGAATTTGCCCCATCGCAGCAAATGTGCTCGCGGCAGGGGGCGAGGTCTTTCTGTGCACAATAAATCAAATCGAGCTACCACAATTGTCATCGCGCAGAATAAGGGCGGTGCCGGCAAGACCACGCTTGCCGCACATCTCGGCGTCGCCTTCAAGGAGCTCGGACACGCGGTGACGCTGGGCGACACCGACCGCCAGGGCAGCCTCGCGCGTTGGCATCAGCAACGGGAAGCGCGAGAAAGCAGTGGCGGGGGGAGGCTCGCCTTTATTGCCACGACGGGGTGGCGGCTTCCGGGCGAGATCCTGAGAGCGCGGGAAAACGGTATTCTGGTGGTCGACACGCCGCCGCGTGCGGATGCCGAGGTTCGCACGGTGATGAAGTGCGCCGACCTTGTGGTCGTGCCGGTACAGCCGTCTCCCGTTGACGTTTGGGCGACCTTGTCAACGCTCGAAATCGCTCAAGCCGAGCAAGTTCCGGTACTGCTTGTGCTGAACCGTGTACCCGCCCGCGCCGCTCTCACCGCGGCGATGCGCCAAGAACTCGCGCGCTACAACGCCGGCCTCGCGAGGACGTGCATCAGCAATCGGGTGGCTCTCGCTGCTGCTTTCACCGAAGGCTGGGGGATCAGCGAATGCGCGCCGGGGTCAGCTGCCGAAATCGAGATTGCGGCGCTCGCCGCGGAGCTATCGGCGCTTCTCCCATCTTCGCTGGCCGAGCCAGAGCGCCAGGCGGTAGTCATGGAACCGCGCGCGGAAAGCGCTCAATATTCTTGTGACGAACGCGATGGCGATCGCATCGCCGCCGCGGCGGACAACATTGTCGGGAGCAGGGATCCGCTGCCGGTGCTGGACCTCGTCGAACCCGCAATATTGAGTGACAGCCGCGGCGCCAACGCCGTGGACAATGACGCGTTTCTGACAAGAGAGAAGCTGCTGTCCGGCGTCGCTTTCCTGAAGAGAAGGCTGACGCAGAGCCGGAGATAGGCTTCTGGTCTTCGCCGCGGTCTCGGCCCGGCGGCAACTCCTAGCTTGACAAAGGGCCGGCGTTTTGTTCCCTTTATGTTCTGAGAAGTAGAATGGAAGCCACTATTCTCCATGCAGACTTGGACGCCTTCTATGCCTCCGTCGAGCAGCTGCTAAACCCGTCGCTACGCGGAAAGCCCATCGCCGTTGGTGGCGGGGTCGTGCTGGCAGCTTCCTACGAAGCCAAGGCCTTCGGGGTGGGCAGCGGCATGTCAGGACGGCGGGCGCGAGAGCTCTGCCCTCTAATCACTTTTGTCAGTGGCCATTTCGCTGAGTACCAACGGCTAGGTGATGCCGCCATCGGGATCGTCGGCGATTTCACGCCACTCGTTGAGCGGATTTCCATCGACGAAGCTTTTGCGGACGTGGCGGGCTGCACGCATCTCTTCGGACCACCTGCCGATATTGCGCGGGCGATCCGCCATCGAGTGCGGTCGGAGCTAGGCCTAGCCATCTCGATCGGCGTCGCGCGCACGAAGCACCTCGCGAAAATTGCCTCACAAGTGGCCAAGCCCGACGGCTTGGTGATCGTCGATCCCGATGTCGAACTGAAGTTCCTACACGATCTGCCGGTTGAGCTACTGTGGGGCGTGGGGCCAATCGCGAAGGCACGGCTGGCGGAAATCGGCGTCCATACCATCGGGCAATTGGCGAAGACGCCGGGATGGTCGCTCGATCGGCTGCTCGGGCATGCCGCCGGAGAAAAGCTCGCCGCGCTCGCCTGGAATCGCGATCCGCGGGAAATTGAGACGCATCGGCGCGGACGATCAGCGGGAGCACAGTCCGCGCTTGGCAAGAAGCTTGCTGTTGAGCAGGTATTCCGACCGACGCTAGCCCATCTCGCCGACAGGATTGCTACCCGGCTCCGAGCCAAGTCTTTGTCCGGTCGAAGGGTGACGGTCCGCGTTCGCTTTGCCGATCTCCGCTCAGTCACCCGTTCGGCAACACTCGATGCGCCAATCTCGGCGACCCCCATTCTCGCCGAGATCGCGGAGGAGCTGGTACGCAACGCCCTCGCGCGTCACCCTCGCGAAAAGATCATCTCGCTCTTGGCAATCTCCGTGTCTCATCTCATCAACCAGAGGGAACTGCAGCTGGAGTTGCCGCTCGGGCTTGCGGACGAAGGCCGCCGACCCGGCAGCAAGAAAGGCATGGCGCGGTGGGCGGCTGATCGCGCTGTCGATAAGATCCGTGAGCGATTCGGTTGGGGAGCGGTCGGATACGGTTTGCCCGTGTTAGGGCTTCCCCGGTCTGTCCCAGACGAGTTTCGCACACTAGCCGAGAGGGAGCTCTGACAGGCGCTTCTCCAGACCTCTCAGAAGGCTTCGACATGACGCTCGGAGACAAGATCGCTCTCAACAACGGCATCTCGATCCCACGGCTCGGGCTCGGCGTCTGTCAATTGGGTCGCGGCCGCGCCACTGAAAATGCCGTCAGCTGGGCGCTGGAGGTCGGCTACCGGCATGTTGATACCGCCGCAATGCATGGCAACGAGAGCGAAGTCGGGACGGCGCTGAAGCGTGCCTTCGCTACCGGGCTGGTGCGGCGCGAAGAGATTTTCGTCACGACGAAGCTGTGGAACAATGATCATGGCTATGACGAGGCATTGCGCGCCTTTGATGCGAGCCATCGCCGGCTCGGATTGGATCAGATCGACCTTTTTCTTCTCCATTGGCCCGTCCCCGACCGCCGCCTGCACGCCTGGCGCGCGCTTGAGCGCATCCTGGCCGAAGGTCGCTGCCGCGCCATCGGCGTCAGCAACTTCATGGTGCGCCATCTCGAAGAGATCTTGCGCCATGCCCATGTTCCACCGGCGGTGAACCAGATCGAACTTCACCCCTGGTGCCAGCAACGAGATGTCGTTGCCTTCTGCGACGCACATGATATCGCGGTCGCCGCCTATAGCCCGCTTACCAAGGGCGTGAAGCTCGGCGACTCACGTTTGACCAGACTGGCGCGTGAAGTGCGGCGTACCCCCGCGCAGGTCCTCTTGCGGTGGTCTTTACAAAAGGGCTTCGTCACCATCCCGAAGTCGGCGAAGAAAGAACGCATCATCGAAAACGCCGCGATTTTCGACTTCTCGCTCGCCGTCGAGGAGATGGCGAAGCTCGATAGCTTCAACACAGAGCATCACGTCACGTGGGACCCGCGCTCGGAGCCGTAAGAGAGCGCTATAGGAAACTCGAGCTCGGTGCGACAAGCGGCGCGGCATTCCTCGCTTTAACCCCTGCAACGACGACGGCTCTCATGGGGGTCGTATGCGATGGTCCGCTGGCAGCGCGCTGAAGCCGTGGAGGTATGAGCGCCAAAGAGTTCACCATGGCGAACTCTTTGAGCACCGAGGGTCGATCTTGCGTTCTATAATTCCTTCCCATTCTATGGTTCAATACTGTCGAAGCTCCTTTGGTGGTCTCGACGAACATTCTAAGGACTGATTAAATGGCAGAAGAGTACTTTACGAACCAGGGTGATGTTTGGGAAGAACAGCCAATCCAAGGCTCTCGCGGGCGAGACGCGGACTTGCCGTCATTTCGGCCGCTGGCACAGCCGCTCCCGCCACGCTCAGCCGATCGCCAGGCCTTGGCAATACTAGAGGCGGCGAGGGAGCCGCCCTTCGACAAGACGCATTTCGTCATCCGTAACGTTAATCGAGAGGGACGCGCCGCATTGCTCCAATCGCCGTCACTTCCTGCCGCGGCGCTCGCCGGGGCAGTCGGGCGATCAGCACGGAACTCGAACACCGCGGCGTTCTTACGCGCGTTCCTCATCTTGGTAATTGGCGTCAGCGCCGGATACCTCGGCTCATACCTCCGTCCCGCACCCGCCCATCTCGCCAGCCCTCCGGCCGCCGCCCCGGACGCGACGGCGCTGGCGACTGGTCCCTCGTTTCCGGTTCGGCTCCAGGCAACGAGCGGCGACGAGCGCGTGGGCCAAGCGGGCATCGTGGCGCTGAGGCGCGGCGATGAATCGCTACGCATCGGCGACATTGTCACGGCGCGACGCTTCTATGAGTTTGCCGCATCGGCCGGCATTCCGGAAGCAGCAACGGCCGTCGCTCAAACCTATGACCCCGCCTACCTCAAAACAGCGGGCGTTCGCGGCGTCACAGCCAACGCCGAAATCGCCCGCGATTGGTACGCGAAAGCCGCGAGCCAAGGTGACGCACGCGCCGCGCAGCGCCTGCAATCGCTCGAGCGGAATTAAGAAGTGCGATGAAACGATCGGCCGGCCGCGTGCGGTTCATCAAGGCGGTGAACGAGCGTCACCGCAGCTCGCTCATTGGGCGTTTCCACGGCGCAACGAGGCGGGCGCATTTGTGTCGGCGGGTCGGGTGGGGCTGGGCGCGATCGTAGTTCCGCTAGGGCCGGCGACAGCCGGTTTTGTACGCTGAATTGGTGAGTGTTCAGCAAAAACCACTCCGGGCCAGGTACGGGTGTGAAATGGTTCAGATCTCACAGCCGCGACCCTTCGCGCCGGTCTGACTTTGCGCCGCACTGTGACGTTCCTCACGCCGAACGGCCCGCCTACGAACGCGCCGACACCGAAGGCGAGCAGGACGTCTTTTTCCTGGTTGACGATGGCCAGGAGCATTTCGGATCAACGAGGCGCTGGTACGACGCGCTGTTGCTGTGCGCGGGTGCGCTCGCAACGGCCTAGTACCCGCGCTCTCGGTCGACCACATTGACGAGCGACTCGCCGCGGATCAATCGCGCTACATTCGAAAACACGAGGTCGAAGGTTTTCGGCAAGTAGTGTTCAGGGTCATCTGACGTTACATGGGGAATGAGGAGCAAGTGATCGGTCCGCCAAAGCGGTGACGATGCCGGCAACGGCTCCGACTCATAGACATCGAGCACGGCACCCGAGAGCGCGCCAGAACGCAGCGCCTTTGCCAGCGCGGTATGATCGACGCATGCGGCGCGACCAATATTGAAGAAACCCGCACCTGACTTCATCAGACCAATTCGGCTTCGGTCCAGAAGATTCCGGGTCTCGGCAGTGAGTGGTGTCGTAAGCGCGACGAAATCTGCCTTGGGCAATACGACATCGAGCGCGTCGATGGATACCATCTCATCAACATCGGGATGCGGGTTAAGACGGGTGCGGCGCACACCGATCACCTTTAGCCCAAGCTGCTTTGCCGCTTTCGCGACGGCGGCACCCATATCGCCCAGGCCAATGACGAGTGCGACCTTGCCGGCGATCAATGGCGAGAAGATCTGATCCCATCGCGCCGCACGTTGATTGGTCGCGATCGTCGGCAAACGCGCATTGAGCATGAGCAGCGCCATTGTCGCAGATTCACGGGTCTTTTCGAAATGCACGCCGCTATTGTTCGTGAGGATCACGTGCTTTGGCAGCCAATCGAGCGGCAAGAGCGGCTCGATGCCCGCGGCTATGACGTGAATCCAGCGGAGCCGCGGTGCGGCTGCGGCGAGCTCTCGGAGCGGAAACTTGGTATCGCGGATGATGTCGTTCGATGTGACGAGGCCGACGGCATCCTCAAGCCAACTCAGATCCTTGAGATCATGGCCTAAGCTGATGCGAAGTTCGGGAACGGTGCTCCGCGCCCTCGCCGATGCAATGCCTGCCTCGGTCATCTTGAAGACCGGCGGCTTGGTCGAGCGCGTTTCAAAATGAATGTGCAGATCGGATGTTGCCTGTGCGGTCATCGAAGAAGCTCGCTGTTGACAGAGCCGAGGATTACGTCCCGCCGATGACTCTATAGTATGATCATCCTCGTACTGATGTCATAGGGAGTCCCCGCGTGAGAAAGGTCATTGATCTCGAATGTGATCTCCCGCCGGATGAACATGGCAAGCCGCGGAAGTTCGGAACGGAGACTCTCAGTCCCGGCTTCGGCGATCCCGAGCGCCTCGACCCGCTCCCCGGCTATGGGTTCGAGAACTACGAGCGAATTTTTCCGCACCGTCGCGCAGGGGGAGCCTCGGAGGGGAGGTCGGCCCCGAAGGGCACGTCGCTCGCGGATTTCGTCAAGAGCATGGACGAGGCGGGCGTGGTGACGGGCGTCGTGGGACGCGTCCCGAATCGACTGCTTGCCGAGATCCTTCGCGCTCATCCCGGCCGCTTCATCGGATTGGCCTCGATCAGCCCATTTGACGGAATGCGCGGTGTCCGCGAATTCGAATATGTCGTCCGAGAGCTCGGCCTCGGTGGATTGCGCATTGCCGCACTCTTCAACATGGTGCCGGCGAGCGACCGTCGCTTCTACCCGCTTTATGCCAAATGTGTCGAGCTCGACGTGCCGGTGCGGATTTACGCCTCGATGAATTACGCCAACGATCGCCCTTATGATCTCGGGCACCCCCGCCACATCGATCAAGTTGCGATGGACTTTCCGGAGCTGCGGATCATCGCTGGTTTGAGCGGCTGGCCGTGGATCGCGGACATGGTCGGCCTCCTGCGTCGCCATCCCAATCTCCACTGCGACACCGCCGCACACCATCCGCGCTACTTCACGGTCAAGGGCTCGGGTTGGGAACAGTTTCTTCAATTCGGCAACACATTGCTGCAGGACAAGGTGATGGTCGGCCTCTCGCTCGCGACCGTCGGTCTCCCCTACAAGGACGCGATCGCCGAGTATGAGGCCTTGCCGTTGAAGGATCAGGTGATCGAGAAGTGGCTTTACGGCAACGCAAAGCGCTTTTTCAGGCTCGACTGACGTCGCGATCGAGAGAAAGTCCCCCCATCAGGCGATGACGGCGCGCGCATCAGCCGCCACGGCACCTTCTCCCTTGCGGCAGACAAGCAGGGGGTTGATGTCGAGCTCGAGCAGCCGTCCATGGAGTGCGCTCGCGAGGTGGCCCAATTTCACGAGTGCATCGATCACGGCGCCGACATCCCGAGCCGGATGGCCGCGAAACCCCGCCAGTAACGGCCAAATTCTCAGCCGCTTGAGCATCGATTCCGCGGTCTCTGCCGAGAGTGGGGCGAGCGTCACCTCGACATCGCGAATGAGCTCGGCGAGAGTGCCGCCGGCACCGACCATGACCACCGGACCGAACTGCGGATCGTGCTTGACACCGAGGATGAGTTCGAGCCCGTCGGTTATCATTTCGGAGACAAGGCAAGCGTCGGCCGTGGGATCGAGCCGCTTCAGTATCGGGAACACCTCGGCAAACTCCGTCTCGACGGCCGCCCGATCGCGGAGATCAAGCCGTACGAGCCCGGCATCGCTCTTGTGCACGACTTGCACGCTCACTCCTTTAAGGACGACCGGGTAGCCGAGGGCGTCAGCGGCCGCGCCGACTTCCATGACGCTCTGCACGCGGCGCTCGCGCGTCACGCGCAGCCCAGCGGCGGCGAGCATTTCCTTTGCCTCAGGCTCGCTCAGATATCCCGAACGCGGCGGCGTTGCAATTCGCGGAACAGTCGCGAGGGGGCGCGAACGGACGTCGGGCACTCTCAGGTAAGTCTCCAACAGACGGATGCCATCATCGAGCCGGTCACAATAGGCAAGATGATGTTTGCGGATGACCTCACGGACTCCGGTCGCCACCGATCCCGGCGTCACGATGAAGAGCGCCGCCTTGCCGCACGCGCACAGCGCCTCAGCGAGCGCCGTGACCGTCCGTTCATAGTTGGGCGTGGTCGTCAGCGGAATGAGAATGACGGATACATCGGGATCGGCAGCAAGCGCCGCGACGAGATGGGGCGCAATGGCGTCACCTTCGCCGACCTCGTGGCGCCGCATGCCCATATCGAGGGGATTATCGCGATGGTCCGGGAGCATGACCGGCAAAAGCGCGGACCGCGTCTTTTCGCCAAAGCGAGCGAGCCGCAAGCCGCGATCGGCAAGCCGGTCGGCGAGGATCCCGTTCATGCCGCCGGATGATGAAATGACGCCGATGCCGTCGTCCCGCGATGGCCCGTTCGCGAGCAAGAACTGCGCCGCGAGCGGCATCACGTCGGGATCATCAACCATGATGGCACCCGCCTCGCGGCAGGCGGCGGCAAAGACGGGATAAGCGCCGGCAAGGCTCGCCGTGTGCGAGCGCGCGGCTTGCTCGCCTTGCGTACTGCGGCCCGTCTTCAACACGATGACCGGCTTTTCCCCGCGGCGCGCCTGGTCGAGGAGCTGCAAAAACCGCCGACCGTCCAACAAACCTTCGATATGAAGGCAAATCGCCTTGGTCATGGGGTCGGCGATCATGTGCTCGAAGAAGTCGCAGACCTCGAGATCGGCCTGGTTGCCGACCGAGACCAATTGGCTGAACCCGATCCCCTGGTCGTGCGCCCGGTTGTAGACGGAAAGCATGAGGGCGCCGCTCTGAGAGACGAGACCGATATGGCCCGGAATGATCTTCTCCACATCCAGCACGCGTGCCGAGGTCAGCGCCATACCATTGCGGAGGTTGATGAGACCAAGGCAGTTCGGGCCGACGAGCCGCATTCCCGTCTCCGCCGAAATTTGGGCGATCTCCTCCTGTAGCGCGGTCCCGTCTGCACCCGCTTCGGCAAACCCGGCGGTGATGACCACGCAACAGCCGACGCCGGCCGCTGCGCAATCGCGGATCGTCGACGGCACAATCACGGCGGGGACAGCAATCACGGCGACATCGATCGGCGGCGCATCGGCGATCCGGGCGTAACATTGACGTCCCTGCACGACGTCGCGTCGCGGATTCAATGGGACAACCTCGCCGGCGAAACCGTGAAGCGCGAGGTAATGCATGATCCGCCCGCCCCACTTTGCACGATCATCCGAGGCACCGAAAACGGCGACGCGGCGCGGCTCGAAAATTTGCCCGATCGAGAGTCGTGGCGGGGCTTTGATCGGCATCTGCGACCTGCTCAACGGCCTTTGAAAACGGGTCTACGTTTTTCCAGCGCTGCGCGAAGGCCTTCTTGGGCGTCCTCCGAAGCGCTGATGACGCGGTGCCAGCGCTCGGTCAGCAGTATCGCCCGGTCCGGCGAATCGCGGTATTGCGCCCGGACGCTCTCCTTGATTGCTCGAATCGGCAACGGCGCACCCCCGGCCAGCTTATGGGCGATCCGCGCGACCTCCGCATCGAAGCTTTCGTCGGGAAAGACGCGCGTCACCAGCCCCCAATCATAAGCTTCCTGAGCGGTGATATCGTCACCGAGAAGTGCGACATCGAGGGCCCGATTTCGGCCAAGGTAGTGAACGAGGCGCGCATTGCCGAGGCCCCAACTTGGCGCGAGGCCTAGATAAATGTCGCCCGCTCGGAACTTGGCCGACGCGGCGGCAAGCCGGATATCGGCGGGCCAGGCAATCGCCGTGCCGCCGCCGATGCACCAGCCGCGGACCGCCGCGATCACCGGCTTTGGATGCTCCTCGATGAGGTCAATCATGCGCATGCCGATCTTCCGCGCCGCCGCCGTATTCGCCGGATTCGATTCTTCGCCGCTCTTGAGGTCGGCTCCGGCACAGAATGCCTTCGTACCAGCGCCTCGAATGACGATGGCGCGTGTCTCGTCGCGGGTTTTTAGCATTTCAAGCGCGGCAACGAGCGCTTCGAGAAGAGAGATCGTCATCAAGTTGAGAGGCGGCCGATTGAGCGTCAGCGTCGTCACCTTCGCTTCGTGAGTGGTGAGAAGATCTTCGTTCATGCCTTGCCCTCGAATTATCGCGATGCCGGTCGATGGAGCCCACCGAGCAGGTTGAGAATCACCAAAATCGCCAACGAGACGAGAACGACCAGCGCCGAGACGGCGGCGACCGTCGGATCGATGCGGTCGGACATGTAGGTGTAGATCCGAACGGGGAGCGTCTGCAGTCCTGGGCCGGTCATGAAGATCGTCGTCGTCACTTCCGAAAAAGAGAGGAGAAAGCAGAAGAGGAACGCCGTGATGAGGCCGCGCGCGCAGAGCGGCAAGGTGATGCGGAGTAATGTCTGAAAGCGACTCCGACCGAGAATCATCGCCGCCCACTCGAGTTCTTCCGGGACGGCGCTGATGGTCACTTCGAGCGAGCGGATGGCGAAGGGAACGACGAGGACTACATGTGCCAGGACGAGGCCCGCGAAACGATTGTAGAGCCCAAAGCGATTGACAAACTGCAGCATGGCGACCCCGAACACGACCGCGGATACGAGCAGCGGGGCGGTGAAGAAGGCTCTCAGCGTCGCCTGACCGCGCGGCCGGTATCGCACAAGCCCATAAGCAGCGCAAAATGACAGAGTAATGGTGATTGCTGCGGCGAGTGCGGCAAGCTCGAAACTCAGAGCGAAGGCGTCGACAAAGCCCGGATAGGAGAGAGCTTCGCGATACCAGCGGAGCGATAACTGCGTGAGCGGGAGGACAAACATCGCGGTCGGGGTAAACGACATCCACACGACGATGACCACGGGTGCCAAGACAACGATCAACATGAGGAGGTTGAGGGCGAGGATCATGGCGGCAACCGATGCCCGGCGATCATCAGAAGCGCCGCGCGCTGCCCGACCCATACGAACGCCAAGGTGCTCGCCAAAAGCGCTAGAGCGAGGGCGCCACCAAGCGGCCAGTCCAACGAGATCAGGTTGACCTGATAGGCCAACATCGAGGCGACCATCGTCCGTGTTCCCCCCAGAAACATCGGGATGGCAAACGCGGTCATGTTCATGATGAAATTGATGACGAGACCGGCGATGAAGGCGGGCAGCGTCAGCGGCACGACGACGCGCCAGAACACGGCGCTTGGCCGTGCACCGAGGGTTCCTGCGGCCCAGGACAGCGCCGGGTCGAGTCCACTCAGCGCTGCCCAGAGCGGCAACAGCACGAACATGAAATGGCCGGGGACGAGCGCGATGATGACACCGATCTCATTGATCATGAGCTTCAGCGGCACAGTGATGACGTCGAACTGCCGGAGAACGGTGTTAACGACGCCGTTGGTTCGCAGGAGCAAGGTCCAGCCAAGCGCCTTGACGACGGTATTGACGAGCCACGGGCTGATATACGCAAGAATGACCAGTGATTGTGCGCGCGGCGGCAGACGGGTGATGAAGAGAGCGACGGGATAGGCAAGCGCAGCCGTAATGGCCGTGACGAGGAAGCTGATGCGCAACGTGCGGACGAGAATCTCTCCGTAGAACGGATCGACGAGGCGCGCGTAGTTGTCGATGGTCCACTGCGTGAAATCGATGCCTTGCGGCGTGTTGGGATGAAAACTGTTGGCCAGCACTTGCACGAGCGGCCAAATGAACCCGACTCCCATGACGAGCAGGAGCGGTCCGGAGAAGAGCCATGGAGCAATCGCGCGGTTATTCGCCACCGATGACAACCCCGTCATTTGCGTTCCAGCCGACGCTCACTTGCTCGCCGCGACGCAGCCGCGCCGCCGCGGCGCTCGGCAGCAGCGCCGAAAGACGAATCCCTCCCACTCGGACGCGGCATTCGCTGTTTCCGCCGAGGTAAACGACATCCTCGACTTCCGCTTGATAGCAGTTATCGGTGCCAATCTCGCCGGTGGCGACGCGCAGTGCTTCGGGCCTTAAAACGAGGCTGATGTCGTCGCGGCCTGATGCATTGATGTGATCCGGCAGCCACACCGAAAGATCGCCTGCGGCGAGCGCGCGCCGCCGGCTGCCGACCATCTCGATTCGACTCAGTGCTAGCTCGTTGATCGGACCGACGAAGTTGGCGACAAATCGATTCGCCGGAGCCCGGTAGATCTCATTGGCGCGCCCGATCTGCACCACCTTGCCGGCCTGCATCACCGCCATTCGATCCGACATGGTGAAGGCCTCGGCGATGTCGTGTGTGACGAGCACCGTCGTGATGCCGATGCGCCGCTGTAGTTCGCGTATCTCGAAGCGCATCTCATCCCGCAGCCTCGCATCAAGATTGCTCAGGGGTTCGTCGAACAGCAGGAGGTCGGGCCGGACGACGAGAGCGCGCGCGAGCGCCACGCGCTGCTGCTGACCGCCGGATAGCTGCGCGGGAAAGCGATCGGCGAGGGCGTCGAGCTTAACCAGGGCGAGCGCGTCCTTGACCCGCGCATTGATCTCGTTTCGCGGCAACCTGCGCGAACGCAAGCCAAACGCGACGTTGTCGAAGGCATTGAGATGCGGGAAGAGCGCATAGTTCTGGAAGACCATGGCGAGATTGCGCCGGTGCATCGGTGTATGCGTGATATCACGCCCGTTGAGGCGGACGGCGCCCGTGTTAGCCGGATAGATCCCCGCCACGAGCCGCAGCAGCGTTGTCTTGCCGCATCCCGATGGCCCAAGCAGGGTGAAGAACTCGCCGCGCGGGACCGAGAGGCTCACGCCATCGACAGCGCGCGTCGCACCAAACGTTTTCGTCAAGCCGACGATTTCGAGCGACATCGCGGCGTCTCGTTAAGGTGAGCGCAGCCGGCCTATTTCTGGACCTCGCGCTGCAGCCGGTCCATCCATGGCTGGCGGTTCGCCAGCACGGTCGCGTAGTCGACCTCGACGAGTTTCGCGAGCTTTTCCTTGTCCGGCAGCTTCGCGGCGGCGGCTTCCGACAATTTCACCTGTCGGTTCATCACCGTCTGACCATAGGTTTCCGCGCGGTAAGTCTGGACTTCCGGGCTAATCCACCAGTTGACAAAAGCCGCGGCACCGGAAGGGTTGGGTCCATTCTTCATGACCCCCATCGCCGTCGGGCTCAAATAGACGGGGCTCGGAATGACGTAGGCAACCGGCAGAGTGCGGCGGACCATATCGAGTGCGCCAGCGATGCCGTGGAAGGCGATCGATGCAGTCCCATCGGCAAGGAATTGGGACATCTTGGCAAACGTGTCGGACCAATCGACCACGCCAGGCCCGATCTTCTTCATCACCGTGAAGCCGGGCTCGATATTTTTCTCGTCGCCGCCATGGGCGCGCGCCATGATGATGAGGAAGTAGATGCCATAGATGGAAGAGGCGGGCGGAATCAGGAGCTGCCCTTGGAGTTCGGGCCGTTCCATATCGGTCCATTGCGTGGGTGGGGTCCATTTGTTCTTGGCGAAAACCTCGGTGTTGTAGATGAGAGCGAAGACGTCACCGTAGGGTTCAACGCCGATGACCTCGCCGCCAGATTTGACCAAGGCCGGTTCATAAAGGCTGGCGAGGTTGGGGACTGAGCTCCTCTCGAGGGGAACAAACAAATCCTGTTGCATCCCGGTGAGCCAGGGCAGCAGGTCCGACTGGACAACATCGACCTGAGGCTTGGCCTTCTGCGCGATAGCTGCGGCCATGATTTCGGTGCCGGTTGCCTTGGGCACAAGGGTAACCTCATATCCCGTCGAGTCCGCGAACTTCTTGGCCCAGTTGTCGCGTTCAAGCATTGCCTGGATGGTGCCGCCCCAGGTGAGAAGGTAGACAGCTTTTTCAGCGGATCGCGCCAGGTGTGGCGCAAAAACTGAGCTGGCAGCACCAAGGATCAGTTTTGTCGCCGAACGGCGCGTTAGCATCATGCGGCGCGTTCTCGGTCGGACAGGTCGCATGTGATGGCCCTCCCCATTCGGTTCTTGCGGTAAGATTAGAGAATTATGCACGCTCTTGCCGGTACGGCAATCGCGGCCGACCTGGCGGGCGAAGAGAAGGATTGGCGGGGCGCATTGTTTCGCAGTTCGCGGATGCGCTGGAGGCAGAGGAGAACGAGTGGCGACATGGATGCGATCAGTGCCGCGAACACCAGCGAGGTGACGGTCGACCATTTTGATGTGCTGATCGTGGGTGCCGGGATCTCCGGGATCGCTGGGGCCTATCATCTGACGCATCAGCGTCCGGATATCAGCTTCTTAGTGCTGGAGTCGAAGGACACGTTCGGCGGTACCTGGGTAACGCATCGGTATCCCGGCATCCGGTCGGACAGCGATCTCTACACGTTCGGCTATCGCTTTAAGCCCTGGACCTCAGCGCCGATTGCGACGGCAGCGGAGATTCTGAAATATATGGGCGAGGTGATCGAGGAGAACAGTCTGGCGCGGCACATCCGCTACCGGCACGTGGTCACCTCCGCGTCCTGGTCCAGTGAAGAGAACCGGTGGACCATCGAGGTGACATGGTTGGACACAGGCAAATCCGTGCGCTTCACCGCGAACTTCCTGTGGATGTGTCAGGGCTATTACCGCCACTCGGAAGGCTATACGCCCCAGTGGCGCGGGATCGAGCGGTTCAAGGGGCGGATCGTGCATCCGCAGACATGGCCGGAGCATCTCGATTACGCCGGTAAACGCGTAATCGTCATCGGCTCGGGTGCGACCGCGGCGACATTGATCCCGGCGATCGCGAAGGACTGCGCGCATGTGACCATGCTGCAGCGCTCGCCGACCTTCTTCCGCACTGGACGCAATGCGATCGAGATTGCCGACGAGCTGCGTAAACTACAGGTCGACGAGGCGTGGATACACGAGATCGTCCGACGCAAGATCCTCTACGAGCAGTCCGTTTTCACCCAGCGATCGTTCACCGAGCCGGAAAAGGTGAAGCAGGAATTGCTCGCCGGGGTGCGCGCCTATCTCGGCCCGGACTACCCGATCGATCGGGACTTCACTCCGAGCTACCGGCCGTGGCGGCAACGCATCGCCTTCGTGCCGGATGGCGACTTCCTGCAGGCGATTGCCGCCGGGCAGGTCTCGGTCGTCACTGAGGAGATCGAGCGTTTCACCGAGACCGGGATTCAGCTGAAATCGGGCAAGCTTCTGGAAGCCGACGTGATTGTCACCGCAACGGGCTTCCATCTAAGCGTGCTCGGCGATATCGACTTCACCATCGACGGCGAGCCGCTGGTCTTTTCCGACACCGTGACGTATCGCGGCATGATGTTCACCGGCGTCCCGAACATGGCCTGGGTATTCGGCTATTTTCGGGCGAGCTGGACCTTGCGCGCCGACCTCGTCGCCGACTTCGTCTGCCGTCTGTTGGCCCACATGAAAGTAACCGGGGCGCGCCGAGTGACAGTGCAATTGCGGCCGGAAGACGAGGATATGCCGCTCCTGCCGTGGATCGACCCGGAGAACTTCAACCCCGGCTACATGATGCGCGGCATGCACCTCTTGCCGAAACGCGGCGCCAAGCCGGAATGGCAGCACACGCAGGACTACTGGTCCGAGAAGGATGAATTCCCCGCGATCGACTTCGCCGGCCCTGAATTCTTCTACGCTTGATCCACTCATCCCTGTGATGGCTGCGCGCTGGACTGATCTTCCCAACGCTCGGTCTATTTCCTTGAGCGCTTGCGCCGGCTGGTGAGGCGACCCGATCGCAACCGTGGCGGAATGATCGTCGATGGCATCAAATTTGCCAATCGAAGCCAATCGCCGCAATGCGCGGCTCAGCACCGCGCCGCCAACTTGCGGAGCGTGCGATCATTTGCGCGTGGCGCCTTCGCCGTGTTTACCGGATTGAGACGGGCATCTTCCGCAGAAGGGATTCGGCAGTACGCCGACGGTGACTCAGCTCACCAAACCTGATTTCCATTTTTCGACGCTCGGGGCGCTCGCCGACGCTGTCGAGGCGGAGCTAAAGGAAACTCGAGTCTCGGTGCGACAAGCGGCACGGCATTCCTCGCTTTAACCCATGACGGCTCTCACGAGCGTCTACGTCGTCAACGATGGTCCGCTGGCAGCGCCCCGAAGCCGTGGAGGAGGGAGCGCCAAAGAGTTCACCGCGGCCCACTCTTTGGCGACGAAGATCTCGCGTTCTATAATTCCTTCCCATTCTATGGTTCAATACTGTCGAAGCTCCTTTGGTGGTCTCGACGAACATTCTAAGGATTGATTTAAATGGCAGAGGAATACTTTACGAACCAGGGTGATGTTTGGGAAGAACAGCCAATCCAAGGCTCTCGCGGGCGAGACGCGGACTTGCCGTCATTTCGGCCGCTGGCACAGCCGCTCCCGCCACGCTCAGCCGATCGCCAGGTAATACTAGAGGCGGCGAGGGAGCCCCCCTTCGACAAGACGCAGTTCGTCATCCGAGACGATAATCGAGAGGGACGCGCCGCATTGCTCCAATCGCCGTCACTTCCTGCGGCGGCGCGCGCCGGGGCAGTCGGGCGATCAGCACGGAACTCGAACACCGCGGCGTTCTTACGCGCGTTCCTCATCTTGGTCATTGGCGTCAGCGCCGGATACCTCGGCTCATATCTCCGTCCCGCACCCGCCCGTGTCGGCGTCCCGGCCGCCGCCCCGGACGTGACGGGGCTGGCGAGCGGTCCCTCGTTTCTCGTTTCGCCCCAGGCAACGAGTAGCGACGAGCGCATGCGGCAAGCGGCCATCGTGGCGCTGAAGCGCGGCGATGAATCACTACGTTTCGGCGACATTGTCTCGGCGAGACGCTTCTACGAGTTCTCGGCATCGGCTGGCATTGCGGAAGCAGCAACGGCCGTCGCTCAAACCTATGACCCCGCCTACCTCAAAGCAGCCGGCGTTCGCGGCGTCAGAGCGAACGCCGAAATCGCCCGCGATTGGTACGAGAAGGCCGCGAGCCGAGGCGACGCACGCGCCGCGCAGCGTCTGCAATCGCTCGGGCAGAATTAAAAAACCGGCGTTTTACGTCCTCGCGAAAAATGCCCACACCCTTCTCCTCGCCGCATCCGAAGAGGTTCGCACAGGCGTGGTGATGATGGTGTTGCAGCGCAAGTTCGTTGGCGTCTTCGTGCCGTTGCGACTCACTTTCTTGACGAAACAGAGGCCGATTTTTGCCAATTGCACCGCCAACCTGATGCGGGTACCGCGCCCTGAGGGGGCGATAGAAGCGCAGCTCGCTGAACGTGCGATCATTCGTGCGTGGCGCCTTCGCCGGTTGTACCGGATCGAGACCGGCAAGTTCAGCAAGGCCCGTAAGCTTTGGGCGTCCACGGGCCCAACCCTCGCCTGTGATCTCGAGACCGTCTACACGCGGCTTTCCTCACAGCGCGACTAGCTTGCGAAGCTATCGCGCCTCGAGACCAGCGTTGAACGATCGCTGCGCCGTGCGTTGCTTGATCTACGATCGTCCGCCAGGCGAGACATAGAGTCAGCGATGGTGCCGATCGGCTTCCGGATGCTGCCGCCAAGGATGTATCGACCCCGCACCGTTAATTCGTTAGCGGCGACGGCTGGATAGTGCCGCCAAAGTTGCCAGCTGCCCTCCCCGCCACGTGCAGATACGCCATAGCAACCGATCGCATCGGAAAAGCTTGGCGTCGCACTCCCCCTGAAATTGGCTTTGCGGCTCGCAGCACCCGACCTTATGGCGAGCTGCGGTCAGCGCCTTCCAAATTTGCGAGCTTCAAGTCCGCGCCCTTGAGCTCGGCAGCTCGGAGATCGGCATCCCGTAGGTCGCATCCTATTAGGCTCGCGCCTCTGAGATCCGCGCCGACAAGCCGTGCACCTCGCAGCGACGCGCCATCAAGCTTCGCTGCCGCGAGACGCGCGCGTTCGAGATTGGTCGCGACCGTGATCTTCTGTGCGCCCACATTTGTCAGTGCAGATAGGTTCGCACCGCTGAGGTCCGCGCCGCCAAGATGTGCACGCCAGAGTGTCGCGCCGCGGAGGTCCGCTCGCATTAGCTTTGCGCTCCGGAGGTCGACAGCAATCATCTCGCTCCGCGCGAGGAGCGCATCTGAGAGGTCGACTGATTCCAGGTTGCCGCGGTCAAACACCGCCATCGTAAAGTCAGAATCAGTGAGGCTGAACCCAGATAGGTTCAAGCCAGTGAAAACGGCCCTTTGCCCTGCTTGGCCGTTGCTTGCAAGCCATTGCTGATGGCGCCGCTGGATCTCGGCGAGTTCGCTCGCTGTCGGCACGGCCTGAAGCCCGAGTTGCGCTTCTCGTACTTCCGTCAATTTCCGTTGCCAGTCATCCAAGATGGCTCCGGTGAGATCGGTCCCCCGTAGATCGGCACCGCTTAGCTTCGCGCCAGTAAGCACCGCTCCCTGAAGGTTGGCGCCCGCAAGCCTCGCGTGCTGAAGGTTGGCATCCTCGAGAATGGCGCCGGTGAAATCGGAGTTTCGCATATCGGCACCGTGAAGGTCGGCCTCGCGGAGGCGCGCATCGGTAAAGTCGGCGTGGAGCATCATGGCTCCGGGCGCCTTAATCTTCGAAAGATCGGCCTCGCGCGCCTTCGTCAGCGTGAAATCGGCTGCGGAGGTTGCGAATTCCACCGCGGTAGACTGTTGCCGATCATGGCGAGCGAGCGTCGCTTCACGTAAGTCCGTCCGCGCGAGAATGGTGCCATTGAGAGAGGCTGCCCGAAAGCAGGCACCGCGGAGATCGGCGGCGGTCAAATCCGCATAATCCAGATTTGCCATGCGTAGATCGGCAGCAAACAGAGTTGCGCGCATTAGGTGCGCTGAGGTGAGAATGCTGCGCTGTAGACGGGCGCCGGTGAACTCAGCTTCGACGAGATTGGCGTTGCTCAGGTCGAAGTCTGAAAGATCGTGAAAGCTGAGAAGAGCGCGGCGACCACCTGTTTTCCGCAAGACGAATCGCCGGTGGCTTTGGAGAACATCGGTAAGTTCCCCATGTGTAAGACGTCTCAGCTGCTCTGGGCCACTACCACCTGGCATGGCGCCAGACGACCACAAACCATTAACTAAAGACTGAATTTCATGGAGGGCTTTTTTGGGACAGAGGCGGACCAGAAGCTGCAAATCCAGGCAACGAAAGGGGCCGCTGCTCGACGCTTAACCACCTATTGGTCCGTTTGCGGGTAAGTACTCGACGCCCAAACCTTCTCAGACACTGATCGCGCATGTCCCTTCGGATGAAAATGGTGGTTTTGAACGATACACCGATCGGCGAGGCGCGGACTTGGATCGAGGTCGCGCAGCTCGTCAGTGCTGCCCTGAAACGCATGGTGACACCCCGTGAAGCGCTCGGTCACGGAAGTGAAGGTCGCGATGGTTTCCACGTCAATCTATTGCCTTGACCTCAAGGCGAGACAATCGAGCCGCACACAGAAGTGTCTTCATGTGCATACCACCCGAGCTAAGCTTGTTGCTTAGTCTAGGCACACGCTAAACGGCTCCGGGACGCCGATCATTTGCGGTTGGTTGCCTCGCAGCCCTGTGTCGTCTGTGGCCGTACACGACCGCAGGCCCATCACATCCGCTTTGCCCAGCCGCGGGCGCGATGGGAGCCAAGGTCAGCGATGAATTCACCGTTCCGCTCTGCTTCCTGCATCATCGATCACTGCATGACAGCGGCTCAGAAGAGACCTGGCGGCAGGTCCACGGCACCGATCCGCTCGTCGAATCAAAGCGGCTTGGCAATTGAGCCGGAATAGTATGGATAAGAGCACAGCCGCGAAACCGCACATCCGCCATCCTTGGCCGAGCGATCGCTTTGCCGCCAATCACCCAAGGTGGGAGCCGTATGCGGGAAAGCCGCACGTACGGTTCTGTGCGGGGGGCGCGAGATGAAACTCGCGTCCCTACCGCTACCACTACACCAGCGCCACCACCCGCCGCTTCGTCGGTCGCCTCAAAGTCCGATGAGGTGAAAGATGGGGCCGAACGTCGGTCGGTGTTAGACTGTCCGGTGCTGGACGGGCTGCCGCGGGCGCCAGCACGCCGCAACCTTACCTGCACAAAGCACAATGGGAGGCAGACATGAAAGTCATCGTCATCGGTGCGACGGGGACGATTGGGCGCGCCGTCGTTGAAGCCCTGCAGGGGACACATCAGGTAATTCCAGTTTCGCGTTCTCAGAAGGAGCACCCTGCGGACATCACGGACAAATCGTCGCTAGGGCGAGCCTTCGCAGCGATCGGCGAAGTTGACGCCATCGTCTGTGCAGCCGGAGGTGCGGTGTTCAAGCCTCTCGACGCGCTCACGGATGCCGACTTCAGGACATGCCTCGACAACAAGCTCATGGGACAAGTCAACGTCGTGCGCGTCGGTCACCAGCGCGTTCGCGTTGGCGGCTCGATTACCATAACCAGCGGCGTGCTCGCGCAGCAGCCCATCCCCGGGTCCTCCGCGATCAGCCTCGTCAACGCCGGCCTCGAGGGCTTCGGTCGCGCGGCGGCGCTTGAGCTGAAGGGCAAGGTGCGGGTGAACGTTGTCAGCCCACCATGGGTGGCAGAAACGCTCACCGCCATGAAGATGGATCCATCCATGGGACTGCCCGCCGCCGAAGTGGCTAAAGCTTATGTGCGGAGCGTAGAGGGTAGTTCGACCGGCGAGACAATTAGTGCGGGGAAACGCCGCTCATAGCGCCGTCCTCGACTCAACGCTGCAAGACGAGGTTCACCACGTGATTGTCTTCCGCCTCGTCCTTGGTCTCTAGCCCCCTGGAGAAATGAATCAGACGAATTTCGATGCGTTGCATAATAGGATACTGCTCCAGAACGCCGCGCGCGATTTCATACGCCATGGCAGACAGCGTGGTCGGTTCTGATTCCGGCAAACTCTGGCTTCCCTGTATCACTCATCGCCGATGTGAGCAGCACAGACATTGCTCGCCAATTGCGCCGATAGTTCGAGTGCCTGCAGACCGCACTCTACCCCACGTGCGCGGGCAGTCGCCGCTGCCTAAGGGTTACGTTGCTCGACTTCCGAGTTGGTCACCAACGTCATTTCTAGCCCACGCGGACACGTCCGCATTACTCCGCTTAAGCGACCTTCGCGATGCTGATTGGCTCTTCGGAGAGGTGCCACGAGCCGACATGCGGCCGACCCTCATTCGATCACCTCGTTGGCCTGCGCGAGTAGCGACTGCGGCACTTTGAAGCCGAGTGCCTTGGCGGTCTTGACGTTGATCACCAACTCGAATTTGACCGGCTGCTGGATCGGCAGGTCAGCCGGCTTCGACCCCTTGAGGATCTTCTGACCGTATCGCCGGCAAAGCGGAGATTGCGACCTGGCGACGTCCGGAATCTCCGACAATCCGCTCGGGCTATAAGAATGCTCTTGCTTGCCGAGCGTTAACCGTATTTGAGGTCTGTGCTCTGTCCGACCTCGATGAGATAACCGTCAGGATCGCGGATGTAGCAGCGAATCTCGCCGTACTTGGGAATCGGCTTCGTGATGAACTCGGCCCCCCGACTCTTCCATAGTTCATAGCACGCTTGAATGTCCGCAACGCGGAAATTCAAAAAACTGTTGATGTGATTCGGGTCGGGGACGCTGAGCATTACCGTCGGCTTATCCGGGGTCGGCCCGCCCCCAACGTTCAGAATCACCCAGATATTCGCAAGCTGAAGGTACCCAGGCGCGTTGCCGTCACCCAGGCTCAGAATGCGAGCGCCGAAGACCTTTTCGTAGTAGCGAGCCGATCGCTCGATGTCGGCGACGGTGAGAAACTGCGCGATGCTGATCCCCTCTCGCGGGGGCATTTCATAGCTCTTCTGTTCGACTCGTACGCTCATTTGACGACTCCCATTCCGGCAAGCCGATGATGTGAGTCATACTCCCGGAAATCCAAACATCAACCACGACTGATTGGCGGAGAGGGAGGGATTGTTCCCCGATCTCAAAAAGCCCTGATCGCGCCCGTCAGTTGGGTGCCATCGCCGCAATGCTTAGAGGCGATCACGGAAGATCGAGCGCAAGAAACAGCGGTAAGACTGCGCAGCGATGCTCTCAGGCACGTAGCTTGCGCCGCCTTCCGTGAAGTAGTTTTGATCCAGAGCGCTCGTTCCTGTATGCTTTCACTCATCGCCGACATCGCCGCTTGGGCGTCGGCGGCTGAGAGACACGGTCTCCCCATTGACAACAAGGGGTCGCGCGCACTCCCGCCTGAACGAGCTGGGAGTGCCCGATATGCCCGCGATCGCATCTATTGCGGCGATCTTTCCGTGGAGGCCGCATGACACATGACGCCGCGTACTACCGCGAGAAGGCCGCTCATTGTCGGCGCCTCGCCCAGATCACAACCGACGAAACGCTAATCACCGAGCTTCAGAGGTTCGCGACGGAGTTTGATACGGCGGCCGAACACCCCGAGGCACGCGTGGGAAATTCGAAGACGGCACCTTAGACAGCAGGGCGGTTTGATTGAGCCGAAGAGATAGCCGGCGCCGCACATTTCCCGAAATTTCCGTCAGCCCCAGGTCTTTGATCAGCGGGGCGAGAGGATGGTGGCTATGCGTCAGCCAAACGTTGGCTCCTTGATAACCGCCGGATCTGTGTTCCTGACCCTGATGTTGGTGCTTGTCGGCGAGGGGTTCGTGCTGGGCGAGGCCCTTCACCCCGGCACCCACCTTCTCCGGTCGCATTCGTCGCTCAGTGCCATGTTCCGAGCTTGGCACTGACGACAAAGATGAAAATTCACTGACCTGTAAGAGGGGATTGGCACAGTGATGGTGGGCGGCCAGCCCTACGCCGTCCGCGTTGTGCAAGGCCCCACCACTAGTCCCCCTGGTGGTGGGGCTTCTCTTCCGCACCAAGCTCCGCTGCGGCACCTCGATAGCGAATCAGTGGCGCGAGGGGATGAAAACCGCGCTCATGACGTAGAACCGATCACCTCCCTGTACCTGAGGCCCCGCTCCGGCGGGGCTTCTCTTTGGCACATGAATGCCGACGAAACGCCACAACTTCGCCTATTTGCGGATGTTCGCTGGTAAGAAATCTGCGACGCAAGAAGCCGCGCCGAGAAGGACGCCCATGAGCGAGTCCAATCGCGAACGGAGCGAAGACCGGACATTTTGGATAATCCTAATTGCCGCGAGCGCGGCTTGGGCCGCGGTTGGGTTCTACATCATCCACGCGCTAATCTGAAGACGAACGCTTCGTTGCTTCTTCAACGGCCGCGTCCATCTTTCCCGAGAGGCACTCGGACATGAAGGTCTTACGCGCCTCCCCCGCGAGCTTCTGGTCACCCGCTTCCTTGTTACAGAGCTTCATCCGCTCTTGCTGAGGGTTCGTTGTCTGAGCCGATACTGGATGAGCCAGATGCGCCTATCTGCTCAATTGACGCGTTCGCCTTCGTCGAGCTTGTCCGGCAGCAGTCTTAGTTAGACATCCAGGACGTGGCTCGACAAAGTGTCGCATGTCGGCTTGGCGAGCGCCGCTCTAGAACCACGCCGTGGCCCTCAAGCACCCAGTCGAACGAGGACAACGCTATCGTGACCTCAGCTCCAGCCGCTTTGGCGTCTTGGGAACGGAGTGGGTCGTCGATGCCATCTTTCGAGGCACTGATGGGATCCAATACGCACAGCTTGCCCATGCGTTGGACCCAACGCAGCAGAAAACGCTCGCCGTGGATGTCTTAACGGACCGAAAGAGGTTTGAGCGGGTGTAGCGCGGGGCGGCATGAGCCGTCTGGTTTGCGCAGACGACAGTCTAATAGGGAAATCAGCGCAAAGAGCGCCTTTCCAATCAGTCGATCACACAGCAGGACGACCGGCGCGCTGAGAAGCGCAGAAAACCAAGACTGATATGGGAAAGACTGCTTTCCCCATCGGTTTGAGAGCTCGCCCAGGGGGAGCTTTGTAGTGTCTCAGTTTGAAATTCGCGCCCAACGGCGCATCGCGACAACCGCCCAGATGGCTTCGATAACGCCAAGAGGCCACGCCCCTTGGAGAAAGCCATAGACCGACCCGAGCGCGCAGGCAGCGGCGAATCCCACGACGAACTAGTGACTCCAGTCCTCAAGGGCGTAACAGACCAGCATCATCGTCGCGGCAAACAAGCCGAAAGCCGCGAGCGCATCCATCAAGCGGCGCCGCACTTTCGACAGGGTCGCATCGCGATCCTAGAGTACGAAGTCGACGAGCACCGCCAAGCAAGCGAACAGCAGCGTCGCGAGCACCAAGCCGCGCCACGAGACCGCGAGCCACGAGGCGCGCTCGGCGCCGAGGTAGCTGGGCCGAGCGCCGGTGGTCCCGGCTGGCAGCTGCTTGTGGTCTTGCGCGTCGTTCATCATCCGCTTCGCTTCCTAGGGCGAGCTGCGCCTGGAGTCGAGTCGCGGTAGACATAACCCGCCGGTGCGCGCGAGCCTTCAAGCGCCGCTGCTTCTTAGGCGTTTTGCGTCAAAAGCGACGAAGCGCGTCGGCTGGTCGGGGTCTTACCCTCGCCTCGTCCCATTTTTCTGCGGCGCCAGCCATGAAGATGGCGCGCGGCAGGCGGGTCTTTGGTCTAGAGGAGGAAGAATCCGCTCGAGAATTGAACGCCACCCCGAGATGTTTGTTCGGCGGGGAAATCGTCCTTTGTGGTGCTTTGCCTCACATTGAAATCTCGCAATAATCCCCACGTGCCTGACGTCGTCGGCAACGAAGAGGAGGTCAGGATGCGGATCTGTTTCGTAATGGCCGCCACGGCCTTGCTGCTGGTGGCCTGCGGCCACTCAGCGCCGAAGGCATTCAACGCCACTCCCCAAGGCATCAGCTACGAGTATGAGGGCGATCAGATCGGGGCTGCCACCCAGAAAGCAACGAACTACTGCGCCGGTCAGGGCAAGGTCGCGCACTTATCGAATGTTGGGCAGCAATCCGACAAGAATATCGCCACCTTCACCTGCGGCTAAACGGATTGCGAAGTCGTGCGCCCGACGGTCAACCTCGAGCAGCGCGCGGAAACCGTCGTTCTTGAGATCGAAGAGCCAATTGGGATTGTCGAAGCCTTGGGCGCCCCGTTTCAACGCGAGCGGCCTTACCCTCGGCTGCGCGGTCGTCATGCTCCGCCGCGCACTTCCTCGATAGACCAGTTCGCCTCGACTGCCTCGAGCGCCGCAGCCAGCTCGTCGGGCGTGGGGCGGCGGCCGTCCGCCACAACACTGACAGCGTAGCCGGTCGCGACAAGTGTCCCTGGTTTGAACGCCACCCTCATAGGCGATGTAGGACTTGCCGCCATGACGGAAGCGCCGGACGTGACGCGGCCGCATCGGTTTTCCGTGCAGTCCTCCCATGGCTTGACTCAGGCGACTGCATCTCAGCCTGTCAAGCAGCGCCCTTGCTGCCGGCACTCGCATACCCGCAACTCGCTCAGTGCATGCTAGCCCAGCATCCCGCCGGCAATGAGGGCGATTCCTAGCCTGGTTCGAATCCTTTGGCCTTGACCTCAGCTCCAGCCGCTTTGGCGTTTTGGGGACTGAATGGATCGTGGATGCCATCTTCCGAGAAACTGATGGGATCCAATATGCGCAGATAGTCAATGCGTCGGATCTGACGCAGCAGAAGACTCTTGCGATGGACGTTTTGACCGACCGGAAGAGATTCGAGCGGTTGTAGCGGTAAGCCTGCTCTACATCGCGCATCCGGCCCCGAACCCCGATGTCGCACTCCAAAGCCGCACTATCCCAGGCGTAGAATGCGGCTTGCGGAAATGCATCGTTCCCCGATGCGAATAAGCTTCGCGCGTGACAGCGTCCGGGCGGCCGGAAACGCCACCTGGATGAAGTGGCGCGCGCCGTCCCGAAAAGCGGGTGACCGCAAGATCGAAGCTGCCCCCAGAAGAAGTGAACGCCTGCGTAGCGACTGCCACTCCTCCGCGGTGAACTGAGAGCAGCGCTTAGCGCTGTCGCTGCCGCCCGATGAGGCCAATCACGTTCGCCACCAACCGCCCTGCCGCGAGTGCTCCTAGCTGCTGGAAGTCACGCTCCGGCATGAACTCGACGATGTCGAAGGCGGCGATCGTGGCGCGCTGCGCGAGGCCACACAGCAGCTCGACGGTCTGCCAATAGCTAAGTCCCCCGGGCGCGGGTCCAATCACCGCTGGGATTACAGTGGGGTCCAGCCCGTCGCAGTCGATGGTGATGATGACCTTGGCTCCCACGGGGATGGCATCGAGCGCTGCCTGAATGCCGTGCGCGGCGATGTCGCGTGCAGTGACGAAGGTGACACCGGCGGCGCGTGCGTCGTCGAAGTCCGCGACGCGGGCACTTCCGGTCCCACGGGCCCCGACCTGAACGATCCGCTCGATCCATCCCATCTCGCTCGCGCGTCGCATCGTCGAGGAGAGCCCAAGGCGGACGCCCTGCACCTCGTCACGCCAGTCGATATGGGCGTCGACCTGCAGTATGGTAAAGGCGCCGCGTCCCCCGAAAGCTTGAAAGAGGGGGATAGGCACCGAATCGTCGCCGCCCAGTACCACTGGGACGGCACCACCGTCGAGCAGTACCCGGGCCGTTGACGTGATCTTGGCCCTGTTACCGGCAGCGTCTTTTGGAT
>DASZAN010000033.1:0-3419 GCA_035945115.1 Allostellaceae bacterium
CCAGAGTCTTATGCGGATCGCGAAAGGCGGCCTGTTTGCGCCGGCGGTCCAGGAGTCTTTCGCTGCGGCGGGTAAGCTCGTCGCTCACCAGACAGGAGATCAGATCGATCGGCGCCATGGCTTCGGTCTGCGCCTGGCGCAGTCTGGTTTCCAGCACGGCGGCGGTGCCGCCGAGCCGGAGTTGTCGTAGGGCACGTTGTAATTCAATCAGGTTCATTCGTTGCTCTCCTTGGTTTTGCCTTCGATGAAGTCGCGGTACAACGTGAGCTGGCGGATCAGGGGATCGATTTGGCGCAAGCTCAGCGACAGTTGGGGATGGCGCTCCAGATAACGCCGCACGGAATGGTAATCGGCGCGGACGCCGACTTCCAGGGCGGCAGCGCAAGCATCCTCGACTGTGGCGCCTCCATACTTCTTAATCAGCGACAGCACGCCCAGGATGCGGCGTACTGCGGTCTCACCGTCTTTCTGGTGCATGCCGCGGCAGAGCGCTCCGATCTGCGCGCCGGCTCTGTCGGCGCGCGACAACAGTTGCAGAGTTGTGAGCGGAGTTTGCCTGGGTCGGTCTTCGTCCTTGATGCGGTGGCGTCCGCGCATTTGGCGCAGATGCTCGCGCAGGAGTTGCCCGGTCTGCTGGTCCATCAGGCGGACCTGGTGGGAATCCCATTGCACCTGGACGAGTCGGCCGATCCAGCCCGGCGGTGCGCCATAGTAGGCCGCATCGACTTCCACGCAGCCATCCAGGTTCACCGTGCGTTTGCCGTATTGGTAGTAGCGGAAGGGCTCCAGGGGCAGCGGTTGCAGCGCCGGCTTCTCTTCGGCGAACATAGCGGCAACCTGCCGCTTGGTGGTGCCGTGGATGCGCGCGTCGGCCCAACACGTTTCCCAGTGGTCCAGGTAAGCCTGAGCCTCCTCCAAACTTTCGAAGCGCAGTTCTTTCAGAGGAGTATTCTTGGCATGGCCGACGCCCCGTTCCACCTTCCCCTTGGCGAAAAGCGCGCATTGCAGACCGTGATGAGGGTGGATTACAAGTTTTCACCGTCACGCATCCGTTCCATCCATTGAAGGGGCAGACCTTCGAAGTGCTGGCTGTGCGCCACAACTGGGGCGGGGACCGTGTGTCGTATCTGGACGCGACCGGACGGCTGCGCACGTTGCCGGTTGAATGGACGGATGTCCGGATACCCGATCCGGTGTGATCACGGTCGGCGCTGGGCGCGCCTTCTTCCGCGCCGACCTGTTGCGCCAACTGCGCAGGCTGATCGACGAACGAGTGGTCGGGAGGGGTGCCGCATAATGTCAGGCAAATTGTGTGCAGTATGTCTTGAGAAATATGTGTACACGATATTTCGGCACAGGCTGACTGAGGGTTGTGCTGAATCGCTATATTTCCTGTATTTTCGATGGCTGTGCGTATGTTGGCGGTATTTTTGGTTGCTTTAGCCGGCAGTATATCACATAATTATAAAGACAAACATGGCCATGGACTCACGCCAGCGTGCACGCCGTCGGCAAGCTCTGAGCGCAGAAGGCGCCAGCCATCCTCATCCGGAGACTGTTACCGATCCTCTCTTTCGCGACAGCGCGTTCTTCGATCCGAACGATTTGGTGCAGGTCAAGTACGAGATGCTGCGCAGCGTTCAGAAGGAAGGTCGTGCGGTGGTGGAGGCGGCCCAAGCCTTTGGTCTGTCCCGCCCGGTCTTCTATGTCACTCAAGCATTGTTCCAGCGCGAGGGTCTGCCGGGATTGCTGCCACGCAAGCGCGGGCCGAAACGACCCCACAAGCTCAACGACGAAGCGATGGCTGTCCTCGTTGAGGCTATACAAGAGGCTGGACGGATGCTCAAAGGCGAGGAGTTGGCGGCGCTTTTGGTGCAGCGCTGTGGCGTCGAGGTGCATCCGCGCAGTATCCTGCGGCGGCTGCGTTCCTACCTGCAAGCGGAAAAAAAACGCCGATGATCGTCGAAGCCACAAAGCTCGATGTCAGGCAGTACACCGTTCAGTACGAGTTGCTTCGCTCCCAGGTTATCGGTTCGGCGGGGAATGCCGTTCTTGCAGGCCAACCACGCGGCGTTGGTCTCGCCCTGTTCCTAAGCGAGGGCATGCCCGGATGGCTCAGGACTGTGGAAACGGTGCTGCGCACGGCGCTTGCGCCGCGAGCGGCTGACGCCACCGATCCTGCACCGCAGGAAGGTTCACCGCAAACGAACGCTACGCCCGTGTGGTTGTCGAGCGTGCGTCATGAAGTCACCGCGCTCTTGGCTAGTCTGGTTCTCTCGACTCGCCCTGTCGCGCACCAGGCATTAAGGGAGGGATATCGCTGATGGTGATGAACAGCGAAGCTCATCAGAAGGTCACGACCGCGCATCTGTCGCGGCTGGCATATCTCTACGTGCGCCAGTCGACGCTGCGCCAGGTCTTCGAGAACACCGAAAGCAGTACGCGCTACGGGAGCGCGCTGTCGCGTTGGGTTGGCCGCTCGATCGGATCGTCGTCATCGACAGTGACCTCGGGCAATCCGGCGCCAGTTCGGCTGACCGAGAAGGCTTCCAGCGACTGGTGACCGAAGTCAGTCTGGGACGCGTCGGGATTGTGCTCGGCCTGGAGGTGTCGCGCCTGGCGCGCAACTCCACGGATTGGCATCGTCTGCTGGAACTGTGCGCGCTTGCCGATACGCTCATCCTCGATGAGGATGGACTGTATGATCCCGCGCACTTCAACGATCGCCTGCTATTGGGCCTGAAGGGCACTATGAGTGAAGCGGAACTGCACGTGCTCAAGGCGCGATTGCGGGGCGGCATCCTGAGCCGCGCCCGCCGCGGCGAGCTCAAGCAGATGGTACCCGTCGGCTTTGTGCATGACACGCACGATCGTGTCATCCTCGATCCGGATGCCCAGGTCCAGGGGGCGGTGCGTCTGTTCTTCGAAACCTTTAAGCGGACCGGATCCTGCCTGGCGGTGGTCAAGGAGTTCCATACGAAGGAACTTCTGTTCCCGCGCCGATTGCGCAGCGGTGCGCATAAAGGCGAACTGGTTTGGGCCGAACTGCTGCACTGCCGGGCGCGGCAGATTATCCACAACCCGCGCTATGCTGGCGCTTTCGTCTTCGGCCGCACCAAACAACGCCGTCTACCGAATGGCAAAGTGTGCTCCCGGCTGGTGCCAAGTGAGGAGTGGATCCTGCTGCGCGACATGCATCCAGCCTATATTACATGGGAGGAGTATCAGTTGAACCTGCAGCGCGTGAAGGGGAACGCGCTTTCCTGGAGCGCCGCGCGCAGCCGTGGACCGGCGCGCGAAGGTACGGCACTGCTGCAGGGGCTTGTGATCTGTGCAACTTGCGGTGAGCGGATGTCCGTCCGCTACCACTCGCATCGCAATCAGAACGTGCCGACCTACTGGTGCGGCCGGCCCCTCCG
>DASZAN010000034.1:0-25830 GCA_035945115.1 Allostellaceae bacterium
CTTCCTGCCTGCCGGCAAATTCCCCATTCGCGGCACCATCGCCGCGGACGGCGCCTTCAAGGGCGATGTCGGCGAATGGCCGCTCCGCGGCAGATTCGCGGACGATTCTTTCGAAGGCGACTACGAATTCGGGCAGTGCACCATGATCATGCGGCTGAAACGCATGCCGTGAGATCGTGGTCCCTCAGGTGAGACCGACGAGCGCTTTCGGGATCGAGCCGCGCAGCAGGGCTTTGCGAACTGCCCATTCGCTGCCTGCATCCACCGTCTCGAGAAACTTGACCTCGCCGCCCGCGAGGAGGGCGAGGGGAAGGCCCTCGCGATAGAGGAGGCGGTTGCCGGTGAGTGCTGCGAGCTTCGGGCCCGGCGTGAGAATGCCGGCGAGATTGAGGGGATCGGCGCCCGAGAGAGAGAGCAGTGCGCCGCCTTCGGGCTTGCGCCGGATCTCGCGCAGGAGACCAACGGCTTCAGGGACCGCGTATTGCTCGCCCGAAAAGCCCGCAACGAAGCGGCCGCCGCGAATCTCGCCGCGCGCCTCGAGACGACGATAGACCCTGAGCAGGTCGCGCCAGGGCGGCAGCCAATCGGCTTCGCGCTCGAGCAATCGCCAGAAGACGACGCCGTAGCGGCGGAGCAAGCTCCGCGCCACATGCTCGATCGCCTCGCCCTGATGCTCGCTCGTGCCGCGCGGCCGGCGCGCCAGCGTCCAGCGGCCGGCGTCCTGCATGTCGAAGCGCACGGCGCGGCGCCGACTGCTCGATCTGCGCTTCTCCGCCGGGACGAGGAGCGCGCGCAGGCCCGCGAAGCTGTCGGAATTGACGAGACCGAGCGCAACGAGTTCGGCAAGCGCCTCTTCGATCTGCGGCCGCAAGAGCCCGCTCCCCTCGGCGATCTCGTCGAAGAAAGAAGCGCCATGGGCGCGGAGAAAGCCGAGCACCGCCTCGCCGGGGCGGCTTATCGGTCCCGGTTCCGGCAGCGGCGAGAGCGACGCCCAGACCGGCGCGTCGCGCCGGGGCAAGAGCGTGATCGGCGTCGTCCGCACCGGCGAGGCGCTGCGCTCGCCGTTGAGGCGGAGGTTCCGCGGCTTGAGCCGGGCCCAGACGACGCGGCCGGCGAGGCAGAGATCGTCAAGCCAGGCGGGATCGTAGTTGGTAAGCCGCGCCGGTAGGATTTCCGTTTCCCACGCGCCGGCGGGCGCCTCGAAGCCCTCGAGCTGGGCGATCACCACCTCGAGCGCGTCGGGTCCATCCATGCGGCTCTCGGAAGCGGCCTTCTGCCACGTGAGGAGGAACCGCAGGAAGTCGCGGGCCGCGACCGGCTCGATCTCGGCGCGAAGCCGCTTCACCGTGTAGTGATGGATGCGCGCCAGCAAACGGCGCTCGCACCACTCGTCTTCCGTGGCGCCCGGCGTGAAGCGGCCGCGCATGGCGAATCCCTCTGCTTGCAGCGCAGCGAGTGCCGCCGCCACCTCGTGCGGGCTTCGCCCGAGCGGCGCCGCGAGCGCAGTCTCCGCCACTGGGCCCAATCCCTCGAGGCGGCCGCGCATGAGTTCGACGAGCGCCGTTTCGGCCGTCGTCTCGCCCGCCGGCGATGAGGTGGGAGCAGCAATCGCGGGATCAAGCGAGGCATCCGGCCAAAGCGCCAGAAAATGCGGCGACCGCTCGGCCGCGACCCAAAGCGCGCCTGTCGGCAGCGAGAGGCGCGCGGCGCGCTTCTCGCGCGCCAAACCCGCAAGCCAATCGGCCCAGACGGGCTGCGCTACCACCTCATCGGCGGTGAGAAAGCCCAACCAGACAAGCGCGTCGTGGAGTTCGTCGGCATTGCTCGCATCGGGCCAGGCTTCGGCGCTGACGCGCGCGATCGCCTCGGGATCGAGGCGGCCGATATCGGCGGCGTCTTCCGGCGCGAGCCAGCGCCGGCTCATCACCGCCTGCGTGCGGCGCTCCTCCAAGGGAGCGTCGTCGAGATAGGCGTAAGGCCGCGCCGACAGCACCTCGAGCGCGAGCGGCGACGGCTCGGTGAGATCGCGCGTCACCACCGTGATCTCGCCCGCTTCGAGCTTGCGCAGGATGCGCTCGAGCCCGGCGATGTCCATGGCCTCGTCGAGGCAGTCGGCGATCGTCTGGCGCACCAGCGGGTGATCGGGGATCTCGCGCTCGCCGACGAGATTCTCGCCACAGGCGACCTGGTCGGGGAAGACGGTGGCGAGCAGGTCCTCGGCGTTCATGCGCGCGAGCTGTGGCGGGAGCTTCTTGCCGCCGCGGAAGCGCGGCAGCGCCAGCGACACGCCTGCGACCCAGCGCCAGCGCGTGGTGAACATGGGCGCATCGAGCAACGCTTGCACGAGCACCTCGCGGACGCTTGCGGAATGGAGGTAGCGTGGCACGTCGGCGAGATCGAAGCTGTGCGCCGTGGTGAGGGACAGGACGATATTGTCCTCGGTGGCCGCCGCCTGCAGCTCGAAATTGAATTTTCGGCAGAAGCGCTTGCGCAGCGCCAATCCCCAAGCGCGGTTGATGCGGCTGCCATAGGGCGCGTGGACGACGAGTTGCATGCCGCCCGCTTCATCGAAGAAGCGCTCGAGGACGAGCGTTTCTTGCGTCGGCAACACGCCAAGCGCGGCCTTCGCGGAGGCCAAATACTCGGCGAGCTGGCGCGCCGGCGCTTCGGCCGTGTGCCAATCCTCGATGAGCGAGCGCATGAGCATCGCGCCCGACGGATCGTGCGCGAGTTGGCGGCCGGTTTCGGCGCGAAACCGCGAGACCGCGCGCGAGAGCTCGTCGCTCCGCCCCGGCGCTTCGCCGAGCCAAAAGGGGATGGTGGGTGTCGCGCCCTTCGCGTCCTCGACGCGGAGCACGCCCCGCTCGGTGCGCAGCAGACGATAGGCGGCGTTGCCGAGCTGGAAGACGTCGCCGGCCATGCTCTCGACCGCGAAATCCTCGTTCACCGTGCCGATAAACTGGTTCTCGGGCTCGAGCAGCACCTGGTAATCGGCGGTGTCCGGGATCGTGCCGCCCGAGGTGATGGCGGTGAGCCGCGCGCCGCGCCGGCCGCGCAGGCGATGATTGACTCCGTCATAGTGGATAAGCGCGCCGCGGCGCCCGCGCCGGCTGGTATAGCCCTCCGCCAGCATGGTGAGGATTGCGGCGAAATCCTCGCGCGGCAGCGACCTGAAGGGCCAGGCGCGGCGGAAGAGCGCGTAGAGTTCATCCTCGCCGCAATCGCGCGCCGCCGCCTCGGCGACCACTTGCTGCGCCAGCACATCGAGCGGGCATTCGGGAATAGCGAGGGTGTCAAGCTCGCCCCGGTTGACGCTGTCGACGAGCGCGGCGCTCTCGACGAGCTCGTCGCGCGACAACGGAAAGAGCCGGCCTTTGGGCGTTCCCGCCACGGCGTGGCCGGAGCGGCCGACGCGCTGCAGGAAGGCGCTGATCGAGCGCGGCGATCCCAATTGGCAGACGAGGTCGACCTCGCCGATATCGATGCCGAGTTCGAGCGAGGCGGTGGCGACGAGGGCACGAAGCTTGCCGCGCTTCAAGCGCTGCTCCGCGTCGAGCCGCAGCTCCTTGGCGAGGCTGCCGTGATGGGCGGTGACCTGCGCCTCGCCAACGCGTTCGGAGAGTGCCCGCGTCACCCGCTCCACCATGCGTCGAGTATTGGCGAAGATCAGCGTCGTGCGGTGCTCGGCGATGAGGACGGCAAGGCGATCGTAAATCTCTTTCCAGACATCACCCGACATCACCGCTTCGAGCGGCGAGGAGGGGAGCTCGAGCGCGAGATCACGCGCGCGGCGGTGGCCGCTGTCGATGACGCGGCAGGGCGGCGAACGCCCGTCCGCATCGACGCCCACGAGGAAGCGCGCGACCGTCTCGATCGGCTTTTGGGTCGCCGAAAGGCCGATGCGGAGCAGCTTGTGACGCGAGAGCGCGGCGAGACGCTCAAGCGACAGGGCGAGGTGGACGCCGCGCTTGTTGGGCGCGAGCGCGTGGATTTCGTCGACGATCACCGTGCGCGTCGTCGCCAGCATGGCGCGACCCGACTCGGAACCCAGGAGGATGTAGAGCGATTCCGGCGTGGTGACGACGATGTGGGGCGGCGTGCGCCGCATGCGCTCGCGCTCGCCCGCGGGCGTATCGCCGGTGCGCACCCAAGTGCGGATTTCTACCTCGGGGAGACCCTGCGCGCGCAGCGCCTCGCTGATGCCGGCGAGCGGTGCCTCGAGGTTCTTCTGGATGTCGTTGGAGAGCGCCTTGAGCGGCGAGACGTAGACGATCTGCGTCTCGCTGCCAAGCTCGCCCGCGAGTGCTTGCCGCACCAGCGAGTCGATGGCGGCGAGAAATGCGGCGAGCGTCTTCCCGGAGCCGGTGGGTGCCGCGATCAGCACATGCTCGCCCGATTGGATGGCGGGCCAAGCCTCCGCCTGCGCCGGAGTCGGCGCGGCGAAGGTGCGGTTGAACCAAGCGGCGACCGCCGGGTGAAAGAGCGAGCTGTTGGTCACTGGTGACGCACGATGTTCTGAAACCTGCCGTGACATAGTGGGGAGATCGGCGCCGGAATCAAGCTGGCGCGAAGCCGGTGCGCGCCAGCATGTAGAGCGCGACGGCGACGATGGCGGCGGCAAAGATCCGCGTCAGGATCGTCCGGCTCGCCGAGAGCTTGAGGGCGAGGCGCGTGCCAAGCCACCCGCCGAGAGCGCCGCCGAGGATAAATTCCGCGGCGATCGCCCACGCGACGAGCCCCGAGAGCGCATAGTTGGCGGCGGTGGTGAGGCCGAAGACGCCGACGGAGAGCAGCGAGGAGCCGATGGCGTTGAGGATCGGCATGCCGCTTCCCAGCATGATGCCGGGCACGATCAGAAATCCCCCGCCGATCCCGAAAAAGCCGGAGACCGCACCCGCCGCGAGCCCGACCGCGATCAATTGCAGTGCGATGCGCGGCGTGATCCGCACATCGGAATCTCCGCCCGAGGCGCGGGGCCGCAGCATGGCGATCGCGACCGCGATCATGGCGAGGGAGAAGAGCGCCAGCAGCTTTTGACCGTCGACGAGTTTGCCGAGCGATGAGCCGAGCGCGGCACCGAGGATGCCGGCGCCGGCGAAAACGCTGGCAGACGGCCATTTCACCGTGCCAGCGCGCCAATGGCCGATGAGATTGACGAAAGCGTTCACCGAGACGGCCAATGCGCTCGTCCCGATCGCGACATGCGGATCGCCGATGCCGACCACGTAAAGGAGAAGCGGCACCGCGAGGATCGATCCGCCGCCGCCGATGAGGCCGAGCGAGAAACCGACGAGGGAACCCGAGAGCACGGCGAGAACGCCCATCATCGCATGCGTACCATGCACATCGGGAATTCCGGTTCTTGCCTCATCGCTGATCCAGGCCGAAGATGCGTGCCACCAATAGGAGCGGACGGCGGACAATACCGGAAATGCCGGACATCCGCCGCAGCGAGCTTCGGGAGGAGAGAGAATGCCGCATGTGACGACGGACGACGGCGTGAAGCTCTATTACGAGGAGACCGGGGCGGGGACGCCCATCATCTTCGTCCACGAATTCGCCGGCGATCACCGCTCCTGGGAACCGCAAGTACGGCAGTTCAGCCGGTCCCACCGATGCATCACCTACAATGCACGCGGATATCCGCCATCGGACGTGCCGCTTGACAGCGAGCGTTATTCGCAGGACCGAGCGCGCGACGACATCCGCGCCCTGCTCGACGGGCTCAAAATCGACAAGGCGCATGTGGTGGGCCTCTCGATGGGAGGTTTCGCGACACTCCATTTCGGTTTCACTTATGGGGCGCGGGCACGCTCGCTCGTCATTGCCGGCTGCGGCTATGGCGCCGCACCGGAGAAGCGCGCGCAATTCGCCGAGGAGGCAGAGGCATCGGCGAAGCGCTTCGAAGAGCTCGGCATGGCCAAGGCGTCGGAGGCTTATGCGCTGGGGCCGACGCGCGTGCAGCTGCAAAACAAGGATCCGCGCGGTTGGCGCGAGTTCGCCCGGCAAATGGCCGAGCACTCGAGCGACGGCTCCGCGCGCACCATGCGCGGCGTCCAGAAGCGGCGGCCGTCGCTTTACGACCTCGTCGAGAAGATCAGAACCATCAACGTTCCAACGTTAGTGATGACCGGAGACGAGGACTGGCCATGCCTCGAACCCGCCTTGCTGATGAAGCGAAATATCCGGACCGCGGCACTGGCAGTGATGCCCAATGCCGGACATGGCATCAACCTCGAGGACCCCGACGCTTTCAATGCGCATCTCGCGCAATTCTTGCACGCCGTCGATATCGGCGCCTGGCGCGCGCGCGACCCTCGGGCGATGGTCGACACGGTGCTCGGTCGCTAGCGGGGCGTGCGCTATCCGCGGGCGCCGCGGCCGAGATAGGCTTCCTTGACGCGGGCGTCGTCCCTGAGTGCCGCTGAGCTGCCGCTGGCAATGATTGCGCCGGTCTGAAGCACGTAGCCGCGGCTCGCCGTCTCGAGGGCGTAGCGCGCGTTCTGCTCGACGAGCAGCACGCTCGTGCCCTCGGCGTTGATGGCGCGCACGGTGCGGAAGATCTCCTGCACCACCAGCGGGGCCAAGCCTAGCGAGGGCTCGTCGAGGCAGAGGAGCGTCGGCTCGCTCATCATCGCCCGCGCGAGCGCCAGCATCTGCTGCTCACCGCCCGAGAGTGTGCCGGCGCGTTGCGGCGCGCGCTCCTCGAGCCGCGGAAACCATCCAAAGGCGCGTTCGACGAGGCGGCGGAGGCGGGGTGCGTCGCCGCGATGCTTGTACCCGCCCATTTCGAGGTTCTCGTGCACGCTCAGTTGGGGAAAGACGCGTCGCCCTTCGGGGACGAGAGCGATGCCGCGCCGCACTCGCTCGAAGGAGGGGAGCCTCGTGACGTCTTCGCCGGCGAAGCGGATGCGGCCGCGGCGCGGCGCGAGCACGCCCGCAAGCGCGCGCAAGGTGGTCGTCTTTCCCGCGCCGTTGGCGCCGATGAGCGATACGATCTCGCCCGCGGCAACGGTGAGGCTGAGGTCGTTGCAGACGACGACAGCACCGTGGGCGAGCTCCAGATTCTGGGCCTCGAGAAGCGCGCTCATGCGGCGGTGCCGAGGTAGGCGGCGATCACGCCGGCGTGACGCTGCACCTCGGCCGGCGAACCCTCGAAAAGATATTGTCCGTGGTCGATGACGAGCACGCGATCGGCGATGGTCATGACGAGGTCCATATTGTGCTCGACGACGATGAGCGTGAGCCCGTCGCGCCGCATGACGTCGAGCCGTTCGATCAACCGCTCGACCTCGGCGGCATTGAGTCCCGCGGCCGGCTCGTCGAGCATGAGAAGCCGCGGACCGGTCGCCAGCGCGCGCGCGATCTCGAGCATGCGCTGCTCGCCATAGGCAAGGGCGCCCGCCCGCGCTGCCGCGCGCTCGGCGAGCCCGACAAAGTCGAGCAGCCGGCGCGCTTCTTGCTGACAGCATGCCCGATCGCGCGCGAGCGCCGCGCCTGGCAGGATATGCTGCCACCAGGGCACGTGGTGGCGCGCATGGAAACCCGCGAGCACATTCTCCAACGCGGAAAGCTGCTTGAAGAGGCGAATCTTCTGGAAGGTGCGCGCCATCCCCAAGCGGACGCGGCGATGGGCCGGGAGATTCGCCAACCCTGTCCCGGCGAATCCCATGCTGCCTTGATCAGGTGGGTGGATGCCGCTCAAAAGATTGAGGAGGGTCGACTTTCCGGCACCGTTGGGGCCGATCACCGCGAAGATGCTGCGCTCGGGAACCGCGAACGAGATGCCGTCGACGGCAAGCACGCCGCCGAAGCGCTTCACCAGCCGCTCGGCGCGGAAGAGCGTGGCCGCGTTCATCGCCGCCGCTGGCGGTGCTGCGCGCGCTCGGTGATGAGACGCGCCGCTTGCGCCATGCCGCCGGGCATGAAGAGTACCACGAGGGTGAGCGCGAGGCCGTAGATGACGAGCCGCGCATCGCCGATGCCGCGCAAGAGTTCCGGCAGCACGGTGAGAAGGACGGCCCCCGCCGCGGGACCGAGCAGGGTACCAGCGCCGCCGACGATCACCATGGCAAGCACGGTAAAGGATTCGGTGATGAAGAAGGCGTCCGGCACGAGGGTGCCGACGAAGCTCGCATAAAAACATCCCGCCATGCCCGCGAGCGCGGCGGCGACGGCGAAAGCGAAGATTTTCCAGCGTGCGCCGTCGATGCCGAGCGAAGCAGCGGACACCTCATCCTCGCGCAAGGCAATGAGCGCCTCGCCGACCGGCGAGCGCAAGAGGTTGCGGAGCAGCAGATAGGCCGCGATCGCAACCGCGGCGACGAGCCAGAAGAAATTCCTGATATCGCTGAAGTCGATGCGGCCAATGCTGGGCACGCGCCAGGCGGGTGGCGGCGGGATGCCGTAGATGCCGAGCGGCCCCTGGGTGAGGCTGATCCAGTTCATCAGGATCTGATAGACGATGATGGCGAAGCCCATCGAGGCGATGGCGAGATAGTGCCCGCGCAGCCGTACGGCAAAGAGCGCCAATCCCGCGCCCGCAAGCGCGGCGCCGATCGTTCCCGCGAGGAACGCTATCCAGAAATCCACGCCGGCGAGCGTGACCAGCAATGTCGAGACATAAGCGCCGATGGCGAAGAAGGCGGATTGGCCGAGGTTGAGTTGTCCCGCATAGCCGATGACGATGTCGAGCCCGATCGCGATCAGCACATTGATTGCGCAAACGACAAGGATCGAGCGGGCGTAGGTGCCCTGGAAAAGCAGCGGCAGGACGGCGATCAACAAAATCGTAACCACTGCCGTCGTCCACCCCCGCGTCCGGGCATGCGGCGGAGCGAGGGCGGATCTCTCAGACATTCTCCTCGCGCCGCTCGGCAATGAGCCCGGTCGGGCGTATCGCCAACGTCGCCAGCAAGAGGCCGAAGACGACGATATCGATGAGACCGGGGTCGAGGAACTGCGTCGTGAAGCTCTCGATGAGGCCGACGAAGAGCCCGGCGATGATCGTCCCTTCCATGTTGCCGAAGCCGCCGATGATGACGATGGCGAAGGCTTTGACGATGACGGAAGCGCCGGCAAACGGTGTCAGTACGAGGATGGGGCCGAGCATGGCGCCGCCCATGCCGGCGAGCGCCGAGGCGATGACGAAAGTGAGCATAATGAGGCGGTTCGGATCGATGCCCATGAGTCCCGCCGTCTCACGGTCTTGCGCGACGGCACGCAGCGCCTTCCCGACATAGGTGGCGTGCATGAAGAGGTAGAGCGCGGCGATCGTCGCGCTCGCGACAACGACGACGAGCAGGCTCTGGATGGTAATGAAGGCGCCGGCGAAGCGGATGACCTGGCCGCTGTAAGGCGAGTCGAATGCATATGGCACCGGGCCGAACCAGGCGAGCGCCAGATTCTCGATCAGCACCGATACGCCGATCGTGGCGATGAGCGGCCGGAGCTCGTCGCCGCGCTCGCGCAGTGGCGCGAAGATCGCGGCGTTGAGCAGCCATCCGAGCGCGCCGCCGACCAGGAACGCGACGGCAATGCTCGACAGATATCCGCCGCCCAGTGAATGGATGAAGAAATAAGCCGCGAAGGCGCCCAACGTCACGATATCGGCATGGGCGAAATTGATCTGGAGAAGCACGCCGTAAATGAGGGTGAGGCCGAGCGCCACCAGCACATAGAGGCTGCCGAGGACGACGCCGTTGATCGATTGCTGGAGAAGGACGGGCAGGAAGCTCAACACGGACGAAGCTCTGCGCGCTGACACCCCCTCACTCTGTCCCTCTCCCACAAGCGGGGAGGGGACGCTCGGCGCCATCCTTTCCCCTCTCCTCGCCGCAGGAGAGGGAGGGGCCCGTCGCGAAGCGATGGGAGGGTGAGGGGGTGGATCACAGAACGCGAGCGCCTAACCGCGCATCAATTCCACTTCAGCACCTTCCACGACGCGTCCGGTTGCGTCTCGACGTAATGGACGGTGTCCATGCTGATGTTCTGATTGTGCTCGTCGAACGTGACGGTGCCCGTGACGCCTTCGAAGCCCTTGGTGGCGGCGAGCGCGTCGCGGATCGATTGCGCATCATGGCCGCCGCGCTTCACCACATCGGCGATGAGGAAGATCTGATCCCAGGCGTGCGCGTTCAAATGCGTCGGCTGCTCGCGGTACTTCGCCTCGAACGCCTTGACGAAGTCACGCACCACCGGCCGTTGATCGTTGGGATCGAACTGGACGATGCGGATATAGCCCTCGGCCGCCTTGCCTGCTTTGGGATCGAAGCTCTGCGGCAGCCAGATCGTGGCGATCTGGATTGCCTTGCCGCCGCCGCCTTTGGTGATGCCCGCCTGCGCGAGCGCTTGCGTGATCTTGAGGCCTTGGCCCTCGAGCGTGTAGGTCGGGACCACGTCGACGGCGCCGAGGCCGGCGACGCGCGTCGCGATCGCGGTGAAGTCGTTGACGTCGCGGCCGAAGCCGATATTCGCAAGCACCTTGCCGCCGAGCTTGGTGAAGATCTTTTCAAAAATGTCGGCGTTGCCGATGCCGGCATTCGTGTTCTCGTGCAGCACGACGGCGGTCTTTGCGTGAAGCTCATTGGCCGCGTTCTTGGCGAGATCTTCACCCTGCATCACCTCGTTCGGCATGATGCGGAAGGTCCAGGGATTGCCGGGGTCGGTGACCTTGATCGAGGAGGAGCCGGCGTTGAGCAGTGGCACATGCGCCTGCGCCACGAGCGGCATCACCGCCAATGTCGCATCCGAGCACTCCTCACCGATGATGATATCGGGCTTTGCCTCGTCGATGAGCCGTTTTGCCGCCTGGGTCGCGGGAAGCGGCTGGCAGGCGGAATCCTCGTATTGCACCTCCAGCTTGGTGCCATTGATGCCCGTGGCGTTGATGCGCTCGAGTGCGAGCTCGATACCCTGCTTGTCCTGCGCGCCGAAATAGGCGCCGGGCCCCGAAAGTGGCAGGAGCGCACCGACCTTGATGATTTTCTCCGCCGCCTCCGCCGGTCCTGCCGCGAGCCACGCACTGGCCGCCGCTGCACCCAAAGCTGCCGCGATCGTCCGCGCCATCTGATCCTCCCCTCGTGCTTTCCGGTATTAAGCCAGGGAAGATGCCGCAACGACAATGGTTTCAGCGTCGGCAGCCTGATAAGCTCGGCGAAAGAAAAATGGAGACGCTACCGCGTCCAAGGGAGGAGGCGACCATGGTTACTCGCCGGCGGTTAGGACACGCCTTGGCGCTTGCCGGGCTGATCCTGCTCGTGCTCGGCGCCGCGGCGCGGGCGGAGACGATCACCGTCACCCATTGGGGCTCGGCCTTTTACGGGGCGCCCTACGCGGTGGCGATGGAGAAGGGCTTCTTCAAGGCCCGGGGCGTGGACATCACCGGCGTCCTCACCTCGACGGGCGGCGGCACCTCGGTGCGCAACACGCTCGCGGGCGATCTCCCCTTTGGCGAGGTGGCTCTTCCCGCCGCCATCGAGGCGATCCGGGCAGGACAGCCGCTCAAGATCGTCTGTGCCGGCTCGGAAAGCGTGGCCGACATCCTCTGGATCGCCAAGCCCGACTCGCCGATGAGCTCGATCAAGGACATCGAAGGCAAGAAGATCGGCTACACCTCGCCGGGCTCGGTCACCAACATGCTGATCCTGATGGCGATGAAGGCGCAAGGCGTCGACGCCAGCAAAGTAACGCTGGTGCCGGCAGGCGGCATCGGCGCCAATCTCACCGCGGTGTTGAGCGGCGCCATCGATGCCGGCATGACCGGCGAGCCCATCTGGTCGCAAGAGAAGTCGAAGGTGAAGGCTGTGTTCTGGACCAAGGACGTACTGCCGCCGCAGATGACGCAGACGGTCGGCATCGTCACCGGCGATTACGCTAGGGATCACGCCGACAAGGTCCGCGCCATCATCGAAGGCCGCCGCGAAGGGGTAAAATTCATCGCGGCACATCCCGACGAGGCCGCGGACATCACCGCGAAAGCCTACAACATCGACGCCAATCTGACGCGCGAGGTGTTCCGCCATTTCCTCGACATCCATTATTGGAGCGAGGGCGGCTTCAACTACAAGGCAATGGACCGCATGGTCGAAGGCTTGCAGATCGTCGGCAAGCTCAAGGAGCCAATGGATTGGCCGAAGGTCGTCGATACCAGCTTCCTGCCGCGGGATCTGCACGCGACCGCGCAGTAGCGACGGCTCGATGCCTGAGCCGCAGGCGCGACTGACGAGCGTCACCAAGGTATTCGAGACACCGCAGGGCGCGGCGGTGCATGCCCTGGGACCGATCGACCTCGCGCTCGAGCGCGGCGAGTTCCTCACGGTGGTTGGGCCGTCCGGCTGCGGCAAGACGACCCTCCTCGAGCTGCTTGCCGGTCTAACGGTTCCGACAGCGGGCGTCGTCACCTTCGAGGGAGAGCCGCTGGGTGGCCGCGTCCCACCCGGGGTTGGCGTCGTCTTTCAGGAAGATGCGAGCCTTCCCTGGCTCACGGTCTGGGACAACATCGCCTTCGGCCTTCGCCGTGCCGGCGTCGCGGCCCAAGAAATTCGCGCACGGGTCGATCGCGCCGTCGACTTCATGGGCCTCGGCGCCTTCGCGCGCGCTTATCCGGCGCAGCTCTCGGGCGGCATGCGCCAGCGCGTCTGCATCGCACGTACCTTGGTGCTGGAGCCGCGCCTCATCCTTCTTGACGAACCCTTCGGCGCGCTCGATCAGCAGACGCGGCTCCTCATGGGCGACGAGCTGCTGCGGCTCTGGCGCGAGAGCGGCGCCACCGTGCTGCTCATCACCCATGCCATCGACGAGGCGGTGATGCTCGCCGATCGCATCGCCGTCATGTCGGCGCGGCCCGGCCGCATCATCGACCTTGTCGAGACTGGCTGGCCGGCGCAACGCAGCTCGCGCATTGTCGAGGACGAAGCTTTTGGCCGGCTCACTGCCCATGTCTGGTCGAAGCTGCGGGCGGAATCGATGAAGGCGCTCGGGCGCGACCAAGTGGGAGTTTCGCGCGAATGAGCCGCATCGTCCGCGCGCAGATCGGCGCCATCGCCAGCTTCATTGCCGTACTCGAGCTACTCACGCGGCTCGGCGTCATCGACCGGCTCACCATGATTCCGCCGAGCGAGATGGCCGGACAACTGTGGCGTCTGCTGACCGAAGGTGCGCTCAACGCGCCGATGGCGCAGACCTTCGTCAACGTCGCACTCGCGTTCGTTCTCTCGGTGAGCGTTGGAATGGCCAGCGGTCTCGCCATTCACGCGCTGCCACGGCTCCGGCGCCTTGCTGATCCATTGCTCGCGTCTTACTACGCGGTGCCGTTCTTCGTCTTCTATCCGCTGCTCATCGCCATTTTCGGCCTCAACCGTTGGCCGCTCGTCGCCATCGGCTTCGTCTTCGGCACCGCCGCCGTGGTGATCGCCACGCTCAACGGCCTCGACCGCGTGCCGCGCGTGATGAGAAAGCTCGCGCGGGTACACCGCCTTGGACGCATCGAGGAAGCATTCCTCATCGTTCTTCCGGCGGCAGTGCCGCATCTCTTCACGGGGCTCAAGCTCGCGCTCGCCTATGCCTTCATCGGCGTGATCGCCGGCGAGTTCATCCTCTCGGGGAGCGGCCTCGGTCACGCCATCGCATATGCCTATGACAGCTTCGACAACGAGACCATGTACGCGCTCATGCTGTTCGTCCTCGTGCTCGCGATCGCGCTCAATGCCGCGCTCCACCTATGCGAGCAACGTCTCTTGCGAAGGAGACGGCGGGCATGAGCGCGAGGGCGGCCGAGCGCAGCCCCACGATCCGTCGCGTCGGCGACACCGGCGCGCTCGTCATCATCGCGCTCTTCCTTTGGCAGGGACTCTACGAACTGGTGGGCGATGTGGCGCTGACGCCGCCCATCGCTACCTTCGCGCATGCCGGCTCGTTGCTGCGCTCGGGGCCCTTCTTGCGCCATCTCGCCGCCACCGCCGATGCCTTCGCGGTCTCGGTCGCGATTGGCTCCTTTGCCGGGGTCGCCGCCGGCCTGGCGCTAGGATTCCACCGCTTTTCCGGCGAGGTCGCCGAGCCGATCTTGACCGCGCTTTACACGCTGCCGAAGGTCACGCTTTATCCGCTGGTGCTGCTTGTCTTCGGCCTCGGCATTTCCGCCAAGATCGCTTTCGGCATCATGCACGGCATCATTCCCGTGATCCTCTTCACCATGGGCGCCGTGCGCAACATCGAGCCGGTTCACCTCAAGACGGCGCGCGTGCTGCGTCTCAGCCCGTGGCAGACCGTGACCACCGTCTTGGCGCCGGCGGTAATTCCGGAGATCTTCACCGGCCTTCGCGTCGGCTTCTCGCTCACCTTGCTGGGGGTGATCATCGGCGAAATGTTCGCCTCGCAGCGGGGGCTCGGATTCCTGGTCATCAATGGCATCAACACCCACGACGTGCCGACGATGATGGCGGTGATCCTGCTCATCATCATCTTCGCGATCGCGGCGAGCTCGCTTCTCCTCACCGCCGACCGCAGCCTTCACCGGCGCGGCTGAAGCCGCAACTCACTCCGCTGCGGTGCGCTTCTCGCCCGCCGCCGGCGTCTTGAAGCGCTCGCGGAGCGCGTCCCATTCGTCGGCGCCGACGCGGCGGAACTTCTCCTTGAGGCTCACCTTCATGTCGGGATGGCAGCGCGTTGCCTTCACCTCGGCCAGCACAGCGTCGAAAGCGGCGATCGCACTCTGGAAGAGAATGCCCGGGAGGATCGCGAGCTTGAATCCAAGCCGCTCACCCTCCGCCAAGTCCAAGAGCGGCGTCTTGCCGCCGGATACGACGTTGAGGAGGCAGGGACCTTTGACGAGCTTCGGGACGGCGGTGATTTCCTCGGCCGTTTGCGGCGCTTCGAGGAAAGCCATGTCGGCGCCGGCGGCGAGCGCCGCGTTCATGCGTTTCACCGCCTCCTCGAAGCCGATCACCGCGCGCGCGTCCGTGCGTGCGATCAAGAGGAAGTCCGGATTGCTCTTCGCCGCGGCAGCGGCGCGGATCTTGGCGATGTAGTCGTCGAAGGCGATGACGGTCTTGTCGTCGAGGTGGCCGCACTTCTTGGGGAAACCCTGGTCCTCGATGTGGAGCCCGGCGACGCCCTGCCGCTCGTATTCGCGCACCGTGCGGGTGACATTGAGCTCGTTGCCGTAGCCGGTATCGGCATCGGCGATCACCGGCACTCTCGCCGCCGTGGCGATGCGGCCGGCGTTGGCCGCCATCTCGCTCATGGTGATGAGGCCGTAGTCGGGGTAGCCCAGGGTGGCGGCAGTGCCGGCGCCGGTCATGTAGACCGCGGCGAAGCCTGCCTGCTCGATGACGCGTGCGCCGATGCAGTCATAGGCGCCGGGCGCGATCACCATGCCCCGGCCGTTGAGCAATTCGCGCAATCGCTTCGTCGGTGCGGTCATGACCCTCTCCTGCGTGAGCAGAAAGCTTGCGCGCCACCTTCCAGGCCGTCAAGCGCGTGTGCCGGGCGCAACGCGGCCCGAATCTTGACAGCCAAAATCACGCATGCCTAGGGTCCGAGCACCAGTATAAAGGCCATCGGGAGGAATCGTCATGGTGTTGCGTGCGCGAGCGAGCTGAGTGAGCTCCACTATCGGCGCCACGATCGAGATCTCGCTTCAGGCGTTGGCGGCGGGCGTCCTCACCGGTTGCATCTATGGCCTGATGTGCGTCGGCCTCGGGCTCATCTTCGGCGTGATGCGGGTCATCAATTTCGCCCAAGGCGATTTCCTGATGCTCGGCATGTATTTCACCCTCTACACGGTGACCGGCCTCGGCATCTTCACCTTCTTGGGGCCGGTGGCCGGACCGTACGCGGGCGCCATTCTCGCAGGTCCCGCGCTCTTCGTCGGCGCCTATCTGCTGCATCGCCTGCTCATGCGCCGCCTCACCGGCACACGCGCGCTGGGTGGCGAGGGCGACGGCCACTACGGCCAGCTCATCTTCACCCTCGGCGTGGCGCTCGTGCTCGAGAACGGCGCGCTCATTCTCTTCGGCTCGACGCCGGAAGCCGTGCGCACGCCGCTGGCATCGCGTGCGTGGGAAATTCCGCTCCTTTACGACGAAACAAGCGCGCTGTTCCTCAACAAGGCAAGCGTCGTTGCCGCCATTCTCTCACTCGTCATCGCCGCGGCGCTCTATCTCGTTGTCAACCGCACCTGGCTTGGACAGACGCTCCGTGCCGCCGCCGACAATCCGATCGCCGCCACCTACATGGGCATCGACGTCGACCGCGCGCATCGTCTTGCTTTCGGCATCGGCGCCGGTATCACCGCCATCGCCGGCGGCCTCGTCGCCACATATCACCCCTTCCAGCCTTATGTCGGCTTCGAGTTCGTCATCATCATGTATGCCGGAGTGGTGATGGGTGGCATGGGCAGCATCTTGGGCGCCTTCTGGGGCGGCATGACGATCGGCCTCGTGCAGCAGCTCTCGACGTTGGTTGTGCCCTTGCAATTGCAGAACGCCGCCATTTTCGTCGTGTTTCTCCTCGTCGTGCTGCTGCGCCCGCAAGGCCTCTTCGGCCGCGCCACGGAGCGCGTCTAGCCAATGACACACGTGCGGAGCGCCACCGCCGCCGTCGCGCTCATCGCCTTTATCTCGCTCGCCTGGCTCGCCCTCGGCTTCCTCGTCACGAGCTCTTACGTGCAGCTCATGCTGACGCTGGTGCCGATCTGGGCGGTGATGGGACTCTCCTGGAACATTTTGAGCGGCTACACCGGTCTCGTCTCCTTCGGCCACGCCTCGTTCTTCGGTCTTGGCGCGTACACCGTTACCATCGCGCTGGTGCGCTACGATGTGACGCCTTGGCTCGGCATTCCCCTCGGCATGATTGTCGGCGCGGTCGCCGGTATTCTCATCGGCTATCCCACCTTCCGCTTGCGCGGTCACTATTTTGCGCTCGCCATGCTCGCCTATCCCCTGGCGCTCCTCTACGTGTTTTCCTGGCTCGGCTACCAGGAAGTGGCGCTGCCGATGAAGCGGGAGGCGCCGCATTGGTACATGCAATTCGAGAACTTCCACGCCTACACGGGATTGGCGGTGGCGCTCCTCGCCGCGGCGTTGCTCGTCTCGCTCGCGATCGAACGCTCGCGCTTCGGGCTCTCGCTCGTCGCCATCAAGCAGAATGAGCCCGCGGCGGAGGCGGCCGGGATCGACACCTTGGCCTGGAAGATGAAGGCGATCGTGCTGAGCGGCGCGATCGCTGCCGCGGCGGGCGGGCTCTATGCGGTGGTTCTGCTGGTGGTAACGCCCGAGAGTGTCTTCGGCATGCTGACCTCCGCGCAGGCGCTTATCGTGACGCTCTTCGGCGGTGTCGGCACCTTATGGGGGCCGGTGATCGGCGCGGCGATCCTCGTCCCCGTGAGCGAGGTCCTGCAGGCGAGGCTCGGCGACGTGCTGCCGGGCATCCAAGGCGTGGTGTTCGGCGCCGCCATCATCGTCGTCATCCTGCTTGCGCCCGAGGGAATTTTCTGGCGCGTGCGCGATCGCCTTGCGCGACGGGCGGAACCGACAATCGTCGCGCCGCGGGCGGAGGTGCCCCTGGGGCAAGCGGCGGTCATGCATGCCGATGGTGCGGCCTTGCTCGAGGTGGACCGCCTCGCGAAGTCCTTCGGCGGCGTCCGCGCCGTCGCGGATGTAAGCTTCACCGTCCGCGAAGGCGAGATCCTCGGCATCATCGGTCCCAATGGCGCGGGTAAGACGACGCTCTTCAATCTTCTGAACGGCTTTCTCCGCCCCGATGACGGCACGATGCGCTTTGGCGGCCACGATCTCATGGGTCTCAAGCCCAATCGCGCCTGCCGCCTCGGCATCGGCCGCACCTTCCAGGTGGTTCGCTCGTTCCCGCGCCTGTCGCTCTTTGAGAATGTGCTCGTCGGCGCCTATGTTGCGGCGGCAACGCCGGCCGACGCGGCATCCGCGGCACAGCACGCGCTCGACCGCGTCCGATTGTCGTCGCGCGCCGACGAGATCGCTGGCGCGCTCAGCATGCGCGACTTGCGGCTCATGGAGCTGGCGCGGGCGCTCGCTGGGCGGCCGCGCCTCATCCTCATGGACGAGCCGCTCGCCGGTCTCGCCGCCGGCGCCATCGACGACATGCTGGCCGTCATTCAGAGCCTCGCCGCCGGCGGCCTCACCATCGTCATCATCGAGCACACCATGAGTGCGATGATGCGCCTCGCGCCGCGCTTTCTCGTGCTCGACCACGGCGCGCTTCTGGCCGCTGGGACGCCGCAAGAGGTGACCAGCAATCCCGCGGTGATCGAAGCCTATCTCGGCAAGAAATGGGCGGCGCGCCGTGCTTGAAATCGACGGGCTCAGCGTTGCCTATGGCGGCCTTCACGCGTTGTCATCGGTATCGCTCCGCGTCGCTGCCGGCCAGTTCGTTGCCATCGTCGGCCCGAACGGTGCCGGCAAGACGACGCTCTTCAAGGCGATTTCCGGCACCGTCGCGGCGGCGGCCGGCGCGATCCGCTTCGAGGGGCGCGACCTCCTCGCCCTTTCGCCGGCGGCGCGGCCGCATCTCGGCATCGCCCACGTGCCCGAAGGGCGCCAGCCCTTCGCCTCGATGACGGTCAGGGAAAATCTTGAGATGGGCGCCTACCGCGTGCGGCGGAGCGACTATCGCCGCCAACTCGAGCGCATCTTCGCGCTCTTTCCCGTACTCTTCGAGCGGCGCCACCAGGCAGCCGGCACTCTTTCGGGCGGCGAGCAGCAGATGCTCGCCATCGGTCGCGGCATCGCCTCGAGCCCGCGCCTTCTCCTCCTCGACGAGCCATCGATGGGCCTCTCGCCGATCGTCGCCGATGCCATTTTCGAGCGCGTGGCCGAGCTCCATCGCGAGGACGGCCTCACCATCCTCATGGTCGAGCAGCGCGTGGCGGAAGCGGTGCAATCCTGCGATTTCGGCTATGTTCTCGAAACCGGGCGTGTCGTCCTCGCGGGAACGAGAGGCGCGCTCCTCGCCGACGACCGCATCAGAACGGTCTATCTCGGCATGTAGAAGGGAGGGTAGGCGATGACCACCACATCACGGATCGGGCTGCTCGCGGCGCTCTTGGCAGCGCCCCTCGTACTACCCGATGCCGCTTCGGCGCAGGCAAAAGACGTCAAGGTGGCGCTCGTGGTGCCGCTCTCGGGACCTTGGGCGCGGCAGGGGTATCTCGAGCGTCTGGGTGCCGAGATGGCGATCGACGACATCAACGCCGCCGGCGGGGTCAAGTCCTTGGGCGGCGCCAAGATGGCGCTCGTTGTCGCCGACACCGGCGACAACCCCGAGAAGGCGAAGAACGCGGCGCAGCGCCTCGTGGCGCAAGAGCCGGAGCTCGTCGGCGGCGTCGGCGCCTGGCTCAGCTCCTTTACGCTCGCGGTCACGGAAGTCACCGAACGCGCGGAGCTGCCGTGGCTCACGCTCTCCTATTCCGATCAGATCACCGATCGCGGCTTCCATTACGTGTTTCAGACCTCGGCGACCGCCGGCAGGCAAGCGGAGCTGGCGCTGCCGACCATCATGAAGCTCGCGGAATCCGCGAGCGAGAAGAAGCCGACGACGACGGCAATCGTCCAAGACAACACTGCGGCGCCGATCAGCTTTACGAAGCCGATGCGTGCCGGCGGTCTCGAGAAATTCGGGCTGAAGCTCGCCGCCGACGAAATCTTCACCCCGCCGCTCTCGGATGCGACGCCGCTCATCGCCAAGGTGCGCTCGGCGCGACCCGATTTCCTCTTCATCGTGCCGACGGCGGTATCCGACGACGCGCTCCTGCTGCAGAAGATGACGGAAATGGGCATTTCGCCCTCACGGCTCCCGACGGTGAGCAACGGCGCTCATATCGCGACGCCGGAGCTGCTCAAGGCGATCGGACCCGAGCCCCTCGAAGATCTCCTGGTGACGCTTGCCAACTGGAGCACCAAGGAACAGGCGGATCTGATCGAACGCTACAAGAAGCGCACCGGCGAAGCCTGGCTTGGCCAGGACAGCCTTTGCGCCTACGGCCACGTCTGGGTGATCAAGGATGCGCTCGAGAAGGCGGGCGTCGCCGACCGCCACAAGGTCAACGAGGCGATCCATGCCATGGACACGCGCGAAAGCTCCGCCAAGTTCTTCGCCGGCGGCCATGTGAAATTCGACGAGAAGGGCCGGCGCATCGATGCGCCGCTCGTCATCGTGCAGTGGCAAAAGGGCGTGCCGGTCACCGTCTTCCCGCCCGAGGAATCGATCGCGAAGGCAATCTGGCCGACGAAGTAGGCTTACGGCACGAGGATCGAGGCGCCCACCGTACGGCGCGCCTGCAGGTCTTCGTGTGCGTTCGCCGCGTCCTGGAGGCGATAGCGGGCGCGGATTTCGACTCTGAGAATACCGCCGCGGATGGCGTCGAGGAGCGCCCGCGCCCGCGCGAGCAACTCGGCGCGCTCCGTGGTGTGTGTGATGAAGGCCGGGCTCGTCACGTAAAGCGAGCCCAGGGTGTTGAGGCGAAAGAGGTCGAAGGGCGGGATCGGCCCCGAGGCGGTGCCGAAGGACACGAGCAATCCGCGCGGCGCGAGGCACTGCAGCGACGCGTCAATCGTATCTTTGCCGACGGAATCGTAGACGACGGGGACGCCCTTGCCGCGGGTGCTCTCGCGCACCGCCGCCACGACGTCCTGCTCGCGATAAAGGATCGCCACCTCGCAGCCATAAGCGCGCGCGATCGCCGCTTTCTCCGCCGAACCAACCGTGCCGATGACGCGCGCGCCCAGATGATTCGCCCATTGGCAGAGCAAAAGGCCGACCCCGCCCGCCGCGGCATGGACGAGAATGGTATCGCCGCGCTTTACTGGATATGTGGTGAAGAGGAGGTAATGCGCCGTGAGGCCCTTGGTGAATATCGCCGCAGCGATCTCGTCGCTGATGTCATCGGGAAGCGGCACCAAGCGGTCAGCGGGCATGAGGCGGGCGTCCGCATAGGCGCCGATCGGCGCCGAGGAGTAGGCGACGCGATCGCCTGGCCGGAACTCGCCGACGCCAGCTCCCACGGCCTCGACTACACCCGCCGCTTCCATGCCGATCGGTGACGGATAGGAGGGCAGCAGATAGCGGCCGGTGCGATGCTGAATATCGATGTAGTTTAGGCTGATCGCGCTCTGCTTGAGCCGCACCTCGCCCGGCCCGGGTTCGCCGACGTGGTACGGTTCGTACCGCAGCACGCGGGGCGGCCCCGGCTCGGTCATGACGATGCGGTGTGCTGGCACCATGCCCCTCACGGGCCCGCCCCGGCCGTTGGCGTCCGGACATTCGTTGCCGCGGCCGCCACATCGTTCCGATTCCACCAGCCGCCACCCAGCGCCTGGAAGAGCGCCGCCGTGTCGGCATATCGGTTCGCTTGCGCCTGGACGAGGGCGATGCGCGCGGTCTGATAGGTCTGCTGCGCGTTTAGGAGCGAGAGATAGCTGATGGCGCCGAGCTCGAGCTGACGGCGCGCGATCGCGAGGCTCTGGGCCGCAGCGCGCTCGGCGCGCAACGCCGCCGAGAGCGCATCGGCATCGATCTGCAGCGCCCGCAAGGTATCGGCGACATTCTGGAACGCGGTGATCACCGTCGCGCGATACTGCGCCGCCGATTGCTCCAAGGCGGCGCGCGCCGCGCGTTCCTTGTGCAGCAACGTGCCGCCGTCGAAAATCGGCTGCGTCAAGCTCGCGGCGATGCTCCAGAATCCCGTGCCGGGCGTGAAGAACCGGCTCGGATCGGTCGCCGCGGTGCCGGCGCTGCCGGTGAGCGTCAGATTCGGCAGGCGGTTGGCGACGGCGACGCCGACAAGCGCGCTCGCCGTATGCAGGTTGGCCTCGGCCTGGCGAATATCGGGACGCTGCTCCACCACTTGCGCGGGGAGGCTCGCCGGCAGGTCCTCCGGCAATTGGATGCTGGCGAGCTCGAAGGTCTCGGCTGGCTCTTCATTGGGAAAGCGCCCGGTGAGCGCCGTCAAGAGGTCGCGCTCGATCGCGAGCTGCTTGCGCAAGGGCGGCAGGCTCGCTTCCGCCTGCGCCAGCGCTGCTTCTTGCGCCACCACATCTGCTTCGGCGATGTGGCCCAACGCGAGCTGACGGCGGAAGAGGTCGAGAAGCTGGCGTTCGATGCCGATGATGTCCTCGGTCGCGGCGATCTGGCCGCGCAAGGATGCTTCCTGGATCGCGGCGGCCGCGAGGTTGGAGGTGAGGGTGAGATAGGTCGCCTCGAGCTGGAAGCGCTGTGATTCCGCTTGTGCCTCGAGCGACTCGACCGCGCGTTGGTTGAGGCCGAAGACATCCGGCACGTAGGAGACGCTCACCTGGGCGGTGTAGAGCGTGAGGTAAGCGCCGCCACTCGCCGCAGTCGGCGTTACCGCGCCGGTCGCCGTTTTTGTCCGGCTCGGCGTCAAATTCCCGGCGACTTGCGGATAGAAGGCGCCGCGCTGCGCCGCGGCGTTCTCTTCCGCGACGCGTAGCGCCGCTTGCGCCGCCGCTACGTCGGGATTTGCTTGGAACGCCGCGGCGATGAGCGTGTTGAGCGGCTCCGAATGGAAGAGCTGCCACCACTGCCCGGGGATGTCCTTGTCGCGCAAGAAGCGTTGCGCCGCGCCGCCCTGCACGTCGGCGGCGGCGGTGGGCTCGGCGATGGTGGCGGGGGCGTAGTCCTTGCCTGCCGGCGGGGACGGGCGAAGAAAATCGGGGCCGACGGCACAGCCTGCGAGCGCGAGGGCGCCCGCCCAAACGAGGACCGCGAGCGGCAACGATCTCGCATGACCCCCCATCGCCATTGCAGCAAGCTCCCGTGACCACGGTTTGCGCACCATACGGTCAACAGCTTACAGGGGTCTTACGGCCGTGTTGCAAATGTTGGCTGGGGCGCCAGGATTCGAACCTGGGAATGGTGGAATCAAAATCCACTGCCTTACCACTTGGCTACGCCCCACCGGGATCGCGCGCGACCTTACCGGCAAAGCCGCAGCCCCGCAACGATTTGGCGGATAACGCGGTTGACGCGGCGGGCGTGGCCCGGCAAGTTCCGGGCGCCCCATATTCCCGAGCCGATGAGCGCCCCAGACACATCTTCCGCGAGCCTCGCCCCGCCGCTTCCTCCGCCCCGTGATCCCACGCTCCGCCGCATGGCGGACGCCCTTCGCGCGCTCGCCATGGATGCGGTCGAGCAGGCGAAGAGCGGTCATCCCGGCATGCCCATGGGCATGGCGGATGTGGCGACGGTGCTGTGGAGCCGTTTCCTCAAATTCGATCCGAGCCGGCCCGATTGGCCCGACCGCGACCGGTTCGTGCTCTCGGCCGGGCATGGATCGATGCTGCTTTATGCGCTCCTTCATCTCACGGGCTATCCGGGGATGACGATCGAGGAGCTGAAGCACTTCCGCCAATGGGGGAGTCGTACGGCCGGCCACCCCGAGTATGGCCATGCGCCGGGCATCGAGACCACCACGGGTCCGCTCGGGCAAGGTCTCGCCAACGCCGTCGGTATGGCGCTTGCCGAACGCATCCTCGCCCAGCGCTTCGGCGCCGAGCTCGCCGATCACTACACCTACGTCATCGCTGGCGACGGCTGCCTCATGGAAGGGGTGAGCCACGAGGCGATCACGCTGGCCGGTCATTTGCGGCTCAACAAGCTCATCGTCCTCTGGGACGAGAACTCCATCTCGATCGACGGCGGCACCAATCTCGCCACCTCCGGCGACGAACTCCTGCGCTTTCGCGCCGCCGGCTGGAACACGACGCGGGTCGACGGCCATGACACCGAGGCCGTCGCCGCCGCCATCGCCGCAGCGCGGGCGAGCGACCGGCCTTCGCTCATCGCCTGCCGCACCACGATTGCTTTCGGCGCGCCCACCAAGGCGGGGAGCGCCGCCGCCCATGGCGCACCGCTGGGCGCCGCGGAAATTGCCGGCGCGCGCCAGCGCCTCGGCTGGTCCGAGCCGCCGTTCGTCGTGCCGGCCGATGTCGCGGCCTGGTGGCGCGAGGTCGGCGCGCGCGGCGCCGCCGAGGCGGAGGCATGGCAACACCGCCTCGATGCGGCACCAGACGAGACCCGCCGCGAATTTCAGCGCCGCATCGGCGGCGCGTTGCCGCAGGCTTTCGACGCGGCGATCGCCGGGATACGCGCGCGCTTCGCCGCCGAGGCGCCGAAGACGGCGACGCGCCAGGCCTCCGGCATGGTGCTCGATGCGCTGACGCCGATCATGCCCGAGCTCGTCGGCGGCTCGGCCGACCTCACCGGCTCCAACAACACCAAAGCCAAGGACCAGAAGGTGATTACTGCCGTCGATTTCGCCGGCGCCTACATTCATTACGGCGTGCGCGAACACGGCATGGCGGCGGCGATGAACGGGATGGCGGTCCATGGCGGCGTCATTCCCTATGGCGGCACCTTCCTTGTGTTTGCCGATTACTGCCGACCCGCCATTCGCCTTTCGGCCCTCATCGGCCTCCGTGTCATCTACGTGATGACGCACGATTCGATCGGACTCGGCGAAGACGGACCGACGCATCAGCCGATCGAGCATCTCGCGAGCTTGCGGGCGATGCCGAACCTGCTCGTCTTCCGCCCGGCCGATGCGGTGGAGACGGCGGAGTGCTGGGAGCTGGCGCTGCGCTCGCGCCGCACACCCTCGGTGTTGGCGCTGACGCGGCAAGCGGTGCCGAGCGTGCGCAAGGGGGCGGGCGCCGAGAATCTCGCGGCGCGCGGCGGTTATGTGCTCGCCGAAGCCGAGGGGCCGCGCCGTGTGACGCTGCTCGCGACGGGCTCGGAGGTGGCGTTGGCGCTTGCTGCGCGCGATCTACTCAAGCGGCGCGGCATTGCCGCGGCGGTGGTGTCCATGCCATGCTGGCAGCTTTTCGACGGACAGGAAGCGGACTATCGCGCCTCCGTCCTCGGCGCTGCACCGCGGGTCGCCGTCGAAGCCGCCGCAACCTTCGGCTGGGAGCGCTATGTCGGCGAGAACGGTCTCGTTATCGGCATGGCCCGCTTTGGCGCGTCGGCCCCATACGAAGAGCTCTTCCGCCAGTTCGGCTTCACCGCCGAGCAGATCGCCGCGACCGTGCTGCAACGCCTGTGAGCGGCGTCAAAGGCCAGGGATCGCTCGCGGACTGAGACTGTTGATCAAGGACTCTATTTGCCGGAGGAGGCAATGGCTATTCGGGTTGCAATCAATGGTTTTGGCCGCATCGGCCGCCTGGTGTTCCGGGCGCTTTACGAGCGCCGTATCGATGATATCGAAGTGGCGGCGATCAACGATCTCGGCTCGGTCGAGGCGAACGCACATCTCCTTCGCTATGACAGCGTGCACGGCCGCTATCGCGGCGAAATCAGCTGCGGCGAGGATTGGATGGATGCCGGCCGCGGCAAGGTGAAGGTGCTGGCCGAGCGCGATCCGGCGAAGCTGCCATGGAAAGATCTCAAGATCGACGTCGCGCTCGAATGCACGGGCCTCTTTACCAAGCGCGAGGCGGCGGCGAAGCACCTCGCCGCCGGTGCCAGGCGTGTCCTCGTCTCCGCTCCGGCGGATGGCGCCGACTTCACGCTGGTCCTGGGCGTCAACAGCGATCAGGCAAAGGCCGAGCATAAAGTCATCTCGAATGGCTCCTGCACGACAAATTGCCTCGCGCCCGTTGCCTATGTGCTGAACGAAGGCCTCGGCATCGAGCACGGCTACATGACGACGATCCACGCTTATACCGGCGATCAGAACACCGTCGACACGCTGCACAAGGATTTGCGGCGAGCGCGCGCCGCGGCGCTCTCGATGATTCCCACCTCGACGGGTGCGGCGCGGGCGATGGGGCTGGTGCTGCC
>DASZAN010000035.1:0-5937 GCA_035945115.1 Allostellaceae bacterium
GTGCTCAGTGCGTAGCTTCGAGACTGCCTCCGTTAGCGACAAGCCAGCACGTACTCCTCGCTCCGCGTCGTCCTCATGTGCCTGCGGGTAGCCGAAATACGCCAGCACGCCGTCGCCCATGTACTTCGCCACGAACCCACCGGCCTTGGTGATCTGCTCGGCGCAGCAGCGGTGATAGGCGCCGATGATCTCGCGCATGTCCTCGGGGTCGAGGCGAGCGGAGAGTGCGGTGGAGCCGACGAGATCGCAGAACATGACGGTGAGCTGGCGGCGTTCGGCGGATGATGAGGGCTGGGGACGCTCGGAGCGAACAGGAGCGGCGATTGGTGGCGTGGCGGCAGCTCCTTCAGGCGTCAGCGCCTTGCCGCATTTGGAGCAGAACCTCGCGCCCGCACGGTTCGTGGCGCCGCAAGACGCACAGAAAAGCGGGAGAGCCGCACCGCATGTGTCGCAGAAGCGGGCGTCGTCGGCAGTTTCGGAATGGCAGCTCGGGCATTCCATGCTGCAGCCCCTTATCCGACGAGGCGCGTAGCTACTTGTCTAGGGTTAGGGTGGGACGGCAAGAGGGGTTGAATGGACACAGCAGTGGCGCCCTCGCTACTCCGGCAGTCCCGCCTTACGTAAACCATCTGCGTAATTCGCACGGTCTTGCGGTCGGCGAAGTGGCGTCCAATCCCCGAGATCGGCAATCCGAAACGCTGGATCGAGCTGGCGCAGGCGCGCGATTGCTCTATGCGCTTCCTCCAGCCGCCCAGAAAGCGCGCTACCTGCCGCCAAAACGCAAATGGCGTGGATGAAGGTCGGTCGTTCCTGCAGTGCCCGTTCCGCCCATGATGATGCCTCGTCATAACGGCCTGCGAAGAAGTGAGCTTGCGCGGTGCCTCCTTGCCGAACAAACATCATGGGATCGAGTGGGCTGAGGCGCATCGCGCGGGCAAAGAGATCGATTGCGACTTCCGGCTCCCCGCGAAAGGTCCTCACCCAGCCACTGGAGCTCCACGCGTCTGCGAGGTTCGGGTTAATCCCAAGCGCCCGATCAATCATGGCGGAACCGTCATCGAGATCGCCGACCACATAGGCGACCCCATGCCCGCCAAAACACAAGGCGAACGCATCTTCTTTTTCTTTGCCCAACTCTGTCGCGCGCCGCGCCAGCCTCGCAGTCTCGGCAATCTCTTTCACGCGGTCGCTTATCCATTTATTGGCCTTGCGCCAGATATAGCACCGCACGGCCATGCCATAGGCAGAGGCGAAGTCCGGGTCGAGCTCGATTGCCCTATAGAACAACCGGAGTGCCTCCTCGTGGCTTTCTTTGGTGAACTGATGATAGCTTGCGATCCCCCGCAAATAATAATCGTAGGCATCAAGCCTCTCAGTTGGCTTGCGCTTGGCCCGCTCGATCTCGGCCTGCTCCAGTTTCGGTGTGATGGCACCAACAACGCTCACGGTCACTTGATCCTGTAGATCGAAGATGTCCTCTAAAGAGCCGTCGAAGCGTTGCGCCCAAAGATGTGTGCCGGTTGACGTGTCGATAAGCTGGCCCGTGATGCGCACCTTGCTAGCCGCCTTGCGGACGCTGCCTTCGAGCACGTAGCGCACGCCCAATTCGCGACCAACCTGCTTCACGTCCACCGCGCGGCCTTTGTATGTGAAGCTCGAACTGCGGGCGATCACGAACAAGCTGTGGAAGCGCGACAGCGCCGTGATGATCTCTTCCACAACGCCATCGGCGAAGTATTCCCGCTCGGGGTCGCCGCTCATGTTCTGGAACGGCAGCACGGCAATCGACGGTTTATCGGGAAGCGCAAGCGCAGGGACGATCTTGTGTGCAGGTTCGGGCGTTGATACCCGATACACCCGCACCGACTGCGCGATGTTCTTGAGCCGCTGCTCGCCCAAATCCTCTGCTGCAATCTCGATCTTGCCCTGGACTTGTCGGTAAGCGTCACCTGACAGACAGATCGCCCCCGGCTCGGCGATGCCCTCCAAGCGCGCAGCCATGTTGACACCATCGCCGAGAAGATCGTCGCCCTCGACCACCACGTCACCAAGGTGGATGCCGACACGGAACTCGATCCGTTTTTCTGACGGTATGTCGCCGCTGCGCGAGGCCATGCCACGCTGCATTTCGACGGCGCACCGAACCGCGTCCACCACACTCGCGAACTCAATCAGGATGCCGTCACCGGTGGTCTTCACGATCCGGCCACCGTGCGAAGCAATCGTGGGGTCGATCAGCTCCCGCCGCAGAGCTTTGAGGCGCGCAATCGTCCCTTCCTCATCTACCCCGATCAGGCGGCTATAGCCCGCCACGTCGGCGGCAAGGATTGCTGCAAGCCTGCGTTGGACGCGCTGGGCCTCCACGGCCTTCCTCTGCAGAGATGTACGCCGGGAGTGTATCACCTCCCTACTGGTATCGTCGCTCATGATCGCGTATTTCCCGCAAAAGCAGCTACTTACGGGAAGTCGCTGAGCCTTCTTATGTGCGAATTACCCCTCAGGAGATCGGCAGATTCCCTGAGGGGTTTTTCATCGTCCAGCGCGTCTCAGCGGGCAACGGCGGCGGCGCCATCGCTGGATCAAGCGTGAGCACTAATGCGCTGCGCTCCCCCTCCTCCATGTCTTTCCCGCCTCGGCAATGAGTCGCCGGCTTCGGCTTTTGATTTGCTTTCCGGCCCAAAAGCCGAAAACAAACAGCATGGGCGCGGCGATAACAGAAATTAGACCGACTGCCAGCCATCGCATCGTTTTCGGCTCCTTGCGCGGAACCGTATCGCGATCGGGTTACCGGCGAGTTGATGATGCTCTTTCGGCGCCGCAACTCGTCCGCGGCGCGCCGAGGTTCCGACGGCCGCAATAAATGCGCAGCGACGTATCCGCGTCTAAGCCATGGGGGTCGCTCGCCCTGGATTACTTCGCTCCGCTCATAATGAAGACGCGGTCGGTTAGGCGAGACGTCCCGTCAGCGGTGGCGCGGCTTGTCGCCGGCGGCTTCGCGTTCGGACTTGGCCTTCGCTCCCGCGCTTTCCTCGCGCTCGACCATGAAGCTGATCTTGCCATTGACGCGGAACGTCGTGATTTCGTCATTCTCGACGATGCATTCGGCGTTCTTGATCCAGAACGAGCGGATGCCGCGCAAGGTGCGCGATGCCTCCTTGACCGCCTGATGGCAGGCATCGTCGAAGCCTTTGGACGATTGGGCAATCACCTCGATGGAGCGGACGATCGACATGGCGTTGACCTCCCGGCGAATTCATCATGGGTTCGTCAAAAGTCACCTCCACAGCAGGAGGGCTTTCTCCTTCCACCAACCGCGAGAGAGCGCGCGCGTTCCAAGCCCGAGGCCGTCACGTCATCAAAATAGGGGCTCAACGAAGGGGGCCGGGCGTTATAGTGTTGCAAAGCCTGTGCGCTCATTGCGCCTGCCCACTTGACGTATTCAGGGAGGACATCATGCCGAAGATCCGCCACATCGCCTTGGCGACGCAAGATCCCGTGAAGACTGCCAACTTCTACAAGGAAGTCTTCGGCTTCAAGGAAGTGGGACGGGCCGGCAACCCCAATAATCCCAAGGCGATCGCCTGGGGCTTTTATCTGAGCGATGGCACCTTGAACCTCGCCATTCTCAAATTCCAGAACGTCGATCAGCTCGGCCGCGGTCTCGACTACGTCGGCATCCACCATTTCGGCATCCTCGTCGACGACGTCGAGGAATTCACAGCGAAGCTCGAGAAGATGGGATCGCCCTGCTTCATGAAGCCCGACCCGGCGATGCCCGGCTCCTACTTCGAGACGAAATTCCGTGGACCCGACGGCGTCGTCTTCGATCTCTCGGAGCATCCCTGGGTAGGCGCGGCACCCGCCGATCGCGCCGAGGTGCCGATCGAGGAGATGGCGCCGGGCGAGTAGCCCGGCCGAAGGCTGGCGGTCATGGGTCCGCTTCTCAAGCGCATCGCCAGCGCCTGCGTCCTCGCATGTGCCGCGGCCGCGGCAGCCGTGCCGCCGGCGATGGCGGAGCAGTCGCACAATGTCATTCTCTTCGTGCCCGACGGGCTCCGCGCCCTCATGGTCAATGAGAAGACGGCGCCGGCAATGGCCGCGGTCCGCGACGAGGGCGTCAATTTCAAGAACCCGCACTCGCTCTTCCCGACCTTCACCACCGCCAATGCCTCGGCGATGGCGACGGGCCACTATCTCGGCGACACCGGCGATTTCAGCAACATCATCTATACCGGGCTTCCCATCGGCGGCACGCTCACGCCCTTTCTCGAAAGCGATCCCGTCCTTGGCGACGTCGACGAGCATTTCGCCGGCGATTATCTCGACGAGGTGACCTTGCTCAAAGCCGCGCGCGGCGCGGGCTTCAGCACGGCGACCATCGGCAAGCTCGGCCCTGCCCTCATTTTCGACCACACCGAACGCACCGGCACAGGGACGATCGTCATCGACGATTCCACCGGAACGGCGAAGGGCATTCCGCTTTCGGCGGAAATGGAGCAGCGCTTGCGCGCCGCCGGTCTTGCCTTGGCCGCGCCCCCCGCGCGGCGACAAGCCCGGCGAGAACGGCGATGCCGGCACCGCCGAGCGCGACGGCGCCAAGACGGCGAATCTCGTGCAGCAGAACTATTTCGCCGAAGTGGCGACGAAGGTGGTGCTTCCGCTGTTCAAGGCGCGCGCACGGCCGTTCGTTCTCGTCTTCTGGTCGCGCGATCCCGACGGCACACAGCACAATCAAGGCGACAGCCGCAATGCGCTCGTGCCCGGCATCAACGGGCCCACCTCGCTCGCCGCGATTAGGAATGCCGACGACGACCTGGCGCGGCTCGAGAAGGCGCTCGCCGAGCTCGGTCTCGCCGGCACCACCGACATCTTCGTGAGCGCCGATCACGGCTTCTCGACCATCGCCAAGGACAGCAAGACGAGTCCATCGAGGCGAGCCACCTATTCGGACGTGCCGGCCGGCTTGCTCCCGCCCGGGTTCCTCGCCATCGATCTCGCCGCTGCGCTCGCCCTCCCCCTCCACGATCCCGATGCCGGCAATGCCCCGGTCGAGCGCGACCGCCACCCGACACGTGCCAACGGCCTCATCGGCCGCGATCCCACCCATCCCGACGTCGTCGTGGCGGCGAATGGCGGGTCGGATCTCGTCTATATCGTCAACAGAGACCATGAGCTGACGGCCAAGGTCATCGACGCGCTCATGGCGCAGGACTATGTAAGTGGGCTCTTCGTCGACGATTCATTGGGCCGGTTCCCCGGCACGCTGCCGCTCAGCGCGGCGAACCTTCGCGGATCGGCGCTGACGCCGATGCCGACGATCGCCGTGAACTTCCGCAGCTTCGCGACCGGTTGCGAGCAGCCCGTCCTTTGCACCGCGGAGATCGCCGACACGGTGCTGCAGCAGGGCCAGGGCATGCATGGCAGCTTCAGCCGCGCCGATACCATGAATTTCATGGCGGCGATCGGTCCCGACTTCAAGAAAGGCTTCGTCGACGCGGCGCCGGCGAGCAACGCCGATGTCGGCAAGACGCTGGCACGCATCATGGGCCTCAAGATCAAAGATCACGGCAAGCTGATCGGGCGTGTGCTCAGCGAGGCCATGCCGGGCGGAAAGATGCCGCGCCCTGTGACGGCAACCGCGCGGTCCGATCCCAGCGCCGCGGGGCTCGCGACCGTGCTCAACGAGCAGCGCATCGGCAAGACGCGCTACTTCGATGCCGCAGGCTTCCCGGAGAGGACCGTCGGTCTGGTCGAGGGCGCGCCGCGCTAACAACTGACAGCACCGCCCGATTGCGACCTAGAGTCTGATCCATTCAGGTTGAAGCGTAGCCTGCGTTTCGGAAGTAGTTGGCGCACTCTTGCGGCGAGACGCTGCTGAGGAGGGTTCCGATCTGGCGCCATGTGTCCTCGACGGTTCGCTTGGCGGCTTTGCGGAGC
>DASZAN010000036.1:0-42143 GCA_035945115.1 Allostellaceae bacterium
TCGCCATCCATGCTGGCCCCCCAACTCCAGCCAGCATCTTGAATCAGAAATCGAGCCCCTTGGGAATCCTCAAAAGCGATTCCGCCCCCACGAATCAGACTCTAGGCCCGGCGAACCAGCCCATGGGCTCGCGAAACAAGAGTTGACCATCGCGGCGCTCTTTGTCGTGGCGGATGATCACCGCGTCGAATCGGCCGCGCTCGAAGCGATCGCGAAGTTCCGCTAAAAGATCGACGCCCAGATCGACGACGAGCGCAGGGTCGTAGCTCTTGAGCCGGGCGAGCGATCTGCTCGAGGTCGCGAAGGAGAATTGGTCCTTCGGCAACGGGTTGGCACAATACGCGTGAGCAAGGCGGATCGCCTCGCGCTGACACAACCAGCCCTGATCGGTTAGTCTCAGCGCCATGCAATCGCTTTGGTCGCTGATCAACACGCGCGCTCTTTCGGTCTCGGTGGCGCAGGGCGCCTTCAGCTTCGAGATCTCCTGGTTCGGCATCTTGCTGATCGTCGGCGCCATGCTGCTCTGGCGCTATCTCCGCCGTTAGCGGGCGATGGCGGAGACGCGCGTCGAGCTCATCGTCGTGGGGGGTGGCCTCACCGGCCTCACTCTTGCCATCGCATGCGCCAGCGCCGGCACCGCCGTGGCGGTGATCGATCGCGAAGAGCCCGCGACCATGCTCGACGAGCCCTTCGACGGGCGCGCCACCGCGATCGCCCAGGGCTCGAAGCGTGTGCTCGACGGCATTGGCCTTTGGCCTCTGGTCGCCGGCGCGGCCGAGCCCATCCTCGAGATTCGCGTCGCCGATGACGGCTCGCCGCTCTTTCTCCATTACGACCACCGCGATGTCGGCGAAGACCCGCTCGGCTACATTGTCGAAAACCGCGTGCTGCGGCGCGCGCTCATGGAACGGGCGCGCACCTTGCCGAGCCTCGCTCATCTCGCGCCGGCGACGGTCGTTGCGGTGGAACGTGGGCCGACTTCCGTGCGGGCGACACTCGCCGACGGGCGCATGCTCAAGGGCGCGCTCGTCGCCGCCTGCGACGGGCGCCAATCGCCGCTCCGCCGCGAGGCCGGCATCGCCACAGTCGCTTGGGATTATCCGCAGCGGAGCATTGTCTGCACCGTCGAGCATGCGTTGCCGCATCGCGGCGTCGCGGTCGAGCATTTCCTCCCGGCGGGACCCTTTGCCATTCTGCCGATGACGGGAAACCGGTCATCGATCGTGTGGACGGAGCGGGCCGAGCTCGTGCCGACGCTGATGGGATTGCCGGCCGCCGCGTTTGCCGCCGAGCTGACGCGGCGCTTCGGCGACTTTCTCGGCGCGATCAGCGTCGTCGGTCCCCGCTGGTCATACCCGCTCTCGCTCATGCATGCCGCACGCTACGCCGCGCCGCGGCTGGCGCTGGTGGGCGATGCCGCGCACGTCATCCATCCCATCGCCGGCCAGGGGCTCAATCTCGGCATCCGCGACATCGCCGCGCTCGCCGAGCTCATCGTCGATGCGCGACGCCTCGGCCTCGACATTGCCCATCCCGAGCTGCTCGAGCGCTATGAGCGCTGGCGGCGGCTCGACAATCTCACGCTTGCGGCAGTGACAGACGGGCTCAACCGGCTGTTTTCGAACACGCTCCCGCCTTTGCGCGCACTGCGCGATTTTGGCCTCATGGCAGTCAACCGAATGCCGCCGCTTAAACGGCTCCTCATGCGCCACGCGATGGGGCTGGCCGGTGACTTGCCACGGCTTGCGCGCGGCAAAGCGCTCTAGTTTCGCGGGAAAGGCGAATGGCTGTGGACAGAACCCGCGCACCCGTTGGGGTGCATCAGATGCAAAGCAGATTTGCGACAAATTGCGACAAAATTCCGGCACATGTCGACGCTCGAGGAGGAACGGTTACCGGAGGTAACCGTTTGTAACATGACAACAAGGCGGCGAGCCTATTGCGCCTGGTAGCCGGAGTTCCGAACCGATGCAAAAGACGACAGAGACCAACCTGACGGCTCTGACCTTCGCTGTCGAGTTGGAGCGCTTCCTCAGCGGCGAGAGCGATGGCGGACCGCTCTTCCACGCGCTCTATGGTGAAATCGTTGACGAACCCATTCCCGAGCGCTTGCTCGCCGTCGTCCGCGAAGCGTGCGTCGATGTGACGGCGCCGGTCGAAGCTCGCCTGCTCTGTTCGGCCGCGGCCGCGTCTTAGCGCGGGCCGATCAGGCCCGCCGCGGCTAGCGCGAGAGCCCGGCTTTCTCGAGCGCCGCGAGGTAGTGGCGCCAACGCATCTCTTGCTCGCGACCGAGCTCGTGGAGATAACGCCAGGAATAGATGCCGGTGTCGTGACCATCGTCGAAGACGAGGCGCACCGCGTAGTTCCCGACCGGTTCCACGGCGCGGATGCCGACCTGGGCGCGGCCATGCACCAGCTGCTTCTGACCCGGACCGTGGCCTTGCACTTCCGCCGAAGGGCTTTCGACGCGAAGGTACTCCGCCGGCAAGCGGAAGCGGGCGCCGTCCTCGAAGGTGATTTCCAGAACTTTGTCCGCGGATTTGAGGCGGAGCTCTCGCGGCCAGGGCTCGCTCACGGCGGCGATTTCTTGAGCTTCGCCTTCTCAGCCTCGTCGAGCGGCCGCGCTTCGTCGACGAGCATGATGGGAATGCCGTCGCGAATGGGATAGGCGAGACCGGCCTCGACGCTGATCAGCTCCTGCGCCGCGCGATCGTAAGTGAGCGGCGCCTTGGTGAGGGGACAGACGAGGATCTCAAGCAAGCGTGGATCGAGCGCCGGCGCGTTTTCGGCCATGGAAATCTCCCAACTCAGTGCCGCGCGTGGTCGGCGGCCTCGCCGCCATGCGCCGCCATCTCGATGAGGGTCGCCAGCAACGTGGCGCGCTCGGCGCCGTTGCCCGCCTCGAGCAGCGCCTGCTTTTCGCGGGGCGCGAAGGGGCAAGCCATGGCGATGGTGGTGACGAGGCGGTGGGCCGGCATGCCCTCGATCGCCGACCAATCGGCGGCGATCTCGTAGCGTTCGAGGAAGCGCTTCAGCGCGGCGAGAAAACGCGGCCGGTCGACGGTGGCATCGATCGGCTCATCTGCGAGATCACCGCGATAGCGCTGCCAATCCGGGACGACGCGGCGGAAGGCGCCGTCCTGCGGCAGCTCGCGGGCGATGTCGAACCGGGCGATGCCGGCGAGCGTGATGAGATAACGACCGTCCTCGGTCTCGCTGAATGATGTGATGCGGCCGGCACAGCCAGTGCGGTAGACCGGCGGCTCGCCGGCGTCGCCATGGCCTTCCTGCGGCTGCACCATGCCGATCATCCGCCGCTCGCCCATCGCGGTCTCGATCATGGCGAGATAGCGCGGCTCGAAGATGTTGAGCGGCAAACGTCCCCTCGGCAGCAGCAACGCGCCGGTGAGCGGAAAGATCGGCAGGGTATGCGGCAGCGCCTCGAAGCTCGGATCGAAGGGCGAGCGGCTCATGAAAAAAGCAGCGAGGAGAGCCGCCGTCGCGCCGCTACGGTGAGCGGATCGGTCGGCCCCATCGCTTCGAAAAATTTGACGAGCTGCTTGCGCGCCGCCTCCTCGTTCCATTTGCGGTCGCGCTTCACCAGGTCGAGCAATTCGTCGATCGCTGTCTCGCGCTCGCCCGAGGCGAAGAGCGCCACGGCGAGATCGAGCCGCGCCTCATGATCGCTGGCGTTGCGCGCCAAGCGTTGGCGCAGCTCGCCGAGCGCGCCTTGCGCCTGCGCACCCGCTTCGGCCAGCTCGAGCGCGGTGCGCGCCGCCGCTACCTCGGTGTGGTTGGCGCTCTCCTTCGGCACGCGCTCCAAGAACTGCCGCGCCTTGGCGTGCTCCTTGCGCGCGATCGCCGCGCGCGCCAAGCCGGCAAGCGCCTCCGGGTTGCCGGGCTCGTGTTGCACCACCTGGGTATAGATGTTGGCGGCCCGCGCGAGATCGCCCGCAGCCGCTGCCTCCTTGGCGAGCGCCAGCGCCTCCTCGATGGGCGAGGGCCCCTTGGCGCCGGCAAGGCGGCCCACGAACTGCTTCACCTGGCTTTCCGGCAAGGCGCCGACGAAGCCGTCGACCGGACGGCCGTCCTTGAAGGCGTAGACGGCGGGAATCGATTGGATGCGCATCTGCTGCGCGAGCTCGGGATTTTCGTCGATGTTGATCTTGACCATGCGCACCGCGCCGCGCGCGTCGCGCACCGCCTTCTCCAGCATCGGCCCCAGCTGTTTGCAAGGGCCGCACCAGGGCGCCCAGAAATCGACCACGACGGCCGCGTCATGGGATGCGTCGATCACATCCGCCATGAAGGTGGCGGTCGAGCTGTTCTTGATCAGATCGGCGCCATCCGCCGCCTTGGGCGCACTGCCGAGCATCGGTTCCATCGCGCAAAATCCCTTGAATTTCCCCTAAGATGGCGGCCCCAGGGGCGGCTGACAAGCGCCTCAGGGGGAGCTTGCCTCTCAGCCGCGCTCGAGCCCGGCCATGTGGATGATCCGCGGCTCGTGGCCCGTCGCGGCGATGAATGTGAGAAGACCGGCCGGACTGACCGCGGTCGTCGCGGTATTGACGAGCGGGTGGTAGTTGAGCGGGTCGATCTCGAGCATCTCGGCATCGAGCACCACCCGCACGCGCCCCGCGTCATCGTTGATGAGCGCAAACGGCGTGACGCTGCCGGGCGTCACGCCGAGAACGCTCTCCAGAAGTGCCGCATTGCCGAAGGAAAAGCGCGGCGCCTCGAGCCGGTCGGCGAGCGCCTTCAGATCGAGCCGGCGATGCTCGAGCAGCACCACGAGCCAGAGCCCCTCCTTGCGGTCCTTCAAGAACAGGCTCTTGCAGTGGCCGCCCGGCAATTCACCGCGCAGCGCCGTCGATTCCGCCACGGTGAAGACAGCGGGATGGTGGTAGGTCATGTGGCGAATACCGAGCGCATCGAAGCGCCGGTAGAGCGCCTCGGGCGAGGCATGCATCAGCGAAGCGGTCCCTTGGTCCAGCGGAAGCCCGTCAAGATGCCGTTCTCGAAACGGCATTCGGCGGCGACATCGCGCCGCGGCACGCCGCCCGCCGCGACGTTCCGCCGCTCGCCCTCGATGCGCGCGACGACCGTGGCGATGCTCGGCGCCGTCTCCTCCACTACCTCTTTCTTGGTGGGCTTGATATCGCCGCCGGGGAAAGCCTGCTGCATCAGCTCGGCGCAGCGATCGAGCGGGGTCGCTTCGCGCAGCCGAAGGCCGCAACCGGCAAGCGCGAGGCCGCAACCGGCAATCGCGAGGGCGGCGAGACAAAGAGCGGCGGCGCCCGATAAGGGACAGAGACAGCGCATCGCGGCGATATAGAAGCGCGCGCCCGGGAATTCAAACCGGGGCAGCCCAAGCTTGCAAAGCCGGGCTCACTTAGTATGATGCCCGCCGCTTGGAGCGCGGGCGTAGCTCAGGGGTAGAGCACAACCTTGCCAAGGTTGGGGTCGAGGGTTCGAATCCCTTCGCCCGCTCCAAATTGTCAAAATATGCAATTGTGAGAAGCACTTGCGAGAAGCGAGCTTCTCGTAAGTTTTTGCTCTCTCGCGCTGGTGTCCACATGGTGTCCACAGCGTCGAAAAATCGAAACGACCGACGCTCCGCGCAGGAAAGGCGCGCATTACGCCCGATCGAGGGAATCGTCGATTTCTGCTTACATTCGGAAACTGGGTCATTGTTGCCGTAATGCGAATTGTCGCGGATGTGCTAGCAGCGGACCTGCTCCCGTGCACTTATCGTCGCCGAGGATCAGAGGGTGGCATTTACCGCGCCGCCGTCGATCAGCAAATTTTGACCGACGATGAATCCAGCATCGGCGCCGCACAAGAAAGCGCAGGCCTTGCCGAACTCGTCGGCGGTTCCGAAGCGTCCGGCGGGAATTTCTGACATCCGCGTTTGCGCGAAGGCGGCATAATCCTGCCCTGCCTTCGCCGCAAGCTTTCGAAGGCCGTTGGTCTGCCGTTCGGTGGCAAACGGGCCAGGAAGGACATTGTTGATCGTCACATTATTTTTCGCGACTTGCCGGGCCAGTCCGGCGACGAATCCGGTGAGACCGGCTCGGGCGCCGTTCGACAGCCCCAGGTGAGCCAGCGGCGCCTTTACCGAGCGAGAGGTTACATTGACGATGCGGCCGAAGCGCCGTGCGATCATGCCGTCGACGACGGATTTGATCATCATAATCGGCGTGATCATGTTGGCATTGACCGCACTCATCCATGCTGCTTCGTCCCAATCGCGAAAATCGCCAATCGGCGGACCGCCAGCATTGTTGACGAGGATGTCGGGCTCGGGGCAAGCGCTGAGCACAGCCTCTCGGCCGTCCCGCGTCGTAATGTCGGCGGCGATTGCCCGGACGTTAACACCGGTCTCACGACGGATCGCCTCCGCCGTCGCCTCGAGGAGTGCAGCTCGTCGCCCGTTGATGACGAGGTCGACGCCCTCGCGTGCCAGCGCTAACGCGCAGCCCCGGCCGAGGCCTTCACTCGATGCGCAGACGATTGCTTTCCGTCCTTTAATACCCAAGTCCATTGAACAGCATCACTCCTTTTTATGACCGCGACGAATCTGCGCGCCTGCTGGAGGGGGCTTGTGGAGGGCACCATCCTTCATGATTGCGATCAGTCGATCACGGTTTTGCAAAATGCCGATGTCCCTCAGCGGATCGCCGTCGACGACCAGAAGGTCCGCTAGGAAGCCAACCCGTATCTGGCCGAGTTCCTCCGAGCGTCCCATGATGGCACCACCCCATTTCGTCGCCGCAATGATGGCCTCCATCGGAGTGAAGCCCAGAAGCTCCACGAAGTATTCGAGGTCTCGGGCATTGCGCCCGTGAGGATTCCAGAGAAAGCCATAATCTCCGCCCGGTAGCACGCGGAGACCGCGGCGCTTAAGGTTGATCATGCATTCGACCGTAGCGTCGAGATCACGCGCGATTCGCGTCCGCGCGGCTTCCGTACTGGGCAAGCCGTATCTGCCTGCCTCATGAAGACGCGTGTACCTAACTCCAAGCGCCGGTGCGACGAAGATGCGGTCTTTCTGTTTTTCCAGCATATCGCGCGTCTCGGCATCGGCGTAGGTGGCGTGGTATATCACCTCAACGCCATGGCGCAGGCATTGCTTCACCGATTCTGCGCTGCGCGCGTGAGCGGCGACACGCCGGCTGTGCCGGCGAGCAACGTCGCAGACCGCGGCAACTTCGTCCTCGGTCATCAGGGTTTGCGCAGATGGCATGCCTGGAGTCGAGGTGTCGCCCGACGGCACGATTTTCAGGATATCGACGCCGTCACGGCAGGCTTCGCGCGCCGCCTTGCGGAACTCGAGCGGACCATCGCAGGGACGCGTGTACATCGCTTCGCCAGGATCGAGGTGGCGCTCGCGCAAGTCGCCGACGCCGCCAGTAACAGTCAGTTGTAGGCTCGCCGCGAGGAGCCGCGGGCCGGCAAAATCGCCCGCGGCGATCGCGTTGCGCACTACGACATCGAGGCGCGGCTTGGTAGCGGCGGCGCTGAAGCAGCTGGTGAAGCCTTGGTCGAGATAGAGCCGCGCGTGCTTGAGTGTTGCCAACAAGTGCTCTTCCGGTGGAAGTGCGGTGAACGCATGCGGCGTCGCCGCGTCAAGAAAACTCAAGTGAGCGTGCGGCTCGATCAGGCCCGGCATTAGCGTATACCCGGCGCAGTCGATGATCTCAGCGTTACCTTGTACCGTCACTTTGCCCGGTTCGCGGATCTCAGCGATGCGGTTTCCCCTGACGAGCACATCTCCGGCAAAAAGGCTGTCGCCCGCTGCCGTCCAGCACCCAGGCATTACGAAACACTACACCATTCACTGCGCGACTCCTCCGGTCCCATCGCTCAGCATCGCGTCGATTCCGGTTTCGAGGAGCGTCGACGGTCGATAGCCGAGCGCAGCTTCGAGCCCATCGTTTCGCAAACCCCAGGCGGAAGGCGGTGTCTCGGCCGGCACCGGTTCCGCTCTGATACCGGGGAACCGACGAGAGAGGTAGCCGACGGCCTCCCGCATCGTCCGCCGGTCGCCCAACACGTTGAACGCTGAAAAAGGCGGAAGCGGTCGCTCGGCGGCACGCAGCAGCACTTCTCCGGCATCAGCGATATAGGTCCAATCGATCGGTTGCGGGAAATCCGGGTAACGGACCACCTGTTCGCCGCGAGCGAAGCGCTCAATCACCTCCTGGCCGGCACGCCACCCTCGCGCCCGGCCGCGACCATAAATCCATCCAAAGCGCAAGATGACGAAGCTCGTCACGCCCGCCGTGCCGGCCATGGCGCGAGCGAGGTGTTCGCCAAAGGCCTTCGTCGCGCCATAGACACTCTGTGGTGCTAGACCAACCGCGTCGCCGCTGCCCTCTCGACAACTGCCGACCGCGGCCACCGAGCTCGCGTACACGATGCGCGAGACGCCAGTGCCGACCGCGGCAGTGAACACTATCGCGGTGCCGAGCGCATTGATGCGCGTCGCCTCAATCGGATCATCCGCGGCGGCATCGGTGAGTATTGCCGCCAAATGCGCGACGACGTCCGGACGGGTTGCCGCCATTGCTGAAGCGACAGCTGCACGATCGTCGATCGTGCAGGGAAAATCAGCATCAGGATGTTGATCAAGGACCGCGACGCTATGTCCGGCGGCGCGGGCCCGCTCGACGAACGCTGCGCCGAGAAAACCCAACCCCCCGGTCACGAGAATGCGCACGGCTCAATACCTGATGACGCCCATGCGGCGAAAAGCCGAGTGAATGCGCTCGGCATAGCTGTTGAACGTCGAGTATTCGCCGAGGTGGGCGGGCCGCGGCCGTGGTAAGTCGATATGGATTTGATCGACGATTCGGCCGGGACTCGGCGACATGACGATGACGCGGTCCGAGAGCCCGATCGCCTCCTCGATGCTGTGGGTAATGAATAGAACGGTCTTGCGCGTCTCCATCCAGAGAAGCTCGAGGTCGTGCCGGATTTGCGTGCGGGTGATCGCATCAAGAGCGCCGAACGGCTCATCCATGAACAGCACGGACGGCTGATGAATGAGGGCGCGCGCGATCGAGACGCGCTGCCGCATGCCACCCGACAGCTGCTTGGGATACCGTTCAGCCGCGTGCTCGATGCCGAGGCGGTGGAGGAGATTGAGAGCGGCTGTTCGCGCGGGCTGCAGCGATTGTCGACGGACCTGCGGCTGCAGCAATACATTGTCCAGCGCCGTGCGAAAATCGAGAAGCAGATGGTCCTGGAAGACGATCCCGACGTCGGTGAGCGGTCTGTCCAATCGCGTACCGGCGACAACAACGTCGCCGCTGCTCGCGGGAATGAGCCCGGCGCAGATTAGCATCAAGGTGCTCTTGCCGCAGCCAGATGGCCCGATCAGCGAGACAAACTCGCCGCCGCTGATCGAGAAGGACAGGTCTTCGAGCGCGGTTATGACCTGCCCTCGAGCCGCAAATCGCTTGGTGATGCCGCGGCCTTCAATGGCAGCTCCGCTTGACTCAGCTGCTGTGCTGGTCACCACGATGGGGGTCACGCGTGGCACGCGGGCGGATCCGTTGGCAGGTAGTCGTTGGTGTAGTAGTCGGTGATCGGCTTTTCGGTGGGAAGGCCGAGATACTTGGTCAGGAGATCATAGGTGATTTGCCAGTTCTTGTCGGGCGCGCGGCCAAGCGCGACGGCTCCCGGTGCACAGAGCAGCATCAAATCGACCTTCAGCTGCTTCAGGATCTGATCCTTGCTCGCTGAAGGGAACTGCTCGATTACTGCTGCGGAAGCCGCCTCGGGGTCCTTGCGCGCCGCATCCCAGCCCTTGAGGCTTGCTGCGATGAGCTTTTTGTAGAGGTCCGGATCGGTCTTTAGCTTGTCGTCGCGGGCGATCACCGACAGTCCTACCGTCGGCACGCCGACATCGCGGTAGAAGAGGTCGATGACCTTGAAGCCGCGATCGCGAATTTGCACGCTTTGGAAGTCCGCTCCGGCGAGGATCGCATCGACCTTCTTCTCGAGCAATGCACCGACCAATGCCGCGGGATCGATGTTGATGATGTCGACCTTGTCTTTGGAAATATCGTTGGCGGCAAAGATCGCATCGAGCAAGGTGGTTTGCGCGGTCCCCGGCTGCACCGCAACCTTCTTCCCGATCAGGTCCTTCGGCGATTTGATCGCCTGCTCCTCGAGCGAGATCATGGCAAATCCATTCGTCTGAAGAATGGGCGCGATGATTTTGACCGGACCGCCCTTCGAGCGGATCTGCATGGCTGCAGGCGCATCGGCAAAGCCGATTTGCGCTTGACCAGTCGCCACCAGCTGCGCGGTCGTTGCCGAGCCCTTGCCTTCTTGGATCGTGAGATCGATGCCAGCTTCTTTATAGAGGCCGAGCTTCTTCGCATACATAAATCCGGCTTGCGGGCCACCGGCGAGGAAATTGAGCGTGAGCGTCACCGGCTTCAACTCGTCGGCCCAGGTCGGCGTCGCAGAAATCAACAGCGCTGTCGTCACAAGCGCGCGAAATACCTTCATCGGGCGTCTCCCCTTGCTTTTCTGATGGTGTAGCGGAACCACATCACGATTTTCGCTGCCATGGCATCAGCAGATTTTCGACAAGTTGAACGGCGTAGCTGAAAAAGATCCCGACGGCGCTCAGAGCCACGAGAATGGCGAAGATCAGGGGCATATCGAGATAACTTGTGCCGCGCAGAAGGAGATAACCCAATCCCGCATTGGCACCGACGAATTCGGCGACAATCGCTCCGGTTGCCGCGAAGACGATTGACACCTTGAGACCGGAGAAGATGTACCCCATCGCCGCCGGTAACCGGATGTAGCGGAAGGTTTGCCACCAGCTCGCTCCCATGGAGCGCGTGAGGAAGAGCACGCGTTCATCGAGCGCGCGGAATCCCGTCATGCTTGCCACGAGCGTGGGGAAGAAGCACAGAAGAAAGGTAAAGAGCACCTTCGGGAAGGGACCAAAGCCGAACCAAACGATGAAAAGAGGTGCCACAGCAATTTTCGGCACCAATTGGAAGAAGACGATCAGCGGGTAAAGCGCGCGTTCCAGGAACTGAACCTGGACAATGAGGAAACCCAGCGGGACTGAGATGATGGTTGCCGCTAAAAAACCGAGAACGATCTCATTGGACGTCACGAGTGTGTGCTGCCACAGCAGAGCTCGGTCAGCCAGGAGTTTTGCGAAGAACTCGGATGGAACGGGGAGAATGTATTCCGGAACGTCAAAGAGCCGCACGAGAAATTGCCAAGCGGCGAGGAGGATGGCGAAGCTTCCGACTGGCCAGAGAATGATGGCGGCAACCGTGCGGCCGGAGCTCCGTTGGTCCCCGCGCGCTGGTGGTACTGCCGGCGCCGCAACATCATCGCTCATTTGGCCGCTCCTCTCGCAAAGCCGTCGCCAGGCGAGCGGCGAGAACGCACCTTGGCGGACCCCAAACTGTCCTCCACGAGAATCGGCCGCTGGCGCCGGTGCAGTGGCCAGACCGCAGAGACGTCCCGTGCGGCACGCGCGAGTGCCGCGGAAAGCTCCTCGTATCGCTCCTTGCGGATGCGCACCGCGGGGCCGGCAACGCTCAGAGTCCCCGCCACCGGCGCCTCCGATGAATCCCAAGCGCGAAATGGCACGGCGAGTGCGACGATTCCGGCCTCCGCTTCCTCCACCGCAAGCCCGTACCCGCGGCGACGCGTGTCGGCCAATTGCTGTCTAAGATCGATTACGCCGCTTACCACTCGTTTCCCCGCGTGAGCGGGTCGGCGAAAGCCGCGCGCGCTGACAATTTGTAGCGCCTCCGCCTCGGGCAAGGTGGCGAGCCAAGCCTTACCGGTGGCGGTCGCGTGCAGCTGGACCTCCTGGCCCATATCCGGATCGTAGCGAAGGCCCTGTGTTGCTCCCTGTGCTCGGGCGATCCAGACAAGTCCCTCGCCCTCCACCACGGCGAGCCGGCAATATTCGCCCGTCTCCCGCGCCAAACGTTCGAGTACGGTTTGCGCGACATCGGGGAGCTGGCGCGCGTCGAGATATCGGAAAGCGAGGAGCGCCAATCGCAGCGACAGGGCGTATGCCTGAGTTTCCCCATCCTGACGCACATATCCGCGTTCCAAAAGCGTCGCCAGCATGCGATGCGTGGCGCTCTTCGGCAGGTCAAGGCGATCCGCCAACTCGCCCAGCGAGAGGCCGCCCGACTCCTGTGCCAGTGTCTCAATCAGGGAGAGACAACGATCGATTGTTGCGACCATAGGCTCGCGCGCTCTTTACAACATTGTTCCACTCTGGAATGCTGTTCCATTAGCGACGATCGCGACCGAAAAGTCAACCCGCGCCTCAGACGCGGTTCGTCATTTATCGGAGGAGCTTGCGATGAGCCTTGCCGGACACGGAGCCGTGGCAATCTGGAACGACATCGCGCCTGAAGGTCGAGCGACCTTCTACGCCTGGCACGGCATCGAGCACATTCCCGAGCGCGTGGGCATTCCCGGTTTCCTCCGAGGCCGACGCTACGTCGCGGTCCACGGCAATCCCGAATACTTCACGCTCTATGAGACGGAGAGCCCCCAGGTCCTCACTGGACAGGATTACACCAACCGTCTCAACAATCCGACACCATGGACAAGCGACGCCGTCCGTCATTTCCGCAACGTCGCCCGATCACTCTGCCGCGTCGCTGTTTCGCATGGCATGGCCCAGGGTGGGCTGATCGCGACATGGCGCTACGATGTGCCGGATCATGAAATCGAGCGCCATCGAGAGGCCATGGCACGTCGCCTATTGCCGGAGATCGCCGAGCGCGAGGGAATCTGTGGTGCCCATTTCCTAATTGCCGACGCCGCGGCGAGTGCCGAGAGCACGGCTGAAAGCAAGGGGCGAGCAGAGCCCAACCGCGTTCCCCGCATGATCTTGCTGATCGAGAGTTGGGACGACACCGAGCGCTTCGACGCCTTCTGCCGAGAAACGCTCGATGGCCACCTGCCTGGCGAACTCAACCTGCCGGATCGTGGGGCATGGGGTCTCTACCGCCTGCAGGTCTCGCGGGCTAAGATGGCTCAGAGCGCCGGCTGATCGGCGATGAACAAATACGATCTCGATGGCAAAGTGGTGGTCATCACCGGCGGCGCCGGCGGGATCGGCCGCGCTATCGCGAGCCTTTTCCTTAGATCGAACGCGAAGGTAAGTCTCTGGGACATCTCTGGCGAGACACTCGACGCCGCCGCGCGAGACCTCTCGAGCATCGGGTCCGGCGCCCTCACGCAACGTCGAGTGGACGTTACGGATAGTGCCGCGATTACCACCGCGGTCGCGGCGGATCGATCGAGCTTCGGGCGGATCGATGCGCTCATCAACAATGCCGGCATTCTGGGCGAGGTGAAGCCGATCTGGGAGATTGATCCGGCAGACTTGCGTCGGGTCATCGAGATCAATCTGATCAGTGCCTTCCTCTGCACCCGTGCCGTGCTGCCGGTGATGCGCGCTCAGCCGCCGCAGCCCCATCGGGGGCACATCGTCAACGTCGCATCGATTCAAGGTAAGGAGGGTATGCCGCAAGCAGCGGCTTACAGCGCCTCTAAGGCCGGGCTGATGGCGCTCACCAAATCGGTCGCCAAGGAAGTCGCGGGCGAGCACATCTTCGTCAACTGTATCACGCCTGCGGCGGCGGAGACGGCAATGGCGCAGTTGATCACGCCCGAGCGACGGGCGGAGATTGTCGGGCGAATCCCCATGGGGCGCTTCGTCACCGTGGAAGAGATTGCTCGAATGGTGGCGTGGCTCGTTTCAGACGAATGCTCGTTCTCGACGGGAGCGGTCTTCGACCTCTCCGGCGGACGCGCGTCTTACTGAGCGGAAGAGTACAGCCGAGCTTCGTCAGCTCAGCTCCGGAATTACCTTGTTATGAGGGGAGCGCCATGCGTCAACGATTCAAACGCCTCGTCCGACTTGCCGTCCTAGTACTCGTCGCGCTCGTCAGTCTTCGCTGCATGGCGGCCGCCGAGGACAAGAAGATCATCCGGGCCGTTCCAATCGGCGATCTGAAGGTGCTCGATCCGATCTGGACCACGGCCTACATCACGCGGAACCATGCTTACATGGTGTGGGACACATTGTTCTCGCTCGATGCCGAGAACCGGCCGCAGCCGCAAATGGTGGACACTTATAGTGTGAGCGACGACAGGCTCGCTTATACCTTCAAGCTGCGCGACGGGCTCAAATGGCATGATGGAACTCCGGTTCGCGCCTCAGACTGCATCGCGTCGATAAAGCGTTGGGGCGCAAAGGATGGGATGGGCCGCGCGTTGATGCAGGTCACCGCCAGCCTCGATGTCATCGACGACAGGACGTTCCGCCTCGTCTTGAGGCGGCCGGTCGGGTTCGTGCTCGACGCTCTCGGCAAGATCGACAGCAACGTGCCTTTCATGATGCCGGAGCGTATCGCCAATACCGACCCGAACACGCAGATCACGGAAGTGATCGGCTCGGGTCCCTTCCGCTTCGTCAAGGACGAGTGGGTGGCGGGCCACAAGGTCGTTTACGAAAAATTCGGGAATTATCTGCCGCGCAGCGAGCCGGCGAGTCAGGCCGCGGGCGGCAAAGTGGTCAAGGTCGATCGCGTCGAGCTGCTCTACATGCCCGATGCGAGCATTGCGGCCAATGCTCTGATCAAAGGTGAGGTCGACATCCTCGAGGCACCGTCACCGGATCTTGTGCCCCTCATGCAGGCCTCGCCCGATGTGACGGTCGCGGCCAATGATCCGCTGGGATATCAGCTGTTCATGGTGCTGAATCATCTTCAGCCTCCGTTCGACAAGAAGGAAGCTCGCCAAGCGCTCATGTGGGCGGTCAAGCAGAGCGATTTCATGCAGGTGACGGTGGGCGACAAGACGCCGTGGAAGGCATGTCCCGCTGTATTTGGCTGCGGCACGCTGGGCGAATCCAAGGTGGGGTCGGCGGCTTTGGGGTATGACCTCGCGAAAGCGAAGGAACTTCTGAAGTCATCGGGCTATGACGGTCAGACGGTCGTCGTCATGGATCCGAGCGACAATTCGACGCTCCATCCTCCCGCCCTCGTCGCAGCGGAGGCGATCAAGCAAATGGGCGCAAAAGTCGACGTGCAGGCGATGGACTGGAGCACCCTGACGCAGCGGCGGGCTTCCAAAGCGCCGACAGATCAAGGCGGATGGAACGTGTTTGTCACCAATGCGACGGTAACCGGTATTTCCAATCCGCTCATGAACAATTTCGTGAAGAACTGCGAAGACGCCTGGTACGGCTGGCCCTGTGATCCGAAAATCGTAGAGCTCACGCAAGCCTGGGCTTACGAGACCGACGCGGCGAAGCGGAAAGAGATCATCGATGAGTTGCAACGGTTGCACGTCGACGATGTCACCAACATCCCGCTTGGGCAATATCAGAGCGTCATCGCTTACCGGAAGACGCTCAAGGGGATCTTGCCGGGTCCTGCCCTCTTTTATTGGAACATCGATAAGGGTTGAGTCGTGCCTATCGGTGCTGACTTAGGAGGTTGCGAATGGCCCATACCAGACTGCGCAAGTTCAACACGCGTGACGTCTATGAAGGCGGCAAGATCGCCAATGATATGTGCATGGTCGTGCGCGCCGGAAATTTCATTTCCCTGCGTGGCCAGACGGGCTTCACGCTCGACAACAAATTCGTCGGCAAGGGCGACGCGGCGGCGCAAGCGGATCAGGCCATGAAGAACGTCAAAGTGCTGCTCGAAGAAGCGGGCGCAAAGATGGAGCATATTTGCAAGGTGACGACCTACATCACCGACCGCGCGTATCGCGAGCCCGTCTATGCCGTCGTGGGCGGGCACCTCAAAGGCGTGTTCCCGTGCGGGACGGGGCTGATCGTCAATGGCCTCGCGATCCCGGAGATGCTCGTCGAGATCGATATCGAAGCCGTCATCCCCTGAGCGCCCGGCTAGCCCGGCCTCCGACTCATGTCTGCGCTTCGGACGAGAACCGGGTCCATGGCGGCGAGCTCGGCGGTCGGAATATGGCAGGCGATACGGTGATTTGGCGCGGGTTCTCGGGTCGGAGGAGGCACGTCATCGCAGATATTGCCAATGCGACGCGGGCAACGCGAAGCGAAACGACAGCCCTTGCCCAACACCACTCGTTCCGGCGGCAAGCGAATGCGCGCTCGCGCACGATCGTGAACGCCGATAATTGGCGCGGCCGATAACAGTGCCTCCGTGTAGGGGTGATAGGGCGGTTGCAAGATACGATCGAGTGGACCTTCTTCCACCAAGGCGCCGCCATACATCACCGCGACACGATCGGCCAAATGGGCGATCACCGAGATGTCATGCGAGATGAAGAGGTAGGCCACCCCGAGGTGGTCGCGCAGATCGGCGAAAAGATTGAGAATCGCGGCCTGAACGGAGACGTCGAGCGCCGAGACCGCCTCGTCGCAGATGAGTATGTCGGGTCGGCTCGCCATGGCACGCGCGATGCTGACGCGCTGCTTCTCCCCGCCGGAGAGCTGATGCGGATAGCGGTCACGATACGAGGGCGAGAGGCGCACGAGTGTCAGCAGCCGGTCGATACTGCGTGCCACAGCTTCGTCGCCGCTCGTCCCGAACAAGGCGAGGGGGCGCGCCAATATCTCGCCGACGCGCTTGCGTGGATTGAGCGAACTCTCCGGGTTTTGGAATACGATCTGCGTCCGGCGGCGGAACTCTCGCGGCGGAATGCGTGGAACCGGCTCCGCATTGAAGCGCAGCGCGCCATGATCGGCCTCTACCAATCGAAGCAGTAGGCGAGCGAGTGTCGTTTTTCCGGATCCGGATTCGCCGACAACACCCAGTATCTCTCCCGGCCGAATCACCAGCGATACGTCGTCCACGGCGTGCTGCTCCGAGACGGGCTTGAGCCGCGGCAAGCCGTGCGTCAATTCGATCCTACTGGTTAGTCCGCCCAAACGGAACGACTTCGACAGGTGATCCGCTTCGATGAGAGGGCGATCCGGAGTGGCTCGCGTCGGCGGCGCTTGCCGCTCGTCAGCAGGCCATGGTTGATGCTCTAGCTCCTTAGCCCGTTGACATCGCACGAGAACCGTATCGGGTTGGGCGGAGAGAAGCTGCACTTCCGCGCAGGCACTAACGCTGAAGGGACAGCGCGGCTGGAAATTGCATCCTGGCAGCGGCCGCGTAAGGTCCGGCAGTTCACCGGGAATGGGCGCAAGCCGCGCGATCCGATCTCGGTCGATCCGTGGTAACGCTGCCAACAGGCCCTTGGTGTAGGGATGGCGTGGTTGGCGGAAGATGAGTTCCGTCGGTCCATGCTCGACAACCCGGCCGGCGTAGAGCACGGCGAGATCGTCGCAGAGATGCTCGATGATTGCCAAATTGTGGCTCACGAACAAGAACGACAGCCCACGACGCAACCGCAACGCCTCGAAGAGATCGAGTATCTGCGCTTCGATCGTCACGTCGAGCGCTGTCGTCGGCTCGTCGAGCAGCAGCACGTCGGGCTCGCATGACAGCGCCATGGCGATGAGCGCGCGCTGCTTCATGCCGCCCGAAAGCTGATGCGGGTAGCATCTCGCGATCTCGGCCGGGCGGCGGACACCTACTTCGCCGAGAAGCTCGACCGCGCGGCCGATCGCCGCGCGGCGCGAGAGCCGGCGATGGACAATCAAGGGTTCCGCAATCTGAAGACCAACGGTGAGCGCGGGATTGAGTGCGGCGGAAGCGTCTTGGAGTACGACGCCGATCCGGTCTCCGCCCGGGGTGATTGCTCCCGTGCGGAGAAGCTCGGCGCCTTTGAATCGCATCGCTTTCGCGGTGACGCTCGCCACCGACTCGAGCAATCCCAGAAGCGCAAGAACGATCGTGCTCTTGCCCGAACCGGATTCGCCGACGAGACCGAGAGCACGCCCCGCGCCTATAGTGAACGAGACTCGATCGACCGCGGCCAGCCTGCCGCGCGCGGTGGCGTAGCCGACGCTGAGCTCTTCAACCTCGAGTAAAGCCGGCGGCGATGTCATTCTCGTCCTCGCCCTATCAGTCGAGGATCGAGGAACTCTCGCAACCCTTCGCCAAGCAAGTTGACCGAGACCAACAGCATGCAGAGCGCGATCCCCGGCGCCAATCCGATCCACGGCGCTTGCTCGATGAAGGCGCGCGACCCCGCGATCATGAGCCCCCACTCGCTCATGGGCGGTTGCGCGCCGAGCCCGAGGAACGACAGCGCCGATCCGAGAAGAATGGCAAAGGTAACCCGTAGACTGGTCTCGACAATGATGGGTGGCCAAGCATTGGGGAGGATTTCGCTGAAGACCAAGCATTGGGGAGGATTTCGCTGAAGACAATGTAAGCGGCCCCCTCGCCGCGCGCCCGGGCGGCGACAACGAAGTCCTCGACCAAGAGCCCAAGCGCCACCGAGCGGGTGATTCGCGTCATAATTGGGATGTAGACGATCCCCACGGCCAAGATCGTCTTCCACAAACTCGGCTCGGTCACGGCGAGAATCAGCAGACCCAGCAGGATCGGCGGCACCGAGATCATCAAGTCGACCGTGCGCATGATGAGCTCGCCGAGGGCGCCGCGGTGGTAGGCGGCGAGAAGTCCCAGCGGGACGCCGACGATAAGACTGATCGCGGTTGCGCCGAATCCCATGATGAGAGAGTAGGGAGCGCCGGCGAGCACGCGTGAGAGGACGTCGCGCCCGAACTCGTCGGTGCCGAACCAATGCAGCCCGCCTGGCGGGGCAAACCGTGCCCGCATGTCGAACTGATCGAAGGGAAAGGGTGCTATCCACGGTCCCGCTGCAGCGAGGACGATAAAGACAGCGACCACCGCGCCGCCGATGACGAGATTTGCCGGGAAATGTCGTCGGTTCCGGATGTCCATTCCTTGCGTCGTCGCCTCAGCCTGCGTTTCGCCCATATCGGATCCGCGGATTGACGAAGGCATAGAGGAGATCGGCGCCGAGATTGGCGAGAGCGTATACCGTGGTGACCAGCAGCATCCCAGCCTGCAGCAGCGGAATGTCGCGATGCTCGATCGCATAGATCAGCAAGCGGCCCAGACCCGGGTAGGCGAAGATCGTCTCGACCACGACAACGCCACCGATGAGAATCCCGACATCGACGGCCAGCACGGTGATGGTCGGAAGCAACGCGTTGGGCAGCGCGTGCCGGCGCAGAACCAGGCGGCGCGGTAATCCCTTTGCTCGCGCCATGAGGATGTAGGGCGAGCGGAGGGTCTCCAACATTGACGAGCGCGTCAAGCGCGAGACATGGGCAATGAGGCCGCCGACCAGCGTCGCCACGGGGAGGATCAGATGAACGAGCCAACCTCCGACGCCGCCCTCGGCAATCGGCGTATAGCCGGTCGCAGGCAACCATCCGAGCCAGACGGAGAACAGAATGATCGCAAGGATCGCCCAAAAGAACTCCGGCACGGCGATGAAGAAATACTGCGCCAGCGTCAGAACCCGATCGCTCAGCTTTCCCTGGTGCGTCGCGGAGTGAACGCCGAGCCAGGTGCCGATCGCTGCGACCAGTACGAGCGCCATCGCCGCAAGTACCGCCGAGCGGGCGAATGCCTCGAAGATCAAGGGTCCGGCCGGCCGCTGCATGCTGACGGACTGCCCGAAGTCGCCGTGCAGCAATCCAAGCAACCACCGCCCATATTGCGCGTACCAGGGATCGCTGAGGCCAAGCAGGCGCTCGAGCTCGGCGATCTGCGTGTTGGTCGCATACTGGCCGAGGATCGCGTATGCGACATTGCCGGGCAGCAGCTGCGTGATGGCGAAGATCAGCAACGACATGATCCAGACCACCGCGACCAAATAGAGCAGCCGCTGGAGGGTGTACGCGATCATCTCCTCGCCATCGGCCTCATCGCCGACCTTTCCAGCGTACTAACGGGCGATCGCGGCCGCCCGCAGATCGAACCAACGCATCGGATGCGTCTCGACGCCCTGAACATCTTTGCGATAGGCGCAGATGAAATTGACGGCATAGGCGATGAAGCTCGGATCGTCTTCGGCGACGTATTGCTGGAAGGCGAGATAGAGCGGTTTCTGCTGCGCGGGATCGCCGGTGAGCCGTGCCTTGTCGAGAACGTCGTCGACGCGCTTGTCGGAGAAGTTCCAGAGGCGGACGTTCCAGGAATCGCCGGTGTGATAGAAGGCGTAGAGCGCGGTATCAATGGTGGGCCGCGCGAAATAGCCATCGATGTAAAACGGCGCCTTGCCCGAAACCTCGGCGCTGTATTGCGAGAACGGAACGGTTCTGATCTCGATGTCGAATCCGCCGGGCTTTGCCAGCTGTTGTAGCGCGACCCCAAGCCGCTCGCGCACGGGCCGGCCGCCCGGCACGATGAGCGGGACCTTGATGCCCTTGGGATTACCGGCCTCCGCCAGGAGCTTGCGCGCCGCCGCCGGATCGGCCTTGCCGAAGGGAATCTCCTTGTTGAAGAAAGGGTGCGTCGGCGGAATCGGACTCAAGGTCGGCGCACCCTGTCCGAAGAGAACGGACTCGACCACGTCACGCTTGTCGACGGCCAGGTGAAAGGCGCGGCGCACACGGATATCGTTGAAAGGCGGAATTGCATTGTTCATGATCGCCGCGTCCCAGGACGGCGTGGCGACGCTTTCGACCTTGAGTTTCGCATTTTGCGAAAGGCTTTTGACCTGCTCGGGCGGCAGCTCCCAAATGGCGTCGAGATCACCCGCCTGCAAGGCGGCGATGCGCGCGCTCATCTCGGGAATGATACGCAATTCGACGCCTTCCAGCTTGGGCGCTCCCGCTTCCCAATAGCTCGGATTTCTAACCAGGACCAAGCGATCGCCGGGGGTGTAGCTCTTGAACGCGAAGGGACCGGTGCCGATGGGGTGCGTCGGCAGCTCGCCGATCAGATCGTGTGGCACGATCTTCACTTGACGATCTGACAAGATGTCCGCGAATCCGCCATAGGGATATTTGAGGTCGAAGCGCACCGTGTGATCGTCAACCGCGATCATCTTGTCGATCATGTCGTAGTTGCTTCGCGGCGGCGAGCCCGTCGCGGGATCGAGGATGTGCTTGAATGTGACGATCACGTCCTCGGCGGTCATTTCCCGACCATTGTGGAATTTGACGCCATGGCGGAGGTGGAACGTCCACGATTTGAGATCGGGCGTGTAGTCCCACTTTTCGGCGAGCTCGGGCTCGATCGAAAGGTTGGGGCGCATGCGCGTCAACCCGTTGAAAACGAGATTGTCGTAGATGTACTCCTCGCCCGTGGAGGTGCGCGCGGGATCGAGGCTGCCGAGCGAGGTGCCGACGGATATGCGCATGATGCCCTGCGCGACAGCAAGTTGCGGCGCGCTCACCAAGGCGAGGATCGTCATCAACAGGAGGAGCCAGAGAGACCGCGGACTCTGCCTGACGCGCATGAGAGGCCTCCTTGTCTAGAACGTCAGCTGCCGCCGCGGGCGCGATCGGGATCAATCGCGCGCACGACGAATTCGTCGACCCACGGCAGATATTCCTGCCAGAGGGCACGGAGCGCCGCGATGGGGCGCGCCGCGGCATCGACGCGCAAGTCGACGAGCGGAAACTGTTCCTGGTGCACCACCAGCAGCGCCGCCGAGCGCACGGGTCCATGCTCACCGCCGGCTTCGAGCCCCGCTTCCAGCGCCATCAGTAGCCGATCGGCGAGCCGCTTGTTCGTTTGGGCCTCGAACGCGGCCGCCATGGCCGGCACCACTCGGTCATTGGCGAGGATATTGCCGGCAGCGACGCAGTCGGTGCCGTGAACCGCACCGAGATGCGGCTTCACATGCTTGCCTGAATAGGCGGCGCTGCGCCCGGCCGCATCGATCACAGCAAGCTGTCGCCAATCGATATGGGTCGTCGACGCGATGAGAGCGCCGAGCGCTTCCTCTGCGGTGCAGCCGGACGACAGCAGATCGAGCCCGCGCGGACCCAAGCGCGGATCCGTTCGATGTTGGGTGAGGATCGCGCCAACACCGGCCCGCGCGAACGGCACACGCGTGCCCACCGCGATATTGGAGGTCGCCACCGCGGCGCCGAATTGCCCGGTTCGCGCGCAACGACCGGCGATCGAGAAGGTCATGTCGAGTTCCGCCCCACGCCAAGCGTGACCCGACCGAAAAGGTGCGCTGAATGGGGAGGGCCCGTCGAGTCTTTTCTCGCTTCGCCGGTAACCGCAGGTCGCACCGATGCCCGCGCGTCGCCTCAGATCGAGGCGGTCGTTCGCGCGATGTCCTCAGGCGAGAGGCGGGGGATATCGCCTTCGCTAGCGGCCAGGACCAGCGCTGCGGCGGCGCTGGCGGCGGATTTCAATTCGTTCGGGTCGACCTTGTCGCCCGTGTCACCTGCCGTGAGGAGGAAGCGGAGGTTCGAGGTGGGGTCGTCGAGTCCACAGCACAGCCGCAGTGCCGGGATCCCCGCGCGAACGAAATTGGCGTGATCGGAATTGCCCATGAAGGGTCGGTGGACGCGGATGGCGAAGCCGTGACTGCGGTTCACGGCATCGACCAGGCTTTCGGCAGCGGGAATTCCACTGGTAAGCGCAGCAAGACCCGATGCACCCGCAACCGAATCGAGATTGACGTTAAAGGCGAGCGAGCGCCGCTCCGCCTCTGGAAGTGCCGCGAGGTGGTCTCGTGAGCCGAGCAATGCCCATTCCTCGATATTGAAGTATGCGACACGCAAGCCGCGACGTTGGCTTCCGACGATATCCTTCAACGCCGCCGCCGCGGCAAGCGCCGACACAATGCCAGATCCATTGTCGATCGCGCTCTCCGCGACGTGATGACCGTCGAGATGGGCGGAGAGCACCACCCGCTCCTCGGTCTTGCCGGGAATGTCGACAAACAGGTTTTCCGCGACGCGATCGATGAACCTCCCCGCGATGTCGAGCGTGATCTCTGCGCCATCGGCAATCGCAGCGGCCGCTTCATAGCTGATGCCGGCAGCGGGGATGTCGTCGCTGGCACCGGCGCCCGACGAGCCCGTGACCATGAGCCCGCCGGGGAGATGGCAACTGATGAGGAACCCTGCAGCGCCAGCCGTTTTCGCCATCTCATATTTGCGCCGGCGATGAATGTGGCCGGCCGCCAGCATGTATTCGTGCCTCACCAGCACGATCCGGCCGCGAACATGCTCGGCCGCAAGAGCGAAATCCGTCGGCGTGCCGCGGCCAAGGTCAAGAACCCCTGCGCGCAATCCGCCCGGCGGCGTCGCCGGGGACCGCACGAGGGCGCAAGCTGGGAATTCACGACCACCGGTAAGCCTCAGGTGCGCGGGACCGCGGTCCCATCCACGATACGGGATGGACTCGCGCCGGACCGGCACACCAATGGCCACAGCGAGCCGGGCGGCGAGAAATTCCCGCGCCCGGGCCTCGCTTTCGGTGCCAGCGAAACGGCCGCCGAAGCTGCAGAGGGTGCGAAAGTCATCGACGATCGCCGGCGAGCCCCAGATCCGCCCGGCGACCCTGTCAAAGACGTCCATGCCTCGGCTCCGTTCAGCTTGGCACGCGCCAATGCTAGCATCTTATCGATCGACGACCAGCGATCCCGCATCCGACGAGGCGAGGAGGAGACATGACGACGCATCCGCGCAGTTTTGCCGTTGATATGGACGCCGCGCTGCCGCAGCTTCTGGCGCTGCTCGAGCGCGCCGTCAACATCGACAGCGGCTCCTATCATGCGGCGGGCGTCAATGCGTTCATCGATCTCGTTGCCGCTGAGCTGCGCGGCTTGGGATTTGTCATCGAGCGCCGGCCGCTTCCGGGACGCGGCGACCAGATGACGGCACGCCGCCATTTTGGCGGCCGGCGCAAGCTGCTGATCCTCGGACACGCCGATACGGTCTGGCCAGCGGGAACCGCCGCCGAGTGGCCCTTTGCCAGGAGCGGCGACCGCATTACCGGGCCTGGCGTCGGCGATATGAAGGGTGGCGTCATCACCGCGCTGTTCGCGCTCCGCGCCTCTATCGGGAGCGATCTCTCCGGCCTTGGCGAGTGCGCCTTCTTACTAGTGCCGGATGAGGAGCTCGGCAGCGTGCAGAGTCGTGCCTGGATTGAGGAAGAGGCACGTGGGGCGGATGCGTGTCTGACGCTGGAGCCGTGTCGGCCTGGCGGCGGGGTCGTAACGGCGCGAGGTGCGGTGGGCGCGGTGTTCGTCCGCGCCAAAGGACTCTCGGCTCATTGCGCCACCGCGCCCGAAAAAGGCGCCAGCGCCATCCGCGCTCTCGCCGGCCTCATCCCCGAGCTGGAGGCACTCTCGCACCATGAGCGAGGCATCAGCGCGTCCGTCGGCATCTTTCAAGGCGGCGCCGCCCGTCAGGTGGTGCCGCCAGACGCCAAGCTTCATCTCGACCTCCGTGCACCTGATGCGGTCGCGGCGCAAGCGCTTCTCGACGGCGTCGGGCGCATTGTCAATCGCCCCCTCGCCGACCGCCGCGTAAGCCTCACGCTCGAGGGCGGCATCAGCCGCCCGGCATTCCCGCGAGGGACCGGTACAGTCGCTCTATTCCGCCTCGCCGAAACGATCTGCGCCGAGCTCGGCGCACCGATCTTCGAAGTGACCTCGCGCGGTGGCTCGGACGGCAGTTTCGCCGCAGCACTTGGCGTGCCGACGCTCGATGGGCTGGGTCCCATCTCTCACGACACCTGCGGCCGCCGCGAGACCGTCGAGGTCTCCACCATTGCCCTAAGGGGCGCCCTTCTCGGCAGCCTGATCGCGGTGATCGCCTCGGGTCATCCCCTGCCGCGAGAGTGATAACGGTCTCGCCGGCTCACCCTGTTCGGCGATCGTGAGCCGGTGCTGCGGTTATCGGCAGACTGAGCGGGAAGATCTCGTCGGTCGGGCGGTGCGCATAATCGGCCGCGGGCACGTTCGCGAGCGCCTCGCGCTGTCCACGGTTCAACGCTTCGACGACTGTCGCCTCGTCAATTGTTTTAAGCTTTCCGGCGACGAGAATATGCTCGCCGTCGACAAAGACGTCCGTGATCGGCCGCTCGAGACCGCTGAAGACGAGGCTCTTGAGCGGGTCGCGCACCGGCTGCAAGGTGGGATGGCGAAGATCCACCAGCGACAGATCGGCCTTGCATCCGACCGCCAGCCGGCCGATGTCCGCTCGCCGCAAAGCCTTCGCGCCCCCAACGGTCGCCGCGTGAAACACCTCGTCGAGGCTCGTCGCCTCGACGCTGCCGCCAGCGATCTTGCAGGCGACCGTCGCCCAGCGCATCTCATCGATGAAATTGTGCGGGAACGTATCGGTTCCGAGCCCAATATTGATCCCGCGGCTTCGGTACTTGCCGAAGTTCTCCAAGAGAATGCCGCGTCGCGCGAAGATGTTGGGACAATGAGCGACCGACGCTCCGGCGGCAGCCATCCGCTCGAGATCGCCGCGATAGGGCCATCTGATCCAGCTGTGCTCGTCAATGAAGATGCAGTGGGCGATGATCGCGCCCTCATAGAGAAAACCGAGATCGTGCAGCCATTTGAGCGGCGTCTTGCCATGGCGCGCCACCATCTCACGAAACTCGACGACGCTCTGCGCGGCGTGGATCTGCAAGGGCGCGTTTCTTGCCTTCGCCGCCTCGACGCTGGCGCCCAGCAATTCCTCGGTGCAGGTATCGACCTGCGCCGGCGCGATCATGCCGAAAAGCCGACCGCTAGGGTGCGCATTGGCGGCATCGACGATGGCGAGCGCCGCCGTCATCGCCGCGCGCCCCGCCGCCTCGTCCCATCGGTACTCGACGCGATGGCCATTCGGCGTGAACCATTGCGCCGAGCGGTATGAGGGGGCGAGACAGGCGCGTATCCCGGTGCTGGCGAGATCGTCGGCCCAATTGCGGCGCGGTGCGGAATAGTCCGTGAACGTCGTGACGCCGCTCTTGATGAGTTCCGCCACTGCGTAGAGCGCCGCGGCGCGCCTGGCATCATCGTCTGGGCGGACCAGCAACATGAATTCATAGAGGGAGCTCATGCCGAGGCGTGGCGAACCGCGCTCTTCCATGAGGCCCTTGTTGAAGGGCTCGCTCGTGGGATGGGAATGGATGTTGACGAACCCCGGCATGACCATGCGTCCGCGGCCGTCGATCTCGCGATCTACGGAGCCGCGATAACCCTGCCCCACGAACGTGAGTCGATCCTCCGCGAAAGCGATATCGCCGTGCTGCAAATATTCATGCCGGGCGAGCGCTTTGTTCCAAGCGATGATCCAGTCGGCGTTTTTTATAAGAGTGGTGGTCATGAAGCCCTCGGTCCTGTTCTCATGATTCAAGTCTTGTCGGGGACATCGGCAGCTCGGCGTACAAGTTCAACGCATATGAGAACAAGAACAGCGATCAGCGTCAGCAGCGACGAGATCGCCGTTAGCGTCGGGTCGATCTCGAAGCGGATCGTTTCCCACATTCGCTTGGGGAGCGTTGTTGCATCGGGCCCGCCGAGAAAGATCGCCACCACCACCTCGTCGAATGAGATGAGAAATGCGAAGGCCGCGCCCGACAAGACCGCCGGCTTGACGGAAGGAATCGTCACAAACCAGAGCGCTCGCCAAAAATTCGCGCCGAGGCTACGCGCGGCAAGCTCCATCGACCGGTCGCTCAACCGAAGCGCCGCGGCGACGATGACGATGACGATCGGCGTTGCGATCACCGTATGACCGAGGCAGAGGGCAAGTGGCGTATCGAGAACATGGTAGCTCGAGAACAGGAAATAGAGACCGAGAGCCAACACGACGATCGGAACCACGACGGGCGAGACTAGAAAGAGTTCAATCGCTCGCTTGGCGCGGAAACCACCCCGAACAATCCCGATGGCGGCCGCCGTTCCAAGCACCGTCGCCAAGATCATGGTGATGACCGCGATTTTCGCACTCAGCAACGTCGGCTCGACCCAATGCGCCGAAGAAAAGAAACTGCCGTACCAACGGAGCGAGACGGCGCGCGGCGGAAATTCAAGGTAAGGAGTGGCGTTGAATGATGTGATGATGATCACAAGGATTGGTGCAATGAGAAAGGCCAGCAGCAACGCGCAGAAGATCCACAGGGCCGCACGGCCGGGCGACGGTCCGCCATTCGCTTTCATGTCGGGTCGCCGCCAGCGCCGATCATGCGATTGAGGCCCATCAGGCTGCTGAACGCCACGAAGATGCCGGCGACGACGGCGACAAGAAGCATGCCCAAGGTCGCCGCCAAGCCCCAGTTGAGCAGCGTGTTGATCATCATGTCGATCAGGGTCGCGAGCGTGATCTCACCGGGTCCGCCCAAGAGGGCTGGGGTAACGTAAAACCCGATGGCCAGAAGAAAAACCAGCACGCAGCCGGCGGCGACGCCAGGCATGCTCAAGGGAAGAAAGACGTGAAGAAATGCGCGGGTTGGTGTCGCGCCGAGGCTGCGCGCGATGCGGACGACGTTGAGATCGATGCGCGACATCACGCTCAAGAGTGGAAAGACCATGAACGGTAGAAGCACATGCACCATGCCAACCTGGACGCCGACCATGTTGAAGAGCAATTTGACGGGATGGTCGATGATACCGGTCGCCATGAACGCGCGGTTCACCAGCCCATTGTTGCCGAGAATGACGATCCACGCGAAGGTGCGCACGAGAATGCTCGTCCAGAATGGCACGAGGACGAGGACCATCAGAATACGCCGCGGTGTCGGCGCTGTCGTTGCGATCAGGTAGGCGAGTGGATAACCCAGGATTAGGCACACCGCCGTGACGAGAAGGCTGATCTCGAGCGTGTTGCCGAGCGCCTTGAGATACATGCTTTCGACGAACAGCTCCGTATAGAATTTCAGCGTAAAACCCTTGTCGTAGACGCTCCAGGCGCCGAGACGCGACAGCGGATAAACATAGATGGCGACGTAGAACACGAGGGCGGGAAGCACGAGAAGTCCCTCGCGCGATCGCCAGAACCGCCTGGCGGCGGGCAGTGTGGCCGCAGCCCCGAGCTCAGGCATGCATCATCGTCGCGCGTTTCCCAAGGTTTGACGCGGCGCGGGTCACCCCTTGACCATCCATTTCGCGAATCGCGCCGCCTGAGATTCGCGCGGCGTCTTCCCCTCTGGGCCCGGCGTCGCCCACCATTCGACGCGCTGCCAGAATTGCTCCTTGATATTCTGCGGCGAGGTATTGAGGTCGGCCGCTTGCTCCGCCGACAGGAACTCGAACGCGCCGCTGTTGCTCGGCCCGTAAGGCACGCGTTGCGAGATTCCCGCTTGGGCCTTGCCGTCAATGGCAGCGTTGATGAATTCCATCGCGACCTTTTTATTGTGCACGCCCTTGGTCAGGCACCAATTGTCGGAGGCAAGCTTCCCTTGGTTATATTCGACGTCGATCGGCGCGCCGCTGTGCTTAGCGGCGATGCCGCGCGGTCCGATGGTGCATCCGACGGCGGCTTCCCCGGCACCGATCAGTTGGATCGCCTGCGCATGCGATGTGTACCATTTACCCACGAGCGGCCGCAGCTTGTCGTACATTTTCCACGCGCGCTCGACATCGATCGGGTAGAGCTTGTCGATGGGCACGCCGTCGGCCATGAGGGCCACCTCGAGCTGCGGCTCGATGCCGCCCTGGAAATTGAAGGTGCGGCTGCCGGGAAATCGGTTGGCGTCCCACACTTCGGCCCAATTGCGAGGGTGCTTCCCCTTGGGCAGCTGGTTGGTGTTGTAGACGATGTTGAAGGAGTAAATCCGCTGGCCCAGCGCATGCGAGCGCTGCAGCTCCTGGGGGATGTGATCGAGCTTGGCCTTGTCGATGGCCGGATAATCGAGCGGCTCCAGCAGATCGTCCTTCATCGCCGTGAGCACGGCGGGGATATCCGTCATGATGACGTCCCAGCTGACATTGCCGCTTTGGACCATGGCCTTGAGCTTGGCGGTCTCGGGCGGCGCGTCGAGCTTTACCGTGTATCCCGTCGTCTTTTCGAAAGCAGGGAACACAAGTTCGCGTAACGCTTGATCGTAATCGCCGCCCCAGCTCACCACCACCAATTCGCCCTTGTCGGCGCGCGCGCGATTGACGTGGAAGAACGGCCCGGTCGCCGCCAATGCCGCGGCACCGGAGGTCAAGAGAAATTCGCGCCTCTTCATCGTGACCCTCCCTATTGCATCCTATGCCGGCATGATCCGCGCATCGGCGGAATCAAAGGCGACGCACACCGTCTCCCCCTCACGCGCGCGCGGCGTATTGCGCCGATTCTGCATCTTCACGGTGACGAGGAGGCCCAGGTCCGTCTCGACGCGGTAGCGCGTGACGTCGCCGACATAGACGAGCTCGATCACCCGCCCCGCCATCTCATGACAGGACTTGGGCGACGCGCCTCGCTCCGCGAGTGCTAGCTTTTCCGGTCTCAGAACCATAAGGCCCCGCTGACCCGTGGCGATCAACCTTCGATCGGGCGAAATCGGAATACGCGCACCCTGCGCTGCGACGAACCAAGAATGAGGCTCGCCGCCACCGGCCTCGATATGGCCTTCGATGACGTTCGATTCGCCGATGAATTCGGCGACGAAGCGGTTCGCGGGATGCTCATAGAGCTCGTCGGCCCGTCCTAGCTGCTCGATCGTCCCCTTGTTCATGAGGGCGACGCGATCGGACATGGTAAGGGCCTCTTCCTGATCGTGCGTGACGTAGAGAATGGTGATGCCGAGCTCGCTATGGAGGCGCTTCAGCTCAAACTGCATCTGCTCGCGCAGATTCTTGTCGAGCGCGCCGAGCGGCTCGTCCATGAGCAGGAGATCGGGATCGAAGACGAGAGACCGCGCAAAGGCGACGCGCTGCTGTTGACCGCCGGACAACTGACGCGGCATCCGTTCGCCAAGATCGCCCAGCTGAACCAAATGAAGAGCCGCCCGGACGCGCTCCTCGATGACCGACCTGGACTGGCGCCTCATGCGCAGCGGAAAGGCAACATTCTCATACACGTTCATATGAGGAAAGAGAGCGTAGTTTTGAAAAACGACGCCGATGTTTCGCCGCTCCGGTGCAAGCCCGCCGATCGCCTTGCCATCGAGGAGGATGTCGCCGGCGGACGGCGTGGTGAATCCCGCCACCATCATCAGGGTCGTGGTCTTGCCGGACCCGCTGGGGCCGAGCAACGTCAGAAATTCGCCAGCCGCGATATCAAGATCGATGGCATTCACCACCGCAATGTTCTGGTAGAGCTTGGTCAACCTCTCGAGAACAAGCCGTCCGCCTCTTGCTTCCCGGCGCATGGAGCCTCCGCATCAAGGCGATCCCCGCATCACCATATACCCCCGAGGCATTGCCGAACAGCAGAGAGGCGCGAGGGAAGAGTCGCCTGCGTCACTCGCCGACGAGGCTGTGGACGGGGTATGGCTCGCGGGCAAGTCCGACACAGAATCGACCGACGATGCCTTCGATCTGTTGCAGCAATTCCCGCCTCTCGCGATTCCCTTCGCGCAATTCCCCGGCGCGCGCGGTCACCTTCTGGCGAATTACATCCAGATCGACGGTCTGGAATCGTCCACCATGGAGCACGAGCCGGCCGCCGACCATGACGCTATCGACCGCACCGCCGTTCTCGGTGTGCACAATCTGGTTGGTCGGGTCGTTGAACGGCAGGAAATTCGGATGGGCCAGATCGAGAAACACGATATCGGCCTTAAACCCTGGTGCCAGCGTGCCGATGTGATCGCCGAGGCCGAGAGCGCGTGCACTTCCTGCCGTCGCCATCGTCAGCACCTCTTCGGTCGCGAGCCATTTTTCGGCATCGACCGAGCGGATGCGGCTGACGAACGAGGCGAGCCGCATCGCCTCGAACATGTTTTGATTGTCGGCGCAGTGAGCTCCATCGGTGCCGATGCCGACAACGAGACCGCGATCCCGCATGCGTCGGACGGGAGCAACCCCCGAACCAAGGCGGAGGTTGCTGCCGGGATTGTGCGCGACCGAGGTCCCGTGATCCGCAAGGCGCTTGATATCGGTGTCGTCGAGCCACACGGAATGGGCGACGGTCAGGCTCGGTCCGAGAAAGTTGAGCTCCTCGAGATGGGCAGTGAGCGTCTTTCCGTAACGCCGTATGCCAGCAACCGCTTGCGGCTTCGATTCCGCGAGATGCAGATGCAACCCGAGCCCGGCATCGCGCGCAATGTCTCTGCAGGCGAGGATGAAGTCGTCGCTACAATGCAGCGGAATCGTCGGCGCCAGCGCCAGCCGCGCTTCCGTCGTGGCGAAGCTCCAATTGCTCACGATCCGTTCGACCACGTTCAGCGTTTCAGCACCAGGCGCCTGACGGAACTTCTGCAGCATCCCGCATGTGTCGGTCGGCATCGCCTCCAGCAGTCCTGGAATCGCCTCATAGAAGCTGCGATCAGCGATCATGGGCGCGAGCACGACGCGCAGTCCGGCATCGCGGTACCCACGCGCCGCAGCCGCGAGGCCGTCGAGGCTTGGCACCGGGAATTCGTAGAACAAGTCATAGCAAGCGGTGGCGCCCGCGCGAATCATGTCGAGCCCGCCGAGCAAGCAGGTCAGGTATTTGTCCTCGAGCACGCGCTCGCCGTTGAGATGAGGGCCGGCATTGAGCAAAGCCTCGAGTGTCCAGCGATCGCCGGCCCCTTTCATAAGGTTGCCATGGCCATGCGTATGCGCATTGACCAATCCAGGCATCAGCAGTCGTCCGGCGGCATCGATCGCTTGTGCGTCATCAGGTGCCGCAAGTCCGGGCGGGCCGATCTCTGCAATCGTGTCGTTCTCGACGATGAGATCCTGCGGATGGGCACTGTGGGAGGAAATATTCAGCAGGAGCCCACCGCGTATCACCTTCCTCCCCAGGTCTCTCATGTTGCTGCCTCCGCGAGTTTGAGCGCTGTCCCCTTACCGTCTTTTCCGGACATCAGCAATGGGCATCGGCCGCGCCGGCCGCCGGCGCCAGCATATGCAGATGGCACTGGCGCACGCTATCGGTCCATGGTGCAATTGCGTCGGCGAGTGGAGACTGCATCGAGGACCTAACGGAGGGTGTCGACATGACATTTTCGATCGCAGGTCTTTGCACGCGGACGGGCGAATTCGGCTGCGCGCTCGCAACATCGAGCATGGCGGCGGGCAGCCGCGCCCCGTTCGTGGCACCGGAGGCCGGTGTGGTGTTGTCGCAAGCTCGCTCTGATCCGCGCCTTGGCGTCCTTGGACTGAAGTGCCTCACGGCGGGGCGATCGGCAAAGGAAGCACTCGCCGAGATGGTGGCATCGACTCCGCATAGTGCCTGGCGGCAACTCGCCGTGTTGGACCGACAAGGCCGCGTCGCGGAATCCACCGGCGCACACTGCACCCTTGCCAAGGGCGCCTCGATCGGACGAGCTGCCATTGCCATCGGCAATGGCCTCGCGAACGATTCCGTGGTGGCCGCGATGACGAAGGGCTTCGAAGCAGCCCCCGAAAGCCCTTTGACCGAGCGGTTGTTGATGGCGCTGGAATACGGGCTCGATGCCGGCGGCGAAGCGTTCCCGCTTCGCTCCGCCGCGATAAAGGTGGCGCATCCCGGCGTGCCCTTCCCGCCAATCGATTTGCGGGTCGACTATTCCGATAGTCCTATCGCGGATCTACGGAAGCTGTGGACCTCCTGGGCGCCGATGGTCGCGGGTTACGTCCAGCGTTGCCTCGATCCGGAGAATTCGCCTCCTGCGGCAGCAATCGAGGGACACCCGGTGAAATGAACGACCGCCCGTTCCGGGCGCCGTGTGTTGCAACGTTATTGCATCAGAGGAAGACTGAAAGGGACGATCTCCTCGGCACGGCGTCTCTTGAAGTCGCGCTGCGGCGCGGAAGTTTCCATCCGCCGCTGCGCCTCCGTCAGCGCGTCCAATGCCGCAGAGTGGTCGAGCGTGAGCACGCGCCGGTTCTCGACGACTTTTCGCCCGTCGACATAGACATGCTTGATCGCCCGGTCTGCGGCCGTATAGATGAGCGATCTCAGCGGATCTCGCGCCGGCATCATGAAGGGGTTTTTGAGATCGACCAGCACGAGGTCGGCCTTCATCCCCGGTGCCAGTCGTCCGAGGTCGTCGCGGCCAAGCGCCGCAGCGCCGCCAGCCGTCGCCGCGTGAAACAGGTCGGCTGTGGAGACGGTGCGGATATCCTCCGCGGCGACACGCGCAAGGACGGCGGCGAGCCGCATTTCCTCGATAAGGTTGTGCGGCGCTACATCCGTGCCGAGTCCGAGATTGACCCCGGCGCGTCGGTAGCGACCAAAATCTTCGAGCGTCTGCCCGTAGCGGGCGAACGGCGAGGGACAGTGTGCGACCGAGGTCCCGGTATCGGAAATGATCGCGAGATCGTCGCGGCTGTGCCAATGCAGCCAGGAATGCTCATCGATGAAGATCGCGTGGCCAAGAATTGTGTCGGCGCCGAGAATTCCGATCTCCTTTGCCCACTGTATCGGCGTCTTGCCGCATCGCTTGATGATTTCATTGAACTCGTTGACACTCTGCGCGCAGTGGATCGTCAAGGGAACCCCGCGCTCCCGCGCCGCCTGGAGGCTTTCGTGCAGCAGCTCCTCAGTGCAGGTATCGATCTGCGCTGGTCCAACCATGCCGGAAAGACGGCCTGAAGGATGACTCTGCGCCTCGTCGATTAACTTTAGAGCTTCCCGAAAGCGGGTCTTTCCGGCTGCTTCATCCCAACGAAACCTAAGCTCCCATTCATTTTCGAGATACCAGCGCGCTGACGCATAAGCCGGCGCGAGATAGACGCGAAGACCGCTTTTTGCCGCAAGATCCATCCAGCCTGGGTACGGCGCCGAGAGGTCGGCCACCGTGGTAATTCCGCTGAGCAGCATTTCGCAATACGCCACTTCGGCGCCGACGCGTCGGTCGGAGAGGTCTGGCGAAAAAGCCTGCGAGCGCTCGTAGAGTCCCGACATATACATCTCGGGGATGCCGTGCTCCTCGCGTATGCCGCGGTAGAACGGCTCGGTGCTAGGGTGTGAATGAAGGTCGACGAGACCCGGCATCACCAGAAGGCCGCGTCCGTCGATGATCTCGTCGGCATCGCCCCCATAGTTTCGTCGCACAAACGTGATCTCACCGCCGGCGAAAACCAAATCGCCGTTTTGGAGATAGCTTTGCCGGCCAGCCGCTTTGTCCCACGCAATGACCCAGTCGGCGCCCTTGATCCATGTGGTTTTCGGCATGTGCTTCCTCGCTCGCTGGAACCCTACTTCATCCGAAAGAAGCGCTTACGAAGCACTCTTGATCATGAGGCGTAGTCGGGACACTCCGTATCTAAAATCGCCTTCATCTCACTGAAGTGGAGATCGGCGTTGATCGAGGCGAGACCGAACTGCTCGTGGGTGAGACGAGCGAGGTCTTCCGACATCACGTTGAGCGGCCGGCCCGACTGCATCGCCATGAGCTGCACTTGGCAGGCGCGCTCAAGATAGTAGAAATCATCGAACGCCTCGGCCACGCTCTTGCCGACGACGATCACGCCGTGGTTGGCGAGGAAGAGGATGCGCTTTCCGCCCATGACGCTTGCCATGCGTTCGCCTTCGTTCGGTTGAACGGCGATGCCATTGAAGTGGTCGTCATAGGCGATTTCGCCGAAGAAGCGCGCTGAGTTCTGGTGCACCATTTCCAAGCGGCCGCCGCGGATCGCCGTAATCGCCGTCGAGTACGGTGCGTGAAGGTGCAGGACCGCCGTCGCCGTTGGATGCATGAGGTGTATGCGTGTATGAATGGCATAACCGGTCATCGGCGCTCGGCCGGTGCCTTCGAGCGTGTTGCCGCGCTCGTCGATGAGGATCAAGCCGCTCGCGGTCATCCGCTCGAAATGGGTTCCCTTCGGGTTGATCAAGAAGCGCTTGTCCGGGAGCATCACTGAAAAGTGGTTGCAGACCCCCTCGTGCATATTGAGTCGAGCAGCACACCGGAATGCCGCGGCGAGATCGATGCGGGCTTGGATGATCTCGGCACGATTGGTGCGGTCGAGCGCGCCTGGATGGGTCATGCCCTTTATCTCCGATGGGGTGTCGCAGCGTTTAGACTACCGCGATAACCGTCGCCGTGAACATAGGCGGGCACAAGCGCTGGATTGCGGACCGCACGGGCGTCATACTTCGGGAGAATAAAGAAGCCGCAGTGCCATGCGGCAAGCTATCCAGGGAGGTATATCCATGACCCACGGAGATTTCCTGGCCGACCCGACACGCTATTCCTTCGGGCGACGTGATCTGTTGAAGGGAACGGCAGCGAGTATCGCCGCGCTCGCCGCCGGCTCCATTCCATTCCGAGCGTGGGCCAAGGAGAGTATCACCATCGCGGACCCTGGCGGCGTGTGGTCGCCCGCCTGCGACGCGGCTTTCGTGAAGCCGTTCGAACAGGAGGCCGATGTCCAAATCAATCATATTGCCCGCCAGCACTATCCGAGCGTCGAAATCAAAGCCAACGTCGAGACGAAATCCTACACGTGGGATGTCGTGATCGCCACCGATGCCGACGTCTTCGAGCTTGCACCGCAGAATCTGCTCGAGCCGTTGGATTGGAGCGGCGAGGACATGGCTCAGATCATGCCCGAAGCGCGCAAGCCTGGATGGCTCGGTAGCGACATCTACTGCACGATCATTGCGTATCGCACGGACAAATACGGCAAGAACGGACCGCAGAGCTGGGCGGACTTCTGGAATGTCGAGAAATTCCCTGGCCGACGTGCGATGCACAAGCACCCGATCGACATGCTTGAAGTGGCACTGCTGGCCGACGGCGTTCCGAAGGACAAGGTCTATCCCATCGACATGGATCGAGCCTTCAAGAAGCTCGATCAAATCAAGCCACATGTGGATGTATGGTGGACCGGCGGTGCCCAAACCACGGAGATGTTGCAGAGCGGCGAGGTCGATATCATACCGACCTGGAATGCGCGGGCGCAGGTCGTGATCGACGCCGGCAAACCGGTCGAGATCTCCTGGAATGAAGGCATCTATGCACTGGAAGGATGGGTGATCCCGAAGGGCGACCCCAAGGTCGAACTCGGAAAGAAGTTCATCAAGTTCTGCGCCAATGCGAAGCGACAAGCCCAGTTCGCCTCGCTCCTGCCCTATGGTCCCACCAATCCGAAGGCCTACGACTACATCCCCAAAGAGCGCGCCAAATACCTCCCGACGGCACCGGACAATTTCACGCTGCTATTGCAATCGAACACGGAGTGGTGGGGGAAGAATAAGGAGAAAGCGATCGAGCGGTTCAACGCTTGGTTGCTGGCGTAGATTGGGAGAAACGAAGGCGCACTGCGGCCCCGTTGCCGCGGTGCGCAGAATGTCGGTTGGTCCAGGGAATCGAGGCGTGTTGGAGGCGAAAACCAAGCTTTCCATCCGTCATGCATGGAAACGCTACGGAACGGTCACGGCGCTCGCCGACGCCACCCTCGAGCTTCGCGAGGGCGAGTTTCTGACTTTGCTGGGGCCCTCTGGCTCCGGCAAGACGACGCTCTTGATGATGGTGGCCGGCCTCGTTGCGCCGACCGCCGGCGAAATTTGGATCGACGGCAAGCTCGCGACCTACGCGCCGCCGAACAAGCGGGATATCGGCATCGTCTTTCAGAACTATGCGCTCTTCCCGCATTTGACGGTGCACGAAAATATCGCGTTTCCCCTGCAAATGCGGAGAGTCGCTCCCGCGGAGATCGCGGATCAGGTAAGGCGCGCGCTCGAGATCGTTCAGTTACCTCATGTGGCAGACCGCCTGCCGCGCGAACTCTCCGGCGGGCAACAGCAACGGATCGCGCTCGCTCGCTGCATGGTCTATGGCCCATCCATCATCTTGATGGACGAGCCGCTGGGCGCACTCGATCGTCAACTGCGCGACCAGATGCAGCTCGAGATCAAGAATTTGCACGCGCGACTGGGGATCACGGTTCTCTATGTCACGCATGACCAGGAAGAGGCGATGGCGATGTCAAACCGCATCTGCCTCATGAATCATGGGCGCATCGAGCAGATTGGCACGCCGCAGGAGCTTTACTTCCGGCCACGGAACGTGTTCGTGGCTCGGTTTCTCGGCGAGTCCAACATTATCGACGCGACCGTTGAGGAAGCCGGACGGATCATGCGTCTTGCTGGTCCCGACGGCATTCAGATCAGCGCTGTCGCGGATGTTGAAATCTCCCGAGGCGAGGCCGTCAAACTCGTCCTCCGACCAGAGCGCGTGCGGCTTATGAACTCGGGAGAAAGCGCTGACAACAGTGCTGTCGGCGTGCTGAAAGAGATGGTGTTTGTCGGCGGCATCACGCGCTATTTCGTCACGCTGCCCGGAGGGGCAGTGCTTTCCGCAAAGCACCTGAGCCACCACGCTCATTTCGGGCTACACCCGGGGAATGCCCTGCGCCTCGGCTGGGGTGCCGCGGACGGGTTGGTGCTCCGCCAGAGTGGACACGAATGAGCACGGTCGGAGCCGCCGCCATACGGCCGCCGCTAAGCCAATCGCCGTTTCTTCGGGCTTGGCCGATCTACCCGCTGCTGCTTTTCATCATCGCGCTGTTCATCATTCCCGTTGCGCAGATTCTGTTCCTCAGTGCGTTCGACGCGGCGGGGCATCTGTCGACTGAAAACTACGCCCGGATCGCAAAAACACCCGTCTATCTACAGACGCTCATCATCACCTTCAAAATCGCGGGCTGGACGACGTTGTTTGCGATCCTTGCCGGTTATCCCGTCGCGTACTTTCTGGCGAGTTCGCCAAGGCGTCTGCGGGACATCCTGACGCTGCTGGTGCTGATGCCGTTCTGGACCAGCTTCCTGGTGCGCACCTTTGCCTGGATGATCCTTCTCGGCAGGAACGGCGCCGTCAATCGTCTATTGACCGCACTCGGCATCATCGACGCGCCACTCAGCCTCATCTTCAACTTTACCGGCGTCATGATCGGCATGGTTCACGCGATGATGCCGCTCGCGATTCTTGCCATGCTGTCGGTCATGCAGAACATCGACATGACGCTCGTGAAAGCCGCGCGAACCCTCGGTGCGCGGGGTGGGCAGTCATTTTGGCGCATCTATTTCCGGCTCTCGTTGCCGGGTCTGGCGGCCGCCGGTCTGTTGGTGTTCATCACGGCCCTGGGTTTCTTCATCACCCCGGCACTTCTTGGCGGCCGACGCGAGACCATGCTTGCCCAAGTGATCATTTCCGTCATTCAGGAAGTGCTGAACTGGCGCTTCGCTGGTGCCTTATCGGTCGTCTTGCTCGCTGCTTCGGCGGTGGTCTTCTACGTCTACGATCGCCTCCTCGGCATGTCGACGCTTGCGGGAAGCGACGATGCCATTGGTACCTTTGGCGGTGGTCGAGGCGTGGTCGCGCGCGTCAGCGCTTCGATTGGCGCGCGAGTGATCGCCACGCTCGGATGGCTGACGGACCAAGCCGGCGAGCTTTGGGAGAGACTATTTCCGGTCCGCGCCGATCGCCCGACGCGGAGCCTCGGCTCAGGCATGCTCTGGACTTTCGTCATTCTCATCATCGCATTTCTGTGCGCGCCATCGCTTTTTGTGATTCCGGTGTCCTTCACCGCTGGGACCTTCATCCAATTTCCGCCCCAGGGATTTTCGCTGCGATGGTACGAGGCCTATCTCACCTCACCCGGATGGGTGGACGCGACGATCCGCTCCTTCATCGTCGCCTTCGCAACCGCGATGTTGTCGACGGCTCTCGGCACGGCCGCGGCTTTCGTCTTGGTGCGTCAGCGGATCTTCGCGCGCATGGCCATCCTGGCGCTCATTCTGGCACCGCTGGTGCTGCCGCGGCTCATTTTCGCGGTCGCGCTCTTCTATGTCTACGCGCGGGTGGGATTGGTTGGCACCATTCTCGGCCTCGTGCTCGGCCACACAATCCTCGCCGTGCCCTATGTCGTGATCACAGTGATGGCGGTGCTGCGGACATATGACGAGCGGCTCGATCAGGCGGCCTGGAGCCTAGGCGCCAGTAGGCTTCGCACGCTCTACCATATCACCCTGCCGCAAATCCGCGGCGGTGTTGTCGCCGGCTTCCTCTTTGCGTTCATTACGTCGTTCGACGATCTGACGGTGGCGCTGTTCGTTACCGGCGGAAGCACCGCGACATTGCCGCGGCAGATGTGGAACGACCTGCTTCTGCAAGTGAACCCCACGCTTGCCGCCGTATCATCGTTCATTCTCGTCTTCGTCACCGTGTTCGTCGTGATAGCAGAACTGCTCCGCCGCCGTTCAGTCGCCAAGAGTGGGTAGACCAGTGCTGGGACACTCCGAGACCAACGCCGTTGCGGCCGGTGAAACACAATCCGAGCGGCGTGTCTTCCGGTCCCGAGCACGACGATGTCCAGCTTGCCTGCGGTGAGTTGCAGCCTCCCTCTTTGTCTGGCACGCTCCGCGAGGCGTCGCTTCATTGTTTACGCGGCTCGAACTCCAAGTTACAGGGTGGATCTCATGCCAGCCTACATTCAGACGGACCGGCAAGGCGCCGTCGCCATTGTCACACTCGATCGGCCGGAGACTCTGAATGCTTGGCACCGCCCCATGCGCGAGGAACTCATGGACGTGCTTCGCGCCCTCGAGGCGGATGCCACGATCCGCGGCATGGTCCTCACTGGCGCTGGCGAATTGGCTTTCAGTGCTGGTCAGGATCTCAGCGAGGCAATGGCGTTCGATCCTGATCGGGCCGAAGAGTGGATTCGCGAATGGGAAGATCTCTACGGGCTCATTCGCTCGCTGTCGAAGCCGCTGATCGCCGCGCTCAATGGCGTCGCCGCCGGTTCCGCATTCCAGGTCGCCCTTCTTTGCGATTTCCGTGTCGGCCATGACGGTGTGCGAATGGGTCAGCCCGAAATCGATTCTGGAATTGCCAGCACCACCGGACCCTGGATCATGCGTGAAATGATTGGGCTGGCGCGCACCATCGACCTCACCCTCAGCGGCCGCATGATGGACGCCCGGGAATGCGTCTCGCTCGGTCTCATCAACAAGTTGGTTCCGCGAGATCAGGTGTTGGCGGAAGCCGTGGCGCTCGCGCAGGAACTTGCCGCGAAGCCGCCGATCGCGATGCGGCTCAACAAGCAACGGTTCCGCGAAGTCACCGAGGCCGGGTTCAAGGATTGCCTCGCCGCGGGAATCCGCGTTCAACGGGAATCGTTCGCCAGCGGCGAGCCCGCGCGCATGATGGAGGAGTTCTTCGCCAGCCGAGCCGCCGCCAAACGCAACCGCTGATCTGCACGGCAAGCGGCTTTGTGACATCATGATCGGGGGCGAAGGCTTCTTACATTTATTCGAAGAGAAAGGGCGCGCCGAGCCCGATCGCCTGTTTGCGCGGTTCAACGGCGCTCCGCTGTCATTCGGCGATCTCGGACGGAAGGCAGATAGTTTTGCCGCCGGATTGCGCCGCCGCGGGATCGTTCGCGGCGACCGCGTCGCTGCGATGCTGCGCAATAGTGCCGCGGCCATCGCAACCATTCTCGGGCTCGCGCGCGCCGGCGTTGTCTGGGTGCCCGTCAACGTCCAGCAACGTGGGCCGGGCCTCAAATACATCATCGAACACTCGGAGCCGCGACTCATCGTCGCTGATGCCGATCTCGTCGGCACCATCCGTGATTGCGGCACGGCCCTCGAGGACGTCGGGATCATTACGCATCGCGAGGGCGCCGGCGAAGAGCTCGATCGACTTCTTGAGACCGATGCACGTTTCGATGAAGGCATTCCGCCTCCCACGGCCTCTCTTGCGATCTGCTACACCTCCGGGACCACGGGCAACCCCAAGGGCGTGCTGCTCTCGCACGCGATGCTGCGCTTTGCTGGCGAGGGCGTGGCGCTCGTTTCGGCGGCGCGCGAGAACGACGTCTTCCTGATGTGGGAACCGCTCTATCACATCGGTGGCATGCAGCTGCTCGTGCTTCCGCTGATCCGAAACATCACCATCGCCATGGTCGACCGCTTCAGCGCCGGCCGCTTCTGGCATGACGCGCGAGCGTATGGCGCATCGCACATTCATTACCTCGGCGGCATTCTGCAAATTCTGCTGAAGCAACCACCGAACGCCTTCGATCGCGCGCACGGCGTACGCATTGCCTGGGGCGGCGGCTGTCCAAAGGATGTGTGGCGTCCCTTCGAGGAACGGTTCGGGGTGCAAATTCGCGAATGCTATGGCATGACTGAGGCCTCGAGCATCACGACATTCAACGACAGTGGTCTCGTCGGCTCGGTTGGTCGCCCAGTCCCCTGGTTTTCCCTTGAGCTTCGAAATGAACGAGATCAGCTCGTTCACGCTGGCGAGCGCGGCGAGATCGTGGTACGCGCACGATCGGACAGCGCACTCTTCGTCGGCTATTTCCGTGACCCCGAAGCGACGGCGAAGGCGATCCGCGGCGCCATGCTCTACACCGGCGATCTCGGGGTGCTCGATAGCGAGGGAAATCTCACCTTCCTCGGCCGAATGACGGATAGCGTGCGCTGCAAAGGCGAGAATGTTTCGGCCTGGGAGGTGGAACGCGTCGTTGTCGAGCATCCCGCGGTGGAAGATTGCGCCATCATCGGCGTCGCCGCAGAGGTTGGCGAGCAGGAGATGAAGCTCTTCGTCAAGCCAAAGTCGGGTGAGGAGGTCGACCCGCCGGTGCTTTCCGCCTGGCTCGGCCGTCGCCTCGCGCCATATCAGAATCCGCGATACATTGCGGTCGTATCGGAGTTCGAGAGAACGCCGAGTCAGCGCATCATGAAGCACCGGCTCTCGCGAGCGACCTCGGATTGTTGGGACCGGCTAGCTTAGAGCTTGGACGGAGGGTCTGCTGTGCCCGAAGGACACGTGTTGCCGAAGATCCCCGGATACTGCGCGCTTTGTCGGTCGCGCTGCGGCTGCGTGTCGGTTGTCGAGAATGGTCGCTTGGTCGCAGTCGAGCGGAACCCGGATCATCCGACGGGACGGTCGCTTTGTGGCAAAGGCCGTGCGGCGCCAGAACTTGTCTACAGCCCCGACCGCCTGCTCCATCCGATGAAGCGGACACGCCCGAAGGGAGACCCCGATCCGGGCTGGCAGCGGATCGGCTGGGATGAGGCGCTCGATCGTGTCGCGAGGGAGCTCACCAGGCTCAAACTCGACGGCGGCGCCGAGAGCGTTGCTTTCAGCGTCACCTCGCCGAGCGCGAGCGCGCTTTCAGACGCCATTCCTTGGATCGAG